>NZ_CAJQUC010000003.1:0-854889 GCF_907163155.1 Candidatus Accumulibacter sp. ACC012
GAGGTCGGCGGCATCAACCTCTTCGAACGTGCCGAGATCGCCGGGAAGGGCGAATGGCGGCTGCTGACGCGCAATACGCCCGACGGCAGCCAGTCGCTGCAGCTCGCCGCCTGGCAGCTGCCCGAACTGCTGTCGGTGGTGGCTGTGGACAATCCGGCTGGCAGTGGCAGTGGTGGTGCGCCGGGTGACCTCTCGGCGCTGCCCAACCCCTTCGCCGACGACAGCGCTGTCGCTGTGCCGGTCGTGCCCGAGCTGTGCTGATGGATGCCAACGGACAGCGCTTCTGGTTACTGGCCGACGACCGGCACTGGCCGGGGCGCAGTCACGTCGATTACCGTGCCGCTTGCCGTGCCTTGCGCCTGGCCAGCGAGCGCCGTCTCTCGGCAGCTCCGGCGGACGCCGCCGGGATCGCCGCGGCGGCGCTCGAACGTCTGCCGCAGTCGGTCGACCGGCACGGCGCCAGCGCGCGCTGGGAGCAAGCGGCGATGGCCATCGTCGTCGTCAGTCATCTGCCGGCGGTGGCGACTTTGCTGCCACTCACCGAGCGACCGCTGGATTTTACTGCCGGCTTCGACGACGTGCTCTACGTGGCGCTGGGCGAACGCCTCCTGCTGCACGACCTGCGCGGTCGCTGGCCGGACACCGTTTTGCCGACACCGGACTTCCAGGCCTGGCGTCTTGCCGCCGATCCACGCGGCGGCGTGTGGCTGCTGGAACGTGCCAGCGGTCGCCTCGGTCACCTCAGCGGCTGCCTCCAGCCGGAGCGGCCGGCGGTTGACTACGCGCCGGGCACTTTCCGCCCCGATCCCGAAAACCCCAGTCCGCCAACGCTGAAGATTTTCGACGACGTTGTCTGGCCGGCCGGCGAGCGGCCGCAGGCGCTGACGCTTGCCGCCGACGGCACGCTGGCGCTGTTGTCATGGTTCGGCGATGGCGAATGTCGCCTGCGCCTGTTCGATCGGCTGCTGGCCAGGCTCGGACCGGCGCAGACGCTGGCCGGTGCGATCTTCGCCTATGCGATCGACTGGCTCAGCGAGGGCGGAAGCCGTGTCATCGTGGCGCGCGTGCCGGGCCGCCGTGACGCGCCAGTGTGGGTGCCCAGGGGTTCGCCCGCGGTGGCGCTGACGCTGCAGCCGGCCGGCGACATCTACCCGCTGGCGAGCGCTGCCGAGGAAGCGCCTTTCGCCCATCGCCTCGACGATCCGCCACGTTACCCGCTGGCGGGCGGCGCGCTCGAACCGCTTTACCGGTTGTCGCTGGCCAACCTCGCCCGCCGCGGCGAGGCGGCGAATTTCAGCAGCGCGGCGATGCATCTCATCGACAGCGGCGACCAGCGGACGGTCTGGCACCGGGTCTACGCCGACGCCCGCCTGCCGGTCGGCTGCGGCCTGCTGGTGTGGTTGGCGACGAGCGCCGAGCCGAGCCCTGCGGTGGTCGATGAATGGCACGCGCATGTCTTCGGTGAACTGCCCGACGAGTCACTGCCCGCCGGGCCCGTGCCGCACGCGGTTTGGGAACGGCAGCCTTCCGAGCTGCCTGGCCATCCCGGCCTGGGTGCCTGGGGCGCGCCCGAGCCCGGCCGCGCCGGACTGTGGACGGCGCTGGTCCAGCGTGCCGCGCATCGCGTGCGCGCTCTCAGCGGCCGCTATCTGTGGGTGCGTGTGGCGTTTTTCGGCGCGGGGCGTGATTCGCCTGAACTGGCCGCCTTGCGCGCCTACGGCTCGCGCTTCTCCTACCGTGATCAATATCTGCCGCGCCTCTATCGCGAAAGCGAATTCGGCGCCGCCGCGGAAAGTCCTGGCGTGGCGACGCCCGCCGATTTCCTCGAGCGTCTGCTGGGCAACGTCGAAGGCGTGCTCACTCCGCTTGAAGACCGCGTCGCCGCTGCTCATCTGGCGAGCGACCCGGTGGTGGTGCCGGAAGAGTCGCTCGAATGGCTCGCTGGCTGGCTCGGCGTGGCCTTCGACGCCGTGCTGCCGGAGGGGCGGCGGCGCGAATGGCTCGTCCGTTCGAGCGAGCTTGCGCGCTACCACGGCAGCCAGCGCGGTCTGCGGCTGGCGCTCGACATCGCCAGCGACGGCGGCGTGCGTGGCGGCGAGATCGTGGTCCTGGAAGGCTTTCGCATGCGCCGGCTGATGAGCACGCTGCTCGGCGTGAACCTCAACGTCGCGGACGACCCGCTTTTGCCAGGCCTGGTCATCAGCGGCAATTCGGTGGTCGGCGATACCCTGGTTCTCGGCGAGGCCGAACGCGTCGAACTGCTGGCACTGTTCCGCGACGAGCTGATTTCGAGCGCCGAGCGCTCGGCGGTGCTTGCTTTCTACGACCAGCTGGCCTTCCGCGCGCTGGTGCTGGTGCACCAGCGCGTCGAGCCACAGGACCTTGGCCTGCTCCGCCGCATCGTCGAGCTCGAAGCGCCGGCCCATGTCGAAGTGCAGGTGGCGACTGCCACCTGGCCGCTGCTGGTCGGCATTGCCAGCCTGGTCGGTGTCGATACCTACCTTGGCCCGCCGCGCGAGCGCATTGCGGCTCGGCTCGGCGTCAGCAGCCTCGGCAACGGCGATTACGTGCTCGGCGTCGGCAGCCTGGATCCGCGTTTGTCAGGTGCGCTGTCACCGCTGCCGCTGGTGCCGCCGGTGGCTGATGCCGGCCCCGACATGGCCGTCGCGCACGGTCGCAGCTTCGTCCTCGATGGCAGCGGCTCGAGCGCCGCGCCTGGCGGACGCATCATCGAGTATCGATGGCGCCTGACAGACTAGGTGCCAGCAGCGCGGCAACAGCGCTGGTAAAACCACCCGCAACTCAACCCGACACAAGGAGCCAAAAATGGCCGAGTTCATCATCAACCAGGAGGTCAAGACCGAGACCCCCACCGTCGAAGTCACCCTGTCCGCCGATTCTGCGCTGCCGCTGGGGCGCCACACCTTCCGTCTGGTGGTGGTGGACGACTCCGGCAACAGCTCGATTGCTGACGACGTGATCGTCATCGTCGCCGATACCGAAAACCCCACCGCCGTGCTGAATGCACCGCGCAGCGTGGACTTCGCGACCAGCTTCAACCTCGATGGCAGCCGGTCCTTCGATGCTGGCGGTGGCCGTGTGGTGACCTATTTGTGGACTTACATGGGTCAGCCCTGAGTCGCCAAGCGGAGCCGATGCGATGACCACTTTTGTCAAGGGGCGCACCGTCGAAACCGCCGAACCCGTGGTGGTGGTCGATGCCGGCCTGTCCGTCGGCACGCACCGCTTCCAGTTGGTGGTGGTGAGCAACAATGGACGGCGCAGTGCGCCCGAGGCGGTCGATGTGGTCGTCAGCCGGCGGCTTGTAGTCGAAACGCCACCGCGGCCAACGCTATTTCGGCCGCCGTTGCCGGGGTGGACAGCAATCCTCACCCCCGTTGTTCGGCCGACCCGTGCCCCCGCTGAAGCGCGCAAGGCGCGGGCGCGCAAACCCGCCAAGCCCGCCAAGCCAGCCAAACCCAGGAGCGAAACATGAACAGGCCCCTTCGCCCGCCTTCCGACGACCCGCTCTACGCGCTGCCCGACGCGGCGCGCCCGCACTACGCCACGGGAATGCTGCTCGATGCCGGTGACTTTGCCGACGAGCAGACCTACCACCGCAGCCGACTTGCTCGCGCGCTAGCTTTTGTCAGTGGCGCCGGAGCGCGGCGCCTGCCCGCGGGGCTGGATGCCGATGCTGCCGGCGCGACGGGCCTTTTTGCTGGCGGGACGTTGGCCGGCTTGCGCGTGCGTCAGGTGCCGGCGGCAGGCGAGGCGGTCGAGGAAGTGCGTATCGCCCCCGGCCTGGCGGTAGACCGGCTCGGGCGCCTGGTGGAACTGCCGCGACCGGTGTGCCTGCGCCTGGCGCGCTGGTTCGACGGTGAACTGGCAGGCGACGGCGGTGACGGCTTGCGCCTCGCCGCGCTCGACAACCCGCAGCGCTTCGCCAGCGCACGCCTCATCGCCGACGGGCCGGTGCTGCCCGCGCGGGCCGTGATCGCCGATGTCTTCGTGCGCTTCGTGACCTGTCGTCAGGCACTCACGCCGGCTTTCGCCAGCGGGCCCTTCGACGCCCTCGACGCGGTGCAGACCTCGCGTCTGCGGGACGCTTTCGAGGTGCATCTGGTGCTGCGCGGCGACGGCCTCGACGACGATTTCAACGGCCTGCCGCTGCCGGATCGCGACCTCTCCGCTCTCGCCCCGGCAGCGCGCCGCGACGCCTTGCAGGATGCGGTCCTCGCTGGCTGGCCGGATATCTCTGGCAGCGCCGGCGGCAGCGACGCTGCCGGCGAATTGCCGGCACCGCCGGGGCATCCGCCCGGCCTTGATCCGACCGCGGTGTTCCTGGCGCGGATCTTCGTTCCGGTGGCGGCTGGCGACCCGCCGGCACGCAGCGGCGATGCCATCGTCGATAACGGCGGCCGCCGCGTGTTGCCGCACCTGGGGATGCTCGCCGGCGCACTCGGGCTGGGCGGATGAACCGCAAGATCAATGGCGCGCCAAGCGGCGCTCTGGAGGATGAGTCATGAACCTGATCACTGGCGAAACGCGCGCAACTCTTGGCTCCGCGGAGGTGGCGCGGCTCAAGGAAGCCGGGGCGCTGATCGAAGACCCGCGCCGCGAACGGCCTCGCTATTTCGACGGCCGCTTCCTGGCCGCACGCGACCTGATTCGCGACCAGCAATACATCCTCACCCGCGAAGCCGACCTCGGCCAGGCCGCCGGCAGCGGCGTGGCCAGCGGCCTCGATGTCGAGCGCGGCAGCGCTGGTGACCGGGTGAATGTGGCGGCCGGCCACGGCGTTACCGCCGCTGGCGAACTGGTGCTGCTGACGCGGGCCATCGAACTGCGGCTCGCCGACATCCCGCGCGCCGAGCAGCTGTCGGCACGTTTTGGGCTCGGCAGAGTAGCGCAGCCACCGCTGCGCAATCGCAGCGGCCTGTTCGTGCTGGCGCTGCGCCCGGTTGAATACACCGATAATCCGATTGGTTCCTACCCGACGTCGATCACTGGCCAGCGTAGCGTCGAAGACGGCGACGTGGTCGAAGCCACGGCCATCGTCCTCGTGCCGTGGCAGGATGATGGCGCCGCCGATGCCCTCGACGCCCGGCGTGGCCGCGCGGCAGCGGCGATCTTTGCCGGCGACGGTGCGCGCGGCCTGTCGGCCAACGTCCTGCCGCTGGCCATGCTGGCGCTGTCCAATAATGTGGTGGTGTGGGTGGACGAGGCCATGGTGCGTCGCGAACTCGGTGCCGATCGCGCCGACTTGCCGGGCCTTGGTTACGCTCCGCGTGCGCTGCGTCTGGCGCACCTGGTCCAGCACCAGGTGCATCTCGCCGACCTCCTGCTGGCCAGCGGCGGGCGCGGCTTCGCGGCGCGCGAGAACTTTCCGCTGTTGCCGTCGGCCGGGCCGATACCGGCCGGCATGATCGACAGCCGTGATTTCACGCAGCGATATTTCCCGCCCGAAATGGTCGTCGATTTCTCGATCATCCCCGAGGACGAACTGCCGGCGCTGGTCGAGGAGGCGCTGTCGCTGCCGCCGATCGACCTCGAAGCGCCGTCGGCGACGCTCGAATCGACCTCGATATTGCTGCTGGCGCCGATCCCGCGCAACGAATGGCGGGCGGTGAGCAGCCGCTTGACGACCCGCACGCGCACCCTGCGTCCGGCGGCGATAAATCTGGTGGCGACCCGCAAGCCGCTTGAAATCCTTCAGCAGCTGCGCATTCCGCGCTTGCCCTTGCCGATCGATAGCGGCGATCCTTCCAACGCCGAGTGGGCACGGCTCGCGGTCTTGCCGGATTTATGGTTCGTGCGTCGGCGCAATCTTGCCTATCGCGACGATCTGGCCGGTGAGGCGATCCGCCTTGCTGGCCGTGACACCCTCGAACCGAGCACCGATTCGTCGCGGCTCAGCGCGCTGGGTCTCGACATCGCCAGCAACCGTGTCTTTGCGCGCGCCACGCCGCGCGCCGCGCTGGAAGTCCAGAGCCTGCTCGCGAGTCCGCGCTTCGCCGAGTCGCCAAGTCTCACCGCGGCAGCTCTCGGCGAACTCGGCCGGGCCGAAACGCTTGATCAAGCGGCCGTGCTGCGGGTGGCCGCGGATCTTTCGGCTCCCGGTGTCGGCGACGGTCTGATCCGCCTCGAACGTGCCCGGCCGGACAGTGTGGCGAGCACCGCGGCGCTGGCGGCGATTGCCGATGGCGGCGACTGGCGCAGCGCCGATAGCGCAGCCGCCAAGCTGCGCTCCGCCGAGCTGTCGCGCATGGCGGGCACGGTCCTGCGACCGCAGCCACTCAATCCCTCCGAGCCCGCCGTCAAACCGACACTGACGACGCCGACAGCGGCGCCGACGCCGACGCCGATTCCGCGCCCGCCGGCGAGGGCGGGGGCGGCGACGACTCGGGCAGCAGCGCAAGCCGCGCCGGCCGTCGACACTCCCACAGCCGGCGAAAAAGCCGCCACCACGCCATCGGGCAAACGCCGCAAGGCGTCGCCCGCCGCAAGTACGAGCGAGGCCACCGGCAAGGCCGGGGGCAACCGCAAATGACTGAAGGAGGTGGATCGTGAGCATCACACCAATCGACAGGCCCCTGGCTGGCGAGCAAGTCGTCGGCCTGGCGCCGGAAACTGCCGCCGACGCCGGCCGCTGGTGGTTGCGTCGGCCGAATCTGTTTGCCGGCCGTACGCTCACCGGGCCAACGCTGTCGGGTCGCCAGAACTGGGCCGCTCGGCATATCGCCTTGCGTGGTCAGGCGTTCACGCCGGGCGTCGTGCGCGGCCTGGAGACGGCACTGTTGAGCAGCGCGGCTGGCCTTGTTGGCACCCGCCTGGCGCTGCTGCAGGGGCAGGGCCTGAGTATCGATGGCGAGGATGTGCGCGTGCTGCAGGCGCTGGAAGTGGCGCTGGCCGACCTGCCGGCGGTAGCCGACCCGTCGGCCTTTGCCGGCATGGGTGGGGCCGGCGGCGAGGATAGTAGCACTGCCGCCAAGGTGCTTGGCCCGACACTCGGCGCGGTGGTGGCGGCTTTGCCGGATGCGTTGCCAAGAGTCGGCATTCTGCTCCTGCAGCCGGTGAGCGCCGACCGCATCGGCGAGTTCGATCCCACCGATCCGTGTTCGCTGGACGCTTGCGGCAAGGGCAATGTGATCGCTTTCGAGGACTGGCGCATTGGCGATGCCGCGCGGCTGCTGTGGTACGCCTGGCCGGAAGAGTTCCTCAGCCTGCCGACCCTGCCGGCCGGCGCGCCCGGGCGTTGGCGCAATGAGCTGGCGTGGCGCATTTTCGACGCCGAACGCCTGCTCGCTCCCGACGCGGCGTTGCCCTGGGAGGCCTTCGGCGTGCCGATCGGCCTGGTCGCCTGCGCCAGCGACTGGACGCCGCTATTCCTCGACCGTGCCAGTGTCGTCCGCAGCGGCGGACGTGCCCGCTACGGGCGCATGGGCGGCGCCGCCGACAACCTTGGCATTCACTGGCGGTTGCCGGCGCTGTGGCAAGCACGCTTCGAACAACTCGCCGAGCAGATTGCCGCGGCCGGTGACCCGGCGCCAGACGCCGCGACATTGGCGGCTGACTACGTGCGTTTGCCGCCTTTCGGCCTCTTGCCGGCGCATGTCGTCGATCTCGACACCTTGTCGAGCGCTTTCTTTCCGGCCAGTTTCACCCTCGACGCCGCGCCGCTGCCGAGCGAACAACTCGATGCCGCGCTCGCCGAGGCCGCGTCGCTGGCGCCGCTCGATCTGGCGCTGGGCGAACGCGTACGCCTGTTGGTACCGGTGCCGCAATCGGTGTTCGAGCCGCGTCTGCTGATCCGTGAAGTGATCGACCCGGAATTCGCCACCACCCTGGCCGCCTTCCAGTTGCAGCGCTCGCGTGCGCTCGGCGCGCGTCAGGGGTTGCGCACACGAGCCTCGGTGCTGGCCCGGGCGATCAGCGGCAAGGCGCTGGCGGTGCCGGCGCTAGGCGAAGATCCAGAAGCGCTCGAAGCCGAAACGCTCGCCCCCTGGGGCCCGCCACCGGCCGGTGGCGGGCATCGCTCGGGCTTGCGCGCCGGCGTGCACCAGCATTTCTTTGAAGCAGCCACCGAAACGCTCACCCTTGCTTTGGGCGAGCAGCTCTATGCCTGGGTGTACCTGAACCCCGAGCGCCCGCCGCGTACCTTGATGCTGCAATGGCATGCCGATAGCTGGGATCACCGCGCCTACTGGGGTGAAAACCTGATCGACTGGGGCGCGGAAGGCACGCTTGCACGCGCCCGCGCCGGCGACTTGCCGACGCCCGGCGAGTGGGTGCAGTTGCGCTTGCCGGCGGCGCTGGTCGGCCTCGAAGGACTGGCCGCCGACGGCATGGCATTCACCCTTTACGACGGCCAGGCGGCGTTCGCGATGACCGGTGCGATTGCCACCGGCGGTGCGCCGAGGAAGTGGTTCTGCAGCGTTCTTCCCACGGCTGCCCAGCAAAATGGCGACGAGCGCTGGGATTTCATGACCCACAACGATCTGTGGGCACCGTTCGATGCCTCGGCGGCGGTCGTGCCGGTCGATGGCAGCGGCGCTCCGGCAAGTGGCGGCCATAGCGAGCCGCCAGCGGCCGGTCTGCATCAGCATTTCTTCGAAAATGCCAGCGCCACCTTCACCGCGGCGGCTGCTGAGCAGCTCTACGTGTGGGTCTTCGTAGACCCTGACAATCCGCCGACGCAGCTGATGCTGCAATGGCGCAGCGGCACGAGCTGGAACCACCGCGCCTACTGGGGACTGAGCCGAATCAGTTGGGGTACGGAAGGCACGGCGTCGCGTCGGCGTATCGGCGCGATGCCGCGGCCGGGCCGCTGGCAGCGCCTCGAGGTGCCGGTGGATGCCGGCAGTGGCGTCGATGTCGTCGGCGCGGCGCTGAACGGCATGGCGTTCACCTTTTTCGACGGCGCTGCCGCCTTTGCCCACGCCGGTGCGCTGTCGGCGGCCAATGTCGAGCGGCCGTGGTTCTCCGGCGCTCTGCCTGCCGGCGCCCAGCCACGCGGGGTGTGGCAGTTTCTGCAAGCGCGTGACCTGCGCGCGCCGACCAGCGCGGCGGTGAACGGCCAGGTAGAGGCCGCACTGCGTCTCTACGACAACCCGGCGCTGGGCCATCTCTCGGCCCAGGAGCG
Organism: Candidatus Accumulibacter sp. ACC012; assembly: GCF_907163155.1. Classification (NCBI taxonomy): domain Bacteria; kingdom Pseudomonadati; phylum Pseudomonadota; class Betaproteobacteria; genus Candidatus Accumulibacter; species Candidatus Accumulibacter sp. ACC012. The sequence goes on from NZ_CAJQUC010000003.1 coordinate 9,146, forward strand.
CTACCAGATCTTCCAGCTTGGCCTCGACGGTTTCATCGCCTACCTCAAGAGTCGCGCCGACCGCGCCGACGATCTGGTCGATTACAACTTCGTCAAGGTGCAGACCGACATCTATCGCGTCCGGCAACTGGTGCTCGGCACCACCGCCGCCACTCGCCTGGCGATCTCACCGGCGCTGGCCAGCATTGCCCAGGCCGAGACCGCGGTTGCGTCGACCGAGCGCATCGCCGGTTTCTTCGACGAACTGAAGAACACGCCAGCGGCCACCCAGTTTGGCACGGCGGCAGCCCGCGGTGGCTCGCCGGCGGGTGCGCAGACTGCCGCAGCCTTCGCCAGCGGCGGCGCGGCTGGCTCGGCCGGCAGCATTTCGACCGCCTCGGCACGGGCAGTGGGCAGCGCCTTTGCCAGCGGCGGCGCCCAGGCGCTGACTGTAGATTCATCGGCAACGCAGGAGCTAGTGAAGGGCGAAGGACTCACCTTCAAGGCGGGCAGCTCGACGGTGAACCAGAACGCGCTGGTTCGCGACAGCACCAATACCCGGCTGCTGCTTGGCAGCGCGAGCTTCGTTCCCTTCGACATCACCAACGCCGCGCCACTGATCGGCAAGGCGGAAGTGCGCACGGTGAGCATCGCCGAGCGGCTCGCGGCGCCCAAGGCCAACGAGGCCAAGGATTACACCACGTCCACGCGCTACGAGGCGGTGCGCGGTCTGATCGCGCTGGCCGACGAACTCGAGGTCGAGGACGGGGGTGACAGCGCCGGCCTCTTCGAGAGCATTGCCTTCCACGGCGTGCGTGGTGATCCGGCGCTGTTCTACGAGACCGAGGCGGAGGTGGGCAATCCCGACCGCCCGCTGCCGATCGTCGACAGTGGCGATCCCGCGGAGCAGAACACGCTCAACCGCCTGCCCCGTAGCCTGCCGCTGCGCACCGTGCTCAAGCAGCGCTGGCGCTTGCCGCTGATGCTGCAGGCGCCGCGGCGCAGCAAGATTGACGAGTCGGCCTATTTCTCGGACGGCGCTGACCTTTCCGACAACACGGTGGCGCTGATGCGTCAGCTCGAAGGTCGCATCAAGCTTTACCGCAACGCCATTGCGCTCAGCGAGGCGCTGCTCGACAGCCTCAGAAAGCAGACCGCCGTGCTGGAACAGCGGCTGCTGGCGGTCGGCGAGGACCTCGCCGAGGCGCGCCACGACGTCGCCGTGACGCGCGCGCTGATTGCCGAGGAGGAGGCGCGACTGGCGGCGATCAACGATCGCCGGACGCAGATCCTGCGTGATCACGTCAAGTTCGTCGCCTATCAGCGTCCGCGCGAGGCCGAACTGATCAGCCCGGCGCCGATGCGCCAGCTCGATCCCGGCTTGCTCGAAGCGCCGGTACCGGCTTGTCTCATGGCGCACCAGGACGCCCCCGACGAACTCGCCGATCTGCTGGGCGTCGTGCGCGAGGCGCCGTCGCGCTGGTTTGCGCGCTTGCCGGCGCTGCTCGATAAACTCGACCGCGTCGATCTCCTGGTCAGGGTCATGCAGTCGGCGCAGTTGCGCAGTCAGATCATGAACTTGCGGGCGGCGGCGCGGCCGCCAGCCAGTGCCGTTCGTGGCGTCGCTGGCGCAATCCTTGCGCTGCAAGACAAGCGCTTCGCCGCCGTGCAGCAACTGCGCGTCGCAGCCACGCGTATCGAGCCGCTGGTAATTTCTGCGCTGGGTTGGCAGGGGGCGCGCGCCGAGGCCGAGAAAGTCGTCTCGCTGGGCGACCTGATCGATGGCGAGCACGGCAGTGGCGCGGTCGCCAGCAACGCCGCCAAAGTGTTCGCAGAGCTCTCGCGCATTGCCGCCTGTCTGCACGAGGCCTTCTCGGAAGTGCTGCCATCGATCCGTCTCGACTGGGCCGAACGCCTGTCGCAGTTCGACGCCACGCCACAGCTCAGAAACCTGGCCGGTCTGCCGCGCTGGGGCGAGCTCGATTATGCGACGCGGCGCCAGTTGCAGGCCTACGCCGACTGGCTGTTCGGGCAGATGAAGAGCGGCGACCGCGAGGCCGAGGGCTTGGTCAACGACCTGGTGCACATGTGCTTGCTGCTCGCCAGCCACGCGCCGGTGAATCGCATCATTTCCGGTCGCCTGCCGGGGCCGGTGACTGCGCTGCCCGGTATTCGCCTGCCGATTCGTGTTATCGACGGCCTCAAGCTCAGGGTCGGCATGCAGGCGCTGGTGTATCAGGGCGACCGGGTGGTGGCGCGAGCACGGGTCGATGATCTGGCGAGCAGCGAGGTGTCAACCACGGTGCTGCACGTCGAGGGCAACCGCCTGGACCTGGCTGCCGAGAGCCGGGTGCAGTTTGTCGCTGCCGACAGCCCGCTGGCGATGAGCAGCGCGCGGCTGGCCAGCGTCAAGATCAGGTAAGGCTCATGCTCGCCGAGCGCACGGTCCGCCGCCTGTCGATCCGCGCGCCGGCCGATGCCCTCGCTCGCCGTGCCGGCTTCCTGATCGAGGACGCGCTGCGCACCGCCAGCCTGCCGGGCGACGGCGCCGAGCTACTGCTGCTGCGCCGCGTGCGGCTGCCTCCGTTCGCGCCCGGGGTGTCGCCGCAGCAGGTGGCGCTGCACCTGGAAGCGGTGTGCCGTGCGGCGATCGCCGTCGATGGCTCGCTGGTCGACGATGCGGCGCTAGGCGCCGCACCGGCTGTGCGTTTTGCCGATGCGCTGACGGCCCACCTGGCCCTGACGCGTTTACTGCTCGCCGACACTGCGCGCCAGGCGTGGTGCTGGCCGCTGGTCGTGACGAACTATCGACCCACCCTTGGTCGCGCTGCGGCGCTGCGCGCGCTGGCCTTGTCGCTTGCCGAGTTGCCCGAAGCGCCGGCGGCATTGCCGCGCTGGATGGCGCTGCTCCTTGCCAACAGCGACGCGGCTTGCGCTGCACTGGTGCTCGCCCTGCGGAGCGACGACGTGGCCCGTTTGCAGTTGGCCTGCAAGGGCGCCCGACGACAAGCGCCGCCAAGCGCGCCGGCGCACTGGCAGTCGCTGCTCGACTGGTCGGCCGGGCAGCTTGGTGGCGACGATGGCCGCCATCGCTGGCTGCTCGATATGGCGGTTTTGTGTGGCGTGGCTGTCGATCACCACATCCGCCGGGAGCGTGGCGGCGCCGATCATGGGGAGGACAAAGCCTTGGCGACAAGGCGCGTCGCCTGCCACACTGGCGGTGATGGCGGTGATAAAAAACGATGCGCAGCGGACGCTTTCGACGCAGCCCTTGCCGCTCAGCAGGCGGCGCTTGGCGCCTTGCCCGCGGCGCTGCCGGCCGCCACGCCAGCCGCAAGCAGCGTGCCAAAATCCCCGCACGCGGCAGATATGGGCGCCCCTCCCAGGCATTTGGCTGCGCCTCCGCAAGCGGCCGCTGCGGCCAGCGATGGCCCACCTGCGCCGGTTGCCGAGAATGTGCCTGGTGCCGGCAAAGCCGTCGCCAGCAGCGAGCCGTCAGCAGCGCAGTCGCCAGCGACGGCACCGGAAGCTGGCCGTGAGTTGACAGCGCCACCCGTAGCGCTCGCCAAGGACTCGCCGAGCACGGTCGATAAGAGGGAAGCACTGCTGAGCAGCGATGCTGCGACGGCCGCTGGCGGCCTGCTGCTCCTGGTCCCCTTGCTGAACCGCCTCGGCCTGGCCGACTTCCTCGGCGACGACAGCGCGCCGAGCGCTCTGCCGCAGCGCATTTTCGCCACTCTGCTGCGGCGACTGGCGATCGCCGACGCCGATCCGCTGTGGCTGTTGTGCGTTCTGCCGCTGGCCGTCGATCGCGAGGCCGATGGTGAGGCCGTGCGCTGGCTCGGGCACTGCCGCCGCCATCTGCGCCGCCATGTCGGCATCGGCCTCTACTCGCTGGTCTGCCGTCCGGCACGCATCGCCATCACCGCCACCCATGTCGATGTGCGCCAGGATCTCAATGCCGTCGATCTGCGCATTCGTCGCGCCGGCCTGGATGTCGACCCGGGCTGGGTGCCGTGGCTGGGGCGGGTACTACGCTTTCACTACGGGCGGGATCAGGGATGAACCGACCGGAACATCCCGGACTTGAGACGGGGGCTGCGGCGACGCAATTGCCGCGCTTGGCCGATCTGGCCTTGGCGTTGCTGGCGACTGACTGCAACGCTGCTCAGGGTGCTGAAGCGGCTTGGCTGGAAGCGCTTGGCCGTTCCATCGATAGCTGTGGTGGTGTTCTGGCACCCGCTGCACGAGGCCGTGAGGCGGTAGTGCAGGCGCTGATGTCGGCCTGGCTGTCCGGTCCACCGGCGGGCGATAATGCGCTTTACGCTCTCGCCGCCCGCGAAGCCCTGAGCCTCCCCGAAACCCTTGCTGCCGCGCTGAGCTGTGCCATCGAGCTGACGCCGATGGCTGCGCGGACGCTGATCTGGCTGCAGCACCCCGTCGGCAGCGCGCGGCCCACGCTAGGCTTGCTGGCGAGCTTGTGCGAGCGGCTCGGCGAAGACCATGCGCTGGCCCTGCTGGCCGAAGGTGGCGGACGGCGGATAGGCTTGCTGCAGCTCGAGTCGCAGGATCGCCCGTTGTGCGAACGCTGTGTACGCACGCCGTTGCCGCTGGTCATGGCGTTGGCCGGCTACGAGGGCTGCTTTGACGGCGTCAGCAGCAAAGATGACGGGCTGCCGATGCTGCCGGATTCGACCATCGCGGCGGCGCACAGCCAGGCTGCCGGCCTGCGCGACGACGGTGTCCGGGTGCTGGTTTTGCGCAGTGCCGTGCCCGGCGAGGCGCGTGCGGCGGCGCTTGCTGTGGCCGCGGCCAGCGGTCGTCGCCCGGCTTTCTACGAGGGCGACGCGCCGCACGGACTGGGGCCGTGGCTATGGCTGCAGGACCGTCTGCCAGTGTTGCAGGTGGCGCTGACGCCGGGCGAGCGACGGCGTTTACCCGAAATTCCGGGCTACGATGGACCGCTGCTGGTCGCCACCGGACTCGAGGGCAGCATCGAGGCTGCCGGCGCCGTGAGCCAGTGGCGTCTGCCGGTGCCGCCGGCCGACGAGCGCGCCCGGCTGTGGCGCGCGGCGCTGGGCGATGCGGTCGCGGTTGATCAGCTCGCTGCGCATCATCGCCACGGAGCCGGGCGCATCGCCGAACTGGGCCAGGCAGCTCGCTCGGCGGCGGCCCGTGCTGGTGAAACGCCCGCTGTGAAACATGTCGTCCAGGTGGCTCGCCGCGGGGTCGGTGCCGACCTCGGCGCGCTCGCCGAGCTCTTGGATGACGACATTGCCGATGAGGCGTTGGTGCTGGCGCCGGGCCTGCGGCAGGTGCTTGAATCGCTGGTCGCCCGCTGCCGTCTGCGCGATACGCTTGCCAACGGGCTCGGCGCTGCCGCGCGTACCCGCTACCGGCCCGGTGTGCGGGCGTTGCTGGTCGGGCCGTCTGGCACCGGCAAGACGCTTGCCGCGAGCTGGGTGGCGACCCGTCTCGGGCTGCCACTGTACCGGGTCGATCTCGCCTCGGTGACCAGCAAGTACATCGGCGAGACCGAGAAGAATCTCGCCGAGCTGTTTGCCCGCGCCGAGCACGCCGAAGTGGTGTTGCTCTTCGACGAGGCCGATTCCTTGTTTGGCAAGCGCACCGACGTCAAGGACTCCAACGACCGCTTCGCCAACCAGCAGACCAACTACCTCTTACAGCGCATCGAGAGCTTCGAGGGCATAACCTTGCTGACCAGTAATAGCCGGGCACGCTTCGACTCGGCCTTTACCCGACGGCTCGACGCGATCATCGAATTCCTCGCTCCCGGGCCGGTCGAGCGGCGGGCACTGTGGTTGGCCCACCTTGGAGAGTCGAATATCCTCGATGCCGTGGCGCTCAATCGGCTGGCCGCCAATTGCGATCTCCCCGGCGGGCACATCCGCAATGTGGTGCTCGCTGCCGCCGCACTGGCCGGTGCGCAGGGGGCTGCTCTCGGCGAGGCGGAGTTGAGCGCCGCTCTGGCCAGCGAATATCACAAGCTCGGCAAGCAGATGCCGGCCGGCGTTGGAGGCAGTGGATGAGCCTTGTCCTCGACCGGCGGCCTCAGCCCGATGCGGCTCCGCCCGGCAGTCGCCGGGCCTGCGACTGTGCCGGGCCGACGCGTCCGACGCCGGGTGTGCCGCGTTGCCTCGGCGGTGATGGGGTGCAGGCGCGCCTCGAGGTCGGAGAGCCGGACGACCCGCTCGAGCACGAGGCCGAGGCCTTTTCGCGCGCGCTGGTGGCGGGGTCCACGGTTCCGCGCTTTCTCGGCCACGATCCTGGGGCGCCGCTGCGGCGGACGTGCCCGCAATGCGCAGAGGAGCTCGTCGAGGAGAGCGCGGAGCCCGGCAACGATGAACAGCCGCTACGCCGCGAGTACCTGAGCGCAGAGCCGCCCGACGATGGCGATGGTGGCCGCAGCGGCACCGCCGACGATGCCCGGCCGGCACGCAATGGCAGTGCTGCCACCGGCCTGCACGGCGCGGTGCGCGGTCAGCTCGAAGCAGCCCTCGGCACCGATCTCGGTGCAATCCGGGTCCATCAGGGCAAAGCGCCGGCGCGCGCTGCTCGCGCCATCGGTGCGCGCGCGTTCACCCGTGGTCGGGATATCTGGCTCGGTGCCCGCGAGCGCACTGACGACCTCGCCTTGATGGCCCACGAGGTGGCGCACGTGGTACAGCAGCGAGGGCGGAGTGGGGGCGTGCTCAGGCGCCTCCCGGAGGACGAGTTTGCCGGAATGACCAGTGCCGATGCGGCAAGCGTCGCGGTGCCGCTGGCCACCAGTTCAAGCGCTGCCCGTCCCTCGCTGATGCCGCCTGGAGCGGGTGCCGCCTACGATCCCTGCGCGGTGTCGGCGCGTGCGCTGAGCAACGCCGAACTCCTTGCTCATTGGCAGCGTGTTGTCGCCTACCTTGGTGATCGCCGTCCGGACTCACAGCCTGCCTACGACCACGACCACCTGCGGCGCCGCCTTGCCGGCGAACGTCGCCGGCGTGGCGGAATGGGTCACTCCTGGCTCGCCGAGGAGCGCATCACGGCGGTGCCGACAACGCTCTACGAGATCCGGCCGATCGGGCCCGAAATGCTCGCGGTGGTGCTGGCCGATGTTGCGCGTGAGGAGGGCCCGGCTTTCCAGCACGAGGGGCAGGTGTTGACGCCCGCCCAGTTCGACCGGTTTTTGGCTCGCTACAACGTGCCGCAGGTGGACGTGAACGAGTTCTACGCCAGCCACGACCCCTTCTCGCAGGCGCTCACCGTTCGCCTCCCTCCACCGACTCCGGAGCCGGCACCGTTGTGGCCAGGGTTCTCTGCAGGGCCGGAATCAGGCATGGGGCCAGACTTCAGCTTTGCCGATCCGGGTGCAAGGGGTTTTCCCGGCGTCCCCGGGCGGCTGTCGGGGGCGTCGACCGCAGTGATTCTGCCGACCGACCTCTACGCAAACCCGACCGATCTCTATATTCGCGACGCCTTCCTTCGCCCGTTAGTGACGCCGGGCACAGATCCGGCGAATCCGGCCTCTATGCGGGGTGCCGGCGTCAATTGGCGCGGCACGATGTTCGAAGAGCTGCATCTGGGTGCGGATCTTTCCACCATCCTTGATCCATCCGTGGTTGACCTGAACAGCCTGCAGGCCAATGCGCCGACCTTCGATACCCTCGATCTGCGCACGGGCGACCTCGAGTCGCTCACCCACTCGATGAGCGGCGTCGATACGGGCGGCCCGCTCAATCCGGATCACTATCTGACCAAGTTCATGCGCATGATGAGCCCGACTGCCGAGGGCTCGACGCTGACTTCTGCGGCAGACATGCTGGGCCCGGTCTATCCCGAGTTTGGCACCGATCTGGATGCGGCGGCGAGCGCCCGGCTGCTGGTACCGGATGAGCATGCCGGGGCGGTGCGTGCCGCAGTCGAGACGATGGTCGCCGGCGGAAACCTCTCGCGCGCCGATTTTGCGGCTGGAATCGAGCGCGCGGTCAGCGCGTCGCCGTCGCGGATGACCGATGCCAGCCGCGCGATCATCGAGGCCTCGTTGAGTGCCGATCCGATAAGCCACGGCGACGGCACCTACTCGTCATGGGATCAGGTACGCGCGCTGTCACCTTCCAGCCGGGCCTATCGAACCATTCGCGCCCAGCTCACCGCGCGCTTGCGTGCCCGTGCCCTGTCAGGGGACCTGCGCGGCGCGGTGGCCGGCAGCGTCGACGCCGGGCTCGCCTCCGCGTGGCGCGAGCGGGCGTCGGCGGGCCGTCTGGCGCCGGTGGTCGATGCCTTGGTACATGGCGCGCCTGTGGGCGAGGGTGCTGCGGCGATCTCGAACTGGGCGCAGATCGAAGCGCTGATCCTTTCCGGCGATGTCGATGCCACGGTGCGAATCCAGGCGGTGTTCGGCGAGGTCGCGCAGCGTGCCGGTGCGCGTGTGGCGCCGATGCGCGCGACCCTGGCTTCGGTGATGGCCCTGCAGCGTCTGAACACGCTGGCCGTTTCTCGCCTGCAGCGCAATGTCCTCTTTCCACCTGAGGTCGTCGAGTATCACCGCCTGGTTGCCAACGGGATGGCGACTGAAGATGCCCTGTCGACGGTGTCGGGTGGAAGCGCTGCGCGTGCCGCTCGGGTGAGTGGCGCGCTGGCGGCGCTTACCGAGTCGGGTCGCCTGTTGTGGCATGCTGGCGAAGGCGACTTGAATGGTGGCATGGTGGCGACCAGCATGTTCAATGTGGGGGCGTCGATTCCGGTCGGCTACGGCGGTGCACTTGTGGAAAGTCGTGCCGCGCTGGGTTTGTCGCAGTGGGCCAGCCGTGGCCTGGTTGCCGGTGAAACGCCGGGGTTGCTCGCCAGCAGCGGTGTCCTGGGGGGACGCCTTTTTGTGTCGACCGGTGTCGGTGCCGTTGCCGCGCCGGTGATCTCGCTGGGGTCGATGGCCTTCCAGGAAACCTTCCTGGATGCCGACTATAGCGACATTGATTACTACGCCACTGGTGCCCGCACAGCGGTCGCCGGGGGCGGCGGAGCCTTGGCAGCCGGGATTACGGGCGCAGTGCTTGGCTCGGAGGTGCCACTCCTCGGTAACGCGGTTGGCTTTATCGTTGGTTTCGGCGGCTATCTCCTGGTCGATTCCATCTGGGGTGACGATATCGAACATGCCGTGCGTGAAGGGATGGGGGAGTTCGGCTGTGTGGATGGCGCCGCCGATTGAATTGACCTGGATCGATGCATGCGGCCGAAATCGCCTGCCGTGGCCCCTGTTGGTCGCTGGCGGCCAGCGTTCGCAGACAACGGTCCGACGCCAGGCACTGCCGGTCGAGACCGCCGGAACGGCGGGTACATGGCTGGGCTTGGACCGCGAGTCGGTGCACCGCGACCCTTCGACCATGCGCTATGCTGGAGTACGGCGGGCAGATCGATGCGCTCGTCGGCTTGCAGGAGCTTACTGCAGGCGAAACCCGGAGGACAGACGATGACATTCACGACTCAGGCACGAGGCAGCATGGCAGCTTCTTCAGCTGAGCACACCAAATCCGGGCCCACGACTGCAACACGCGCTGCCGGCACTCCGCGATTCCTTGCGGCGCGCGGAATGAGCGTCTCCCGCCCGGAAGATGCCGGCGAGCGGCAGGCAGAGCGCATCGCCGCCGCGGTGATGGGGCCCGACGGATGCCACGGCTGTACGCCGGAGGCACCCTGCGCCCGTTGCGCTTCCGCTATCCAGCGTTCGGCCGAGGGGGCCGGGCCGCTGTCGGCGTCGCTGCCCGGGCTGGGCGCGGGTCGCCCGCTCGACAGGTCCGCGCGCGACTTCTTCGAGCCGCGGTTCGGGCGTGATCTCGGCGCGGTGCGGGTGCACAGCGGATCGCGCGAAGGGAGCATGGCGCGCTCACTGGCTGCGCGCGCCTTCACCCTCGGCAACGACATCGTGTTTGCGCCCGGCCGCTACGAACCCGAGTCCGATTCGGGGCGCCGGCTGATCGCGCACGAACTCGCCCATGTGGTCAGCGGCGGCACGGGCAACACCGTTTCCCGCGTGCCTGACGCCGGGGTCACCGCCGATGCCGGTACAACGCCGGACGCGGCGGCGGCTGCGGCTGCCGCGGCAGCCGCACCGACCGATGCCGGTGTGCCCCTGCCGGCAGGTGTTCCGACGGTGCCGACGCCACTCTTCGACAGCCTTTTCGGCAGCTGCCTGACGCCGGAAGAGGGCGTCCGCCGTGACGCCTTCGCGCTGCGCCATATGCACCTCGAACGCTATATTCCCTCGACCACCTTCGGCATGTTCGACGCCGACTACTTTCCTCTGGTCGGCCTTATGCCGGTGACGGTAAAGATGAAGTTCAATTTCGTTTCGGCCGACAACGCGCCGGGAATGCTTGAACGGATCAGCCGCACCATGGCCGGCGAAGACCTCAGCCGCTTCTTCTGGAGCGATACGGAAAAGACGGACTTCAAGAGCGCCTATATCGGTCGCGTCGCGGCGCGCTGGAGCGCCCAGCATACGCTGACCTCGAGCAAGCCCTGCTGGGACTTCAGGGCGATCCCGCTGGTGACGCCGGTAGAGGTCAGCGACGACGCTGCAGCGCACTACGTGACGACGGTGCACAAGAGCCCCGGGCCGGGGATCGACTACAAGTCGGCCACCAACGACCCCGACGTGGCGCATCCCGAGCGCCCGGCAAGCGCCGACCTCTACCAGTCCGACGTACGCGAGGAGCCCGACTTCAACAGCGGCAGCGTGGCTACCACCGAGCGCCAGCGCCTGGAGAGCGCACTCGCTGCGGCGGCGGCTTCACCGGTGTTGTTCGGCAACGATTCGGATGTCATCAGCCCGGTGATGCGGCCGGCCCTTGTCGCCTTCGCCGATGCGGCCAGGCAGAAGAATCCGTCCGATCCGTTGATCCCGCTCAAGGTCGACGGCTTCGCCAGTCTCGACGGTGACGCCACGCATAACGTCGACCTCTCCGAGAGGCGTGCGGTGGCGGTGCGCAGCTTCCTTGCCGGCCTTGGTGTGACGCAACCGATTGGCGTCCTTGGCCACGGGTCGGTGGGGGTTGCCGGCGACGCCGCCAACCGCCGGGCCGACCTAGCGGTGGATCATGCCTTCGAAACGACGTATGCCGCCAACCGCTATTCGGTCGGCGAGCACGAGTTCGGTCACATGCTGGGCCTGCCTGACGAGTATCAGAACAACACTACCGGCGTTCTTGGCGCCCAGCAGACGCTCTATTCCGGGCTGGTCACTGCAGCCGGGGTGCCTGGGCCGGCGGTGTGGGGCGTCGATACCGCGAGCCAGATGTCGAACGGCATCGACGTGCTGCCGCGTCATTACGTGACCCTGTGGGAGGCGCTCGGCCGCATGACCGCCCCCGACATCGCTCAATCCGAGTGGAGCATCAGCTGAGCACCGGGCAGCCTTCAACAGCTGCGCAGCCGGAAATCGAGTTCCGCCGCATTCAGGCGATCAGTTGTCGCGGCAACCTGCGCATCCGGGTGACGCCCGCCGGTGAGCTGTTCGCCTACGTCGAGACGCGTGACTGCACGCGTGGCCAGCACTGGAGCGCACCCTGGCCCGAAAAAGCGCTGCGGCGCCTGGACCTCCGGCAGCAGCGGCAGCTGGTCGACGCGCTGCTTGAGGGCGATTTCTTCGCGTTACCGGGCGAGATCTTGACCCCGGGGCGCGACGGTTTCCGTGATCAAATCGACGCTACACTCGGCGAGCGGCATCATTCCGTGAGCATCGAACGCAGCGCTGCGCCGCCGGCCTTCGCACGCGTGCGCGCGACGCTCATGGCCCTGGCTGGCCCCGTGTTCAGTGGCTGAGAGCCGAGCCCATGTTGAAACGGTGCGTTCGCCCAAGCCGGGCGCGCTGAGATTCCACTTGCACGGGCGTGGTGCGGCTGGCGGGCCTTTTGCGATCTCCGGCGATGGCGGGGCCCTTGCAGGACCTGACTACCCGTTTTCCGCACCTGACCATCCACATTACCTGGAACGACGCCGGCGGTGCACAACGCTTTTTGAGTTTCGCTAATGGTGAACGGCTGTTCCCGCGCTGAGCGCAAGGAAGGAGGGCGAAGATGACTTATCAGAGCAAGAAAACCTCGACGCGAAGCGAGGCTGCCGAGGCCGTGTTTCCTTCTCGCGGAGCGTCGACCGCTACGCCTGGCGTACCCAAATTCCTGACCGCACGCGGCAAGATGACGATGCGGCCGGCGCGCGACCAGCACGCCGAAGTCGATGCCGAGCGCGCTGGTGCGCGCATGCTGGCGGGAGGTGCCCGAAGTGCTCCCGACGTAACGCCGATCGGCAGGGGTCCGGGTGCGGATCGGCTCGGTGGGTGGCTGGCACGGCAGGCCAGCGCGGGCGAGCGGCTGCCTTCCGAATGGTCGGGACCACAGGATGTGCGCATCCATTCCGGCTCCAGCGCCGGGCGGATTGCGACCTCGATGGGTGCCAACGCGGTCACCGTCGGCAAGGATATTTTCTTCGCGCCCGGCCGCTATGCGCCAGGAACGCCGGGTGGCGATCGTCTGCTGGCGCACGAACTGGCGCACGTCGCCCAGCAGGGGGGCGAGCCACGCGCGCTGCAGTGTGACCTGATGCAAAGCATGCCGGTGGCGCTCGGTGTTTTCGAGATCGGCATGGCGACGCAGGCGGCACCACCCGGTCTGTCGGGAACGATTGCCTTTCAGCCGGATCCGAACGGGCCTTACTCGGCGGAGATCGGCCTCGTCCAGGCGGTCAACGCCACCGACGTTTCGGGAACGACGACGCCGTCTTCAGGTGCGCCGGTGGACTGGCGCAACATGGTCGACGGCAATACCGGCGTACAGGGCACCGAGGCCGGGCGCATGGAGCAGATGACGCCCGGCACGCCAGGCGGCGCCCCGGCCGGCTGGATGATCGACAACCTGCCCTCGGCGACCCCGCGCGGCGACGCCGGCTCGCCCAACTACATCGAACATTTTGGCGTCGGCGGTGACAACCAGTACGGCTGGCTGCGCTCGCCAACGGATTTCGGCGCGGCCTCCCTGTTCGATTTCCCCAGCCTGTCATTCGACAGCGATCTGGATTTCGAGACCGTCGCCAAGGGCACCGACAACCAGACGATATATGGCGCCATCTCGTGGGGCTTCCAGATTCGCAGCGGCGCGGTGCAGAACGAATACGCCAGCGTGCAGGACAGCGCCTCGGCAGTCTTCGACGAGGCCCTCGAGCGTTTCCGCGGTTACTATGTGCACGAGCCTGTCGTGCTCTATTTCGATACCAATCAGGATGTGCCGATGGCCGGCGAGGAGAGCAAGCTGGCGGATATCCCGGATTACCTGGATCGTTACCCCGATGTCACGGTGGCCATTGAAGGCAATGCCGACGTGCGTGGTGGCGAAGCCGCCAACGCCGATCTTTCGCAGCGCCGCGCCGATGTCGCAGAAAACCTGCTGTTGCTGGCCGGCGTCGATGCGACGCGCATTACCTTCTCCTTTGGCTTCGGCGAAACCGAGATCTTCTCCGAGCACGGCACGGCGCCGGGTGCCACGCAGCCGCGTGACGCGGGACGCTTGCGCGCCAATCGGCGCGTGGTGATCAGCTTCTCGCACACCGTTTCCAACCATCCCATCGTGATGCCGTGAGCGATGAAATCGCATCCCTCGTGGAACATATCAATCGTTCCCCCGAGCCCTTGCACGCGGATTTCACCGCTGAAGTGCGCGCGCTGGTACGCCTTGGCCTGCCCGCCGCCCGGGCAGTGCTGCCGCTGTTGATGTCCCCGGACGAACTGGCGCGTTTGCGTGCCCAACGGGTGCTCGAAGGGGTCAGCCGCCATGTGCTTGCCGATACCTGGGGCGGCGACTGGGCGCTTCTGTGGCACGACAACGGCGATTATCACTGGCGGGACGCTGCGGAGAAGCGGCAGGCGGCGGTGGACAGGTGGCTGGCCTGGCTCGATCAGGCCGTTGCCCGGGCGTCGGATTGATCTATCCTCGAGTGTTTCCACAGGACACCGCCCGCATGCTCAACATGAACTTCGCTGAAGCCGCGCACATTGATACCGCGACCGCGCCCTGGCAAGTCACCCCGATGCCCGGCGTGTGGCGCAAACCCCTGGCCCGCGAGGATGCCGAGCGTGGGCACGCGACGAGCATCGTTCGCTACGACGCCGGCGCTCGCTTCGCTCACCATCTGCATCCCGGCGGCGAAGAAATCCTCGTGCTCGAAGGCGTTTTCTCGGACGAAGACGGTGATTACGGACCCGGAAGCTATCTTCGCAATCCACCCGGCAGTGGCCATGCACCCTTTAGCGGGGAGGGTTGCGTGCTGTTCGTGAAGTTGCACCAATTTGCCGCTGGAGATACCGCCAGCGTGCGTATCGACACCGTCAGCGCGGCCTGGCTACCGGGCCAGGGCGGACTGCAGGTGATGCCGCTGCATTCGTACGAGGTCGAGCACGTGGCGCTCGTCAAATGGCCGGCCGGCGAACGCTTCGTGCCGCATCGGCACTGGGGAGGCGAGGAGATCTTCGTGCTCAGCGGCGAATTCATCGATGAACATGGCCGTTATCCTGCCGGCAGTTGGTTGCGTAGCCCGCACTTGAGCGCGCACTGCCCGTACACGGAAGTTGAAACGGTAATCTGGGTGAAGACCGGGCATTTGCAAGCGGGCGCAGAATTGGGCAAGTCCTCGTTCGCGGGCTGCTGAAGGCGCTTCGACGCTTATCGCGTTCCGCCCCAGGCGAGGGAAGGCTTTCGGGAGGGGAGCTAGCCCTGCTTTTTCTTCGCTGTTTCAGCCCTGAAGCATGAATGCTGCAGCCCGGTGTTTTCAAGGCCTGGCGGTCGTACCGCAGTCCAAAAAAACTTTCGACATCCTCCTGGCTGACTCCATCCCCCCGTCCTTTGCCGCCAACCATGCGCAATCTGACCGCCTCGGCGGCAAAAGCCGGCGTTACCGGCAAACGAGCCCGATTCGGCTGGGTCATGCGTCAGGGCTGAAGGCTGCGCTTGTTGTTGGACGATAGCGGCGCTGTGAGTCATAATGCTGAAATGAACGAATCACCTCCCCAGGATCCGCGTCGCCGGCTCCGTGAACTTCTCTCCATCCCCGAGCGCGATCGCAGCGATCCGCAATGGGATGAAATTATCGAGCTCGAAATTACCCTGGCTCCAGGAAACCGTGAGTCCGATCGAAATTCGGACCGCCTGCCAGGACAACCGGAGAAGCGCCAGAACGCCTCCGGGCCAGGTCGTCGACCGGAGCAACGCAAGGCCGCCCCGACGGGCCCGCGCCCGGCTGGGCCTCCCCGCCAGCAGGAACAGCGGCAGCCTGCCGCGAGAGCAGAAGGTGCCGCGGATGGTACGTCGCTTGATGGGCGTTCGCCAGATTCCCGGGCGACACCCAAACGGCATGGCCGGCGGCCCAGGCGTCCACCCGAAACGCCCAGCGACAGCTGATAAGCCATACAGCCGATACCCGTTGCGGCCACTTGCGCGGTCGACACTGTTGTCTGCCGCGCGTTTGTCGCCGGTTTTCCCTGCCGCAGCTATTGCTGGCGGTGGGCTTGCGGTTGCGAATCGCGCAGGACCAGCTTCGGCGAGGCAAACGGCGCCAGGCGTTCGAGGAAGTCGAGTAATTCGAGCACCGGTGAGCTACGAAAGAACTTGGCCATCGGTGTTTCGATCCAGATAAGGTCCGCGTAGGCCCAGATTTCGTGTGCGCTGTCGCCGACCCCGTCGGCGTTCTGATCGAAGCCCTGATAGTCGTCCCAGTAGTTGCCTCGCCATTCGTTGTGATCGCCCTGGCCGCTCTCGCCGACCAGCGCCTGCCAGAGATTGTGCTCGAAGCGATTGCGCAAGACGAGATGGCCACCCCTCTCGCCGTAGAAGCTGATTCCCGTGAAGTTGTGGGCGATGCGATTGTCGATCACCGTGATGCGGTTGATCGGATGGGTCGGCGAATCGGACATCAGGCCAACCGCACAGTGAATGATTTCATTGCCGTGAACCAGCGTCGTGCCGCTTTCCTTGAGGGCGATACCGGCGCCGCTGGCGTCCACGGAATGCATGATCTGATTGTTGCGGATGATGACGCCGCTTGAGTTGACGCTGGTAATGCCGGTCGAGTTGTTGGCAAAGCGGTTCCTCTCGATCAGCGTGCGGTGCGAAAAAAGCAGATTCAGCGCCCGGCGACTATCCGTGACGCGGTTGCCGATGAAGCGATTGTGGAGCGAGTTGCTGACCGTCATGTCGCGAATCCGTGCGATGTCGTTGTTCTCGATGCGGTTGCGCATGCTGTACCAGAGGCGGATGCCGTCGCCCCGGTCGGCAGGATCGCTGTGCCGGGAGCGGATGCGATTGCCGATGATGCGATTGTCGTTGGCGGCTTGCAGCGTGACTCCGAACAATACGTCGTCGATGACGTTGTTTTCAACCAGATTGTCGCTGCCGTTTTCGATCAACAGGCCCGAGTCGAGGCTGTCGTGCGAATCACCCGAGTGCTTCAGATGCAGTCCTCGTATGGTCACGCCAGTGGCGCGCACGGTCAGCACTGTGCCTTTGCCACCACCGTCGACGGTGATCTTGTCGTCGCCGTCGATGATTATCGCTCGGCTGATCACGGCCGGGCCAGCATAGGTGCCCGGTGGTGCGCGCAAGCGGCCTCCTGTCGGGGTGAGGTCGATCCAGGTTTGCAGCGGCGGCAATGTCACGGTCGACGCCGCGTGGGCGGCACTCAGCGCGGATAAATCCGGGACGACAAGTGAGGCGAGGAGAGGGGTCAGCAGTGCTGCGAGCAGGAAGCCGCGCACGCGCGCAGCGAGCAAGAGCAGGTGCTGAATGCGGTGAACGCGGTGAATGGCTTGAATCAGCTGCCGCCCTCCAAATGCAGCCACAGGCATTTGCCTTTGCTTGTTTCGTCAAGGTCTGCCAGCGCTTGCTGGTGTTCAGCGATTTCTTCGTCGCTGGCGCGCCTGACCACCTGGGCTTTGCGCCGACCCGAGGAGGGCAGCGGGCGGGCCGCTGCGATGCGGCTGGCGCTGTCATCGCCGAGATCGATGATCAGACTTTCCTGGCCGCGGGTCATTGCCAGATAGACTTCGGCGAGAATTTCAGCGTCGAGCAGGGCGCCGTGCAGGGTCCGCTGCGAGTTGTCGACCCCGTAGCGGTCGCACAGCGCGTTGAGGTTGTTCTTCTTGCCGGGATGCAGATCCTTGGCCATGCGCAGAGTGTCGCAGACGGCGTGACAGATGGTATCCAGCGGAGCCATGTCGAGCATGGCCAGTTCAGCGTTCAGAAAGCCAAGGTCGAAAGCGGCGTTGTGGATGACCAGTTCTGCACCGCGCACGAAATCGAGAAACTCGGCGGCAACGTCGGCAAAATGCGGCTTGTCGAGCAGGAATTCACGGCTGATGCCGTGCACCGCCAGGGCACCGGCGTCAATATCCCGCTCGGGATTCAGGTAGCGGTGGAAATGGTGATTGGTCTGGCGTCGGTTGCACATCTCGACGCCAGCGATTTCGATGATGCGGTGGCCAAGCTTGTGCTCCAGGCCGGTGGTTTCGGTATCGAGAAAGATCTGGCGCATGGGCATTGTCCATTGCTGGTGAAGAACTCGCGATGGCGCGGATTCTGTGGTCGGCGCGGGCGGGCGGGTGGCTGGTGTCGGTCCTTGGGCAGGCGGCGGCCGAGGGCGCAGGTCAGTGCTCAGGAGGTCTTGGCACGCAGCTCGTCCATGCCGCGATTGGCGAGTACGTCGGCTCGTTCGTTGCCGGCATGCCCGGCATGTCCCTTGACCCAGAACCACGTGATCTGGTGCCGGCTGGCCGCTTCGTCGAGACGTTGCCAGAGGTCGGCGTTTTTCACCGGTTTCTTGTCCGAGGTGCGCCAGCCATTGCGCTTCCAGTTGTGAATCCAGGCACTGATGCCTTTTTGCACGTACTGTGAGTCGGTGTGCAGGTGCACCGTTGCGGGTCCGTTAAGCGCCTCGAGGGCGCAAATGGCGGCCGTCAGTTCCATGCGGTTGTTGGTCGTGTCTCGCTCCCCGCCCCACAGTTCCTTTGTTTTCTCGCCGGCCTGCAGGAGCGCGCCCCAGCCGCCCGGCCCGGGATTGCCGCGACAGCCGCCGTCGGCGTGGATGATAACGACTTGCTGATCATTCATGTCTTGCTATTTCCTTTTTTTCTGAGCACCGACAGCGCCTTGCGCGGCGCGGCCTTCTGTTTCCAGCTCGGCAGGATCAGGCGCATGCTATGCACGCGCTTGACCGCGCGCAGTACGTAGACGCCGCCGGCAAAATTCCACCAGCGCTGGCCGCTGGCTTCCAGGAAATGCCAACGCTTGAGCCAGCGGTCGTTTCGGAAGGGCGGGGCGTAGCAGCCAAAGCTACAGTGCTCGGCCTCAAAGCCGAGTAATTGCAGCCAGTCCTTGAGGCGCTGCAGCGAAAGGTAGCGACCATTCCAGGGAAAGTGTTGCGGGCAGTTGGGTAGCCGGCGACGCAGGCCCCAGATCGAGATTGGATTGAAACCGGCAATAATTACTTCGCCTTCGGGAATCAGAACACGTTCCACCTCGCGTAGAATCTGGTGCGGGTCGTCGTCGAACTCAAGGCTATGCGCCATGACCACCAGATCGATGCTGTGAGCGGCGAAGGGAAGTTGCCGCAGGTCGCAGAGGACATCGACCTGGCCCGAGTCGTGCACCAGTTGGCGGAGGGGGATGCGGTTCTGCGCGAGCAGGTCGAATTGTGGCAGGCCCAACTGAATCGCATTGTAGCCGAACACGTCGGCGACCATTTTGTCGACAGTGGCCTGTTCCCAGGCCATGACGTACCGTCCCTGCGGCGTTTGAAGCCAGGCGTCGAGGCCAGCAATTGACATTTTCCGCAGTTCTTCCAAAATTGAGCGATGTTCGACGTCATCCGCATTCCAGCCTTCAAGGATAACTACATCTGGTTGTTGCGCAAAGGCGCGTCAGCGGCCGTGGTTGATCCAGGTGATGCACGCCCGGTGTTCGAGGTTCTTGAGCGTGAAGGCCTGTCGCTGAGCACCATTTTCGTCACCCATCACCACGCCGATCATCAGGGTGGGGTGATGAGTCTTCTTGCCCATCACCCGGCCGAGGTGTTCGCACCCGCGGCGGAATCGATTGCTGGCGTGAGCAAACCCTTACACGGTGGAGAAAGCATTCGCGCGGCTTTCTGCGACATAGGGTTCCAGGTCCTCGCCGTTCCCGGACACACGCTTGGGCACATTGCCTATTATGGCGCAGGCTGCC
This sequence comes from Candidatus Accumulibacter sp. ACC012, assembly GCF_907163155.1. Lineage (NCBI taxonomy): Bacteria > Pseudomonadati > Pseudomonadota > Betaproteobacteria > Candidatus Accumulibacter > Candidatus Accumulibacter sp. ACC012. The sequence continues at coordinate 28,381 of NZ_CAJQUC010000003.1, forward strand.
TGTTCTGTGGCGATACCCTGTTCGCTGGCGGTTGCGGACGTCTGTTCGAAGGCAGCGCAGCGCAACTGTTCGACTCGCTATCGCGCTTGGCCAGCTTGCCCGACGAGACAGCGGTCTATTGTGCTCACGAATATACCGAGGCCAATCTACGCTTTGCACTGGCGGTGGAGCCCGCTAATCGCTGTCTGCAAAGGCGGGTCAATGAAGTCGCGGTGGCACGCGCCAAGGGCTGGTCGACGGTACCATCGACGATCGCGATCGAGAAGGCCACCAATCCCTTCCTGCGCTGCGCCGCGCCGGAAGTGGTCGCGTCGGCGCGGCGCCGGGTACCCGAGGCGGCCGATGAGGTCGCCGTGTTTGCCGCGCTGCGCGAATGGAAGAACAGCTTCTGAATCGCCCTTCAACTGGGTTCGGCTGTTGCGGTGCTTTCATGGCCACGGCGAATGCGGGAAGCTCGCCTTCGTGCTAAATTCGCGCCTCCTCCAGCCAGCTTGCGGCCTGCTGCCATGACCGAAACCACAGATACTGCCAAGGCTACGGCCTCCATCGAACTGAAGAAATACGTGCTGCGCCTCGCGCTTGCCATGCTCGTTTTCAGCGTGCTCGGCTTCCTCGGTCTGCCGCTGCTTGCCAAGTGGGTACTGGTCGACCAGCTCAGCAAGACCTTGCAGCGGCCGGTGGCAGTGGAAAGCGTGCGCATAAACCCCTACACATTGTTGGTCCAAGTCGCGGGATTTGCGATTCAGGAGAAGGGTGGTGGCGAGACTGTGGCGGCTTTCGACAGTCTGCAGGTGGACGCTGAGTGGAGTTCGCTATGGCGTGGCGGGCCGGTGATCAGTGAGCTGAGCCTGGTCGCACCGACCGTCCGAGTGGTGCGTCTGGCCGACGGGCGCTTCAACTTCTCCGACTTGATTGATGAGTTCGCCGCCCAGCCGGCGTCGGACGCCCCGACACCCCTGTTTTCGCTCAACAACATCCAGATCTCGCGCGGGAAGATCGATTTCGACGATCAGATGCTTGCTGAAAAGCACCAGCTCGGCGAGCTGAATATCGGCTTGCCGTTTATCTCCAGCTTGCCGCAGGCGACCGCAATATTCGTCGAGCCGACTTTTTCGGCATCGATCAATGGCTCGCCGCTGCTTGTGCAGGGCAAGAGCAAGCCTTTTGACGCATCGATGGAAAGCGACGTGGCATTCGAACTGCGCGACGTGCAACTGGGCAAGTATATCGATTACCTGCCGCATGGCTTGCCGATCGAGGTCGTTTCCGGCGCACTTGACAGCGATCTCAAGCTGGCTTTCCAGCATCAGGAGGAAGGACGTTCGACGCTGGTGATTTCGGGTGGCGTCGCGCTCAAGGATTTGGTCGTCAAGAATGCTGCCGGTGCCCCGCTGCTTTCCTTGCGTCGTCTGGATGTGGTGGTCGGCAGCCTGGATCCGCTGAATGGCAAGTTTGTGATCGACCGGGTGTCGCTCGAGGAGCCAGAGATACACGCACGGGTCAGCACGCAGGGAAGCATTGACTGGGTCGACTTTTTCAGCGCGAAACAGGCCTCCCCGCGGCGGCCGGTATCTGAAGACGAAGCGAGGGCGAAGAGTTCGCCGCTCGAGTGGTCGCTGGGCGAAGCCGAAATCACTGGCGGGGCCTTGCGCTGGCGCGACGAGTCGCGTGGAGAGCCGTTCGATGCACGCGTTGACGGGCTTGCCGCCAGGCTGAGGAATGTCGACAGCAAGAGCAGCGCAGCGAGCGAGTTCGATCTGGCGTTCAGCCTGGATGCCGAGCCATGGGTCAAGCTCAAGGCGTTCTCGGTGCAGGGCGGCCGTTTCGATCTCGCCAAGCGCGAAGTGCTCATTGGTGAAGTTGCGGTGCGCGACGCGATGCTGCTGATCCGGCGTACCGCAGACGGCAGCATCCTGTTTGTCGAGCCGCCGTCCTTGCGCGCCGTCGAAGCCGCACAGGAAGATTCGTCGAAGCCGTGGGAGTTGACGCTCGCCAAGTACCGTGGGGAAAACCTCGGCTTGCGCTTTGAAGATTCCGTCATGTCGCCGGTAGTGGTGCACAGCATCGAAGCGATGAAGGTGGATGCCGAGAACCTGTCTACCGAGCCCGGCACGACCGCCAGGATCGCGACGCGTTTCAGAGTCAACACGAAGGGCGACGTCGAGGTCGGCGGCACCGTCAAGTTTTTTCCACTCCTTACCGAGCTCAAGCTTGCCGTCAAGACGCTGGAACTGATACCGCTGCAACCATATTTTACGGAGCAGTTGAACGTCGTCCTTTCGAGTGGCCAGGTGAGTTTGAGTGGCGATGTGCGCATGCGGCAGGCGCCCGCGGCAGGTGCTGCCGAGGCCGGCAAGCTGGCGGGAAGTTTCACCGGGGAAGTGGTGGTAGCCAACTTCGCGGCGGTCGACAAGCTCGATTCCTCCGACTTCCTGAAGTGGAAATCCTTGTCGTTTGCCAACATCGACGCGCGCCTGAATCCGAACTCGCTGTCGATCGCCGAGGTGGGGCTGGCGCAGTTCTTTGCGCGCGTGGTCATCGACCCGCAGGGCAAGCTCAATCTCTCGCAGATCGTGCGCGAATCCGGGGCGGCCGCTGCCGGGGCGGCCGATAAAGCCAAGCAGGCGACTGCCGTGATCGCTGCGGAAGGCAAGGCAGTCGCGCCGGTTGCTACCGCAGAACCGCCGCAGCTGCCGATAAAGGTCGGCAAGATCAACTTGCGCGGCGGCGACATCAAGTTCAGTGACCATTTCATCAAGCCGAACTACTCGGCCGATTTGAAGAAGATCGGTGGCACGATCAGTGGCCTCTCTTCGGCAGATGGCAGCCTTGCAACGCTGGATCTACGTGGGAGCTACGACAACATTGCACCGCTGACCATAGCCGGTCAGCTCAACCCGCTGATTGCTGATCCCTTTCTTGACCTCAAGGCAGACGTCAAGGGTATCGAATTGACCGCGCTTTCGCCGTACTCCAGCAAGTACGCGGGCTATGCAATCGACAAAGGCAAGTTGTCGTTGTTCGTCAAGTACAAAATCGAGAAGAAGCAACTGACTGCCGAGAATCGGATTTTTCTCGATCAACTGACTTTTGGTGAAGCGGTCGATAGCCCGGAGGCCACCAGGCTGCCGGTGAGCCTCGCCGTTGCCCTGCTCAAGAACAGCAAGGGGGAAATCGACATCAATCTGCCGGTTGCGGGTTCGCTCGATGACCCGGAATTCAGCATTGGCGGGGTGCTTGGCGAGTTGATCGGCAATCTTCTGGTCAAGGTCGTTACCTCACCTTTCGCTTTGCTGGGTTCGGTATTCGGCGGTGGCGAAGAGCTGTCGAACGTCGAGTTCGACCCCGGTCGGGCGTCGCTTGCCGGCTCGGCGAAGCCACGCCTTGAAGCACTGGCCAAGGCCTTGCTTGAGCGGCCCGCTCTCAAGCTCGAGATTACCGGACAGGCCGATTCGGAGAACGACCCCGAGGGCTTGAAGCGCGCTCGACTCGACAGCAAACTGCGGGCGTTGAAGAGCGAGGCCGGCAAGAAGGGCGATGCCGATGTCGCGGTGGGGACGATAGACATGGACAGCGAGGAGTATCCGGAGCTGCTGGAGCGTGTCTACCGTGACGAGGACTTCGAGAAGCCGCGCAACATGCTCGGGATAGCGAAGAGCCTGCCGGTTGCCGAAATGGAGACACTGATTCTCGCCAATACGGTGCTTGATGAGCAGGATCTGCGCGATCTGGCCGATCGGCGGGCCAAAGCAGTCCGCGACTGGCTGCTCGTCGAGAAAGTTCCGGCAGAGCGCCTGTTCCTGCACCCGGCCGAGATCGTCAAGACGGACGACAAGTCGGAATCGTCCGCGCAGGGCAAGGGAAACCGGGTTGTATTCTCCCTGCTGTAGAGGCTTGCACGCTTCACTTCCCGAGCTTGCGGCCGGTCTTTCCGAGGCAAGTCAGTGAGCCAGGCCTGGTTGTATGCGGTGAGTGCGCTGGCGCTGGTGCTGATCGTTCTGCAGCTCGCACTGCTGTTGCGCGCGGGAACGACGCGCGAGGTGCTGGCGGTCCGTTTGCGCGACCTGCAAGGGGGCCTGGAGCGGCTGGAGCGGGATTTGCGACAGGAGTTGTCGCTGGGTCGGCAGGAGGCGGCAAGCACCGCGCGTGGTGATCGCGAGGAGCAGTCGCAGTCGCTGAACCGCGTCTCACAGACCCTTGCCTCGCAGTTGGCCCAGTTGGGGCGTTTGCAGGCGCAGCAGCTCGAATCCTTCGCGCAGCAACTGGCGCGTCTGACGAACAGTAACGAGCAGCGCTTCGAGCAGCTACGCCGGGCACTTGAGGCCCGCCTTGGGGCGATGCAGGCCGACAACGCCAGCAAGCTTGAAGAGATGCGCCGCACGGTCGATGAAAAACTGCATGCCACGCTGGAGCAGCGCCTCGGCGAGTCGTTCAAGCTGGTCAGCGATCGCCTCGAGCAGGTGCACAAAGGGCTTGGCGAAATGCAGACCCTGGCCGCCGGCGTCGGCGATCTGAAGAAGGTGCTGACCAACGTCAAGACCCGTGGCAGCTGGGGGGAAGTGCAGCTGGAGACGCTCCTCGATCAGTTGCTGACTAGCGAGCAATACGGCAAGAACGTGGCCACGCGGCCGGAGTCGTCGGAACGCGTCGAGTTCGCCATTCGTTTGCCCGGTCGCGCGATCGGCGACGACGAGCAACGGCCGGTGTGGCTGCCGATCGACGCAAAATTCCCGCTCGAGGATTATCAGCGTTTGCTAGAGGCGCAGGAACGGGCTGATCCGCTGGCCTCGGCAACGGCAATCAAGGCGCTGGAAGTTCGCCTGCGTGACGAAGCGCGAAAGATTCACGACAAGTACGTTGAACCGCCATACACCACCGATTTCGCGATCCTCTATCTGCCGACCGAGGGCCTCTATGCCGAAGCCTTGCGGCGACCGGGACTGGTGGACAGCCTGCAGCGCGATCTGCGCATCTGTATCGCCGGGCCGACGACGCTGGCGGCGCTACTAAACAGCCTGCAGATGGGTTTTCGAACTCTGGCCATCGAGCGCCGATCGTCGGAAGTGTGGGCGGTTCTCGGCGCCATCAAGACCGAGTTTGGCAAGTTCGGCGAGGTGCTCGAGGCCACGCACAGGAAGCTCGAGCAGGCTAGCCGCAGTATCGAAGCAGCTGGCGTGCGGACGCGGCAGATCGAGCGCAAGCTGCGTGGCGTGGAAGCCCTGCCGGCAAGCGAGGTGCGTTCGCGGCTGGGTGATCTGGAAGACCTTGGCGCGCTGGGCGAGGAGCCGTGAGCAGGGCCGAGGCCGCGCTGGAAGCTGCATTCCTGGCGACGACCTATCGGGTGGAGACTCCCGAGCGCGTGTTCGACTTGCGCATCGGCCTCGTCAGCTCTGAGTTCGATGAATTTCTGCGCCGTCAGCCAGCTTCGCTTGCGCCGCTGGACGCCCCTGCAGCGTCCGTGAGCCAAGCGATCGGCTGGGGAATCGTGACCGCCTACAATCCCGGAGAGCGGCTCGCGGATCACCAGAACGAGCCTCGCCAGCGCCGTTTGCGCGAGCGAATCGCCGCTTCGGCTTGCACTTTCTTCGCCGCCAGCAACATCGCCGATGGCGACGAGGATCACCATGCTGGCTGGCCGGTGGAACCGAGTTACCTCGTCTTCCCTGTCGATGAGCAGCAGGTCGCTGCCCTTGGTCGTGCTTTCAGCCAGCTCGCGGTCGTCTATGGAGAAACGGGTTTGGCGCCGCGCTTGCTGTGGCTGTGAGGGGAAGTTGCGTGGCGGCTGTGACTTTTTCCACACGGCTCGCGAAGGCAGGACGCCTAGAATAATGTTTTTTGCAAGCGAGCGAAATCCGTGAGCAAGGACCTTGGACGTTTCGAGCTGATTAGTGAGCAGGGTCGAGGCACCCGGAGCGGCGTCGATCTGGTGCCCGAAACGCCGGCGCCGGTGGCAGATTCACGGCAGAGCACGATCGAATTCCTGCTCCGGCGGATGCGCCACCAGAGCGATTTCCCGGCGCTGTCGGAGTCGGTCGGGGCGATCAACCGGATCACTGCTTCGGAAAATCAGAACCTCGCCGAGCTCTCGAACACGATCCTCAAGGATTTTTCCCTGACCAACAAGATTCTGCGGATGGTGAACTCGGTGCACTATCGGCAGGCCGGTGGCGGCAGCATCAGCACCGTGTCGCGGGCGATCGTCGTTCTCGGTCTTGATGCGGTGCGCAGCATCGCCATTACGGTGATGCTTTTCGAGCACTTGCAGAACAAGGACAATGCCGATCAGCTCAAGGAAGAGTTCCTGCGCGCCAATCTGGCCGGTCTTCTGGCCAAGGAGCTCGCCAGCAAAAGCGCGACGCGCGGGGATGTCGAGCAGGCCTTCATCTGCTCGATGTTCCATAACCTCGGCCGTCTGCTGAGCCAGTACTATTTCCCGGAAGAAAGCGCCGAGATCCGGCGCCTGGCGCAGCAGAAAGACTGCGCCGACGATCTGGCGGCACAGCAGGTTCTCGGTCTCTCGTTCGAAGACCTCGGCGTCGGCATCGCGCAGAGCTGGGGTTTCCCGCGGCTGATCGTCAGCAGCATGCGCAAGCTGCCAGTCGGGAGTGTTCGCCGCCCGGTAAATGCGGAAGATCGCTTGCGCGTGCTGGCAGCATTGTCCAACGAGTTGTGTAGTCTGCTCGCCGCTGCCGGAGGCGAACAGCCGCAGAAGGATTTGCGCCGGATTGTTCTGCGTTTTGGCGACGTGATAGAGCTCGACGAGCAGGGCCTGCAGAGAACGCTGCGCAAGTCATTCGAGCAGATGTCGCAGTTTGCCGGCATCATGCACCTCGATCTGCAGAAGACCCTTCTGGGCAAGCAGATGCAGGCCTGGGGCGGCGCAGCGGGGCGACCAGCATGTGCCGCAGAGCGGCGGGCCGCGGAGGATGGTCTCGCCGGTACGATTCTCCCCGATGTCTCCCCGCTGCCGGCGGTCGATGATGTCAGGCCCGCTGCGGCCGGCGCCTCAGCGAGCAGCGAAGCCATTCTGATGGCCGGGATTCAGGACGTCAGCAACGCCCTGATCAGTGATTTCAATCTCAATGATGTGCTACGCATCATCCTGGAAACGATCTATCGGGCGAAGGGCTTCAAGAACGTCATCCTGTGTGTTCGCGACGGGCGCAGCAACGCCATGCTCGGTCGTTTCGGTTTTGGCCCGCAGGCTCCGGAGATTGCCGTACGCTTTCGGTTTTCGCTGGTGTTCAGCGCCGACATTTTTCATGCGGCCCTAGCCAACGGGGTGGATATTCTGATCGGCGATACCCGTGACGCGAAGATCGCGCCACGTATCCCGGCCTGGTATCGCCAGGCGGTGACGGCGGAAACATTCGTCGTCTTTCCGCTCTGCGTCAGGGGTAACCCCGTGGCGATGATCTACGCCGACCGCCAGCGGGCAGGGGAGATCGTCATCGCCGAGCAAGAGCTGTCCTTGCTGAGAACCCTGCGCAATCAGGCAGTGCTGGCCATCAAGCAGTCAATCTGAGCGGTCTGGGCGAGGCGGTTGCGAGTGCGTCTGGCTTACCAGAGCTTCCACCACGGTTCCTGACGATCGAGGCCGCGCTGATAGTATTCGCTGTTCGGGTAGTTTTTGCGCATGACGCGTTCGGCGTCGTCGCGCAGATCGTGCAGGCCAATGGCGTCGTAAGCCTTGACCATGATGAACAGCGCTTCTTCGCTGGACGGCGTGTCAGGATAGTTGATCATCGCGAACTGGGCGCGATTCGCGGCTGCCAGATAGGCGCCGCGTTTCATGTAGTAGCGTGCCACGTGCAGTTCGAGGCGCGCCAATGCGTTGACCAGGTATTTCATGCGCAGTAGCGCATCGGGGGTGTACTTGCTGTTCGGAAAGCGGGTGACGAGCTCCTTGAAGGAGTCGAAGGATTCACGGGCCCCCTTCGGGTCGCGTTCAGTCATGTCCTGATTGCTGATCGAACCGAGAAGACCGAGATCTTCGTTGAAGTTGATTAGACCGCGCAGGTAATACACGTAGTCGACATTCGGATGGTTCGGATGCAGCTTGATGAAGCGGTCACAGGCGGCGATCGCCGAGGCCGGCTCCAGATCTTTCCAATAGGCATAGGCAATCTCGATCTGCGCTTGCTGGGCATAGCGCCCGTAGGGATAGCGCGACTCCAGCTTCTCGAAGTACTTGATGGCCGTGGTGTAGGAGCCGTCATTGAGCGCATTCTTGGCTTCGGTATAAAGCTTGTTGGCCGACCAGCCGACGGTCTCATCCTTGCTGTCGGGAAGAAGCCCGCAGCCAGTGACCAGCAAGGCGAGGAAAAGGGTTGCGATAACCGCTAAACTACGCATGATGAAAAACCCACAGAAGAAAGAAGCACTGGCGGAGGAGGCGACGCGGAACAGCGAGCTTGCGGATTATAGCGCAAACCCCCGGATTGCCCTGAGCGTACCTGGCGATTGCAGCGGTCAACGGCTAGACCAGGTTCTTGCGCGCTTGCTCTCGCAGCACTCGCGCAGCCGTCTACAGAACTGGATACGTGAGGGCCGCGTGACGGTAAGCGGTGAGTGCGTCGTCGAGCCTCGGCAGAAACTATGGGCTGGCGAAAGCATCGAAGTTGCCGAAGTGCCGGACGAACGAGCCGAATCCTCGGCGCCCGAAGATATCCCCCTGCAGGTGGTGTATGAGGACGACTGCCTGATCGTCCTCAACAAACCCGTCGGCTTGGTGGTTCATCCGGGTAACGGCAACTGGAGCGGGACTTTGCTTAACGCTCTGTTGCACTACGCGCCGCAACTCGACAAAGTGCCGCGGGCGGGTATCGTGCATCGGCTGGACAAGGATACCAGTGGGCTGATGGTGGTCGCCAAGACGCTCGAGGCGCAGACCGATCTGGTCAGGCAGTTGCAGGCACGCTCAGTGAAGCGCTGCTATCAGGCCCTGGTGCGGGGCATCGTCGAGCGTGCGGGTAGCGTCGACGCTCCCATCGGCCGGCATCCGACCTTGCGCACCAGCATGGCCGTGGTGCGCACCGGTAAACCGGCACGTACGCACTACCGTGTTCTGGAGCCGTTTCTCGCCTGCACGCTGATTGAATGCGCGCTTGAAACCGGGCGGACGCACCAGATTCGCGTGCACATGACTTCGATCGGGCATCCCCTGGTCGGCGACCCGACCTACGGTAGCGGTGCCAGCCGCGTGCCCCGCCTGGTAGAATTTCCGCGCCAGGCGCTGCACGCCTGCCGTTTGTCGCTGACTCATCCGGGTACTGGCAAGGCCATGCTCTGGCGCTCGGGCTTGCCAGACGATATGGCGGCCCTGATCGACAGCGTGCGACTGGAGGCGGTCACGGCGCGCGCTGGCGAGTGCGTCAGCGACGAGGAACTGGCAGATGATTGGGACGATGACGATTGGGACGATGACGATGACGGCCCGGAAGTAATTATCGTCGACGGTGACGGTGACTGCGAAGACGACGATGAGGAGCTGGGTGAGCAGTAAGGGCTGCTTGTTTCCCGACTGGCCGGCACCGAGGCGGGTGCGCAGCCTGATCACCGGTCGCGACGGTGGCGTGAGCCTTGCGCCGTACGCCAGCCTCAACCTTGGCGCCCACGTCGGTGATGATGCGCTCGCCGTTGCCGAAAATCGTCGCCGTCTTGCCGATCATCTACCGGCATTGCCCTGCTGGTTGGAGCAGGTGCACGGCACGACCCTGGTGGACGCTGCCGGCCTTGGCGTCGCCGAGGTGCCGGTGGCCGATGGCGCATTTGCGCGTGCTCCCGGTGTCGTCTGTGCGGTGATGACCGCCGACTGTCTGCCGGTCTTGCTCTGCGACCAATCGGGCAGCGTGGTTGCTGCGGTGCATGCCGGTTGGCGCGGTTTGCAGGCCGGTATACTGGAACGGGCGGTGGAAGCGCTGGCTGTGCCCGGTGTGCGGTTGCTGGCCTATCTGGGTCCCGCCATTGGCCCGCAGGCCTTCGAGGTTGGTGAAGAGGTGCGTAGCGCATTCGTCGGTGCACACCAGGAGGCTGCTGCGGCATTCCTGCCGGTGTCACAGGATTGGCCGGCAAGAAATATCCCTGCGGCTAATGGGCCAACGGCGCAGCAGCCTGCGCGCAAATGGCTGGCCGACATCTACCTGTTGGCCCGGCAAAGCCTGCAGCGCGCGGGTGTCGACGCCATCTACGGCGGGGGTGGCTGTACGCTGCGCGAAGCCGAGCGCTTCTTTTCCTATCGGCGAGATGGCGTGACGGGGCGGATGGCCGCGTTGATCTGGCTGGCGGACGCTTAATGTGAAAGTCGCGCAAGCGACTCACGAACCTCCCTTCTCCCCCTGCGGGAGAAGGGGCGGGGGTGAGACGGGGAATTCGGGGAGCATGCTCCCTGCCCGGCGAACGATTCCGGCGTGTAAGCCGGAATGCGCACTGCAAGTGAGAGGGGGGACGGTCATGACTTTCATCATCCGGGGTATCTCGACTGTCATGAGCGTTAGCCAGAAATCGTCAGCGATCCTGCGGCGGGTGGTCGTTTGCGCCACCCCTGGTCTCGCTCCTGGTGTCACTGGCGTTGCTGGCCATCCTGGCGGCGCGACGACGACGCGTCGGGCCGCCGAAAAGCCAGAGCAGCAGTGCCGTCGGCAGCAGGCCGTAGAAGGTCAGGCTCAGTATCCCGGCAACGACGCTGCTTTCGGTCAGCGCCATCAATACAGTAACGTACAGCCAGCCGATCACGATGATATACATGCCGGCATTATAGTGTGCCAGGATGCTCTGGGGGGCGCTCGCACTGCGCATTTGCTTCGTGCACGGTGCGTTCGCTGGACTGTTTGATTCCGCCGTGTGCGCGGCTTGCTCAACTTCGCTGCCCAGGGGCTCGTCAACAGCTGATCGTCGTGGGAGAATGGCGGGTGGCGTTTTCGCCGGGGGCTGGGCAGGCTCTGGGGAAATTGCCGCACCTTGTCTGCTTTTCGTGCAGGACTGAAGATTTTTGCCGAACCGAGGTGGTGTTCCCGCCTGGCTTGGTCAGCAGATGTTGTAATCGTGGTGGTGGATTGCCGCCAATCGTTTCATTCGTCAACAGGAAAGGAAGAGTTATGACGCAACGTGTTGCTTTGGTTACAGGTGCCATGGGTGGGCTTGGCACTGCTATCTGCCAGGAACTGGCGAAGGCCGGTCACAAGGTGGTTGCTGCCTACCATCCGGAGTTCGACAAGCCGGACGAGTGGAACAAAGCCATGGCCGAGGCCGGCTTCAACGATTTCATCTGTGTTGCCGGCGACGTCGCCAGCTACGATTCCTGCGTGGCCATGGTCGCCGAGGCTGAAGCCAAGGCAGGTCCGGTCGACATTCTGGTCAACAACGCCGGAATTACTCGCGACAAGATGTTCGGAAGGATGGAGGAGGCGCAGTGGAATGCCGTGATCGCGACTAATCTGTCGAGCCTTTTCAACATGACCAAGCAGGTTTCGGCGAAGATGGCCGAGCGTGGCTGGGGACGGATCATCAACATCTCCTCGGTCAATGGGCTGCGCGGCCAGGCTGGTCAGACCAACTATTCGGCGGCCAAGGCCGGCGTGATTGGTTTCAGCAAGGCGCTCGCGGCCGAACTCGCCGCCAAGAACGTTACGGTCAATGCCATTTGCCCGGGCTACGTGGCGACTCAGATGGTTCTGGCCATCAAACCGGAGATCCTGCAGAGCATCATCGACACCGTGCCGATGAAGCGTCTGGCCAAGCCGGAAGAGATCGGTGGCGCGTGTGCCTATCTCGCTTCGGATATTGCCGGCTTCATGACCGGTTCGACGATGAACATTTGCGGTGGTCTCTACTACCAGTAAGTCGTTTTTTGTTGCACCTTGGTCAAGACAGGCCCCGCGAGGGGCCTGTTTTTTTTGCCAAGGGTTTTTGCCAAGGGTTTTTGCTAAGGTATAATTGTGCTGCACCGCACCATGAGACGCTAGGCCGCGCTCGTTGAATTACCTGCAGATGGAGGAAGTATCGTCATGCCCGAGCAGCTGCGACTGATCAAGAAATACCCCAATCGTCGCCTTTACGATACCAAGACCAGCGCCTACATCACGCTGACCGATGTAAAGGACCTTGTCCTGTCCCGTGAGGTTTTCAGTGTTCTGGATGCCAAGACCGGCGAAGACATTACGCGCGCGATTCTGCTGCAGATCATTCTTGAGGAGGAAGCGTCGGGCGCGCCGCTGTTTACGGCCGATCTTCTGGCGCAAATGATCCGCTTCTACGGTCATGCGATGCAGGGCATGCTCGGCAAGTACCTGGAGACGAGCGTCAAGTCCTTTGTCGATTTCCAGAAGAAGTTGCAGGAGCAGTCGCAGTCCCTCTATGGGGAAAGCAACAGCCAGATGCAGAACGACATGTGGTCGCAGTTCATGAATTTCCAGGGCCCGGCGATGCAGACGATGATGACCACCTATATGGAGCAGAGCCGGAAGATGCTTCACCAGATGCAGGACCAGCTCAAAACGCAGACCCGCACACTGTTCAACGGCATACCCCTGCCGGGGTTTCCGGCCGATTCCACCAAACAGCCGCACGACTCCGAACAGAAATAAGGGCGTCCTTGTGATCTCTACAGGGCCTTGCTGCAAGGCCTTGTCGCTGACCATGAATGGCTTGTTGTGTTTTAACAGCAAACAGCGCCTGACTACTCGCGTAGTCAGGCGCTGTTACGTGAGCAGGCCTCTGCCTACCGCTTAGCGCAAGAGCGAGATGAAGGTCGCGGCGATGATCGCCGAAGTGATCACCCCGCTGATGTTCGCTCCCAGCGCATGCGGCATGATGATCGCATGCGGATTGGCTGCCATGGCCACTTTCTGGACGATCTTGGCGGTGGTCGGTACGCAACTCACGCCTGCGATGCCGACGATCGGGTTGAACTTGCCGCCGCTCCAGAAGTACAGAATGTAACCACCCGCCAGACCGCCAAGCGCCGAAACTCCCAGAGCCAGCATGCCCAGAAGCAGCAGCTTCAAGACCGTTGGGTCGAGCAGCGTGTTCGCTTCACAGAGAACGCCCAGGGTCAGGCCGAGGAAGAAAGTGGCCCCGTAGAGGAAAGTTTCGCCGAGCAGCTTGGCGAAGTTCTCGAGGCCGCTTTCACGCACTGCGACGCCAACAAACAGCGAGAAGAACAAGGGCGCCGCCACCGGAAAGAGCAGGCACAGTAGCGTGCAGGCGACGACGGCGAAGATCAGCTTCTGCGAACGGCTGATCCTCGGCCCCTGATCGGCAGCCATGCTGATGCCGCGAATGTGCTTCGGTACCAGCCACTTGATCATGTACGGGTAGACGCCGTAGGTCAGGCCGAGGTAAAGGTAGCCAACGACGGTGATCGACACGAACAGATGCTTGGCGAGAACCAGTGAAGTGAACAGCACCATCGGACCATCGGCGCCGCCGATGGTGGCGACCGACGCTGCTTCGGGTGCCGTGAGGCCGAGAGCAATGGCGAAGGGGAAGACCACGAAAGTGCCAAGTTCGGCGAACAGGGCGATGAACATGCTCTGGAACGGGCGGGCCATGACGTAGCCGACATCCAGAAGCACGCCGATACCCATGAACACCAGACAGGCGATCAGGCCGTTGCTGAAGGTGAGCGTGTATATCGGCTGCAACCAGTCGATCTGCAAAATGTTGATCAACTGGAGCGGGTCGGTAATCAAGGGATCGACGAAGAGCGTTCCCGGCTTGCCGCCTTCGAGGAACATCACCGCCGCGTTTACCGAGGACATGCCCATGCCCATCGGAATCATCAGCAGAGGTTCCAGGACGTTCCGAGAGCCCAGATAGATGAGCAGGAAGCCCAGCAACATCAGGAAGATACGCCCCATCATGATCTGCGGCTCGGCGGCGATCAGAGTGGCTACACCCTGGAACAGATCGAGAAAATTTATGCTTTCCATGCGCTTCAGTCCTCGTACCTAGCCGCGGCGCCCACCGCTCCGCTTGTCGGCGTGTACACCGACTCGCGGAGCATGTGGGGTGTCGGGTTTCGGCTGATATCCGCTCACGCGATTGTCAACAGGGGCTGTCCGCCCTCGATGGGATCGCCGGCAGCGACCAGTACTCGCGTCACCTGACCGGCACGGGTCGCGATCACTGGCGTCTTCATTTTCATGGCTTCGAGGACCATCAGTCGGTCACCAGCGGCCACCGACTGACCCACCTTGACGTTGACTTCGACGACGGTGCCACCCATCCCGGCGAGGATATCGCCGTCGCCAGCGGAAGCGCCAGCTGCGGCGGACGGCGCCGCGGCGGCCGCAGCTGGCGCGCTTCCCCCGGCCTGTGGCGCGGCGGCCACGGCCGCGGGCGCTGCTGATGGCGCCGATTGACCGGCATTGAGTTCCAGTACGCTGACGTCGTATTCGCGTCCGTTGACCGTGACCTTGAATTGTCTGGGCATGTGTTGCTCCTGTTAGCGGTGGCTTCGGCCGGGCGAGTGGCCCGGCGTATGTGATGAATGTTGGGCGGCGCGACCGCCGACTGCCCAGCCGTGGCTGGGTTGTGAAATGCGCAAGACGCGGTGCGGGCCAATGGCCGCGAAGATCGCCGCCGACAAGGCCGCGACGTCTTCGTCCGGAACGCCGAGGAACACTGGGCAAACGTCTCCGGTCGGGACTTCGACCGCTGGGCGCTTTTCCATCCTGCCGGTCACTACAACCAGCACTTTGATCAATACGGCGACGACCAACGACACTACAATGGCGATGCCGTAGACCTGTAGCGATGTGATGATGGCGGTTGTAATCATGGGGTTTTTCTTCCTTCCATCGCCGGTTACATGGGGATGTTGCCGTGTTTCTTGGTCGGCCTGAGTTCATGCTTGTCGAGCACTTTGCGCAGGGCCAGGGCAACCATCCAGCGGGTGTCTTGTGGCTCGATCACGTCGGTAATGTAGAAGTTGCTGGCCGACACGTAGGGTGAGGCGAACTTTTCGCGGTATTCCTGTGCCATTTCGGCGGCTTTCGCCGATTGATCGTCTGCCGCCGCGATTTCCTTGCGATAGAGAATCTTGACCGCCGCTTCGGCACCCATGACCGCGATCTCGGCCGTTGGCCAGGCGAAGACCATGTCCGCGCCCATTTCCTGGCTGCACATGGCGAGATACGAGCCACCATAAGCCTTGCGCAGGATGACCGTAATTTTCGGGGTGGTGCAGGAGCCGTAGGCAAACAGCATTTTCGCGCCATGGCGAATGATGCCGCCACGCTCCTGTTCGACGCCGGGCAGGAAACCGGGGACATCGACCAGCGTCACAACCGGCACGTTGAAGACGTTGCAGGTGCGAACGAAGCGCGCCACCTTGTCGGCCGCATTGAGGTCGAGGGCGCCGGCCATGACCATTGGCTGGTTGGCGACCAGGCCGACGACGACGCCGCTGATGCGCGCGAAGCCGACAATGATGTTGCGAGCAAAGCCCGCATGCACTTCGAGCAGCTCGCCATTGTCCACCAGACGGCGAATGACGGCGTACATGTCGAGCGGTTCCGACGGGCTATCCGGGATGCAGTCGTTGATGCCCGGATCTTCCATCTCCTCGATCGGCACCGACAGGTCGTGCGGCGGATCCTCGGTATTGTTGGCCGGCAGGTAGGAGAGCAGTTGCTTGACCACACCGATGGCGTGCTGGTCGTCTTCGGCGATGAAATGGGCGTTGCCACTGATCGTGGCGTGCATCTCGGCGCCGCCGACTTCGGCCATCGTCGTCGCGCGTCCGGTCACTGCTTTGATGACCTGCGGACCGGTCAGGAACATGTGCGCGTTTTCGCGAGTCATGATCACGAAATCCATCAGCGCCGGCGAGTATGCCGCGCCACCCGCGCAGGGACCACAGATCACCGCGATCTGCGGGACGACGCCGGAGAGCAGGACGTTCGAGTAGAAGACGTCGCCGTAGCCCGAAAGTGCATCGACACCTTCCTGAATGCGCGCGCCGCCTGAATCCTTGAAGGCCACCACCGGCACACCGTTCTTGAGGGCGTGGCGCATGGTGCGGTTGATCTTTCTGGCCTGCATCTTGCCAAGTGTTCCAGCGACGACGCTGAAGTCCTGGCTGAAAGCGGCGACCTGCATGTCGCCGACGTAGCCGGTGCCGCAGACTACGCCGTCGGCGGGCAGCATTTTCTCGGCCATGCCGAAGTTGGTGGCACTGTGCGAGGCATGCAGGCCTAGTTCCTGAAACGTTCCCTCGACAAAGAGGGATCCAAGGCGTTCGCGAGCCGACAGCAAACCCTTGGCGTGCAGCGCTTCCAACTTTTCTGGGCTGACGTTTTCCGTCAGCTGTGTGCGCTTGTTGCGCAGCTTATCTATTAATTCCGGTCGTATCGTCATCGGGAATCCTAACGGTTGGCAAAGTTTGAACTTACTCGCAGCAGCGGGGCTGGCGACTTTCCGGCAGCGTAGTATCCACACTTTTGTAGGTGCTGGCTAGTGGTTGTGAAAATCATTTACACGGAGCCCTCGACCGGAAAAATCGCCTCCCGGGAGCCGCTCGCGCTGGCTGGAGCAGGCCGTCGCTGGCCCGGCCGAAGGCGCGGATCGACGGGATCGTGCCAGCGCTGGCAGGGAAAAAAACGCGACCTGGAGGTTTGCGCGTCGCGCAGGGAAGCGAGGCCATCGTAAGCGTAGTCGGCGTACAATTCGCCGTGGCCGGCCCTGGCCTTGCCGGGCGGGGTTGGACGGGCAAGGGAATTGCGCTGCTCAGACGCAAAAAAAGCCCTGATTGATCAGAGCTTCTGTTGTTTAAGACTGGTGCCCAAGAGAGGAATCGAACCTCCACGGTGTTGCCACCACTAGGACCTGAACCTAGCGCGTCTACCAATTTCGCCACCTGGGCATTTCCAGAGAGGCCGAATTCTATAGGAACAAAAGAAAATGTCAATAAGCAAACTATCAACAGTACGCCGTGCCGACCCCTATCTTGAGCGTGAGTTGAAGACCTATGAACAGCCCTTGCCGTCGCGCGAGTACATCCTGCAGATCCTTGAGGAGCAGGGCAAGCCGGTGAGCTTCGACGCGCTGTGCGTCTTGCTCGACATCCGCAACCACGAACTGGAGCTCCTGCAGCGCCGCTTGCGGGCGATGGAGCGTGAAGCGCAACTGCTGCGTAACCGCAAAGGTTCGTTCATTCTCCCCGAGCGCGCCAGCCTGATTGCCGGGCGAATCGAGGGACACCCGGATGGCTACGGCTTCCTGGTTCCCGACGATGCCGGCGAAGACCTGTTTCTCGAAGCCAGGCAGATGGCCAAGGCCTTGCACGGTGACCGCGCCCTGGTGCGTGTCGTCGGCGTCGATCGTCGAGGGCGTCGCGAAGGCGTTATCGTCGAAGTCATCGAGCGGGCGAACAGCCGCGTTGTCGGCCGGGTACTGGTCGAGCACGGCATCACGCTGGTTGTTCCCGAGAATCGGCGCATCAACCAGGACATTCTGGTGACGCCGGACAGCAGGAGCGGCGTGCGCTCGGGTGAGGTGGTCACCGTCGAAATCATCGAGCAACCCGGTCGTCATTCGAAGCCGATCGGACGCATCGTCGAAGTGCTCGGCAACTACGCCGATCCGGGCATGGAGATAGAAATCGCCCTGCGCAAGCACGAGCTGCCCTTCGAGTTCTCGAGTGGCGCTCTCGCAGAGGCGGCGCAACTTCCGGAGCGGCTCAGGCCCTCAGATAGCGAGGGAAGAAAAGATCTGCGCGCGCTACCTCTGGTAACCATCGATGGCGAGACGGCGAGAGACTTCGACGACGCGGTTTTCGCCGAGCGCCAGGGCGCTGGCTGGCGCCTGGTGGTGGCAATCGCCGATGTCAGCCACTATGTGCAGCCGGGGACGGCGCTCGATCGTGAGGCGAGCGAGCGCGGAAATTCGGTCTATTTTCCGCGCCGGGTGATTCCGATGCTGCCGGAAAAACTTTCGAATGGCCTGTGTTCGCTGAACCCCGACGTCGATCGCCTGGCGATGGTGTGCGACATGGCCATCGACGCCGGCGGCGTGATCACCGATTACGAATTCTATGCAGCCATTTTTCGTTCGCAGGCACGTTTGACCTATGACCAGGTCTGGAACTGGCTGGCCGGGACGGCGCAGCCTGAAAGCGAGGTTCATCGCCGCCTGCAGCCACAGCTGCAGGCGCTCTACGCCTTGTTCAAAGTCTTGAGCGAAGCGCGTGGCAAACGCGGCGCCATCGATTTCGAAACCATCGAGACGATGATGCTGTTCAATGAGCAGGGCAAGATCGACAACATCGTTCCGGTGCACCGTAACGACGCGCACCGCGTGATCGAGGAGTGCATGCTGGCCGCGAATGTCTGCGCCTCGGGATTTCTGCAGGCCAACCGGCATCCTTGCCTGTACCGCATTCACGAAGGGCCGACCCCTGAGAAACTCACGGCCTTGCGCAATTTCCTCAAGGAATTTGCCCTTGGCCTCGGTGGCGGCGACGATCCGACCGCCAGCGATTATGCTGACTTGCTGGCAAGCATCCAGGAGCGTCCGGACGCGCAGTTGCTGCAGACGGTGATGCTCCGTTCTCTGCGTCAAGCCCAGTACAGCCCTGACAATGTCGGCCATTTCGGTCTTTCCTACGAGCATTACACGCACTTCACTTCACCCATCCGGCGCTATCCGGACCTCCTGGTACACCGCTCGATCAAGGCGGCACTCGCCGGCACGAGCTACTTGCCGGGCAAATGGGCGGAGATCGGCATGCACTGCTCGCAGACCGAGCGCCGTGCCGACGAGGCGACGCGCGACGTCAGCAACT
Source organism: Candidatus Accumulibacter sp. ACC012 (assembly GCF_907163155.1). NCBI lineage: Bacteria > Pseudomonadati > Pseudomonadota > Betaproteobacteria > Candidatus Accumulibacter > Candidatus Accumulibacter sp. ACC012. Next base: position 47,168 of record NZ_CAJQUC010000003.1, read on the forward strand.
GGCTGAAGTGTTACTACATGCGTGACCGAATTGGCGAAACCTTTGCCGGAACGATTGCGGCGGTGGTACCTTTCGGCGTTTTTGTTGCCCTCGATGAGGTCTATGTCGAGGGGCTGGTGCATGTTTCGGAACTCGGCGAGGATTACTTTCAGTACGACAGCACCCGGCATCAGATGCTTGGCGAGCGCACGGCAAAACGCTATCGCCTCGGTGACCGCTTGCAGGTAAAACTGGTCAAGGCCGATCTCGAAACCGGGCGCATCGACTTCGTGCTGGCCGACGGCTAGGTGTTTGGCGTTTTTGCAGGCTTCCCGCTGCAAAAACGTCGTCGCTGCGGTCACCGTCGATCGGCGGCTACGCACTGCTTTGCTGCATCACACTCTTCGAGACGCGCGCCTTCTTTGAAAGGAAGATTGCATGAGTTCCCAGTTTGGTCTGCTCAAGGCCCGTCGCTTCGCGCCTTTCTTCGGTACGCAGTTTCTCGGCGCCTTCAACGACAACCTGTACAAGAATGCGCTGGTCGTGTTGCTCACTTTTCAGGCCGCGAGCTGGACGACGCTGACTCCCGAGGTTCTCACCAACCTCGCGGCAGGTCTCTTCATCCTGCCCTTCTTCCTCTTCTCGGCAACTGCCGGGCAGTTGGCCGACAAGTACGACAAGGCTCGTCTGGCGCGGCTGACCAAGCTGCTCGAAATCGTCATCATGGGCGTCGCACTGTCAGGCTTCATGATGCACAGTCTCGAAGTGCTGCTCCTGGCCCTGTTCCTGCTCGGTTTGCAGTCAGCGCTGTTCGGGCCGGTCAAGTACGCCATCCTGCCGCAGCACCTGCGCGAGAACGAACTGGTCGGCGGCAATGCGCTGGTCGAGTCAGGGACTTTCGTCGCCATTCTGATGGGCACCCTGGCCGGCGGCATTCTCGCCGGTGCGGCTGGTCATCCGACCTGGGTCGCTTTCGCCGGCTTGCTGGTCGCGGTCGTCGGCTATCTGTGCAGCCGCGGCATCCCGCCGGCTGCGGCGCCAGCTCCGGATCTGGTCGTCGGCCTCAACCTGTTTGTCGAGACCTGGCGCAACATCGGCTTCGCGCGCGAAAACCGCACGGTCTTTCTATCGATTCTCGGCATCTCCTGGTTCTGGCTGTACGGTGCGCTGTTCCTGGCGCAGTTCCCGGTGTATTCGAAGAGCGTCCTCGGCGGTGACGAGACGACCGTGACCCTGTTGTTGTCAGTGTTCACCGTCGGTATCGGACTGGGCTCGCTGCTCTGTGATCGGCTCTCGGCCGGGCACGTCGAGATTGGCCTGGTGCCTTTCGGTTCCATCGGCCTGACCATTTTCGGTCTCGACCTGGCTTTTGCGTCGCCCGCTGTGCTGCCCACTGGCGCGCCACTGGCGCTTGCCGGAGTTCTCGCCATGCACGAGACATGGCGGGTGCTTTTCGACCTTTTCGCGCTCGGCGTCTTCGGGGGCTTTTTCATCGTGCCGCTGTATGCGCTGATCCAGGTGCGCAGCGCCGCGGAACAGCGGGCGCGAATCATCGCCGCCAACAATATCCTCAACGCGCTGTTCATGGTCTGCGGCGCGCTGGCTGCTGCCGGACTGCTTGGCAACGGCATCTCGATTCCGGCGCTGTTCGCTATCGCCGCGCTGTGCAATGCGGCGGTGGCGGTCTACATCTATAGCCTGGTGCCCGAGTTCATGCTGCGTTTCATCGCCTGGTTGTTGATCCACTCGGTGTACCGCATGCAGCAGAAAGGGCTGGAAAACATCCCGCAAGAAGGGCCGGCGGTGCTGGTCTGCAACCACGTCAGCTTCGTCGATCCGATCGTCATTGCCGCTGCCAGCCGGCGGCCGATCCGCTTCGTGATGGATTATCGTATCTACCGTCTGCCGGTGATCAACTTCATCTTTCGCCACATGAACACCATCCCGATTGCTCCCGCGCGCGAAGATCAAGTGATGATGGAGGCCGCTTTCGAGGAAGTCGCGCGGGCCCTCGAAGACGGTGAGCTGGTGGCTATCTTCCCGGAAGGGCGGATTACCGACAGCGGCGACCTCAACCCCTTCCGATCGGGCGTGCAGCGGATCGTCGGACGCACGCCGGTGAGCGTGATTCCGATGGCCTTGCAAGGCCTGTGGGGTAGCTTCTTCAGTCGCAAGGGGGGGCCGGCAATGAGCAAGCCGCGGCGTTTGCTGGGGCTATTTTCCAGGATTACGCTGAACGTTGGCGGGGCGGTCGAGCCCGCGGCAGCGACGCCCGAGCATTTGCGCGAGATTGTCGCCGGCCTGCGTGGTGACTGGCAGTAAGCCCTGGCACGCCGCTGGCGTCGGCGGTCGGCTATTTCGCGTCTCGGCGATACCGGGAGGCGTGATCAGAAGCCTGCCTGCAGGTGGAGGGGACGGTCATGGCTTTCATCATCAGGGGTGTCTCGACAGGTGATGACCGTTAGAATGAGCGCCATGCGATTTTCCGGCCAACAACTGCGTGAGCGACTCGATCTTTACGAGCGCCTGATGCGCCTCGACAAGCCGATCGGCATTCTGCTGCTGCTCTGGCCGACGCTGTGGGGGTTGTGGCTGTCGGCGCTAGGTAGGCCGGACTGGCGGGTGCTCTGGATTTTCGTCCTCGGGACGGTGTTGATGCGTTCGGCCGGCTGCGTGATCAACGACCTGGCCGATCGCAACTTCGACCCGCACGTCGCGCGTACCAGTCAGCGGCCGCTGGCTGCTGGCCAGGTGTCGGTCAGGGAGGCTTTGCTGCTTTTTTGCGCGCTGGTCGGCTGTGCCGTCCTTATCGTCGTGCCGCTGCGTAGCTGGCTGCTCGCCGCACTGTGCATCGCGGCGCTGTTTCTTGCCGCCAGCTATCCTTTCACCAAACGCTTCCTGGCCATTCCACAGGCCTACCTTGGCCTTGCTTTCGGCTTCGGAATTCCGATGGCCTATGCGGCACAGCTCGGAACGGTGCCCGCGGAAGCGTGGTGGTTGTTGCTGGCCAACGTCTTCTGGGCGATTGCTTACGATACGGAATACGCCATGGTCGATCGTGCCGATGACCTCAAGATCGGCATTCGTACTTCGGCGATTACCTTCGGTCGCTTCGACGTGGCGGCGGTGATGCTGTGCTATGCGCTGACCCTGGCCTTGATCGCCGCGGTCGGCTACGGGCTTGGCCTGGGGGTGTTTTTCTACGCCGGTCTGGTGGTGGCAGCGGCAATTTCCGCCTACCATTACACCCTGATCCGGGCGCGCAAGCCGGCGCCTTGCTTCAAGGCTTTCCTGCATAACAACTGGCTCGGGGCCAGTATTTTTGCCGGCATCGCCGTGGATTTTTTGGCCTCGAAAGGGATTTCCGGATGAAAGCTCCCCTGTTTTTCTGTTCGCTGGCGCTGCTGGTGGCGACGGTCCACGCTGCCGATGGCGACGATACCCGGCAGTTGGCGTCCTTGCCAGCGGCAGCGGAATCCACGCTACGTGCCGAGATGCGCGCCAACCTCCTGGCCTTGAACGAGATTCTTGGCCTGGTCGCCAGCGGGAAGTTCAAGGAGGCCGGCCAGATCGCGGAGCAGGAGCTTGGCGTCTCGGCAATGGGCAAGCATCGCGACCTCCCCTTTGCAGCCCGTCCCGGACCACACATGCCGCCGGCGATGCACGCTATCGGCATGGACGGGCATCGCGCGGCGAGTGAGTTTGCCCGTATCGCCGCCAGCGGCGACCGCGACAAGACCATCGCCGCGTTGCCGTCGCTGACCAGCGGCTGTGTCGCTTGTCACTACGTTTATCGTCTTCGCTAGTCAATCGCTACGCTCGTCGGCGGCGCGGTGGCACTCAGGTACATTCCGACCTACCCATCGTATCTTCGTCAAGGTCAACAATAGAGCCAAGAGGTGCTGGCCGTGGCGCTCTTTCTCAAGAGCGAGTGAACGCTTTCCGCCATGGCTGACCATGTCGAAGAAATTTACACATGGGCTCGCCGAAGCGTTGATTAAAAGAACAAAACATAAATAATTCAAATGGATGATAAATGGGGCGCATTATTTGCTTTCTTTTTACCAACGCTTGATGGAGCCCATGTTTTCTGGACGGTACAGGCACAGGCGGATCACCGATGCTTTCGCGTCAAGCAAGATCGCCACCCCGACCGACAGGAGAACCACTATGAGAACGAGCAAAAGGAGTACGGCAGCGGCAGTTGCCTTGGCTTGGGATGTGCCGTCGCACTGACATGGGCATGGCCGGCCATGGCAGCACCGGTCAGCATCCTTAACGCCAGTTTTGAAACCCAGTTTCTGCTTGAGGACACGTTCACCAACAATGTTCTCACCGATTGGTCGGACAGCACAGGCTGTGCGCCGGATTGCTTTGGCGCCTTCAACCCTGGCGTCGGCAATGTCGCGTTTCCAAGTGGCAACGTACCGAATGGCAATAACACCGCGTACATGGTGTCGCCAGGCGGTGTTCCGCTGACGCAGACGCTCAGCGCAACGCTACTGGGGAATACGACCTACACGTTGCGGGTGGCAGTGGGCAATCCGCTTGATCGGCTCAATGTGGGCTCGTTTGGATTCCAGCTTGGGCTGGTCGGATCGGCTCAGAACATCATCGACTTCACCGATCTACTCGACAATGTCACCGACGGCGGCTTCGATGAGTATTCTGCCTCGATGTTCGTGTCGAGCGCCAACCCCGACATCGGCAAAACCATGGTGCTTCGATTGATTGGGACGAACAACTCAGGCCCCGGGACGCCTTATGTGGCATTTGACAACGTGCGGCTGGATGCCGAGGCGGTGACCGCGGCCGTGCCGGAGCCCGCGAGCGTGGCGATGGTCGGTTTGGCTCTTCTCGGTCTGGGCGCGACGCGGCGAAAGCATGCCCGATCAGTTGGCGCATAGCTGGGCGGCGTTAGCGTACTCGCCGGGCACTGGCCTGGGCCGCTAGTTGCTGCGCTGTTCCGCTTCGTCGAAAGACATCGGTTGGGCACGGTCCTTGGCCGCATCCAACGCCGCTAGAAGCTGCTGCTATCGCTAGCGGACGGATGCTCCCGTACGCCCCGATGGCAGGCGCCTTGGCGGTGGCCTTGCGGGCCGGGCAGACTTCGTTGCCGATGCGCCTGCCAGATTATAATCAGGCGTTGAACGCCCTGGTCACTGGCTCGCGGACTCCACGGCGGGGTCGCCTGGCCGGGTCCACCTTGATGGTCGCCTTTGCGACCCTGCCGCCGGGAGGCTCCCGGCCGGACACCTGCTGATGAAATATCACGACCTGCGCGACTTCGTCGCGCAACTGGAAGGCCTCGGCGAACTCAAGCGCATTGGCGTCGAGGTTGATCCGCGCCTCGAAATGACCGAAATTTGCGATCGCGTGCTGCGTGCCGGCGGGCCGGCGCTGCTCTTCGAGAAGCCCAGGGGGCACCGCATACCGGTGTTGGCCAATCTCTTCGGTACGCCGCGGCGCGTAGCGCTGGGGATGGGGCAGGAATCGGTGCTGGCGCTGCGCGAGGTGGGCAAACTGCTGGCCTATCTCAAGGAGCCCGAGCCGCCGAAAGGACTAAGGGACGCCTGGGACAAGCTGCCGGTACTCAAGCAGGTGCTCAACATGGCTCCGCGCGTGCGTTCTTCGGCGCCGTGCCAGGAAGTGCTCTGGGAAGGCAAGGACGTCGATTTGTCGCGCCTGCCGATCCAGCTGTGCTGGCCGGGTGACGCCGCGCCGCTGATCACCTGGGGGCTGACGGTGACCCGCGGGCCGCACAAGATGCGCCAGAACCTCGGCATCTATCGCCAGCAGGTGCTCGCTCCGAACAAGGTGATCATGCGCTGGCTGGCACATCGTGGCGGCGCCCTCGATTTTCGCGAGCACTGCCTGCAGTACCCCGGCCAGCCGTTTCCGGTGGCGGTGGCGCTGGGCGCCGATCCGGCAACGATTCTGGCGGCGGTGACGCCGGTGCCGGACAGTCTCTCCGAATATCAGTTTGCCGGTCTGCTGCGTGGCGCCAAGACCGAGTTGGTGAAATGCCTCGGTTCCGATCTGCAGGTGCCGGCTTCGGCCGAGATCGTCCTCGAAGGTTATATCGATCCCGCAGAGACTGCACTCGAAGGGCCGTATGGCGACCACACCGGCTACTACAACGAAAAGTCGCTGTTCCCGGTGTTCACCATCGAGCGTATCAGCATGCGCCGCGAGCCGATCTACCACAGCACCTACACCGGCAAGCCGCCCGACGAACCGGCGATGCTTGGCGTGGCGCTCAACGAGGTCTTCGTGCCGCTGTTGCAGAAGCAGTTTCCCGAGATCGTCGATTTTTATCTGCCGCCTGAAGGTTGTTCCTATCGCCTGGCGACGGTGAGCATCAGGAAGCAGTACCCGGGGCATGCCAAACGGGTGATGTTCGGCATCTGGAGTTTTCTGCGCCAGTTCATGTACACCAAGTTCATCATCGTCGTCGACGACGACGTCGATATCCGCGAGTGGAAGGAAGTGATCTGGGCGCTGACCACCCGCGTCGACGCGGCGCGCGATACACTGATTGCCGAGAACACGCCGATCGACTATCTCGACTTCGCCAGTCCGGTCGCCGGCTTGGGCAGCAAGATGGGTCTCGATGCGACCAACAAATGGCCGGGCGAAACCAGTCGCGAGTGGGGAACGCCGATCGTCATGGACGCTGCCGTCAAAGAGCGGGTCGATGCACTGTGGAGCGATCTCGGGCTATGACTGCCAATGGTTTGAGTGGCGGCCCTTGCGTGATCTCGCGCTTGGCCAATTGATGTTCGCGCGGCGCGGCAAGTGCGCTGCGTGACTGGAGAGAAAATGAGTAGTGAGCTTATCCCCGATTCCTACCTGGAAGGCGAACGCGCCTGGTGCCACGTCATCTACGCCCTGCACGCGGTGGCCGTGGTGATCGGCGTTGCCGGTGCGGCGAGTGTCGCCGGCGCTTTCGTCTTTGGCGTGCCCTCCCTGTTTGCCGTCATTCTCAACTACGTCAAGCGCGGCGATGTCCGCGGCACCTGGCTTGATAGCCATTATCGCTGGCAGATCCGGACCTTCTGGTTTACGGCGCTGTGGCTGCTGGTCTACGGCCTGCTGATCATCACCATCATTTTCATTCCGATCGCCTGGTTGTTGATTGTCGTCCTTGGCCTGTGGGTCAGCTATCGCGTCATCCGCGGCTGGCTGGCGCTGTCCGGACGAAGAGCGATCGACGACCTCTGAGCGCCACCGCCGCAAGGGCCAAGGGTCACGAGTCGCTGGCGCGACTTTCCCATTAACGGTCGGCGACCCACAGTAGCAGGGCATCCAGGGCGGCTTTGCCGAGGCGGGCATTCGGGTCGTTGATCAGGCCGACGACGATCCAGCGCTTGCCGCTGTTGTCCAGCACAAATCCGGCAATCGCTCGCACGCCTTCCAGATAGCCGGTCTTCAGGTGCGCTCGTCCAGCCGCAGAGCCATTTTTCAAGCGCTTGCGCAAAGTGCCGTCGACGCCGGCGACCGGCAGCGAGGCGATCAGTTCGGCCATCACCTGGCCTCGCCAGGCAGCGCCCAGGAGTTGCGCCAGGCCAGCGGCCGAGATGCGCGCCTGGCGTGACAGGCCGGAGCCATTGTCGATGAACAATTCGGGCAATTGCAGATCGTTGGCCAGCAGCCAGCCGGCGATCTGTCGACGCGCGCCCTCGATCGTCGCTGGCCGTTCGCTGTCCAGGGTCAGGAACAGCTGGCGCGCCATGACGTTGTTGCTGTACTTGTTGATATCGCGCACGATCTCGCCGAGCGGCGGCGACTCCTGGGAGAGAAGCATCGTGGCAGCAGCCGGCGTACGGCCTTCCAGCACACTGCCCTTGAAGCTACCACCAAGTTCCTGCCACAGCGCACGAAACAGGCTTTCGACCTGCCTATCGGCGGCCCACGGGGCCAGGTTCAGGCTGCGCTCGCCACAAGCCGCCGGAAAGCTGCCGCTGAGTTCGATGCGCAGCCCTTTGATCACTGGCGTGAGCTGTTCACGCCAGTCGCCGCAGGCGCCACGCCCGAGGCTAAGGCGATTGTCGATGCTGAGACCCGCGCTCGGCGTTTCGGCGATCACACGCACGGCGTTTCCAGCCGCGTCGGCCTGCAGGAGCAGGCGCAGGCTCTTGAAGTTCACCAGCAAGGCGTCGGGGCCGGCGTTGTAAGGCCGCAGCGGCTGTTGGTCAAACTCTCCCGGATCGTGCGCCGGCAGGGCAAAAGCGCTGCGATCGAGAATCAGGTCGCCATTGATTTCCTTCACTCCGCGCTGGCGCAACTGGCGCAGTAACAGCCAGAACTGTTCCAGCGCCAGCTTCGGGTCACCGCTGCCGCGCAGGTAGAGATTGCCGTTGAGCCGGCCGTCGCGCGGGCTGGCGTCGGCGAGTAGCTCGCTGCGCCAGGTATAGGCCGGGCCGAGCATATCGAGGGCGGCGTAGGTCGTTACCAGCTTCATCGCCGAGGCCGGGTTCATTGCCTGCTGGGCGTTATGGCTGAGCAGCGGCGGCCCGCCGTCGACCGCCTGCACGACCATGCCGACGGCGTTTGCCGGGATGCCGGCCTGCTGCAGGGCTTGGCTGACGGCGCTCGGCAAGTCGGCCGCCCGGGCCAGCGGCAGGCCGCCGAGCAGGACGGCAAGCAAGGCCACGGCGAGCGCTCTAGCGGCGCCCGGAACGAGGGAAGAGTGGGTCATCCGCTGCGCCGGCTGCAGCGCGCGAGGTGTCGAGAAAGTTCGCTCGCTCAGCCCCGGTCCCAGGGCGCCGGATGGCTGAGAAATTCGCTCAACATGGCGTCGAGCTGGCCGAAGAGGAGGTCGTTCCGCCCTGCCAGCCAGGCACGCACCAGATCACTATGATGTCCCGGAAGGGCTTCGGCCACCAGATGTTCGGCGACAGTGAAGTCGTTCATGCGGCCGAGCAGGTCGAGCAGTCCGGTCGCACTCTGCTGATAACGCTGCAGGCGGCGGGCCGGGAACAGGGGTGCAAAGAATTCGATCGCGTACCGCAGTCGTTTCAGCGCCTTGCGCAAGTCGTGGCGTGCTTCCGGATCCGACTCCTTCGTTCTGGTGGCGAGTTCGGCGACCTTCTTGGCACGTTTGTTCAGTGAGCGTGGGGCAAACACGGTCAACGCGGGCTTCTTCTTTTCCGGTAAGGCTATTGTTGCCGCGGTGAACTCGAGCAGCAGCTTCGAGTAGTCGGGTGAGGCGATTGCCGCCTGCGCCGCCTTGCGGCAGGCCGCCAACTGGATGGCCGCTTGTTTGGCCACCGCGTGGACATCGCTGTGCTCGGGAAAAGCCTTGCTGATCGGTGGCAGGACCTCGGTGAGAAAGACGTCCCAATTGCGGGTATCGCCGAGTTGCCCGGCGAGCGCACTCCAGCGCGGGTCGAAGTCACTGACGTACTCTACCGGCAGCAAGGGTTTCCAGAGTCGAATCGCCGAACGCAGACGACGGATCGAAACGCGTGCCTGATGGATGAAGCCGGGATCGTTGCTTTCACGTGCGCCGCGTTCGTTGCCCTGCAACTGCACCAGGCAGGCGACGGCGCTGCTACAGAAGACAGCGATGCTCGACATGCCCAATTGCAGCTTCGCCTCGGCGGCCCTGACCGGCGTGTTCGCTGTGTTCGCCGGGTTGGCGGCCAGGCGGTAGCCGCGCTCGGCTTTGCTGGGGGCTTCCGGGTGCAGCGGCAGGTCTTTTTGCAGGGCGATGGCCACTGCGAACAGGTCGGCAACGCTGCCTTCGAGCAGTTCGAGCTCGACTTCGCAGATCGTCTCCTGACGTCCGTCGGCGTCGATTTTTCCGCGGTCCAGAGCGACCTCGATGCGGGTTCCCTCATTTGGCGTCAGAAGCCAGCTGAGGCGTGTGAAGTCGGTGGTAAACACCGGCACCAGTTCGCTCGTCGCTGCTTCGAGAAAGCTCCGCAGCTTCGGCGTGTCAACGTGCGAAAAATCGAAGTCGCCCGGCTGGCTGGGGACCTCCCACTCGTTGCGCTGTGCCAGGCCCCCGGGTGATGGCGCTTGGCTTTTGACGGTCAGCAGCCACTCCGTGCCCTTCTTGCGATAGCGCACGGCGATGTGCTTGGCTTCAAGTCGTCGGTCGGGCGTGTCGTAGTAGGTATTGATCAGCTTCTCGCGGTGCGACGGGGTATCAGCGAGGATCGGGTGTGTCGGTAATCTTCGCGCCGCGCTGACGGGAATGCTCAGCTTGATCTCGGTTTCCAATGCCATTAATGGGGTCTCCTCGTTAAATTGTTATAGGTACGGCAGATTTCAGAGATCATAGTTGCGTAGTTCATCGACGTTGGCGATGTGGATTTTTCGCCCGTCGACGGCGATCAGGTTTTTTTCCGAAAGTTCGTGCAGGATTCGCGAGAAATGTTCCTGCGTCAGATTGAGACGCGAGGCGATGACGCCCTTGTTGGTCGGCAGCGTGACGGTAATCACCTGGTCACCCGTTTCACCTTCCTCGCGCAACAGGTAGCAAATGATTCGCCGGCGACCGGAATGCAGCGAATAGGACTCGACGTCGTTCATCAGTTGATGCAAGCGCATGGCCAGCCCGGCGATCATCTTGCGGCCGAGCTTGGGGTCGGCATCCAGTTCTTCGTTGATCGCCGCCTTCGAGATGTGCAGTAGCAGCGAGTCGGCGAGCGCCTGCGCATAGACCATGAACGGCCTGTCGGTGAACATGACTGCCTCGCCGAAGGTTTGCCCCTGCGGCAGGATGTCGACGACTTTTTCGCCGCCTTGCGGTGAGGTGAATGCCAGCTTCACCTGGCCATAGACGATCAGGTAGAAGCCGGTCGGTGTGTCGCCCTTGTGGAACAGGATGTCGCCACGCGTGGCTTTTATTTCGCGTGTGCCGCGCGCAAGGCGCGCAATCTCCGCTTTCTCCAACTCGTTGAACAGTGGTACGTGCGCCAGTAGCGCTTCAATATTGATGCCGGGTTGGGGCGAATGCATGGGCAGTTTCCGAAACGGTCAGCCAGAAGTAGAAGTAACTGCGGGCAACAATATTCGCATGTGTATTCGCCGGGAGCAAGCTGCGCTCGGCCGTAGCACCTCGACGCCTGCCAGCGAATGACATGTAGATTTCCCGTGATAAACGCCGGGCAGCGCCGCTCGTTTGGCATATCGCGCCGCCTGGCCGTATACTCGGCCGATTTTTTGCGTGAGGCAATTGTGGATTCACACATGGTGACGCTTGGTTCGGACGCACCCCTAGTGCCGGAAATCGCTGCTGGCACGCCCGCCAGCTTGGCGCGTGCCTGGTTGTGGTTAGGGGTAATGGCGCTGATCGGCTCTGGCTTGTTGGCGGTTCTGCTGGTCCTGTCACGAACGCCGGGCATTCAGGATGTCTTCCCGCTCAAGGATTTGTTCCGTGCGGCGCTGGTGGTGCACGTCGACCTGTCGGTGGCGGTGTGGTTCATGGCTTTTGCCGCGGTCATCTGGTGTGCCGTCGGTGCTGCCGGTCTGGCGTGGCTGGGCTGGAGTGGTTTCGCCCTGGCGGCCCTGGGTACCGCGCTGATGACCGTTTCACCGTTCTTCCCGGGCGCCGAGCCGGTACTCAACAATTACATCCCGGTGTTGAAGCAGCCGCTGTTTTTTACCTCGCTGTGGATCTTTGCCGTCGGCATCACTCTGACGGTAATGCGCGGGTTGATCACCATCTGGCCGCAACGCTTTCTCGGTGAGCCACTACGCCTTGGCGCTTTCCTGGGCGCGGTCGCCGCTTTCCTGGCGCTGGCCGCATTCTACTGGTCGTGGTTGCTGGTGCCCGAGGTCGAGGGAACGATCTATTACGAAGTGATGTTCTGGGGCGGTGGGCACACCCTGCAATTTCAGCACGCGCTGCTGATGGTTGTCGCCTGGTTGTGGATCGCCGCAGCGCTCGGCTGCCCGTCGGCGGCATCGCACCGTGCGGTGTCGGTGCTGTTCCTGGTCGCCGCGCTACCGCTGCTGGCGGTGCCGGCCATCTATCTGTTGTTGCCGGTCGGTGAACTGCCGCATGTCGAGCTGTTCGCCAAACTGATGGAGTGGGGCCATCCGTATATGGGACCGCTGATCCTGCTCGGTGCCTTGTCCCTGTGGGGCGTGCGCTCCTTGCCCGCGGCACCGGCCAAGTCGGCGTTTATCGCTTCTTTCACGCTGTTCGCGCTCGGCGGTGTCCTCGGCTACATGATCCACGGCGTAAATGTTGTCATTCCGGCGCACTATCACGGCTCGACGGTTGGCGTCACGCTGGCCTTCATGGGCCTGGCCTATGTGCTCCTGCCTCGCCTCGGCTTCGGCCCGGTCGAAGGTCGCATGGCGCGCTGGCAGCCCTACGTCTATGGCGGTGGGCAACTGATCCATGTCCTCGGCCTGGCCTGGTCGGGAGGCTACGGCGTGCAGCGCAAGGTCGCTGGCGCCGAGCAGATGCTGACCACGCTGCCGCAGAAGATCGGCATGGGGATGATGGGCCTCGGCGGCCTGATCGCCGTTATCGGCGGCCTGATGTTCGTTTTGGTGTGTCTGAAAGCGATGTCACGACGGCGCGCGCAGGCAGCGGAAAAGGTGGAAAAGGTGGAAAAGGAGCGGCGGGCATGAATCAGCAGCGTGCGCTGTGGGTGGCGGTAGTCGCCGGCGTATTGACCGTGGCCACCGTGGCACTGCTCGCCTATCGCGTCCTGGTTCTCGGCGGATTGCCTCCCGGCGACACCATTCCCGACAGCTTGCGCTCGCCGCCGCAACTCTCGCCGGAAGCAGCGCAGGCCGAAGTTGACGCGATCATGACGCTGACTCTCGATGATCTTGATGGCCGCCCGCAGGCCATGGCGCAGTGGCAGGGCAAGGTCCTGGTGGTCAATTACTGGGCCAGTTGGTGCAAACCTTGCGTCGAAGAAATGCCGGTATTTTCCCGCCTGTACAGCCGCTACGCCGCGCAGGGCGTGCAGTTTGTCGGCATTGGCATCGACGAAGTCGACAATCTGCGCAGCTTCGTCAAGGCGACGCCGGTTTCCTATCCGCTGCTGCTGGGCGGCAAGAATGCCGGCGAGACGCCGGGCCTGCAGGTGAAGGCGCTGCCGTATACGGTGGTCATCGGGCGCGATGGGCGCTTCGCAAGCAGTCGCCTGGGGCGGCTGGATGAGGCGACACTCGAGCCGATGCTGAAGGAGCTGATCGGGAAGTAAGCGGACTAAGCTGTTTGAGCTGTTTGAGCTGGCGGTTGCTGGTGACCGATTGCTGCGGCGAGCATGGGGACGCGGCAGCTAGTTGCGGCCGGGGTGAGAGCGGTCTGCGCTGACCTGAGCGCGGTGAAGTTGCAGCCGGCCGTCCGAACGCGTGGCGCGCAGAGCAAAGTCGAAGCGATCGGCGTGCGCGCAGAGGCTGAGATCGCTGGCAGGCAGGTTGGCGTTGCTGTCGGCCTGAAAGCGCCGCCCGAAATCGGAGTTGCGCACGCGGGCGGCGTACACTTCTGGATCGGGGTCTTCGCCGTGCAGCAGGGCTTCAATATAGTCTGCGCAAGCGATATCCTCGTCACCATCGCGGTCGACCCATTCGCCGGTGATCACGAAACAGACCTCGGCAGGCTGCAAGGCGAGAAGCGCCTGTGCCGTCGCCCGCCCGAGGACCAGGCTGCCGGCGAACAAGGCGCGGCAGGAGCTGAATCGCAGCAGCCCGCGAACTCCCGCGGCAGTGGTCTGAATGAGTGGTCGCCCGGCCAGCTTGGCGCCCTGCAAGGCAGACGGCGAATTGCCGAAGTCGAAACCGGGTATCGGGTCGCCACCGCCTACCGCGCCAGTGGTCAGCGCGTCCGGCAGCGCGTGTTGCAGGTGAAAGGCTGCGGAGATCGTTTCCACCGGGTAGATGGTACTGGCGCCAGCGGCGAGAGCGTAGGCGGCCGTCGAGAAAGAACGCAGCACGTCAATCACCACCACGGCATCCTCGGGCTCGTGTTGTCCGGGATCGAGGCGGTTCAGGAAGAGGCGGCGGGTGTGCATGCTTGCTTCAAACCCCTGTTCAACAAGACGAAAAGAACGATTGAGGCCTCAAGGTGAATCAATGAATTCGCGTAGATCGCGGACGAAGCGGTCGCGCTCCCACTGGTGCGGAGAGTGGTCCGTGCCTGCGTAGACATGCAGGATGGCACCGGCGATGCGGTTCTTGACGTAGTGTGCAGTTTCGCTACGGTAGTAATTGCTGTCGCCGCCGTAGACCAGTAGCGCCGGGATGTCGATACGTTCGAGAACGGACCGGTAATCGGCTTCGGTCAGGCTCTCCCAGCAGGCAATCAGCGGCTTCGCATCCTGCGCGCTCAGCCACTGCCGCGCTTTCTCCAGACCGGGCGAGTTTTCGTGATACTTCTGCCTGGCGCGGACATTGAGTCCCATGCCGCCAAGGCGAAGAACCGATTCGGCGAAGTCGTCTTCCAGATGCTTCAGGAAGGCTTGCGACTGCTCACGGTCGAAGTTGCCGTAGATGCCGTTGGACCAACTGTCATCGGTCAGCAGTTTTGGCGACTGGTCGATGAAGACCAGCTTGTGCAGATTCCGGCAACCGTGTTCGCCGATGTACTGCCAGAGAGTCAAGGCACCCATCGAGTGGCCGACGACCACCAGTTTGTCGAGTGCATAGTTCTCGATCAGGTTGTTCAGGTCTTGCGCCATGCGTTGCACGGTAGGCACCGTGGCCTGCGTCAGGCGGTGGCCACCATGACCGCGGGCATCCCATCGGAATACACGGTGGTGGGCGGTCAGTGCTTCGAGGAAGGGCTGCCATTCGCGGTGGCTGGCGGTCCAGCCGTGCAGCATGAGGATTGGCGAGCCATCGCCGGAAACCTGTACGTGGATTTTTTCGCCATCGTCGGCAAAGAAATGCGTCATAGAAGGGGATCAGCAGGAAAAATGCCAGGGTGTCACAAGCAGGTGACAACGGCAACAATAATTGCCATCTCGCAAGAAAGGTTTGGCTGTCAATTGCCGAGTGAGGAAATCCTCGAAGTTTTCGCCACCGACCTGGATCTGAACGCCCAGGGACTCGACGTCTGGCTGGGCGCTCGCTCAGCGCCCGGTACGCGTCGAAAGAAGCGGCGTCGCGCGGGCGGCAATAGTGCGGGTGCAGCCGTCACCGAACAGCGCGGTCGGGCCGCCGATTTTGCAGTAGATGCCGCTGTCGCGAGTCGGAATGGCGCCTTCGACGACCAGCAGGGAGGCGCCCTTGTTCGCGGCCATGATCGTCCTGCACTTTGCCGACAATGGCGCGGGCATCACCGAGGCCAATTTGGCGCGTCTCTTCGATCCCTTCTTCACCACCAAGCCGGTCGGGCAGGGTGGCCGGGGTCTCAGGCTGTCGATCGGCTATGGCATCGTCGAACCCCAGGGCGGCCGACTGGAAGCGGCGAACCGGCCGCAGGGTGGCGCTCTGTTCACCCTGAGCCTGCCTCTGGCGCCGCGCTAACGGTCATGACATGTCAGGATACCCCGGATCATGAAATTCATGACCGTTTCCCCCTCTTCCCCGACCCTGCTCCCGCGAGCCGAGAAGGGAGTTTCGTGAGTCGCATTCGCGACTTTCACATTAACGGTCATGACACGTGGAGACACCCCAAATCATGAAAGTCATGACCGTTTCCCTCTTCCCCTGCCCCTTCTCCCGCAAGGGGAGAAGGGAGTTTCGTGAGTCGCTTGCGCGACTTTCACATTAAGCTGGGTCACCGCCGCCGGTCATTTCTCGCGCTTTAACCCAGCGGTCGAAGTCCTCGCCACTGACGTACTCCAGCTCCAGCGCTGCTTCGCGTAGCGTGCTGCCGGCATGGTGTGCGCGCTTGGCGATCTCGGCGGCGCGGTCGTAGCCGATGTGCGGTGCCAGCGCGGTGACCAGCATCAGCGAGCGCTCCAGCAACTCGCCGATGCGTTCGCGTCTGGCCTCGATGCCGCCAACGCAGTGCGCCTCGAAGCTGTTCATGCCGTCGGCCAGCAAGCGCACACTTTGCAGAAAGTTGTGGGCGATCAGCGGCTTGAAAACATTCAGTTCGAAGTTGCCGGAGGCGCCGCCGATGCCGATTGCGACGTCGTTGCCCATCACCTGGCAGCAGAGCATGGTCAGCGCCTCGCACTGCGTCGGGTTGACCTTGCCGGGCATGATCGAACTGCCTGGCTCGTTTTCGGGGATGCTGATCTCGCCGAGGCCGCAGCGCGGTCCCGATGCCAGCCAGCGGATGTCGTTGGCGATCTTCATCAGCGCGACGGCCAGCGTCCTGAGCGCGCCGTGTGCAGCGACCAGGCCATCGTGCGCCGCCAGCGCCGCGAACTTGTTGCTTTCCTCGATAAAGGGCAGGCCGCTTTCGCGGGCGAGTTCCGCGCTCACGCGCGCGCCAAAGTCTGCGGCGGTGTTGAGGCCGGTGCCGACCGCGGTGCCGCCAATGGCCAGCGGGTACAGCGAGGCCAAGGCGTCTTCGATCACCGCTTCGGCATGTTCGAGCTGGGCGACGTAGCCGGAAAACTCCTGACCCAGGGTCAGCGGCGTTGCGTCCTGGAGGTGAGTGCGGCCGATCTTGACGATGTCCGCAAAGGCTGCCGACTTGGCCGCCAGCGTCGTGCGTAGCCGGGCCAGTGCTGGCAGTAGTGCGCGCGTAATGCCGAGTACCGCCGCCACATGGATGGCCGTCGGAAAGACGTCGTTCGACGACTGGCCGCGATTGACGTCGTCGTTGGCGTGCACGCAGCGCTTCGCGCCGCGTTCGCCGCCGAGCAGTTCCGACGCGCGGTTGGCCAGGACCTCGTTGATGTTCATGTTGCTCTGCGTACCCGAGCCGGTCTGCCAGACCGAGAGCGGAAACTCCTGGCGATGGCGGCCGAGCAGGATTTCCTCGGCGGCAGCAGCGATCGCCGTTGCCTTGCTCTCCGCCAACAACCCGAGCGCGCAGTTCACACGCGCGCAGGCCGACTTGACGGTGGCGAGGGCGAGCACCAGCTCCTCGGGCAGGCGCTCGCTGGAGATGTCGAAGTGTTCGAGTGAGCGCTGCGTCTGCGCTCCCCAGAGGCGATCGTTGGCTACCTCGATGCTGCCGAACGAGTCCTGTTCCCGGCGCGTCGTGCTCATTGCCGGTATCGCCGCGGGTGGGGATTGGTTTGCCGGAATCGGCGCATCGCCTTTTCTCCTGACTGATGGAAGCGCGAATCATAGCTTCCGGGCCTGGCTACGGCTAGTAACGGCTAGTAACCGCCAGTCATCGGTTCCGGCCGATTTGCCAAAAATAAATTGTTAGATGTCACTTACTAAAAAAATAGGTGCATCTCGGCCGGGCGCGTGCTATCGTTACTCCATGGTTAATCGACTGGCACGTTACGAATTCAGCGAACGACTCGCCGACCTGCTCGGCGAGTCGCGGCGCGACCTGCGCTTTCGGGTCACCCTGATGGTCACCGGCGGGCTGGTGGCTCCTGGCCCCCGCGGTCGTGGTTCGCCACCGGCGACGCCGCAGTACGCGGCGCAGTTGTTGATCGGCGCGATGGCGGCACCGCAGCAGGCGCAGACCATCGAAGCCATCCGCTGCTATGAGGATTTGCGGCCGGCGGCGGTCGCGCCGGGGGGGAATACTCCCCGTGTCCTCTTCGGTCCGGCAGTGGCAAGGACCGACGCCGAGGAGCCACCGGCGGCGGCGATTGGCCTGCACGGCATGCGCTTTGGCGAAGCGCTGGCTCAGCTTCTGGAACTGGCCTGTGCCGAGGAGACGCGCGCCATCGTTGCCGGCGAACTTTTTGGCGTCTGGATCAACCGTGGTTGTCCGGTTGCCTCACTGCAATTCAGCGCCTGGTGGCAGGGCCGCCGCGCCGTCTTCAGTCACACCTATGGCCTGGCCCCGGGCGCTGCCCCGCCGGCCTGGCTTGACCCCCAGCGTGGTGGATTGGTCGATCCAGGGCTGTTCCACACCGTTTTCCTGCCGGTCCGCAAATTGATCGAGATCGGTTCGCTTACCACCTTGTCCGATGACAGGAGTAGTCCAATGCTGAACAAACTGGGCAACAAAATGGCCGCCATTGCGAATATGGCAAAACTCGCTGCCAAGACGCCGCACGGAAGTCGCTGGGAGAAGCTTCTCTCGACGCTGGCCTCGGTAAAAGCCTGGTCCGACCAGGTCGACGCGCAGGAAAGCCGCTTGCGCGAAGTCAGCGCCTTCGGCAGTAATCCCGGTGAATTGAAGATGTACACCTATCTCCCCGAGGGGCTGCCAGCGAACGCCCCGCTGGTCGTCGTCCTGCATGGCTGTACGCAGAGCGCCGCCTCCTACAACAAGGGCAGTGGCTGGTCGACGGTCGCCGATCGGCATGGTTTCGCGCTGCTCTTTCCGCAGCAGCAATGGAACAACAATCCGCTGTGCTGCTTCAACTGGTTCCGCCCCGAAGACAACGAACGCGAACGTGGCGAGGCGCAGTCGATCGTACAGATGGTCGACAAGATGGTGGTCGAGCACGGCCTTGATGGTTGCCGGGTCTATGTGACCGGCACCTCGTCCGGTGGCGCCATGACGGCGGTGATGCTGGCCAGCTATCCGGAAGTCTTTGCCGGTGGTGCAGTCATCGCCGGGGTACCCTACCGCACGGCCACGGGCTTGCAGGAGGGGCTGGAGAGCATTTTCCAGGGGCGAGTACGTTCTGGCCAGGAATGGGGGGCGCTGGTGCGCGCCGCGTCTGCACACCAGGGGCCGTGGCCGACGCTGTCGGTGTGGCACGGCGATGCCGACACAGCGGTGAAGCCGGTCAATGCCGAAGAGCTCATCAAGCAGTGGGCCGACGTGCACGGGCTGGACGCCAGGCCAAGCATCGAGATGCGCATTGACGGCTATCCGCGCCGGGTCTGGCAGGGCGCCGACGGCGAGGAGTTGATCGAGTCCTACACGATTACCGGTATGTCGCACGGCGCGGCGCTCGATCCCGGACCCGAGCCGCATCAGTGCGGCACCGCGGCGCCGTTCTTCAACGCCGTCGGGATTTCGTCTACCCACCGTATTGCCGATTTCTGGGGCCTGCTTGCCGAGCGCCCGGCAAGCGCGCAGGCGCCCGGAGTCGTCGAAGGCGCCGGCGCGCGGGCAGCGAATACGGCGGCCGAGTCTGCTGCGGAAACGGCAGCGGCAGCGGAGCCTGCTCCGGCGGGCGCCAGTCGTGCCCGCCCCGTCGGTGTCGCTGAGCCCTTGCTTCGCGAGGAGCCCTCTGCAGGCGCAGGCGCCGGGAAGGCGCACGCGGGGCGCGCTGAAGAAGCGTCGGGGACTGCACATCGCGCCCTGGGTCTCGATGTGCATGGCATCATTTCGGCATCGCTGCAGGCGGCGGGACTGCTCAAGCCGGGCAGCCGGCCACGCAGTTCCGCGCCACTGGGCATCGATGTTCCGGGAATCATTTCCACCGCGCTGGAAGCGGCGGGAGTGCTCAAGGGCGGTGCGCAGCGTTCAGGTCCGTTCAGCCCGTTTAGCCCGGAAACCTTGCGCAGCGCTGGCTGGGAAGGCGCCGGCTGGGATTTGCTGCACGATGATGCGCGTGCTTTTCGCGGTGGGTCGATGCTCTACGGGCATGCTTCGTCAGGCGATTCCGGGGCCGTCGGCGCGCGCGCGCAATCGATCTCGCGGCGTCTCACGCTCGGTCCGCGGCCGGAGCTGAGCTATGTGCGGCGGCTGGACCTGAACGCTGCGGTCAATGACTACACCAGCGCCAGCTTCAGGGTTCTGGTCGATGGCATTGTCGTCGATGAAGTTACGGCGATTGGTATGGTCCACCAGGAGAACGAATGGCTGCGTCAGTCAGCGCTCGATCTGGCGCGTTTTGCCAACCGTGAGGTGACACTGACGCTCGAAGTGGCGGCCTATTCGAACATCTACAGCACGGTGTATGCCAAGGCCTGGGTGGATCAGGTGACGATCAGCAATACGGTCGATGTTGCGGCGCATTGCTGATGCTGGTGGGCAATACGCCGCGCGGGGCTGCAAGGCTCCGCGCGGTTTTTACGTTCAGCGGTTGGTGAAAGCCGCTTTACGTTTTTCGACGAAGGCGGTCATGCCTTCTTTCTGATCGTCGAGGGCAAAAGCCGAGTGGAAAGCACGCCGTTCGAAGAGCAGGCCTTCGTTGAGCGAGCTCTCGTAAGAACGATTGATGCACTCCTTGATCATCATCACCACCGGTAGCGAGAAACCGGCGATGCGGGTAGCGGTCGACATCGCCTCGTCGAGCAGCTTGTCGGCCGGCACGACGCGCGAAACCAGGCCAGAGCGTTCGGCTTCCTCGGCGTCGATATTGCGCGAGGCGAGGCACATTTCCATCGCCTTGGCTTTGGAGATGGCGCGTGGCAGGCGTTGCGTGCCGCCGGCGCCGGGCAGGATGCCCAGGCGCACTTCCGGCTGACCAAACTGCGCCGTGTCGGCGGCCAGGATGATGTCGCACATCATCGCCAGTTCGCAGCCACCGCCGAGGGCGTAGCCGGCGACTGCCGCAATTACCGGTTTGCGGCAATTCTTGACGCCTTCCCAGTTACGGCTGATGAAATCGCCTTTGTAGGCTTCCATGTACGTCAGCGATTGCATTACCGTGATGTCGGCGCCGGCCGCAAAGGCCTTGTCCGAGCCGGTGATGACGATCGCCCCGATATTCTCGTCGGCCTCGTAGGCGGCCAGCGCGCTACCCAGCTCGTCCATCAGTTCATCGTTGAGGGCGTTCAGCTGCTTCGGGCGATTGAGGGTGATCAGGCCGACTTTTCCACGGACTTCGGCGATGATGTTGACGTAACTCATAAAGGAAATCTCCAGATTCAAAATGGGTGATATTGAGTATCCACGACAAGGTGGGCACTCCTGTTGCTGCGCTTGACTTGGTTGTGCTGCTTGCCGCGACCGCTATCATGAACGCCTTATGCCGCCGTCGCGTGCTCTGCCGTCGTTTTTTCGCTGTACGCGAAGCCTGGCCAGAAGCGACGCGGCCGACCTAGACGATTCTCGTCGGGCCGGCCGCGTGATCTACAGCGGGTCAGAAGGCGATCGTCAGGTGCACGGCGCCGTCATTCCCTGGGATCCTCACTGCTCAGGAAATGTCCATCTGGAACTTCACCGGGCCGCGCGCCGCTTTGCCATTGGCGTCGGTGAACTCGCCGGTCACCGGTGCCTTCTTGCCATACGGGCTGGTCAGAATGGCGACGTGACCACCGTAGAAAGCGACCGACTCGAGACCGTCCCAGCCTTCCAGGAACTTGTTGCCGGCGGTGGCGCAAGCCGGCGTGACCAGGTCGTCCTTGATCGCGTAGTTCTGGTACCACGGCACTTTCAGGTCGATCAGGCTCTTGATGTTCAGCGGCTGGTCGAAGAGTTTCACCGGCAAGCTGCCATCGTCGGCAATAGCGTCCTGGAAGGTATGCGAACTCATGTTGGCGATGGCTAGTGGCAGGTGCACACGTTCCTTGAGCAGCCAGCGGAACAGGGCGGCGGGCGTCTTGCCCGGGTTCATGCCGGTGGCGCGCTGCAGCGAGGCCTGATCGAGCACCTTGACCAGCGGCGTTTCGCGGTCGATGGCCACAAAGCGCATGCCCAGGCTGAGCAGGTAGCCGTTGGCGACCTTGTTGCCGCTCGGCAGGGTGGTGGTGACAAAGTCGTGGTGCATCTGCGGCATGCCGCTGATAGCATCGCTGTAGGTGCCGTCAACCGGCGTTACGTTGGTGATCAGGGCGTCGCAGACATCCTGCAGCTTGCCCGAGAGGATGTTCATCATGCAGATGTAGCCGCCCTGGCAAGTACCGTTCAAGGTGACTTTCTTGCCGTCGTTGAGCTCCATGATCTTGGCGCAGAGCTGGCGTGTCTGCTCGCAGTCCTCCTCCGGCGTCATCGTTTGCACCTTCTCGGTGGTCATGATGTCCTTGACGACGCGGACGTAGGTCGGAATGCCCTCGTTGGCAAAGGAGTGGCTGTAGCTCTTGTTCTCGAAAGGCAGGAAGGCCAGGATATGTACGCCGAGCATGTACGGCGGAACGAGCATGACCGGCTTCAGATCCTTGCGGACCTCGACGCCTTCTTTCAGCGGCAGCACCTGGTAGAGATCAAAGCTGTCTGTTTCGTGAACCAGTTTGTAGTTGGGAGTATCGAAGTGGAAGCCGAACTCGTCGCCAATGGCCTCGATCTGTTCGTTGAAGTTGGCAACCGCTTCCATGATTTCGGCTTCGCGGCGCATGTAGCCGCCGAGCTTCTCACCGTCGGAATTCAGGATCGTGTTCAGATAGGCACGGGTGCCTTCTTCAATCTGGTCGAAAGCGTAGTCGGCCATCTTCTCCTGCATGCCGGCAGATCCCTTGCGGGCCAGGCCGACACTATGTTCCATGACCTCGAAGCTTTCCAGCATGCTCATCGGGTTGTCGCGTGCGGCGGTCATGGCGATGTGCGCGGCAATGAACATATTGTCATTGAACTCGCCGACTTCGCGGTTGGAAGCGCGCGTCATCGCCAGCATGTATCTCCACCAACTCGTGGTGAAATCCGGCATTTCCCGTAGCAGTGAATACATATCCTTACCTCCAGCAATAAAATGAATCAAAACGAGCCAGCCCAAGCGGGGCGGCCCACGCGTACCCTGGTCCCGCCGGCAGTCCTGATCGTAGTGGACTGGCCGCGGACGATGATCCTGTTGGTCCTTGTTGCCAAGCTGCAAAGCACTGAATCGGTGCCGCATATCTCGCCAGCGTCGGCCGGTGCCAGCCGACCTTGAATGAGCTGAAACGACCCCGAAAACGAGCGCCATCCCGCACCGCACAATTCATTCTACTCCTCTGAGCCGGATTTGTTCACCCGGGCGACACTAATGGCTAATATTATCCGATAGATGGCAAAAAAGACCACAGCACCACCGTTTCAGCCCTTGGGCCAGCGCGGCGGAGGGCTTTCTACGGGTCGAGTCGCCAGCGAAAGTAGCTATGCGTGGCTTTTCGCTGTTGCCCGTGATGGCGTTATATAGTATTGGTATGTTGCGCTGCGATGCCGGTGCTCACGGCACGGCTTTCAGCCGAACCACTTGCTGGCGCAGCCCGGGTTCATGGGCCGCGGTGCTGCAGTGCGGCAATGCCGCGCCTAGGCATATCTCCCGGCGGCAGGTCAGGCCTGCCTGGTGCGTGCAGCGAGTTGCGCTCGTCGCCGATGTGCCGCGGAGTCAGTTCAAATTGAGGGCTGGCGCGCTTCGGTACGCGCGCCCCGGGTTTCGTCACAGGGAGGAAAAAATGCTGCAACTAGCGACGCTCATCAAACACCACGCGCAGTTTCGGCCGGATCAGGTCGCGGTCGTCTTCGAGCAGGAGCGTCTCACCTGGCGCGAGTTCGAGGCGCGCGTCAGCCAATGCGCTCGCTTGCTGACCTGGCTTGGCGTGCGCAAGGGTGACCGCGTGGCGACCGTCTTGTCGAACTGCCGCGAATTGCTCGAAGTCTACTGGGCCGTGCCGTCGATCGGCGCCGTCCTGGTGCCGCTCAGCCCCTTGCTGATGCCCTCTGGTCTCGCCAGTCTGCTGCGTGACTCGGGTGCCAACTGCCTGATCACGCAGCGTTCGATGGCGCCGATGCTCGATCAGGTGCGTGCCGAGCTGCCCGACCTGGCTGCCGATCACGTGCTGATGGTTGACGGTCCGACAGCCGATTACCCCGACTACGCGTCGCTGCTCAAGACCTGTCCGCAAGGCGGCAGCGAGCCAGTGCGGGTCGGCGCCGACGATATTTTCAACATCATGTATACGAGCGGCACGACCGGACTGCCGAAAGGAATCATCCACAGCCATTTCGTCCGCTCGATGTACGGCACCTTGTTCGCGTCTGCCTGGCGGATGACTTCGGAGTCGGTGGTGCTGCACACCGGTGCAATCGTCTTCAACGGCGCCTTCGTGACCCTGATGCCGTGCTTCTATCTCGGCGCGCGCTACCTCCTGCAGCGCCAGTTCGACGCTGAAGAAGCCATCGAAATCATCGCCCGCGAGCGCGTTACCCACACCATGATGGTGCCGGCGCAAATCATCGCGGTGCTCAATGCGCCGAATTTTTCGCCCGAGAAGCTGGCCTCGCTGGAAATGATTCTCTCGCTCGGTGCGCCGCTGTACCAGGAGTACAAGGACCTGCTCAATCGCCTCTTGCCCGACCGCTTCTACGAACTTTACGGCCTCACCGAAGGTTTCTGGACCATCCTCGACAAGACACAATCGCTGCGCAAATCGGGTTCGGTGGGCCGGCCGCCCGCGTTCTACGCGATGCGCATCGTTCGTGAAGACGGCAGCGACGCACCGGCCGGCGAAGTCGGCGAGATCGTCGGCCGTGGACCTTCGCTGATGGGCGGCTACTACGGTCGCCTCGACTTGACCGAACAGGCGATTCGTGACGGCTGGCTATTCACCGGTGACCTCGGCTATCGAGACGGTGAGGGCTATCTCTACCTCGTCGATCGCAAGAAAGACATGATCGACAGCGGCGGCGTCAAGGTCTACCCGAAGGATGTCGAGGAAGTCGCCGCCCGCCACCCGGCGGTCAGGGAAGTCGCCGTCTTCGGCGTGGCGCACGAAAAATGGGGCGAAACACCAGTCGCTGCCGTCGTCCTGAATAGCGGCGCCTCGATCACCGCCGCCGAACTGCGCGACTGGATCAACGAACGCGTCGGCGCCCGCTACCAACGCCTGCACGCCCTGCAGATCATGGACGACTTCCCGCGCAACGCCGCCGGTAAGACGCTGAAGCGCGAAATGCGCGACGCTTATCAGGCGGCGGCAGGCTAGGGCGGCTGAAGTTCTTGGCCGGCGCCGCGCTGATCACCGGGCGCGGGCTACGCCTTAGTGGTTGTCATTGGGCGCGGAGTCAACAGGCAATCGCCGTGTGATGGCGGCCCCATGGCGAGCAAGGAAAGCGCTCGGCTCAGGGCTGCTGGCCCTTCGCCGTTTCCACTCCGGCGGTATTCTCCAGCAAGCTCCTGGTGGCAATTTGCAGGAAGGCTTCGAGCCTGGTTTTCAACTCCGGGGCGAGGTCGAGCGGAATGCGTTCGGCTTTCGGATTGGCACCCAGCTGGTAGCTGTAGAGGCGCGGCTCGAAGCCCTTGGGCTCGATCAGGATGCGCTGCGGGGTGACCAGAGCGACGGTCTGATCGCCGCCCGAGGGCTTGATCACACCGATGCCAAGGTCGCCTTCCGGCAGATTGAGCAGGTCGCGTCCCCAGCACTGATGGCGTACCGTGCCGCCAAGGCGGCCCATGATCGTCGGCACCACGTCGACCTGCGTGCCGACGTGGTGATTGTGGCTGCCAAACTTTTCCTGAATTCCCGGAGCGATCAGCAGCAGCGGCACATTGAAGCGGAAGAGATCCATTTCGGTCAGTTGCTGGTCGCTGCCGAAGCCATGGTCGCCGACCACGACGAACAGGGTGTGCTTGTAATACGCTGACTTGCGGGCTTTCGCGAAGAACTCGCCGAGCGCCCAGTCGGCATAGCGCATGGCGGTCAGGTGTTCGCTGAAAGTGCCGCGATCGGTGACCGGCTTGACCGGCAGGTCCTTCGGCAGCGCGTAGGGGGTGTGGTTGGAAAGAGTCTGCACCAGCGCATAGAAAGGCTTGTCGGCAGGCAGCTTGTCGAGCTCGGCGGCGGCGCGGTCGAACATGTCCTGATCCGAAACGCCCCAGGTTGGGTCCATATACACCGGGTTGACGAAATCTTCACGACCGATGAAGCGGGTCATGCCCTGGTTGCTGAAGAAGCCGGACTGGTTGTCCCACTGGAAGTTGCCGTTGTACACGTACAGGTTGTCGTAGCCGCGCGCGCTGAGCAGCTGCGGCAGCCCGGAGAACCTGTGCGCGCCTTCCGGGGTGCGCATCAGGTACTCGAAACCGGGCAGGTTCGGAAAACAGGCCATGGTGGCGAACATGCCCTGGTGGGTGTGCGTACCATTGGAGAAGAAGCGGTCGAAGAGCAGGCCTTCTTTGGCCAAAGCGTCGAAGTGCGGGGTGATGTCGCCGGTGCCGCCCAGCGCGCCGACGAAACGGCCGGCGAAGCTTTCCATCAGAATCACCACCACGTTGCGAATCGGCAGCGTACGCTCGGCGGGTGGAGTGAAGTCACGGCGGATCGCCGCGCTGTCGGCGTCGACCAACTGGTCGTGCGGCGTCAGCAGCAGTTGGCGTACGGTCTGCAGCGCCTGTTCGTCGGGCATGGTCGCTTGCCAGGTATTGCTACGCTGTGAGGACATGCTGGCCTCGGCCGCGGAAAGCAGCGTCAGCGAACCGTTCAGGCCAAGCTGATTGGCGAACATCGAACTGGTGGTATAAGCGTCACCCCAGCGTAGCGGCGGACCTTGACGCAGGTGGCCGCGGGCGGCGACCACGGCAAGCAGTGCGCAGAGGAGGAACAGGCCGGTTCGCCAGTACCAGGTCGGTGCGGCGTAGCTCGGCTGCGGCGGCGATGCCTCTGGCGCCGCCGGGATTGCCGGCCGGCTGAGCCGATCGAGGCCCTTGAACAGTCTGGCCAGCAGCCAGGTGGCGGCTGCCCAGGCCAGCAGGTAGCGGCCAACCGGGAAGCCGTTCCACAACATGCTTCCCACCGTGGCCAGGTCTTCCTCGAAATACTGGAACACCAGGCCGTTCAGGCGCTGGTGGAATTCGCGGTAGAAATCCAGTTCGCTAATGCCGAGCAGCAGAGTGAAACTGGCGAAGGCGGTCAGCCACCCGCGCAGCAGGCCGCGGGCGGCCATGGCGCGGATGCTGAGGAGCGCCAGCAGCAGTGGCGTGAGCGCATAGACCACCAGGCGCACATCGAAACGCAGGCCATTGTAGAAAGCCTCGATAAAGGTCGCTGCCGGAGTGCTGCCGATCAGTTCGCGGTTGTAGAGCAGCAGCGCGAGGCGCAACAAGGTGTACAGCGTGAGCAGCGCGGCGGCGCTGAGGAGGGTGAAGGCGAGGTGACTTTTCAGGGTCGGCTGGCTGATGTGGCGGCTGAGCGGCGGGCTGCGCTGGGCGAGGGTGGCGGTCATGGTTGCTCAGAGTTTCAGAGTTTCAGAATGAGGCGGGGCGGGCGAGTTTCAGGATGCGCTGGCGCCCCTGTTCGGCCAGCAGGTAACTGCCGGCAGCGAGGGGAATGATGGTTTGCGCGGAACGCAGGTGGGTCAGGATGACCTGCAGCTGGCCGCTGGTGTCGAGCAGCAGCACACGTGCCATGTGCGTTGCGTCCTCGGTGATCCAAAGGCCATCCGTAGTGCATTGTACAAAACCGGGTGCGTTGAGGCCATCGGCGACGACGATGTCCGGGCCCTTGGCCCGCCATTGCTTGACCCAGCCCTGGCGCTTCTCGGTATAGAACAGCCGGCCGTCGGCGCACAGGCTGACGCCCTCGCCATCGTCCAGCCCGTCACGAAGCACGCTCAGTTCGCCGCTATCGGGGGTGAAGCGCAACAGGCGGCCCGGCCGCGCATCCTCGATGGCGTAGAGCACCTGGCCGTCGGTGGCGATGCCCTCGATGCCGTTGCCCTCGAAGAGTGTCTCGGTCTGGCCGTTGCGCAGCCACAGCACCGGCAGCTTGCCACCTTCCTGGCCGGTCACCAGGCCGCCACGGAAAATCACCTGGCCGTCCGGTTTGGAAAGCCCGCTGAGTATCTCCGTGAGGTCGCCGTCGGGCGTCAGTTTGAGGATCTTGCCCTTGCCGCTGGCGATCTCCTGGCTGATGTAGAGACCGCCCTGGCCGTCCAGTGCCAGCGCGCTGACCATGGGAATCTCGTCGCGATAGACCTGCACCTCCCAGCCCGCCGCGGCAGTCACCGGGTAGAACTGCCGCCAGCTGGCATGGATCAGATACAGCGTCAGGGCGGCGCCGAAGACGGCGAGAGCAGCGCGCCAGTAAGGCTTCAGGAGCAAGGACATGCTGTGGTCTTTCCTTTGTATTCAGTATCTGAAGTCGCGTCGGCGATCGGCAGGCTGGCGTTGTCGCCAGATCTTGCCGGCCTAAGTGGTGTCAATGATGGGTGCAAAAACGACGGTCGCTGCGACTCTATCGAAATTTCTTGGTGGTCGCTCCTTTGATGCACGTTAATGCACGCGAAAGTCGCGTGGGAGCGAAGATAGCGAGCGGGAATTAGGGGAAGCTTAGGGGCAAGGGCTTACTGCTGATCCGGCGTGGACAGGAATCGTGCGTTAATGCTGGACAGCGGACAAGATCCGCATTCCTGCCGCCAGATGTTCTCCATGCACCCTACCGTTAATGTGAAAGTCGCGCATGCGACTCACGAAGCTCCCTTCTCCCCCTGCGGGAGAAGGGCCGGGGGAAGAGGGGGACGGTCATGACTTTCATCATCCGGGGTATCTCGACTGTCATGACCGTTAGCTCGCGAACCGACAATCGGGGTGACGCCGCGCGCGGCGTTTTCGCTCCCGCAGCAGGAAGACCAGCCCGCCAGTGCGGGTGGTGCGTGAAGCGCATTTTCACAGGCCGCTGATCTCCACATGTCGCAGCCCTCATCCGTCGCCCCATCGCTCAGGTCAGACGGCGGCCCAAAAATCGCCGCAGCCGTATTTTTCGATCCGGCCAAAAAGCGCTGGCCGCGTCTCCGCCTGGGCATGCTGCTGGTCGGTGTCGCCCTGACCCTGCTGCTCGGCGGACTGCTGCTCAGTGTTCTGGCAGCGCCGGTCTTGCCGGCGCTACGTCTGCCGAACGTCAGTTTTCTGCCGCACGGCGCGCACGCCGTGCCGGATATCCCGGCGCTCGCTCCCGAACGACCCACGACCCGCCGCGAACGCGCCTTGCGTGACGAGCAGCTCAAACTCGCCCGCGAGCGTGAGCGCAGCCTGCGCCAGCTGCTACAGCCAGCGCGCGCGAACGCCGCGAACGCCGCGAACGTGGATCACCAGCCCTTGGCGATTGGCTTCTTCGTCAACTGGGACGATGCCAGCATGAGTTCGCTGAAGGAGAACCTCGGCAGCCTGGATACGGTGATCGCCGAGTGGCTGCACCTGGCGGGTGAGGACGGCACGCTGCGCGAGAACGATGCGCTGCGCACCGCACACGTCAGCGACTACATTCGCGCCCGCCGACCCGACCTGTCGCTGGTGCCGCTGGTCAACAACTGGAACGGCCATGAGTGGGAAGGCGCCAAACTGGGACGCATGCTCGCCGATCCGGCTGCACGCAAGCGAACGATCGAGCAGATTCTCGTCTTTGTCGAAGCGCATCGCTATGCCGGCATCAGCATCGACTTCGAGAACATTGCCGCCAAGGCGCAAGCCGACTTCCAGCGCTTCATGGCCGAGCTGTATGCGGTGATGCATCCGCGCAAGCTGCTGGTGTCGGTCAACGTGCCGGCTGCCGACGCCGCTTTCGATTACCGCCGCCTGGTGCGCAATGCCGACTATCTGATTCTGATGGCCTACGACGAGCACTGGGCCGACGGCTCGCCGGGGCCGATCGCCAGTCTGCCGTGGTTCGCGCGCGTCCTGCGCGCCAGGCAACGCGACATCCCGGCCGAGAAAATGATCGTCGCCATCGGCAACTACGCCTACGATTGGGGCCCCCCCGGCCAGCCGGCCGAGGAGCGCACTTTCGAAGAGGCCGTTCTCATTGCCAAGGAATCCGAAGGCAAGCCGCGGCTCGACCCCACCTCGCTCAACCCGACCTTTTCTTACGCCGACGATGACGATCGTCGCCATCACGTCTGGCTGCTCGATGCCACGACTGCCTTCAAGCAGCTGGTCACCCTGCGCTCGCTGCAGCCGCGCGGCGTCGCCCTGTCGCGGCTTGGCAGTGAGGATCCCGCCTTGTGGAAGGTCTTCGCCAGGAAAGGTCCGCTCGACGCCGCACGCGCCGAGGAACTGGCCGAAATTCGTTTCGCCTATGGCGTCGACTACGAAGGCCAGGGCGAAGGCCTCGAGGTCACTGCGCAGCCGCAGATCGGCCGGCGGATCATCAAGTTCGACGCACAGCGCGGCCTGATCTCCGGCGAGCGTTTCAGCGCTTTTCCGTCGCCCTACGTCATCACCCGCCACGGTAGCGCCAAGCACAAGATTGTCCTCACTTTCGACGACGGGCCCGATCCCAAGTCCACGCTACTAATTCTCGACGCCCTGCGCGATGCCGGCGTGCCGGCGACCTTCTTCATCATCGGCGCCAACGGCCAGAACCATCCGGAATTGCTGCGCCGCGCGATCGCTGAAGGGCACGAGTTGGGCAACCACACGTTCACCCATCCCAATATTTCAAGCATCTCGCCGCAGCAGCTGGAACTCGAGCTTTCTGCCACGCAACACCTGCTGGCCAGCGAAGTCGGTCGGCACTCCCTGCTCTTCCGCTCGCCCTATGCCGTCGACGCCGAACCGGAAACCATCGACCAGGTTCGCCCCGTCGAACTCGCCGCCCGGCAAGGCTATGTCAACGTCGGCATGCAGATCGACCCGGACGACTGGAAGCGTCCCGGCAGCGACGCGATCGTCAAACGCGTTGTCGAGGCCGCGGAGCGCGGTGAAGGCAACATCGTGTTGCTGCACGATTCGGGCGGCGACCGCACCCAGACCATCGCCGCGATTCCGGGAATCGTCGAAGAACTGCACAAGCGTGGCTTCGAATTCGTCACCATTGCGCAGCTCCTCGGCCGCAGCCGCGACGCCATCATGCCACCGGTGCCGCCCGAAGAGCAGTTGCGCAGCCGTTTCGACGGCGCCGCGTTCGCGGTCATCAACTGGGCTGGCGCGGCGATCGACTGGCTGTTCGTGCTCGGCATCGTCCTGGGCATTGCGCGTCTGCTGTTCGTTGGCGGGCTCGCCGTGTCCCAGCGCTACCGTGAGCGTCATCGTCAGCCAGGCCAACGCTGGCAAGCCCGCCGCGCTCAACTTCGGTTTCGCGCAAACGACGGCCGACATCGTCGTCGCCCTCGACGCTGACACGGTGTTAACCAGGGACACCGTCAGCGAGCTCGTTCGCCATTTCAAGGATCCCCGTGTCGGTGCCGTTGCCGGCAACACCAAGGTCGGCAATCGCATCAATCTGCTCACTCGCTGGCAGGCGCTCGAGTACATCACCAGCCAGAACCTCGATCGCCGCGCCTTCGCCGTCCTCAACTGCATCACCGTCGTTCCCGGCGCCGTTGGCGCCTGGCGGCGCGAGCTGGTCGAAAGTGCCGGTGGTTTCAGGCACGACACCCTGGCCGAAGATGCCGACCTCACCCTGGCCATTCGAAAACTCGGCAAGCGCATCGTTTACGAAGAGGAGGCCATCGCTCTAACGGAAGCACCCGACACCGTGCGGGGCTTCATCGGTCAGCGCTACCGCTGGATGTACGGCACCATGCAAGCGGCCTGGAAACACCGTGACGTGCTTTTTCGCCGGCGTTACGGCGCCCTGGGTTTTGTCGCCTTGCCCAATGTCGTCATTTTCCAGGTGCTCTTTCCGCTGATCTCGCCGATCATGGACCTACTCCTGATCGGCTCGCTGGGATCGGCCGCCTTCAGCTACTCGCACCACCCGGAGGAGGAGGAGTATTCGGCCGACAATCTCTGGCGCGTCCTTTTCTACTACGCGCTCTTCGTCAGCGTGGACTACCTGGCCGCCATCCTGGCCTTCGCCCTCGAACGCAAGGAAAGCTGGGGGCTATTGATATGGCTGTTCTGGCAGCGTTTCTTCTATCGCCAGCTGATGTACTACGTGGCCATCAAGAGCACCATCACCTCGTTGAAAGGCGTTCTCGTTGGCTGGGGGAGGCGGAGCGTAAAGCGAGCGTGCAGGTGGAGGCTTGATCGTCGCTTGGCGATGCCGGGCGAGCGAACGGTCATTACGGTCCTCCTCTCACTTGCAGTGCGCATTCCGGCTTGCACGCCGGAATCGTTCGCCGGGCAGGGAGCATGCTCCCTGAATTCCCCGCCTCACCCCTGGCCGTTTTCCCGCGAGGGGAGAACGGAGATTCGTGAGCCGCTTGCGCGACTTTCACATTAACCCAGACGCGCCAGCAAGCTGAGGAATTCGTCGGCGCTCATGAAGCCGACGACGCGTACGCCGTCGATCTCCCGGCCCTGGCCGTCAAAGAAGATGATCCCTGGCGGACCGTAGAGATTGAAGCGCTGCAGCAGGGCCTTGTCTTCGTCCGAATTGGCGGTGACGTCAGCTTGTAGCAAGGTCCACCCTGCCAGCCTGGCGCGCACGCGCGCATCGGAAAAAGTGAAACGTTCCATTTCCTTGCAGGACACGCACCAGTCGGCATAGAAGTCGAGCAGCACCGGCTGGCCAGCGCTCTCGATGCGGCTCTCGAGTTCGGCGAGAGTCCGGACGCGGGTGAACGGCAGCGGCCGGATTTCGACCTCGGCGGCACTGCTGCGCAGTACCGACAGCGGCTGCAGCGGGTCGCGCGAGCCGGCCAGTGCGCCGAGCAGCATCGCCGTGCCGCCGATGAGCATGAAAATCCCGATGCCTTTCCAGAAGCGCAGCCAGCCTTTGCTGTGCGCCGGCAGCGGATCGAGGGCGTGCAGGTAGATGGCCGGGATGATGAGCAGCAGGGCCCAGGCAATCATTTGTGCGACGACCGGGATGACCGGCGAAAGCAACCACACGGCGGTGGCCAGCAGGAGCACGCCAAACGCTTTTTTGACGGCCTCCATCCACGGGCCAGAGCGCGGCAGCAGGATACCGGCCGACAGGCCGACGGCGAGCAGTGGGGCGCCCATGCCGAGCCCCATGGCGAACAGTGCTGCGCCGCCGAGGACGGCGTCGCCGCTGCGCCCGATGTAGAGCAGGGCGCCGGCCAGGGGGGCGGCGACACAGGGGCCGACGATGATCGCCGAGAGCACGCCCATGGCCGCGACAGCGGGAAGCGAGCCGCCGCGCAGGTGGCTGGCTTCCTCGGAGACCTTGCTTTGCAGGAAAGTCGGCAACTGCAGTTCGTAGAAACCGAACATCGACAAGGACAGGGCGACGAAAACCAGTGCGAAGCCACCGAGCACCCAGGCGTTCTGCAAGGCCGCGGTGAGCAGCGTGCCGGTCAGCCCGGCCGCGACTCCGGCGGCGGCGTAGGTAATGGCCATGCCCAGGACGTAGGCCAGCGACAGCAGGAAGCCGCGCGCGTGCGAAACGCCGCGACCGTCGCGACCGGAGCCGACGATGATGCTCGACAGGATGGGAATCATCGGGAAGCAGCACGGCGTCAGGGACAGCAGCAGCCCGAAGCCGAAGAAGCTGGCGACCAGCAACCAGAAGCTGGCATTCTTGAACAACTGCGCGATGCGTCCGGACTCGTCGTCGCTGAACTTCTCGCTCGCTGCACCGGTGGCGCTGGTGGCTATTGGCGTTGTCGCCGGGTCCGGCAACTCGAGCTTGAGCGTCTGTCTTTGCGGCGGATAGCAGATGCCGGCGTCGGCGCAACCCTGGGAAGTGACTTTCAGGGTCAGCGGCAGTGGCCCGGAGCTGTTACGTTCCACGGGAATGCGGATCAGCGCTTGCTGGTAATAGACCTCGACGTCGCCGAAATTGGGATCCTCCTTGACCTTGCCCGGTGGCAGCATCGGCGTGCCCAGTGGCACGCTCTCGGGTTCGGCGGCGAAGCGGAATTTGTCGCGGTAGAGGTAATAGCCCCGGGCGATCTCGAAACGCACTTCGATGGTCTGCCCGTCGATGGCTCGTGCCGTCGGTTTGAAGGCAACGGCCGGGTCGAGGAACTCTTCGCCCTGCGCTGGCCAGGCGAGCAGCAGCAGCGAAAGGAAGAACGGCAGCAGGGAGGAGCGTCGGATTGGGCGCGGGAACGAGAACAGCCAGGTCATTGCGGTGCGTTTTCAGTCTTCAAGGTCGTCTGAGGCGGGCGTTTCGGCAGCTACCCAGGCGAGATAGTCGGGTAGCCCGGCGGTCACCGGCAAGGCGATGATTTCCGGAAGCTCATAGGGGTGGTGCTGGCGAATCGCTGCTTCGAGCGCCGCGTAGCGTTCGCTGCGGGTCTTGATCAGCAGCGGCACTTCGCTGGCAGTTTCGAGCTCCCCCTGCCAGCGGTAGATCGAGTGGCAACCTGCCAGCACATTGACGCAGGCGGCCAGACGCGTTTCGACGAGTTCTCTGGCCAGCGCTTCGGCAGAGAGTCGGTCGGGTAGATTGGTCAGGACGAGAAGGGTGGTCACAGGGTGGATTGTACTCCTCTACTCTTCGACGCCCCCGACGCTACCGCCACCCCGGCAGCGTCCGCGTTCAGTGGCGCCAGGCGCGACTGACGATTTCGCGGATGACGTGAAGGCGACGGTGGAAGAAGTGATCGGCGCCGGGGACGACGATCACCGGTAGCTCTAGCGGCTTCGCCCATTCGATGACGTTGGCCAGGGGCACGGTGCTGTCTTCCGAGCCGTGGATGACGATGGTGTCGCCGGGCACGGCCTTGGTGTGGTACTGGCGCGCGCCTTCGACGAAACCGGACGCCGTGCCGACCAGCACCAGGCGCTGTGCCGGATGACCGGCTTCGAGCAAGGCCGCGGCGACACGCGTCTGCACGTAGGCGCCGAAGGAGAAACCGGCCAGCGCCACCGGCAGATTGCCGTAGCGGCACTTGGCTTCGGCGAGTACGGCGAGCATGTCTTCGGTTTCACCGCGGCCGTCGTCGTGCGTGCCCTCGGTCTGACCGATGCCGCGGAAATTGGGGCGCAGCGCGACGTAGTCGAGATGGGTGAAGGTGCGCGCCAGTGTCTGCACCACCTTGTTGGTATTGCCGCCGCCAAACAAGGGGTGCGGGTGGCCGATCATGGCGATGCCACGCGGCGCGCCGGGGTTTTCGACGATGATCTCGATCTTGCCGACCGGTCCGTCGATGAGCAGGTGTTCGGGCTGTATTTTCATGGCCAGGGTTTCCTCTCGCTGCCGTTTCTCAGATGCGCAGTCGTTCGACGACCCGCCCGTGTACCAGGTGTTCCTGGATGATTTCCTCGATGTCTTCGTGGTCGACGTAGCTGTACCAGACCTCTTCCGGATAGACCACCAGGACCGGTCCGTTGTCGCAGCGGTCGAGGCAGCCGGCGCGGTTGATGCGCACCTTGCCGGCACCTTTCATCTTCAGTTCGCCGATGCGGTCTTTGGCATAGGTCTGGGCGGCGGTCGCGCCCGCGTTGTTGCAGCAGGTCTCACCCTCGCCGCGCTGGTTGCAGCAGAAAAAGACATGATGCTTGAAGTAACTCATGCGCACGGGCTCCTGGCGACTGTTTGCTGATTGCGGCGGTCGATTCTAACCCCGATTCGTCTGCCGCAAGAGCTCTGCCGAGCGCCGCAGCGCGATGACTACAGGCCGAAGAGCGGAGGAAAGCTCGTCGATCGCGTAAAATTCGCCTGCTGTCGTGGCGTCCGTGGGCTCTTCTGTCTTCTGGTCACGGCAAGTTTTCAAGCTGCCAGAACTGCCCAATCAATGACTATCTGTGAAGATCCTTTCGCCATTCTCGGTGTCAGCCCCGAGGCTTCGCCGGCCGACGTCAAGCGCGCCTATCGCCGGCTGGCCATGCACTGGCACCCGGATCGCAATCCGGCAGCGCTGGCCGAGGCCGAGTTCAAGCGCGTGAACGCGGCCTACGAGCTGTTTCTCGACCCGCAGCGGCTGGCCGAATGGCGACAGGCACAGGCTGCCAGCGAGGCCGGCGAACGCCGGCAGCGCGAAGGCAAGGGCAGCGCCAGCAAGGCGCGCGAGAGCAAAGGCGATGGAAGTAGTTCCGGCGCCCGCAAGGCGGCTGGCAAGCAGAATGAGCAGAGTGCCGGCGAAGACCTGACGCAGGCCTTGACGCTGACCTTCGAGGAGGCGGCCCTCGGTTGCCGGAAAACGATCGCCCTGGTGCAGGGCGTTCGCTGTGCCAGTTGTCGCAGCAGCGGCCGTGTGCAACACCGCAATTCGGTACCCTGCAAGCATTGCAGCGGTTGCGGTCGGCTTAGCCAAGGCGGCGGCGAGACCCGCATCTGCACGAGTTGTGGTGGGCGTGGCTTTCTGCGTGAGACCGACTGTCCTGATTGCAGCGGCAGTGGTTGGCTACACCAACCACGCACGCTGTCAGTGACCGTGCCAGCGGGCTTGCTCGCAGGTGAGCGCCTGCGGCTGGCTGGCCAGGCGCCGCTGCCTGCAGGCAGTGGCGGTGGCGGTAGCGACGCTGGCAAAGCCGGCGACCTGTACCTCGAGATAAAGCTGGCCGCGCATCCACTGTTCGTCCTGCACGGGCGCGACGTCCATTGTCAGGTGCCGGTGAGTGCCTACCGCCTGCTCTGCGGTGGGCGGATCGAGGTGCCGAGCCTGGGCGGCACCACGACGCTCAAACTCTCTACCGACCCGCAGCAGCCGCTTGAGTATCGTCTGCCGGGCCAGGGCTGGCCCGCAAAAGGACGGCATAAGGCCGGCGATCTGCTGCTGCAGTTGCAGCGTATTCAGCCGCAGAGCGTCAGTGCGCCGGACGTCGAGCTGCTCGAACGCCTGGAACAGCGTCTTGCCGGCGATCTCGCTCGACGCGCGCCAGAATTGGCCGTGTGGGAAGCGGCAATGCGGGCTCGGCGGAAGCTGGCCGGCGCGTAACTCGCGTAACTCTTCGCTACAGGCGCCGCCCGAGCGCGGTCAGATAGGGCAGGGCGAGGAAAGGCCAGAGACTGGCGATCCAGCGGGTCAGGCCGTTGAAATTGAGGAAGTGACCTTGTCGCCAGGTGGCCAGTGCCGCTTCCGAGTACGGGTTGGGTGGCGTCAGATTGACCAGAGCCGCGCCGCCCATCAGGGCGACGCCGGCAAAGCCGATGCGCCAGGCCGCCGGCAGCATCAGCAGTAGTGAGAGCAGCACGCCGCCGATCAGCAGCCCGAGCCGCGCCCCCGGGGTCAACCAGGCCAGGGCGTCATGCGGAGCGAGCAGTACCGCCGCGGCCAGCGTCCTGATCGCCAGCGCCAGCATGAAAAAGGCGAACAGCACCAGCTGTGGCGCGTTCCGGTCGGCGAGCAGGGTGCGCGCGAACAGACCGATGACGATCGTATTGCAGACGATGACTCCGGTTTCGAGCATGAAGAATGCCGGCGGGGCATACGGCACCGCCGGCGTTAGCCCCAGCACATGGCGCAGGTCACCAACGCCAAAGAGCAGTGTCTCCGGTGACAGCTGGGTTAGCAGCCACATGCCGATCAGCACCAGGCCCAGTTCGGCGTGCGGAATTGGTGCCAGCAGCGCCTGCTGCAGCTGAGCGATGCCCCGAAAGATCGGCTTGCCCTTCCATACCGCGATCACCGCACCGATCGCGCTTCCGGCGCTGTTGCACGCCAGGTCGAGATTCGAGGGCACACGCGCCGGTAGCCAGTTCTGCAGCCACTCCAGGGTGAGGCTGAGCAGGGCGCCGGTGCACAGCGCGGCGAGCGCCGCTGGCCAGCGGCCGGGCAGCCGGCGCAGGGCCAGCGCCAGCAGGAAGCCGAGCGGCACATAGACGATGACATTGACCGCGAGGTCGAAACCCGTCCAGTAGCGCGGCCAGGCGGCGCCGAGAAAGGCCAGCGGCGAGAGGCCCAGGTCGCGCCAGTTGGCGAGCGGGTAGAGGCTGGCGTAGCTGATCAGCACCAGGTAGGCGAGGGCCAGGTAGAGGGGCAGGCGCGTCGGTCGCGGCAGCGCTTGCAGCGCCTGCGCAGGAGTCTCGTCGGTCGGGGAAATAGCTGGGGGCGGTGCTTGCTCCATGCGCATGGTGCCGAGCGTTATGAAGCCGCCATTCTAGCGCCTGCGAGCGCCGTCGCGACTCCCGTTCCTGCCTATGGCGACATCGGGTGCCGCTAGTGGCCCGATTTGTGCGACACTCTGCCCTTTTTCACCCTCCTTGGCCGTCGCCACGGCCAATTGCGAGACCAGCGGGAGAGACGCCTTGGCAAAACCAAATTATCAGTTCGAGAAGCGCCAGAGAGAACTTGAGAAGAAGCGCAAGAAGGACGAGAAGCGCCAAGTCGCTCTCGCCAGCAAAGATGCAGGGGCCAACGACACGGACGCTGCAGAGCAGCCAGCGGCGGCGGAAAGCGATGCACCGGGGACGACAACCGGCAGTTGAGCAAAGCGGCGATCACGGCCTGCGTCCTGCCGTAGCTAGGCGTGGCCTGCGCACGGCCCGGGTCTGGTGCTGTGGCGCCGAGCCCGGGCCGTGTGCTTTCGTTGCGGCTGCCGCCGGCCTGGTTCTTGCCGGCAGATGGGCGGACGACAGAGACGACAGCGAAGACAGCGAATTGCGCACATGTTTTTGACGCTCATTCTCCTTTGCGTGCCTGCTTTTCTGGTCGCGGCGGCAGGGCTTCTGGCGGGCCTCGTCTTCTTGTCTCGTCTGTCCATGCCCAGGGTGCAGCGCAGCGGTACGGTGACCCTGATCCTGCCTTTGACCGGTGAAGCCGACGGAGTTGTCGCCCTGCTGCGCGCGCTCGCGGCGCAAACGCTGCCCGTACGGCGCCTGTTGATCTGCGTCGAGGGCGTGCATGACCCGGCCTATGCCCGGGCGACGGAACTGGCGAGCACGAGTAGCACGAAGAGCACGATCAGCCTGCCGATCGAGATTCTGATTGCCGGCGAGGCGACGCATTGCGCCCAGAAGTGCTGCAATCAGATTGCCGGTCTGGCGCGCATCGATGCGCGTGACGAGGTGGTCGTCCTGTTCGACGCGGACATCGTGCCGCCGCCGTGGTGGCTGTCGGCGCTGGCGACTCCGATTCTTGACGGCAGTGCCGATATCGTTACCGGTTACCGCTGGCCGCTGCTCAGCGGGCAGGGCTGCGGTGCTCCGCTTGGCGCCATGCTTGCTGCACAGATCGCCGCGGCGATTGACCGGGGAATTGCCTTGTTGCCGCGCCTGGCTGCCTTTCCGGTCACCTGGGGCGGGTCGCTGGCGCTGTCGCCGCGCGCCCTCGAAAAACTCGACGCGGCGCGTCTTCTCGGCGGCACCCTGTCGGACGACTGCAGCATTGGCGCGCAGGCCGCCGCCCTCGGCTTGCGCGTGCTCACCCGGCGCGCGCTGCTGGTGCCGACGCCGGCGAGCGACGGTCTGGCGGCGCTGTGGCGTTTCGGTCGCCGGCAGTATCAGATCATCCGCGTCTATCGGCCGCCGCTGTGGTGGCTCGCCTGCCTCGCGCTGAGCAGCCGGGTGATCGCCTGGGGAGTTCTGCTGACCAACTTCGGGGAGGTCTGGGCGCGCCTGGCGACGCTGGCGCTGCTCGTTATCGCGCTGGCGGCAGTGGGCGTCCAGGCGCTCGTCGGACGGCGTTTGGGAATGGCGGATCCGCTGGCGGTGACGGTGCTGCAGGTCGGTGTCGCGCTGTGCAAACCGCTCGTCGATGTCTTTCACTGGAGCCTGATGCTGGCCGCCTGGGATACGCGCGTCATTTGTTGGGGTCATCTCGGTTATCGCGTCTTCGGGCCCGGACAGATTGCCATCGTGAGTCGTCGCCGATGGGGCTGATCCTGTCACTTGCCGGCCGTCTCGCCGGTCGCTCGGCGCTCATGACGCGCCTGGCGGGGCGTTTGGTGGCGCGCGAGTTGCGCCACCTCAAAGGCAAACCGGTCGAGCGCCAGTTACTGGTCTACGACCTGCCGGAAACGCAACTGGCCCTGGCCAACGATCTGCGCGTCGTCGACACCCTGCTCAGCGATCGGGCGGGAACCTTCCCCAAGGCGGCGGCGCTCGAGCGCCTGCTCCGGCCGCTGGTCGGCGGCGGTGTTTTCGGCCAGCCCGGGGGCGACGCCGTCAAGCAGGCGCGGCGCATTTTCCTGCGCGCGCTGGTGCGCATCCCCGAGCAGCGGGTAACTGGCGTGGCCCGCGAGCTGACGCGCGCCTATCTGGCCGACTGGCAACGGCAAGGCCAGCCCGTGGCGATCCCCAGCGAACTGTCGCGGCTGACCATCGACATCGTCAGCGAGGCCAGCCTGGGCGGGCGTTTCAGCGCCGCGGAGGGGAAGCGTTTCGTCGAGCTGTTCTTTGCCTATCACCAGCGCGCCAATCCGGTACTGCTGCTGCTCGGCGGCCAGGCGCCGGCCACGCAGCAGGCATTGGTCGAACGTATGGGGCTGGCGGCGATCGGCGCCGAGATGCGCGCCTTGATCCGCCAGCGCTTCCTGGTGCCCTTGCTGGAAGACCGGCCGCTGGCCGAGCGTGCGCCGTTCGCCGCTGCC
Organism: Candidatus Accumulibacter sp. ACC012; assembly: GCF_907163155.1. Taxonomy (NCBI): domain Bacteria; kingdom Pseudomonadati; phylum Pseudomonadota; class Betaproteobacteria; genus Candidatus Accumulibacter; species Candidatus Accumulibacter sp. ACC012. The sequence continues at coordinate 87,238 of NZ_CAJQUC010000003.1, forward strand.
TTGCTCGAAGCCGCCGCCATGGGGCGGGGTGTGGAGGTCTCGCTGGCGCAGGATGAGGCGCGCCAAACGGCGATGCTCGACGAGATCGCGGTGATGCTCCTTGCCGGACACGAGACGACCGCCTCGGTGCTCAGCTGGCTGCTCTGGGAACTGGCCGACGCGCCGCAGGAGCAGGACACTGCCGCCCGCCTGATCGCCGCGGCAAGCCTCGGCGAGGGGCAAAATGGCGACGCTGACGCCAGCCAGCAGCAAGCCGCCGTTGACGGCGGAAAAGCCGCCGCCAGGCAGTTGGCGGCGCTGACTCAGGAGGCGCTGCGTTTGTATCCGCCGATTGCCTTCCTGTTGCGTGAAACGACCGCCGCAGTGAGCTTTCGTGAACGGCCCATCTGTGCCGGCGGCTTCGTTGTCGTTTCGCCATGGACTCTTCAACGCCACCGGGCGCTGTGGTCCGCGCCCGATCGTTTCGATCCCGGGCGCTGGCTGGCTGCCGAGCCGCCGCCGGCGATGGCGGAGCGCCTGGCGATGATTCCTTTCGGTTACGGTCCGCGCGTCTGTCCGGGCAAGCGTTTTGCCGAGGTCGAGATGCAAGCCATCCTCTCCGAGCTGCTCGGCAGCTGCCATATTGCACGCGGCCGCGGCCGGGCGCCCAATCCGCTCGGCACGCTGACTTCGCGGCCGGACTACGACTTTCGTCTGCAGGTCACGCCGCGTGGCCCTGGCTGAGCGCATGTCCGACTTGCTCCCTCCGTGCCCGATTACCGGCCGACCGGCGCGCCGCCGCGTGCATGGCGTGTCGACGCGGGCTCTGTTGGCGATGTGGCGCGCGGCCGGCGCTGGCGATCTGAGCCATTTGTTTCCCGAAGCACCGCAGGTGGTCCTCTACGAGTCGGATACCGGGCTGTACTTTTTTGCGCCCGCGGTTGCCGGCGATGCCGGTTTCTACCAGCACTTCTACGCCACCCACGCCGCACATGCGACGCTCAGCGCACATTCCGAAGCGCGGCGCGAGTTCGTCAATGCCGCCCGCTGCATCACTGCCGGGTCGCAGGTGCTCGACGTCGGCTGCGGCAGTGGCGCTTTTCGCGACCACCTGCCGCTTGGCACTTATCGCGGACTTGATCCGTATGCCGAAGCCGGGGTGGCAGGCGACGTCATCCGCCAGAGCCTGAACGAGCATGTCGACGAAGCGCGTGGGCGATACGACGTGGTGACTGCCTTTCAGGTTATCGAACACGTCGCCGACCCGCTCGGTTTCACTCGCCAGCTGGTCGCCCTGCTGCGTCCAGGCGGCACGCTTATCATCTGCGCGCCGCTGCACCCCTCGCCTCTGACCGAGATTCCCAATTTCCTGATCAATGCTCCGCCGCACCACCTCACTTGGTGGACTGCCAGTGCCTGCCAGGCCCTCGCCGACGCGGTGGGCGTCGAAGTGCTTGAAATCGTCGCCGTCGCGGCATCGCCCCACGAGGCCATCGTTTACTGGATGCACCGCTTTTCCCTGCTGCACGCGCGCCCCGGACCGGGCGAGCGCTATTTCGCGCACCGCTGGAGCTGGCACCTGAACCTGGCGCTCAGTTACCTGTTGGCGCGCGTGGCAACGGCGGTGCTGCCGCCACCACGCGGCGGGCGGCCCTGCAACGTGATGCTGATCGCGCGCTCGCCGCAGCCTTAGCCAGTCTGGTAAACTCTGCCGCCCGAGAGTGATCGCCGCAACCATTGGAGAGCTTTGTATGTGTGACGACCAGGCCGTGCTCATCAGTTGCCGCGCAAGCGTGCCTGCCCGCTGATGAATGAGCATCGTTACCCGGCGGCGGATGTGGCCGCCATCGAGCGGGTCATCCGCGAGCGTCGCGATATTCGGCAGTTCGCCGAGGGGGCGCTTCCCGAAGGTCTGCTCGGCCGCCTGATCGAGGCCGCTCATCGCGCGCCGTCGGTAGGTTACATGCAGCCCTGGCGTTTCGTGCGCATCGTCACTGCCCCGACCCGCGAAGCACTGTGGCGCATCGTTGATGTTGAACGTCTGGTGACTGCCGCGAGTCTGCCGACGCGCGCTGCCGCGTTCTTGAAACTCAAGATCGACGGCATTCGCGAGGCCGCCGAAGTGCTGGTGGTGGCGCTGATGCCGGATCGGGAAGCGCATATTTTTGGCCGCCGCACGATGCCGGAAATGGATCTCGCGTCGACCGCCTGCGCCATCCAGAATATGTGGCTGCTGGCGCGGGCCGAAGGTGTCGGCCTGGGCTGGGTTTCGTTTTTCGACCCTGAAGCGGTTAGTGATTTGCTCGAGATGCCGGCTGGCAGCCGTCCGATCGCCATCCTCTGTCTTGGTCCGGTGGCCGAGTTTCCACCGCAACCGGTGCTTGAATCGAAAGGTTGGGGTAGCCGCTTGCCGCTTGATGAGGTGCTCTTCGAGGACCGTTGGCGAGCCGGCGCCGGTGGCACGCCGACGGCGTATTGATTGCCATCGCCATTGCCCAGGCTCGCTTGCCCGGCGAGTGCTTCCGGGTACGCCGGCCTGATCAACCGCTGCGGCTTGAACCTGGGCGTGCCCGGTGAGCGAGCCGAGCAGCCGTCGCAATTTTCTGCGTGGCCGATTTTCGCGCCGCCCGGCCGCGCTGCGGCCGCCGTGGGCGCTTGCCGAAGCCGCTTTTCTGGAGGCCTGCACGCGCTGCACTGACTGCCAGTCGGTCTGCCCAACGGGCATCATCAGCAACAGCGATAGCGGCTATCCGGTGCTTGATTTCAGTCGTGGCGAGTGTTCGTTCTGTGCGGCTTGTGTAGATGCCTGCAGCAGCGGCGCCTTGCAGCGCGCAGCGGCACAGCCGCCGTGGTCGCTGCGCGCAGCGATTGGCGAGCACTGCCTGGCGGCCAAGCAGATCGAATGCCGGATCTGTGGCGACTATTGCCTGGTCGGCGCCATTCGCTTCGTGCCGCGGGTCGGTGGCGTTTCGCTGCCGGTGGTGGACACTGCACGCTGTACCGGTTGTGCCGCCTGCTTCGCGCCGTGTCCAACCCAGGCCATTCGTATCAGGGAAATCGATGATAAAACGTGAGCACTGGCAGGGAAGTAAATCCTGCATCGCCGCTTCGCACTTGCTGTGCGCTGCAGTTGGCGCGGGCGGGGAGCCGAGACCGTGAGCGTCGCACAGCCGCAAGAACCGCAAGCATTGCCAATGGCCTCGGAGCGCTTGCTGAGCGTGCTCACCGCCCTGGTCGCCGAGACACGCCCGGGACGGGTTGAACGGGTGAGCATGAGCAGCCATCTCGAGCGCGACCTGGGGCTGGACAGCCTGGCGCGCGTCGAGCTTCTGTTGCGTGTCGGTAGTGAGTTTGGCCGCTCCTTGCCGGAAACGGCGCTGGCCGAGGCGGAAACGGCGCAGGATTTGCTGCGCTTCATTGCCAGTGCCACGGCCGAAGAGCGTTCGACGACGCGCATCGATTTGTCGACCTCCAGCGGCCCGATCAGCGTTCCGACACAAGCGACGACCCTGGTCGAAGTGTTCGAATGGCATGTGCAACAGCATCCGCAACGCACGCATGTGCTGCTCTACGGAAGTGGCGGCGAGCGGGGTGAGTTCCATCCCGAGGCCATCTCCTACGCCGATCTCTTCGAGCAGTCGCGCCGCATCGCCAGCGGTCTGGTGAGCCGCGGGCTGTTGCCGCAGCAAACGGTGGCCTTGATGCTGCCCACCAGCCGCGACTATCTGAGCAGCTTTTTCGGGGTGCTCCTCGCCGGTGGAATTCCGGTGCCGATTTATCCGCCGGCGCGGCTGGCGCAGATTGAGGATCACCTGTGCAGGCACGCGCGCATTCTCGCCAACGCGGAAGCGGTGTTCATCATTACGGTGCCGCAGGCAAAAGGCGTCGCCGCGCTGCTGCGCCGCGACGCGCCGAGTCTGAGTGAAGTGCTCACGCCGGCGGAACTCGATAGCGAGCCGATGGAACTGCTGTATCGCGCACAAGCCGACGATATTGCTTTCCTGCAGTACACCTCGGGCAGCACCGGCGACCCCAAGGGTGTCGTACTCAGCCACGCCAACCTGTTGGCCAATGTGCGCGTGATGTGTGAGACCTGCGCGGTCAGCAGCGACGACGTTTTTGTTTCATGGCTGCCGCTCTACCACGACATGGGACTGATTGGCGCCTGGTTCTGTCCGCTCTATTCCGGGATGCAACTGGTGTTGATGTCGCCGCTGGCTTTTCTGTCCCGGCCGGTGCGCTGGCTGCGGGCCATCTCCGACCATCGCGGAACGATTTCGCCGGCGCCCAATTTTGCTTATGACCTCTGTGCAAAAAAACTCGTCGACAGCGACCTGCAGGGACTGGATCTCTCGTCCTGGCGTCTGGCACTGAACGGCGCCGAACCGGTGAGCCCGGCCACGCTGCAAGCTTTTGCCGAGCGCTTCGCCCCTTATGGTCTGCACGGCGAGGCCATCACGCCCGTCTATGGCCTCGCCGAATGCTCGGTCGGGCTGGCCTTCCCGGTGTTGAAGCGCGGTCCACTGATTGATCGGATCGAGCGCGACGAATTGATCAAGCGGAAATGCGCGGTACCGGTCAGCGGCAGCGATGGCGAAGCGATGCTCGTTCCGGCGTGCGGGCGGGCCTTGCCCGGGCATGAGGTTCGTATTGTCGACGCGGAAGGTTGCGAGCTGCCGGATCGCAGTGTCGGGCGACTACAGTTCCGTGGCCCTTCGGCGACGCGTGGCTATTATCGCAACCCGGTGGCGACGCAGGCCTTGTTCAGCGATAGCTGGCTCGACTCTGGGGATTGCGCGTATACCGTCGCTGGCGAAATCTATCTGACCGGCCGGGTCAAGGATTTGATCATCCGCGGCGGAAGAAACCTCTACCCCTACGAACTGGAACAGGCGGTGGGCAATATTCCGGGCGTGCGCAAGGGCTGCGTGGCCGTTTTTGCCAGCAAGAATACGCTCAATGCCAGCGAACGGCTGGTGGTTCTGGCCGAAACACGTGAGGAAGAGGCCAGCGCGCTAGAGGCCATGCGGCAGAAGATCGACGCTGCCGCGATTGACGCAATTGGGATGCCGGCTGACGAAATCGTCCTGGCCCCGCCGAATTCGGTGCTCAAGACTTCGAGTGGCAAGATACGTCGCAACGCTTCGCGCGACGCCTACGAGAATGGCTTGATTGGCGCTCCCACGGTGCCAGCCCGGCAACAAATGTTGCGCCTCGGTATCGCGTCCCTGCGTGCGCGTTTGGGAGAGGCGGCACGGCGCTTTGGCAGGCGCGCCTATGGCCTCTGGTGCTGGAGCGTTTTTGTCGTCCTCGGTGTGCCGACTGCGGCGGTAGTTGTCGTCCTCGGTAAACTGCTGCGCTCGCCGGCGAGCGGACGCCGCCTGGTGCGCCGGGTGGCGCGGCTCTTCTTTGCGCTGGCCGGGGTTCGCTTGCAGACTAGCGCGGCGGTGGATTTGCCGGCAGTGCCGCATCTGCTACTGGTCAACCATTGCAGCTATCTCGATGCGCTGGCCCTTTGCGCGGCCCTGCCGCCGAGCCAGGCCTACGGCTTTGTGGCCAAGCGCGAGTTGGTCGAACAGCCGGCGATCCACGCTTTTCTGAGCGCGCTCGGCACGCTGTTCGTCGAACGCTTCGCGGCGTCCAGGAGCGCCGAGGACGTCGACGAGATTGCCGGCGCGCTCCGGCAGGGACAGAATCTGGTCATTTTTCCGGAAGGGACTTTTTCTCGCGAAGCCGGGCTGAAACCGTTTCGCATGGGGGCTTTCGTCGCCGCTGCGCGGGCGGGGACGCCAGTGCTGGTGGCTGGTCTATGCGGGTCGCGCCGGATGTTGCGCGATCAGACCTGGATGCTGCGGCGAGGTCGCCTGGCACTCGCCTTCGGGCCGCTACTGGCCCCGGCGGGTGACGATTGGGCGGCGGCGGTGGCTCTGCGTGATGCGGCGCGCAAGGAAATGCTCAGTCTGTGCGGAGAGCACGATCTGGAACGCTGAGTAGCGTGGCTAGCGCCCGGGGAGAGGGAGGAAAGGCTCTGACAGTGCCAGAGCGGTAGCGGCACGGTGGCACGGTGGCGTGGCGGCTTTCCCGAGCTGAGTGGCCGGCACTTGGCCGGCCCACTCCCTGATGCTACTTCCTGGCTTAGTTCTTCTTGACCGGCTTCTTGACGGCGTCGCCCTTGAAGGTGTTGTCGACCAGCGGCGGCGCGTCAATCTGTGGCACGTGGCACTGCACGCAGCTGTAGCGAGCGCCGGTCGCTTCGGCGTGTTTCTTGCCGTCGCGGTCGATGAAATGGCTATCGCCCATCTTTGGTGCTTTTTTCTTCTCATGGGTTGCTGCCGAGTGGCAGTCCATGCACTGGTTTTCTTCGAGGTTGATTTCGTCGAAGTTCTCCACTGCGTGCGGGATGACCGGTGGCTGCGTGCTGAAGGTGCGTGCGACCGGCGCTTCGGTGCCGGGGCGTTTGCCGGCGTAGTCCTTGACCGCGGGCGCCGGGCTGGGTGCGGCGACGTCTATGCCGCGCATGGAGGTTGTGGCGTCGGCGGCAAAGACCAGCGAAGTCAGGCAACTGGCGACGATGGCGATGGTAAGTTTCAGTGAGTGCTTCATGGTTGGTGTTCCCTCCACGTCAAAAAAATGATTTCTGATGTTTCTCGAGTACTTCAGTTGCCGTTTGTCGCTGCTTGCGGTGTGACCTGCCTGCCGTTGTCCGGCGGGTTGTCGAAGCGCAGGCCGAAAGTGAACACATCTTTGGAGCAGACATCGATACAGCGCCCGCAGTTGGTACAGTTGCTGGCCAGAATGACCGGGCCGACACCTTTGCCGGCGCCCTTCAGTGCCGGGCGAATGACCTGTGGCTCGGGGCAGACTTCGAAGCAGTCCATGCAGTCGTTGCAGGCTGCACGCTTGCTGGCCGTCACGCGCAGCGGACTGCCCTTGCCGAGCAGGCTGTAGAAGGCGCCGACCGGGCATAGGTGGCCGCACCAGCCGCGGCTCATCACGAACAGGTCAAACAGAAAGACAGCCAGCACGACGGCCCACGCGGCGCCCAGTCCGAAGAACAGTCCGCGATGCAGCATCGATACCGGATTGACCAGTTCCCAGGCGATGCTGCCGGTGAGTGCCGCGAGCAGCAAGGTCATCGCCAGGATCCAGTAGCGGCTGCTGCGCGCGATGTGTGCGCTGCCCTTGATCCCCAGCCGGCGGCGCAGCCAGCCGGCGAGGTCGGTGACCGGATTGATCGGGCAGACCCAGGCGCAATAGACACGGCCGCCGACGAGAAAATAGAAAACCACAACGATCGAGACGCCGATCAGCGCGAGTTTCTCGGGCCAGTTGCCAGCCAGTAGCGATTGCAGCAGCACGTAGGGGTCGGTCAGCGGCAGGGTGTCGAGGGTCAGGCTATACGCCAGATTCCCTTTGATGATCCATACGGCCGCCAGGGGGCCGAGCAGGAACAGGGCCAGAATGGCCAACTGGCACAGGCGGCGGGCCAACAGCCACTGGTGGGCAGCGATCCAGCCCTTGGTGGCAACTGCCTCGGCACCGGTGCGCTTGCTGCTCATCGCGCAGCCTCGGCAGGCAAGGCATTGACGCGACTGCCCGGCGCAGCGGGACCACCGAGACCCGGCGGCAGGCTGGGAAGCGCCGGGCCGTTAGCCGGCATTCCTGCCGGCACTTGCTCGCTACCTGGATCGAAGTGGCCTTCGAGGTGCATGCCGTCAGGCATGCGGTCGGGCAAATCAACGATGCCCCTGTCTTCGACCAGCGAATGCCCGCCGGCCTTGCTTTTCTCGTCCCAGCCGAGGCGGTAATGCTTGCCGAGTGAGCCTCTTACCAGTTTGGCGGGCAGCACCTTGATTGATGCTTCTTCGGTGACGCAGGCGCTTTCGCACTTGCCGCAGCCGGTGCAATGCTCGGAGTGTACGGTCGGGATGAACATCGCGTGCCGGCCGGTACGGGTGTTTGGGCGTACTTCGAGGGTGATTGCCTTGTCGATGACCGGGCAGACACGGTAGCAGACGTCACAGCGCAGACCGAGGAAGTTGAGGCAGGTCTCCTGGTCGGAGAGAACGGCCAGGCCCATCCTTGACTGGTTGATGTCGGTCAGGCGGTGGTCCAGGGCGCCTGTCGGACAGGCCTTGACGCAGGGGATGTCTTCACACATCTCGCAGGGTCCGCTACGGGCAGTGAAATAGGGTGTGCCCGTGGCAATCGGCGACTCTGGTCGGGCCAGTTCGAGAATGTTGTAGGGGCAGTCGCGCACGCACATACCACAGCGAATGCAGGCGCCGAGAAAGTTGTCTTCGCTGGCCGCGCCTGGCGGACGGATCGCCAGCGCTGGCAAGGCCTTCGCCTGTTTGGTGTACGCCGCGAGGCCCAGTCCGAGTACGCCGACACCGCAAAGCAGTCGTGCCGAATCGAAGACGAACTGGCGGCGCGCCAGCGACTGGATATGGGTGGTTGCGGTGGTCGCACGCGCGGGCAGGCGACTACTGTTTTTGTTTGCCGTGGGCATTATTGCGTAGCCAGAAACCGGGCAGGTGCCTAGTGTGAAAGTCGCGTCCGCGACTCTCGAATCTCCCTTCTCCCCCTGCGGGAGAAGGGCCGGGGGTGAGGCGGGCATTCAGGGAGCATGCTCTCTGCCCGTCGAACGATTCCGGCGTGCAAGCCGGAATGCGCACTGCAAGCGAGAGGGGGCGGCCATGAGGCGGGCGATGTTCTGCCCGCCCTGGCTCTCCCTGATTGCCCTGCGTTCGCGCGTCGATCAGGCCTTGACCACCTTGCACGCGCATTTCTTGAAGTCGGTTTCCTTCGAGATGGGACAAGTGGCGTCGAGCGTCAGCTTGTTGACCAGGCGATGCTCGTCGAAGAACGGGATGAACACCAGGCCGGCTGGTGGCTTGTTGCGGCCACGCGTTTCGACGCGCAACTCGATCTCGCCGCGGCGGGTGCTGGTCTTGACGACGTCGCCGCGTTGCAGGCCGCGCTTCTTGGCGTCGGCTGGATTCATGTAGATCCAGGCGTCAGGCATCGCCTTGTACAACTCGGGGACACGGCGGGTCATCGAGCCGGTATGCCAGTGTTCGAGAACACGCCCGGTGCACAGCCAGAGGTCATACTCCTGGTCGGGCATTTCGGCGGCCGGTTGGTAGGGCAGCGCGAAAATGACTGCCTTGCCGTCCGGCTTGCCGTAGAACTTCACGCCTTCGCCAGCCTTGACGTAGGGGTCGTAGCCCTCGCGGAAGCGCCACAGCGTTTCCTTGCCGTCGACCACCGGCCAGCGCAGGCCGCGTGCCTTGTGATAGGTATCGAACTCGGCCAGGTCGTGAGCATGGCCGCGACCAAAGGCGGCATACTCCTCGAACAGGCCTTTCTGCAGGTAGAAGCCGCAGGCTTTTGCTTCGTCGTTGTCGAAGCCCTTGTAGGTCTGGCTGATCGGGAACTTGTCGACCTGGCCATTGGCGAAGAGCACCTCGTAGAGAGTCTTGCCCTTGTACTCGGGGTTCTTGGCGAGCAGTTCTGCCGGCCAGACTTCGTCGGTCGTGAAACGCTTCGAGAATTCGATGTACTGGATCAGGTCGGAGCGGGCCTCGCCCGGGGCCTTGACCTGTTGGCGCCAGAACTGCGTGCGGCGTTCGGCGTTGCCGAACGCACCTTCTTTTTCCATCCACATGGCCGAAGGCAGGATCAGGTCACCGGACATCGCCGAAACCGTCGGATAGCAGTCGGAGACGACGATGAAATTGTCGGGGTTGCGCCAGCCCGGGAAGACCTCGTCATTGACGTTCGGCCCGGCCTGCATGTTGTTGGTCGTCGTCGTCCAGTAGAAGTTGATCTTGCCGTCCTTGAGCAGGCGGCTTTGCAGTACGGCGTGTGCGCCGACCCAGTCCGGAATCGTTCCGGCAGGCAGCTTCCACACTTTCTCGCTCGCCTCCCTGTGCTTCGGATTGGTGACCACCATATCGGCCGGCAGGCGGTGCGAGAAGGTGCCGACTTCACGGGCCGTGCCGCAGGCCGAGGGCTGGCCGGTCAGCGAGAACGGGCTGTTGCCGGGCTCGGAAATCTTGCCGACCAGCAGGTGCACGTTGTAGATCATGTTGTTGGCCCAGGTACCACGCGTGTGCTGGTTGAAGCCCATGGTCCAGAACGAGGTGACCTTGGCGTTCGGATCGGCGTAGGCCTTGGCCAGTGCTTCGAGATTCTCTTTCGGTACACCGGAGATCTCGTGCGTCTTGTCGAGCGTGTATTCGGCGACAAAAGCCTTGAATTCGTCGAAAGTCATCGGGCTGGCGCCGCCGGGGTCGCCCTTGGGTTTGCCGTCTTCACCCGGATAGCCGTTGTTCATTGCCACTTTTTCGAGCGGATGATTCGGTCGCAGGCCGTAGCCGATGTCGGTGACGCCCTTCTTGAAGTTGACGTTGCGGGCGACGAATTCTTCATTCACCGCGTTGTTCTGGATGATGTAGTTGCAGATGTAGTTGAGAATTGCCAGATCGCTCTGCGGCTTGAAGATCAACTCGTTGTCGGCCAACTCCGTTGAACGATGGCCAAAGGTCGAAAGCACGTGGACCTTGACGTTCTTGCCGGTCAGGCGGCGATCGGTGAGCCGCGACCACAGAATCGGGTGCATCTCGGCCATGTTCGAACCCCAGAGCACGAAAGTGTCGGCATGTTCGAGGTCGTCGTAGCAGCCCATGGGTTCGTCGATGCCGAAAGTGCGCATGAAACCGGCGACCGCAGAGGCCATGCAGTGACGGGCATTCGGATCGATGTTGTTGCTCAGCAGCCCGGCTTTCATCAGTTTGGCGGCAGCGTAGCCTTCCCAAACCGTCCATTGCCCGGAGCCAAACATGCCGATGTTGCGCGGACCGCCTTTCTTGAGCGCGGCCTTGCATTTTTCGGCCATGATGTCATAAGCCTGGTCCCAGGAAATCGGCGTGAACTCGCCGTTCTTGTCGAACTTGCCGTCCTTCATGCGCAGCAGGGGAGTGGTCAGGCGATCCTTGCCGTACTGGACCTTGGAGAGGAAATAGCCCTTGATGCAATTGAGTCCTCTGTTGACTGGTGCGTCCGGATCGCCCTGGGTGGCAACGATGCGGCCGCCCTTGGTTCCGACCAGCACGCCGCAACCTGTTCCGCAGTAGCGGCAGGCGCCTTTGTCCCAGCGCACGCCGTCGGACTTCGCGGGGGCTGCCTGGGCGATGGCGGGAATGCTGATGCCGGCCGCGGTGGCGGCGGCGGCGACGGCATTGCTCTTGATAAAGTCACGCCTGGTCAACGTCAATTTCATCTCATGCTTCCTCATCGGGATGGGGTTCAAACTGGTGGTAAACCAATGCTGCGGAGAGTACGCCTGGCTGCTGACTGACCGTGGTGAACATGTCGGCTGCAGCGCGATCGCTGTCGGCTTCGATGGTCACGATCAGTTGGCCCTTCTCGGTCGCGGCGTGTACTTCAACACCGCCCAGGAGCAGCAGACCGTCCTGCACCTGTTGTTGAAGTTCGGGGCGGGCATTGACCAGCAAGCTGGAAATATTCATCGGATCGAGGCTCTCCTGTTGGCAAGCTGAGTGCGGGTGTCGCCGAAGCGGCGGAACACAACGTCAAGCAATCTTGCATCTGGCAAATACACTAAGCGTCCGGTGAGGTGTTTTGCTTGATCCAGGTCAAGCGGGAAGGAATTCAGCGTGCAAGCCGGAATGCACACGGCAAGTGCGAGGTGAGAGGTGATGACCGCTAGCGGAAGGGGGGCGCAAAAAAAAGCGCGGGACCAAAGGTTCCGCGCTTTTAAATTTTGTCCCCGCAAGTGCCGTCAGGCCGGCATCCTGAACCTGGGTTCAGATAGGTCACTTTCCTTCCGCATCAGGTATGCCCGACTTGAGGGGCACACACAACAACGGTTTCTATGGTCGGCGACCAATGCCAATTAGCATTGGTTCAAGGAATCTATGACCTTAACAAACACCGCAGGGAACTCTCTCGGAGTCTTCGGAACCTGCTATCAGGGCTTCAGCACGGGGGCTTCAGCGCTGCCTCAAGTTCCGTCTCCATGTGGCAAATTCTACGCCTAAAGGCGTCGATGTCCAGCGCTATTTCTGATTCAATTCTCTGATCTTCCGTGGCTACACTCTGATTTCCGGAGAGGTGCTCGTGGGCAATGTTCAGCGCAGCCATCACCGCGATGCGCTCGGTGTGATTGCTCCTGGTTTTCTCGGCGATGTCGCGCATCTTGCCATCAACATAGGCCGCAGCATTGAGTAGCGCGGCGCGCTCATCCGCTGGGCAGGCGACACGGAACTCCTTGCCAAGGAGGGTGATATCCAGAAAATTGGCTTCGTTGGGCATCGGACAAGAACCTTCAGGCTTTGGCTTCGGGGAGCTGCTGGGCAAGCTGCTCAAGTCGGGCGGAGGCCGCTCCCATGCGCTCGGCGAGGCCTTGTCTGTCCCCTTCGGCGACAGCGAGTTGCTCGCGGAGGTGGTCATTTTCCGCGCGCAGGCTGTGACAGAGGGTCACCACCTGGCCAATCTTGCTCTCGAGCGTGTCTAGTTCATTCAGCATGGCCAGACTATAGATTCAAGAGGCGTCCCCGGTCAAGGTGTGCAGCGCTTCGCGGCTGTGCCTGCTTGCCTGGCAGCGGTGGCTTTCGGTGGCGATGGCGGGCCGCCGGCCGTCTGGCGCGCTATAATCCGCCCTTTCGTCGACTGCGGTTAGCGAAAAACCATCGTGCAAGGTGCCGCAACGCAGATCCTCTGCAGCGGTTAAACGGGAAGCAGGTGCGTGTTCTCAGGAACACCATGCCTGCGCTGCCCCCGCAACGGTAAGCGAGTGCGGGTGTGTCGAAATGCCACTGGGCGCCGGCCTGGGAAGGCGACACACCAAGACTCGCGAGCCCGGATACCGGCCTTCGCACACATTTGACGCAAGTGCCGCGGGGAAGCGGACACGAAACGCTCGGCTGCGCCGCTCGCCTCGTTGTTTGCTCCCTCGTGCATTTGATATTTGTTTGCTCGCCGGCTTGCGGGGACGCGTGCCGGATCCAGGGAGAAACCCATGAGATATCAGAGGGCGCCGCGCGCAGGTTCTGCCGCGGCATTGGCCACGCTTTGCGGCGCGCTATTTCCGGTGGCGGCCAACGCTGCCGATCAGCAGCTTGATCCTATCGTGGTCACCGCCACGCGACAGGCGACGCGCGCCAACGAATTGACCAGCGACGTGTCGGTGATCACCCGCGAAGAAATCAATGCGGCCGGACAATCAACGCTCGAGCAACTGCTGTCGCGGCAAGCCGGCATTCAGTACACGGCCAATGGCGGTCCTGGCACCAACAGCGGCGTGATTATCCGCGGCGCCAGCAGCAATCAGTCGATCGTGCTCATCGACGGCCAGCGCATCGGTTCGGCGACGACCGGCAGTGCGGCGCTGGCGCGCATTCCTCTTGACCAGATCGATCGCATCGAGATCCTGCGCGGCCCGGCTTCGTCGCTGTACGGAGCCGACGCCATTGGTGGCGTCATCCAGATCTTCACTCGCAAAGGCGAGGGTCCGACGCGACTGAATGCGAGTACGGGCTATGGCACTTACGGGACCACTGACACCACGGTCGGCGTCTCCGGTGGGACAGATCTGGTTTCCTACAGTGTTCAGGCGGGTTATCTGGATACTGGCAGTTTCAACGCCATTCACAACAAGTCGGACATCAATTACAACCCCGACGATGATGGCTATCGCAACAGTAACCTGAGTGCGAACTTCTCCGTGCGTCCGGCAGCCGGTCAGGAAATTGGCGTCAACCTGCTCGCCAGCGACGGTAGCAACCAGTACGACTCGAACGACTTCAGTGCCGTCGGCGCCGACAAGAACTACACCAACGATCAGCTGCTGGAGTCCTATTCGATCTACTCGCGCAACCGCTTGAACCAGGTATGGACGAGCACCCTGCGTCTCGGTACCAGCACCGACGCCTCCAAGGGCTATGCCGGTAACATCAGGGAGTACACCATACGCACGGACATGGATCAGGCTTCGTGGCAGAACGATATCGTCCTGCCCATCGGCGAAGCGCTGCTGGCCGTCGAGTACACCAAGCAGAAAGTGTCTGGCAGCACTGACTACACGGTGACCGAACGCACGATTCGCTCGCTGCTCGGTGGCTGGAACGCCAGTATCGAGAAGCACCGCTTGCAGTTCAACCTGCGCCGTGACGACAACTCCCAGTTCGGCGATGAAACGACGGGTTCCGCTTCCTACGGCTACCAGTTCACTCCGGACTGGCGCGCGCACTTATCGTATGGGACGGCATTTCGCGCGCCGACTTTCAACGAACTGTATTTTCCCCCGAGCGCTTTCTTCTCCGGCGGTAACCCCGATCTGCAGCCGGAACAGGCGAAGAACACCGAGGTGGGTGCGAACTGGGAGCGCGGCAATCATCGTGCGTCGCTGGTCCTGTACAACAATGTTGTCACCGACCTGATCGAGTTCCGGCCACCGACCTATGCGCCGGTCAACGTCAGCAAAGCCTTGCTGCGTGGTGCAACACTGACCTACGACGGACGCTTCTCGGAATGGGGGGCGGGCGCTGCCGTCGATTTCCTCGATCCGAAAAACGAGGAAGACGGGCCGAACAAGGGCAATCGACTGGCCCGCCGCTCCACACAACAGATGAGCAGTTACATCAGCCGAACGCTTGGCAACTGGGATTTGCGCGGCGAGTGGCAACTGGTCGGCAATCGCTACGACGACCAGGCCAACACCAATCTTCTCGGTGGCTACGGTCTGGTCAACCTGTATGCCGACTATCGCCTGCAACGTGACTGGACCCTGTTCGCTCGCGCCAACAACATTTTCGACAAGTACTACGAGACGATTGACAACTACGCCACTGCGGGAGCGAATGTCTTCGTCGGTGTCCGCTACGCACCCAAGTAGGAAGCTGGATGCCCACCCGTCGCCGCGCTTTGCTGATTCTCGCAGCCCTCGCCGGGCTGTCGCAGTTGAGCATAGCGCTGGCGCTGATGGTGGGCAGTATTTCGATCACCCCCTTCGAGGTCCTGGCGGCACTGGTCGACAACGGCGGCGGCACCGCTGGCGAGGTTGTGCGCAGCCTGCGCCTGCCGCGTGCCTTGACCGGTTTCGCCTGCGGCGGCTTGCTGGCCCTGGCCGGGGCCCTGCTCCAGGTGTTGTTGCGCAACCCGCTCGCCGATCCCTACGTACTCGGCATTTCGGGGGGAGCCGGTATTGGCGCGCTGCTGGCCATCGTCTTCGGGTTCGGCGTTGCCGGGGTCAACGGCTTGGCTTTTGTGGGCGCACTCGGCGCCATGCTACTGGTCTTCGGCCTGGCGCATGGCGAGGGCGGCTGGACGCATTCACGCCTGTTGTTGACCGGGGTGATCGTTGCCGCCGGCTGCGGCGCGGTGGTTACCCTGATGTTGGCCATTGCTCCCGAAGATCGGCTGCGCGGCATGCTCTTCTGGTTGATGGGCGACCTCTCGCAGACCGGAGACCCGAAATTGGTGCTCATCCTGCTCGCGATGGTGCTCCTGATCTCCCTGCCGTTTGCCCGTGAACTCAATCTCCTGGCGCGCGGAGCCGATGTTGCGCAGGCGCTTGGTGTCGCGGTCCGCCCTTTGCGCCGCGGTGTCTACCTGGTTGCCTCGCTGGCCACTGCCGCGGCAGTCACGCATGCCGGTGCGATCGGTTTTATCGGCCTGATTGTGCCGCATCTGGTGCGCCTGGCGACCGGTAACGACCAGCGTCTCTTGCTACCAGCCTCGGTGCTCGCCGGTGGTAGCCTGCTGGTGATTGCCGACACGCTGGCGCGGACCGTCCTGGCGCCACAGCAATTGCCGGTGGGTGTTCTGACCGCGATGATTGGCGTGCCTGCCTTTCTCTTCCTGCTGACGCGCGGCGCTGCCGGGAGGGGATGAGATGGAGCAGACGGCGCCTCTCCTGACCACCCGTGCCCTTGCTGTCGGCATCGCTGGCCGGACTTTTTGCCGCGATCTGGAACTGAGCGTGCAGCCAGGTGATTCGCTGGCCATTCTCGGCCGCAACGGCGCCGGCAAGTCGACCCTGCTTTCGGTGCTGGCGGGCTTGCGCGAGCCGGAAGGCGGCGAGGTGCGCATCGCCGGCGCCCGCTATGCGCAACTCGGTGCGCGTCGCTGTGCTCGTATTCGTGGCTGGTTGCCGCAGAGCCGCAGCGAAGCTTTTTCCTCGACGGTCCTGGAAACGGCACTGGTCGGACGTCATCCCCATCTCGATCGCTGGGACTGGGAGTCCGAGGCAGATGCTCGGCAAGCCCGTCGGGCGCTGGCCTGCGTCGGCCTTGCCGACCTGGCGCAACGCGACGTGCAGACACTTTCCGGCGGCGAGCGGCAGCGCTTGGCCATCGCCACCCTGCTGACGCAGGCGCCGCAGCTCTACCTGCTCGACGAGCCACTGGCTCACCTCGATCTGAATCACCAGATCGCCACTCTCGAGTTGTTTGCGGCGCTCAATCGCGAAGAGCAGATGGCCAGCGTGATGGTCCTTCATGAACCCGGCCTGGCGGCGCGCTTCTGCTCGCGAGCACTGCTGCTTTTCGACGACGGCACGACGCTGCTGGGACGCAGTGACGAGGTCATCAGTAGCGATTCCTTGAGCCGGTTGTACGGCTATCCGCTGCGCGAAGTGGGCGCTGGCGAACTGCGCTGGTTCATGCCGGCGTAGCGACGCTCGGCAGTCAGTGTGCAAGTCGCGGACGCGGCACACGATCCTTTCTCCCCTTGCCGGAGAAAGGCCGGAAAAGAGGGGGGGTCAGGTGCTCGGCGTTGCCGGCCCACTGCGGCCACTCTCCAGGCCTTGCTTGCGCCGGTACATGTCGGCATCGGAACACTGCACCAGCGATTCGACATCCTGCCCATCTTCGGGGTACATGGCCAGGCCGACAGAAGCGCCGGTGTTGGCATCCAGCGCCGTCGTATCGATCGACAGCAGTGGCGTGCCAAGCAGCTGCTCGATGTTGCTGCGCGCGCTCTCCGCGTCCTGGCGGTTGTTGACCGCATCGAGCATGACCACGAACTCGTCGCCAGCGTAGCGCGCGACCAGGTCGCGGCTGCGCAGTCCGCTGAGCATGCGCTGCGCGATTTCCTGCAGCACCTTGTCACCGACGTCATGGCCGAAGCTGTCGTTGATGTTCTTGAAACCGTTGAGGTCGATGAAGAGAATGGCGAAGGGGCGGGGCTCGGGGAGTTCGCGTTGCCGGGCCAGGCGGTCGTCGACGCGGCGCAGGAAGGCTTCGCGGTTGGCCAGCCCGGTCAAGCGGTCGCTGAGCAGTTTGCTCTGCATGCTCCGGAAGCTTTTCGCCAGGTCGCCGATTTCATCGCTGCGGGTGACATCGAAAGCCGCATTGAGGTCGCCGTTGCCGACCTTGCGGGCTGCCACGGCCAGTTCCTTGAGGTCGCGGGTGACGACCGAGAGGACCATGAAGCCGATGAAGATGGTCATCAGCGAGGCGAGCAAGGCGAGTAACACGGTGCGCTTGAAGTTCTCGGTGACGCCGAACAGAAAGTCGCTGCGTGGTACCGCGACGACGATGATCCAGTCCAGTCCGGCGGCATCCTGGATGCGCGCATAGGCGGCTTCGACCGCCTCACCGTTGGCGCTTTCAAAGACCGCGGTTTGCGGGTGCGGGGCTTTGGCGGAAGGGTGTAGCAGCTTGCGGATCTCGCGGAAACTGGCGGCTACCAGGGGATCGTCGCTGTCCTGCACATTGAGTCGCACATTGCCCTCGGTGGCATCCTTGCGCAGGTGTGGGCCGCGTGAGGTGCCGATCAGCCGGCCGTCGGTTTCGACGACGTAGGCGATGCCGTTGGCGCTCAGTCGCAAGGAGCGCAGAAACTCGTTGACTCCTTGCAGCGACAGATCGGTGGCCACGACGCCCTGAAACTTGCCCTCTGCGTCGTTGACTCGTCTGGCACGGGTGGCGACCAGTTCCTCGGTTTTGAAGTCGATGTACACCGAGGTCCAGGTGTGCATCGTCGAGCTCTCGCCAGACTTGAACCACGGGCGTTCACGGGGCTCGAAGATGCGCATTTCGCGCACCGGGTCGCTCAGTTCGCCAGCGATCCCGGAAAAGCGATAGATCGTTCGCGGGCCATCGCCGGTGGTTCGCAGGCGCAATTCGGCGTCACTTTCGGAATGGCGCCAGAGTCCGAAAAAGTGTCCGCTACGATCGCCGTAATAGGCGTAGTTGTTGGGGTCGCGATGCACCGAGGTGGCCAGCCAGAAGCGCGTGCGCAGGTCGTCGAGGTCGTCGTCGATGTTGGCCGGCGCGGCCACGCCGGTGGGAAACGCCGTTTCGAGCACCGCACTGGCGCCAAAGACGTGCCGCTCAGCCGCCTGGGCGATTCGGTACACCATCTCCGAGAGCAGTTGATTCGACAGGGTGTCGACGGCAACGCGGCCTGCCGAATACGACAAGCCGCCGATGGCTGCCGCCAGCAGCAGAACCAGCACCACGTACGGCATGGTGAGCATCTGCCGCAGTGAAAGGATTTGCAGGAACTTCATGGATTCCTCGCTAGGGGCCGGCTGCGGAAATACTCGCTAGAGCGAATGCTATGCGAAGGCTGTGGGGCCCGCGCGTGAGGGATGTCACGATGCGTGGCGCAGCCTCGCTGTAAGGCGTCCCTGGTTAATGTGAAAGTCGCGCATGCGACTCACGAACCTCCCTTCTCCCCCTGCGGGAGAAGGGCCGGGAGAAGAGGGGAAACGGTCATGACTTTCATCATTCGGGGTATCTCGACTGTCGTGACCGTTAGCGGCTGACTGGCGGCAGTTCGAGTGAAGCCGGTAGCGCGTACCGGTCGTCAAGGCGTAGGAGTTGCGGCGGCCGCCTTGACGCTCGGCACGTAGTCGAAGTCGGCGACCAGGATGTGGTTGTAGAACCAGCCGTTGATCAGGAACTTGACCTCGTCGGCAATCTCGTCGAGGGTCATCTGCTTGGCATTCTCCAGCAGCGTGAACAGCATTCGCCGGAATTCCGTGTGCAGTTGCCGATGCGCCTCGAGGCCAGGGTAATGGCAAGCGGCCATCATCTGCTCTTCTTCGCGCAAATGAACTTTCACGTACTCGGTCAGTATGGCCAGTGACTTGAGCACCCGGATTTGATCCCCATCACCAGCAAAGGTCGCCGCAAGGTCGAACAATTGCCGATGCTGCGCATCAATGTTTGGCAAACCGACGAGTATCTTCGGCGACCACTCCACCAACTCATATTTCATTTACTGCTCCAATTGCTGTGTAGGGGGCCAAGCACCTCACGAGATTGTCGGGCCGGCCGAATCGATCCGTTCGGCGAGCGTCAGCCAGTGCTCTTCCAGTTTCGCCAACTGCACGGCGATCTCGCTCATGCGTGTTCCCAGAGCCGCCAGATCAGCGGCGGCCAGTGGCTTCGACAAACGGCTCTCCAGAGAGTGCTGTTCTTGCTGCAGATCGAGCAGCTCCTTTTCGATCCGGCCCTGGTCGCGGGCCAGGGCTTTCAGCGTTCCGGGCCCTTTCCGGTTGGCCGTGGTGCTCACCGATGCTGCGGCTTGGCGCGGCTCCTTGGCGCTCTTCAGCGATTTCTTGAGACTGTCTCGGCTGCGTTTTGCTTCGTCAAGCAGGTAGCGCTGGTAGTCATCGAGATCGCCCGTAAAGTCGGCCACGCCACCGCGGCTGACCAGCCAGAACTCGTCACATACCGAGCGCAACAGCGAGCGGTCGTGGCTGACCAGCATTACCGTGCCCTCGAATTCGTTGAGTGCGATCGACAAGGCTTCGCGGGTGCCGAGGTCGAGATGGTTGGTCGGTTCGTCGAGCAGCAGCAGGTTGGGGCGTTGCCAGACGATCATGCACAGCACCAGGCGTGCTTTTTCGCCGCCACTCATCGTGCCGACCGCTTGCTTGACCATGTCGCCACTGAAGTTGAAGGTGCCGAGGAAGCTGCGCAGATCCTGCTCGCGGCCGCTCTGGCCGTTGGGCAGTCCCTCCTTGGCCATGCGCACCATATGTTCGAGAGGTGTTTCGTCGGGGCGTAGAACGTCGAGCTCCTGCTGCGCGAAATAACCAATGTGCAGGCCTTTCCCTTCGGCGAGGCTGCCGCTGGTACAGCTGAGGACGCGGGCAATGGTTTTCACCAGCGTTGACTTGCCCTGTCCGTTGGCGCCCAGGATCCCGATGCGCTGGCCAGCCAGCACCGAGCGCGTGACCTGACGGACGATCACCGTCGGCGGGGTGCCGGCGGCTGCCTCGGCAGGTGCCGGGTAGCCGAAGCTGGCGTTGTCCATGATCAGCATCGGGTTGGGCAGGTTGGCGGCTTCCTTGAACTCGAAGCTGAACTCGGCATTGGCCAGTATCGGCGCCAGACGCTCGATTCTTTCCAGTGCCTTGACCCGGCTCTGCGCCTGCTTGGCCTTGGTCGCCTTGGCTTTGAAGCGGTTGATGAAGCTCTGCAGATGGGCGATCTTGTCCTGTTGTTTGGCGTAGGCGTTTTGCTGCAGTTCGAGCTGCTGGGCGCGGGTTTCCTCGAAAACGCTGTAGTTGCCGCCATAACGCGTCAATTGCTCGTTGTCGAGATGCAGCGTCACCGTCGAAATTGCGTCGAGAAACTCACGATCGTGACTGATAACCAGCATTGTGCCTTCGTAGCGCTTGAGCCAGCTCTCCAGCCACACCAGCGCGTCCAGGTCGAGGTGGTTGGTCGGTTCGTCGAGAAGCAGGAGGTCGGACGGACACATCAGCGCCCGGGCCAGCTGCAGGCGCATTCGCCAGCCGCCGGAGAAGCTGTCGACCGGATTGTTCAGTTCGGTAGTCTTGAAGCCGAGGCCAAGGATCAGGGCCTGCGCACGTGCCTGCGCATCGTGTGCGCCAGCGTCGTGCAGGGCCATGTAGGCATGTGCCAGGTCGTCGCCGTCGCCGCTCGCTTCGGCCAGGCGTACTTCCTCCTGGGCTGCGAGCAAGGCGGTGTCGCCGGTAATCACGAAATCGGTGGCGCTTTGCGAGGTTTCCGGCATTTCCTGCAGGACTTGCGCGAGGCGCCACTGGGCTGGCCGGAAGAACTCACCGGCGTCTTCGTGCAGGCTGCCGTCGAGCAGCGCGAAAAGCGTCGACTTGCCGGCGCCGTTGCGACCGATCAGGCCAACCCGTTCGCCGGTGTTGATGGTCACCGAGGTGTTATCGAGCAACACCCTGGCGCCGCGGCGCAGGGTAACGCCTTTGAGGGTGATCATGCGGCAGAAAACTCCAGGTGGTCGTCCAGCAGACTTGGTCGTGCCGAGACTTGAGGGTAATGGCTATCGGTGCTGGCGGGGCTCAGCGGAATATCACGGTCTTGTTGGCGTGCAGAAGGACGCGATCTTCGAGGTGATAGCGCAGCCCGCGCGCCAATACCGCCTTCTCGATGTCCTTGCCGTAGCGCACCATGTCTTCGACGGAGTCCGAGTGATCGATGCGGATCACGTCCTGCTCGACGATCGGTCCCTGGTCGAGTTCGCGGGTGACGTAGTGGCAGGTTGCGCCGATCAGCTTGACGCCGCGCTGGAAGGCCTGGTGGTAAGGCCGGGCGCCGACGAAGCTGGGCAGAAACGAATGGTGGATGTTGATCATCTGTCCCGGGTAGCGGGTGCACATATCGGCCGGCAGAATCTGCATGTAACGCGCAAGGACCATGGTGTCACCCTTGACTTCGTCGTAGATGCGACAGATTTCAGCGTGCGCCGCCTGCTTGTTGTCGGCGCTGACCGGCACGTGGTGGAAGGGGATGCCGTGCCACTCGACGAAAGCCTTGAAAGTGTCGTGATTCGAGATTACGCAGGGGATCTCGATGGCGAGCTCTTTCGATTGCCAGCGTGCGAGAAGGTCGTAAAGGCAGTGTTCCTGCTTGCTGACCATCAGCACCACGCGCCGCTTGACTGCCGAGTCGCTGATCTTCCAGTCCATCGATAGTTCAGCAGCCAGCGGCGCGAAGCGGTCGCGAAACTCGGCCAGATGAAAGGGCAGCGAATCGGCTTTCACCTGCATGCGCATGAAGTAGCGGCTGGCATGCTCATCGTTGCCTTCGTCGGCGTGATAGCTCGATTCGAGAATCCAGCCCTGGTGCTGGGCGATGAAGCCCGAGATGCGCGCGATGATGCCGATCTGGTCGGGGCAGGATCCGGAAAGGGTGTAGAAACGTTTGCTTTGCATGCGGCGGTAATCCTAGGCGGCGGCGCGCGTGGCGAAGGCTTTGTCGATTTCGGCACGGAGGTCGGCGAAGGTCTGCGTGACCGGATACTGCGGGAACTCCTTGATCACTTTCTCCGGTGGGCGAAAGAGGATGCCGGCATGCGCTTCGCCGAGCATGGCCGTGTCGTTGTACGAATCGCCGGCGGCGACGACCGAGAAGCGGAGTTCCTTCAGGCGTTGCACGGCCTCGCGTTTCTGGTCCGGCATGCGCAGCCGGTAGTTCACCACCTTGCCGTCGGCGTTGGCTTCCAGACTGTGGCAGAACAATGTCGGCCAGCCGAGCTGGCGCATCAGAGGATGCGCGAATTCGTAGAAGGTATCCGAAAGGATGATCAGCTGATAGGTTTCGCGCAGTCCATCGACGAATGCGCGGGCGCCCTCGACCGGTCCCATCTCGGCGATCACTTTTTGTATGTCCGGCAGGCCCAGCTTGTTCTCGGCCAGGATGGCCAGCCGGTAGTTCATCAGCTTGTCATAGTTGGGCTCGTCGCGCGTGGTACGGCGAAGCTCTGGAATGCCGGTGCGCGCGGCGAATTCGATCCAGATTTCGGGGACGAGTACGCCTTCGAGGTCAAGGCAGACGATTTGCACGGCAGGCTCCTGGTGGGTGAGGTTTGGCAAAAAGACGAGATTCTACCAAATCCGCCCTGCCAGGTCCGCAGAGCGACCGTGTTTGGGCGATCGCAGCGCTTGAACGGTGGTGATTGCGCCCGGCTCCGATTACGCTCGGTCACCAGGCTCGTTTATAGTACACGCGGCTAACAGGCGCATCAGTCTGCGCGCCGGTGGCGGTGACGCGAGCGAGCGGACCGACCACTACCACTCGATGAGGATATGGAAGGGGAATTGCATGCGTGCTGCGGGCGGTTTGCTGGCCCTGTTGATGTCGATCAGTGCTGCGGCGTCCGCCGACGAGCCTGTGCCGGTTCCCGTGCCGCAGACGCTGGAGCAGGCCGTGGCCCAACGTGAGCGGGCCGACGCGCTACGCGAGCAGGCCGAGGAGCGCTATCAGGCCGAACAGAATGCTTGCTACGAGAAGTTCCTGATGAGCGATTGTCTGGTGGCGGCCAAGAAACGCCACGCGGCGTCGCTGGTCACGGCGCGCAAGCTCGACCAGCCGGCGATCGATTTCGAGCGTGCGGCGCGGCGGCAGGAACTCGACTCCAGGGAAGCGCAACGCGCTGCCGACAATCTTGCTCGCCAGTCCGAGGAGCCGGAGCGCGCTCAGCGCTACCGCGCCGAGCAAACGGCCAAGCTGGCCGAGCGCGAGGCGAAGCTGGCCGACAAGGCGAAAAAAGCCGAGGCGGGGCGGCAGAAGGCGGCTGCTGAGCAGGCCAAGCGGCAAGCCAAGCTCGACAAGCGGGCGCGGCAGGACGCCGAG
The DNA here is from genome assembly GCF_907163155.1 of Candidatus Accumulibacter sp. ACC012. Taxonomy (NCBI): domain Bacteria; kingdom Pseudomonadati; phylum Pseudomonadota; class Betaproteobacteria; genus Candidatus Accumulibacter; species Candidatus Accumulibacter sp. ACC012. Next base: position 110,835 of record NZ_CAJQUC010000003.1, read on the forward strand.
AGAGAAGCCAGGAAAGCGGCCGAAGCGGCCGCCGCTGCGAGCAAGTAAGGAAGCAAGGCGGTCGCCAGCCCGGTCAACTGATCCCGGCAAGGGTTTTGCCGGCGGGCCGGCCGGCGGGCCGATCGTCGCTGCTCTACGCCGGGCCGACGAGTGACCCGCGTCGCTGCCGGGTCAGGCCAGACCCTGGCTGGCGAGGTACTCTTCGTAAGTGCCCAGGTAATTGACCAGCGTGCCGTCGAGGCGAATTTCCAGGATCCGCGTCGCCAGTGACGAGACGAACTCGCGGTCGTGGGAGACGAAAACCAGCGTTCCCTTGAATTTCTCCAAGGCCGTATTGAGCGACTCGATGGATTCCATATCGAGGTGGTTGGTCGGCTCGTCCATGACCAGCACGTTTGTTTTCATGAGCATCAGCTTGCCGAAAATCATGCGCCCCTGCTCGCCCCCGGAGATCACCTTTACTGGCTTGCGCACTTCGTTGCCCGAGAACAGCAGGCGGCCGAGGGTGCCGCGGATCAGCGTTTCGAGGTCGTCTCCCTCGCTCGCGCTGGCGCGTGCGTAGCCAGCGATCCAGTCGGTCAGGTTGACGCCGCTGTCGAAATCATGGGCATGGTCCTGAGCATAGTAACCGAGGCTTGCTTTCTCGGCCCACTTGATGCTACCGCGTTGTGGCTGCAACTCGCCCATCAGCAGCTTCAGCAGCGTCGTCTTGCCGACACCGTTTTCGCCAATGATTGCCAGCCGGTCGCCGCCGTTGATGCTCAGAGTCAGCTTGTCGAAGATTTTCTGCTTGCTGCCCGGATAGGCGAAGCCCAGGTTTTCGATTTCGACGGCCTGGCGGTGGAGCTTCTCCCGCTCATCGTATTCGAAGCGGATCCAGGGGTACTGTCGCGACGAAGGCTTGACGTCTTCCGGCTTGAGTTTTTCGATCAACTTGACGCGTGACGTTGCCTGCTTGGCCTTGGAGGCATTGGCCGAAAAGCGGCGCACGAAATTCTGCAGGTCGGCAATCCGTTCCTTGGCCTTGGCGTTGGCGTTCTGCTGGCGTTCGCGTGCCTGCGCCGAAGCTTCCATGAAATCGTCGTAATTGCCCGGGTACACGGTGATCTTGCCGTAATCCAGGTCGGCCATGTGGGTGCACACCTGGTTCAGGAAGTGGCGATCGTGGGAAATGATGATCATCGTGCTGTTGCGGTCGTTGATCACGTTTTCCAGCCAGCGGATGGTGGCGATGTCGAGGTTGTTGGTCGGTTCGTCGAGGAGCAGGATCTCGGGGTTGGCAAATAGTGCCTGAATCAACAGCACGCGCAGCTTCCAGCCAGGAGCGACATCGCTCATCGGACCGAAATGCTGTTCCGCCGGGATGCCGACCCCGAGCAGCAGTTCGCCGGCGCGTGCCTCGGCGGTGTAGCCATCGTATTCGGCAAAGCGGCCTTCCAGTTCGGCGGCGTGCAGGTAGTCCTCCTCGCTCGCTTCCGGATTGGCGTAGATGGCGTCCTTCTCGACCATGCAGGCCCACATTTCCGCGTGGCCCATCATCACCACGTCGATTACCCGCTGTTCTTCAAAGGCAAACTGGTCCTGGCGAAGGTAGGCCATCCGCTCGTGCGCGTCTTTCGAGACGTTGCCGGCGGTCGCTTCGAGTTCGCCGTCGAGAATCTTCATGAAAGTCGACTTTCCGGAGCCATTGGCGCCGATCAGTCCGTAGCGATAGCCCTCGCCGAACTTGACCGAGACATTTTCAAAAAGGGGCTTGACCCCGAACTGCATGGTGATGTTGTTGGCAACGAGCACTAAGAAACCTCGGTAAAATCACACCCGTGAAAGTCGCGTCCGCGACTCACGAAGCTCCGTTCTCCCCCTGCGGGAGAAGGGTTGGAGAAGAGGGGGACGGTCAAGGCTTTGGTGGTCGACGGCGTCTCGACATCTCGTGACCGTTGAGGTGCAAAAAGGGCGATATTGTACCTCAGGGTTTGCTGGTGTGCTTGCCTGGCGCCCGCCATGGCGTACCTGCCCCGCCCGTGTGCGGCTGCGACGTGGCCAGCGTGCCAGGGCCCGGAATCAGCTGGAAGACGACAATCGCGGCAATGAAGCTCGAGTAGTTCTGAATCTCGAACACCTCGTTCTCTCCGCTGCGCTCGGCTAGCGTCGTCGCTCAGGCATGGTCGACGGCGACGCTGCTCACTGCCAGCAAGCGATCAAGCTCCAACCACAAGGGGTCGCAGAGGCCTGCGCGGTAAGCCGAGCGTCTGAAGCCCGCGTGTTCCTCGCGATAGACAGTCATCAGGCCGCGTTGGTCGTCGAGGACGCAGCTTCTGACGTTCGCCAGGCGGTCTGCGGCCTTGACCAGCAGGGCCACTTCGTTGGCGCCGGTGACCGTGGCCAGGAGGGCGTAGGTCTTCGCCTTGCGCTCGGCGCGGCTGGCTCCGGAGAGGTCGGTAAGCAAGCTGACACAGTCGGCGACCAGCGCGCCGAAGCGGGCGCGGATTTCGCTCTCGGTGACCGCCGTGTCCTCGACCACGTCATGCAGGTAGCCGATGACCTGTGCCTGGCTGCCGTAGGGGGCGAGTAGGGCGACGACCGCGTCAAGGTGAAAGGAATACGGCCGGTCGCCGTAGCGTTGGCTGCCGTGGGCAGCCAGGGCAAAGGAGCGTGCTTCGTCAAGCATGGTTCTTTCCTTGCGGGCAGCCGTGCAACGGCTGCTGTTGGGCAGCGTTTCGCCAGCGGCTTCAGCTCAGCCTGACCAGGCCTGGGTCACTGAAGTGTTCGATCAGGATCCGCCGCACGCGATCCTGCCACAGCTCGGCGAACAGCGCTGCCTGCTCGGCATCGCCCTTGCCCGCGAGTAGCGCCTGCAGCAGCGGCGCGAGACGGGAGTCGGCAGGAACCTGGCCGAGGTGCAGCGAGGCGCACAGACTTTGCCCGTTATCCTGACGGGTGAAGCGTATCTCGCCGGGCAACTCGGCTCCGAAGCTGAGCAGCTCGCGACGCGAGAAACGACCGGCCAGTCCCTTGAAGCCGCCAATTCCGGCGGCCCCGGTGAGCAGTCCGACCACCGCTGCGACGACGCCGGTCACCGCGCTCTCCTGCGCATCGCGGAAATCGACGCGCAGTTCACCGCGCAGCGGTATCTCGTCCGGATAAAGCGCCTGTAGTGCGCGGCTGCTGAGCAGATAGCTGCCAGCCACTGTCGGGCAGGAATGACCAGCCAGTTTGACGGCATCGGCGTAGCCGTATTCGATCAGGCCGCCAGCGGCGGCGCCGAGGAATTCGGCCAGGCGATCGCGCATGACGATCGTCGGCACGGCGGCGAAGAAGCTCGGGAAAGTCATGACCGTCAGCCTTTCTTCTGGATCAGCTCGATCTTGTAGCCATCGGGATCTTCGACAAAGGCAATCACCGTCGTTCCGTGTTTCATCGGACCCGCTTCGCGGACCACCTTGCCGCCACGCGTCTTGATCTGCTCGCAGGCCGCGTAGGCATCGGCGACTTCGATGGCGATGTGGCCGAAGGCATTGCCGAGTTCGTAAGCCGGCGTATCCCAGTTATAGGTCAGTTCCAGCACCGCCTCTTCCGACTCCGGGCCGAAACCGACAAAAGCCAGGGTGAAGCGACCGCCCGGATAATCCTGGCGGCGCAGTTGCTGCATTCCGAGGACCCCGGTATAGAAAGCCAGCGAGCGGTCCAGATGGCCAACGCGCAACATGGTGTGCAGAATTCTCATGATTTTTCCTTGCCGGTTTGCGCTTGCGATGCGATCGCGCGATTGCCGGAAAAGATACACCAGAAGTGCAGGCTTTTGTCGACCTGGAGTTAGCGTCGGGCTGGGCGGGGCGGGGCGCTGCCTTGCGCCGGGACGGCGATGGGCATAACGTGTCTTCCCCGCTCACAGGATCGGGCGGTGTCGGCGTATCGCCAGCATTTAGCGGCGATACCGAGACGCTTGTCAACACGTTAATGTGAAAGTCGCGCAAGCGACTCACGAAACTCCCTTCTCCCCTTGCGGGAGAAGGGGCAGGGGAAGAGGGAAACGGTCATGACTTTCATGATTTGGGGTGTCTCCACGTGTCATGACCGTTAAGGCGATTGCCGGAAAAGTACGTACCAGATTGCGCCGGATTTTCGGCCGACTTCAAGGTGCGACAACAGGCGCATAGTCGAACGATGTAACTGTTGTCGCAACACAGAAGTCGGGCGAAAAGACAAGCAAGATGGTAGGTTATTTGCCAGAAATCGCCTAAGGAGGTAATGAGCATGAGAAAGATCGTCATCTCGCTGCTAACCATGACCCTTGCTGCGAGCGGGCTGTCGGGTTGCGCCAATATGAGCGAGACGCAACGCGATACAGGAACCGGGGCCGCCATCGGCGCAGTCGCCGGGGCGGTAATCGGGCGCGCTACGGCCGGCGGCAACAAGGGCCGCAGTACCGCCACCGGTGCGGCCATCGGTGCCGCGGCCGGTGCTGCCGGTGGTTATCTGTGGTCGCAGCGCATGCAGCAACAGAAGGCCTCGATGGAGCAGGCCACGCAAGGTACTGGGGTCGCAGTGTCGCAGACTGCCGACAACCGACTCAAGCTGGACATCCCGAGTGATATTTCCTTTGACGTCGGCCGTTACAACATCAAGCCGAACATGAGCCCGCTGCTCGACGGCTTTGCCGCGAGTCTGAACCAGCATGCCGTGACCACAGTGACCATCGTCGGACACACCGACAGCACCGGCAGCGATGCGATCAACGATCCGCTATCAGTAAATCGTGCCGCCGCGACGCGCGACTATATCGTTGCCCGAGGCGTAGCCGCCAACCGCATCGCCATCGATGGCCGTGGGTCGCGCGAGCCAGTCGCCGACAACGCCACCGCTGCCGGGCGGGCGATGAACCGCCGCGTGGAAATATTCGTCGCCGAGCCCGCTCGCTGAGCAGCTCGCGGCGGTGGCCATTTTTTTGCCATGCCGGCGCTGCGGAACGCTGGACAGCGCCGGCAAGCCTTCTGCGCGATTGGCCATCGCGGTGCTCTGGATGCCTTGCCGCTTGACAACGCCGCCTCCATACCCACTAATGTGGAATGTCGTGGCGGACTAGTCCCAAGAGTGCTCTCTCACCCGACGAAGGCGAAGGGAAAAACACCATGAGTCTTGCGCCCGTATCTGGTCTTCACAACCTCTCCGAGTTTTCCCTCAAGCAACTGGTCGCCTGGGGCGACCACCTCAAGGTTCATCAACCGCAGATCGACGCGCAGCACGAGGCGATCTTCAATCTCGCGCTGGAAATCGCACACATCTGGCAGGATCATGGCGACCTCGATGAACTGAAGGCGCTCGCCGAGAAGCTCGACAAGGTGCTGCACGCGCATTTCCGCTACGAGGAGCAACTGCTGGCCGAGATCGGCTATCCCGAACTCGCAGCGCACAAGGCGGAGCATCAGGTGATGCTCCACGAACTGCAGATCATCCTCGACCGCCTCCACAAATCGCAACCCGGGAGTGTCGTTGGCGAACCCGGACTGGCCTTTCAGAACTATGTGCTTGGCCTCACGGTCGGGCACATCTTCAACAGCGACATGGATTACTGCCTGTATGCCCGCAAGGCCGCGAGCGATAAGGAACATGTCTGGCCAGGCAAGTAGATTCGCGGAAGGCACGCGGTGCCCGCGCGCGTAGCGTAGCGCTGCCGCTTCACCACCTGGCAACGAACTAATCTGTCTTCGCGGCCTGCCACTACCAGCGCGGGCAGGTCGCGGCGAGTCGTTTCAGTTCCTGGCGCGCGGCTCGCGGCTCGGTAGTCGGGGCACAGCCAGGCGACGATTGCCCAGAAGCGTGGGCCGTGGTCTTTGGTGTGCCTTTCGGACCTTGCGAACCTCGGACAGGCACGAGAAAACCTGCCCTTCCGCGCACCATGCCTACCCGGCGTGCCTGACGCAGGCGCATCACGACCTCGATTGGACAGCCGCTGCCTACGACGGCAGCGACTACACCACTCTACGATGGTCGACCAACAAAGCCTCTGCCGGTCGCTTGGCGCGACCTTGACGAGTGGCTTCGGCACGGCGACGAATGAAAGCAGCGGCTGGTGAGGCAGGCGATTAGAATGCGCATGTCGGCACTCCGGTCGACGGCTGCGGTCCCTTGGGTTCGGGCCTGGCAAGGCGGATCGAACTTGTTGGAAAGGCGCAATTCCATGTTCTCGCTCTCATCTCTTGGCGACAAGTTCATTAGCGATTCGTCACCTTACAGCGATCCCGCAGCGGCGGCCCGGCGCATCAATCGGCGACGACTGCGCGTATTCCTCATTGTCTTCACCTTGAGCTTGCTGCCCGGACTGGCCTGGAATTTGCTCCGTTCGCCCGAATACCGGGCGACTGCACGCGTGCAAATTTCATCCGGCGCGGTGGCTGCCCAGACGGTAGCGAGCAGCGTTGGTTGGAACGCGGAGCTGCGGCCTGCGCAGCCGATCGACGTGCTCACGCAGGCCCAGGTCCTCACCAGTCGCCCCCTTTTTGAGGAGGTCTCTCGCCGCTTGCTCAAAGACGGTCACGATGACCCCTTCGTGGGCGTCGATGCTGCACTTGCCCTGCAGAACGCGGTCACCGCCACCCCAATCCTGGGGACGGATATCGTCGAATTGCAGGCTACCGGGGCTTCGCCGCAACTGCTGACGAAAGTCGTCAATACGCTGATCGAAACCTATCATGAGCAGTCATTGACGACGCACAGCAATGCCTCCGACGAAGCCATTGTCAATCTACGCGACGAAGTCGAGCGACTCGGCGACAGCATGGCCGAAAAACGCGCCCAATTGGCGGCCTTCCGGGAAACAAGCGGCGTCGTTTCGTCGGAACGTAGTGAAAATCAGGCCTTGGCGCGGATCAAAGGCCTCTCCGAGTCACTCAACAAGGCAAACGAGGATTTCGCAAAAGCCGATGCCCGGCTGCGCACCCTGCGCGAATCCGCGGCTAGCGGCCGCAGTCCCGTTCTTGCCAAAGACAACCCGACGCTGGCTTCGATAGAGCACCGCGTTTCTGTGACCCGCGAGCAACTGCGGGATATGGAACGTAGCTATACGCCTGCGTTCATGGCCATGGACCCGACGGCGCGAGCCCTGCGCGCGCGCCTGAGCGAACTCGAACAACAGTTGCTGAGCAGCCGCTCGGCCAGTCAGCAGGCGGCGCTGGCGAACGCCGAAGAAGACGCGGCGGGAGCTCGTGCGACGGTCGAACGCTTACGCGGCCAGCTCGACGAGCAACGGCGAACAGCGCAGGTGGCTGCCGCGAACTTCCAGGAAGCCAAGGCGATGGAAGACGATCTGGTGCGGCTCGAAGGAGCGCGACGCAATGCCAGCGAACGCCTGGCCAAGCTCGAAGCGACTGAAAACACCCGCCAGCCAAAGCTGACGCTGATCGAGTCCGCCAGTGTGCCCGAGAAACCATGGCGCCCCGACTATCTGCGCGATGGCCTGATCAACCTGGCCGCGTCCTTTTCGCTCGGCTTGCTGGCCATGTGGTTCGTCGAACTGTTCAATCGTTCGCCAGCGCCAGCAGCGCTCGGGACGACCACGGTCGTCGTCTCCCAGCCTTCACCGACCCCGAGTGTCGAAGCGCCGAAACCACTCCCCGGCTTGACCTACGATGCCGCTTGCCGAGTCCTTCCACAACTGCCAACGGCGGCGAGCGTCGGCCGCGAACTGACTCAGGACGAGCTTGCCGCTCTGCTGGCTGCCGCCGACGGCGAGGCGCGTTTGCTGTGCGCGACGCTGCTTCTTGGGCTGACGCTAGATGAGCTCAGGGAACTGGCGGTCAAGGATGTCGACGGCGCGAGCTCGCACCTGAGCGTGCGTGGCGCCTGGGCAAGGACACTGGCGATGCCTGGCTGGCTGGCGCAGACACTGGAGAAACATGGCGGCGAAGACCCAGACAAGTTACTGTTCTGCGCTTCATCAGGGCAGCAACTTGCGGCATCCGAGATCATCTCCCGGATCACTTGCGCCGCGCTGGATGCTGGGCTGGACGCCGCCGCATCGGTATCGCCAGCAGCCTTGCGGCACACGTACATCATCAACCTGATCAATCAGAACGTGCGTTTCTCGGATCTTGGGCCCCTCGTCGGACGTCTGAGCAGCGAAGAGCTTGCGTCATACGCAGCCGTCAGTTCGGGGCCACGGCAAGTTCGCGGCGCTGACGTTGATACCATCATGCCGGCCTTGCGGAGCGCAGAAACGACTTGACCGAGATGCCGAGGAGTAACGGTCTGTGCCGCCGAGCAGGCACCGCCGGCCGGCCCGGCCATCGCTACTGCGACCTTTGGCAAGCACGGCATGCTCCCGCCGGCAAACCACCTGCTAAAACCGTGCAAGACCCTTTGACACCTCGCGGAGTTCGGCACGCAAGTCCCTGTAATCAGGAACTATTGCACCAAGGATGCGCCAAAACTCCGGGCTGTGGTTCATCTCGCGCAGGTGCGCGAGTTCGTGCGCCACGACGTAGTCGATGACTGTTGGCGGGAAATGAATCAGCCGCCAGTTGAGGTGAATGCCGCTGCGCAGGCTGCAACTTCCCCAGCGCGTTCGCGCTGACGACAGCGACAGCCGTGGCAGCGTCACGCCGAGCAGCGGCGCGTAGTGGGCGAGGCGCTCGGCGAACAGCTCGCGGGCCTTTTCGCGCAGTGCTTTCTCGAGCACGCGTGCAGCTTCTGTCGGTGCGCGCAGGCATAGGGTGAGTGTCGGCTCGGTCGCCTGCAGGTTCCAGACGCCGCGATTGGCGCCGAGCGCGAGACGGATGCGCAGCGGCTTGCCGAGCACTGGTAGCTGCAGCCCGTCAGTGATCTGCAGCACTTCGGGCGCTCGCCGCGTGGACCATTCGTCGAGTTTCTCGCCGATCCACTGACCATGCTGCAGGAGCATGCTTTCGACCTCGCGCAGCGAGGCACGGCGCGGTGCGCCGACGCGCAGGCCGCGGTGGTCGATGGTCAATCCGATGGTGCGCCGGCTGGCCCGGCGCAAGACATAGGCAACCGTGCGCTCGCCCAGTTCGATGCTGCGGGCTGTTTCCCCAGCGGGTAGCGCAGGCAGTGAAGGCTCGCCGGGAGAGGCCGCGTCAGGCAGCCACGACATCTACGACAGCGGCAGGCGCCGGGTAGCGGTGCGGCGAGAGGCGGCGCATTTCTTCCTCTATCCAGGCCGCGGCCAGAGTGTTGATCCTGGCCGCCGATTTCTCGGCCGGGTCGATCGGCGGGCCGATGCTGACGGTGATCAGGCCGGGCTTGATCCGGAAGGCATCCCTTCCCCAGATTTCACCAGCGTTGTGCGCCACCGGTACCACCAGCGCGCCGGCGCGGACCGCCAGGTGCGCGCCGCCGGGCTTGTAGCGACAGGTTTCGCCGGGCGCGACACGGGTGCCTTCGGGGAAGATCACCACCCAGTAGCCAGCGGCGAGACGGTCGCCTCCCTGGTCGAAGATCTGCTTGAGAGCGTCCTTGGCGGCGGCACGGTCGATGGAGATCATTTTCAGCGCCGCCAGGCCCCAGCCAAAGAAAGGCACGCGCAGCAGCTCTTTCTTGAGCACGAAGACCAGCGGCGGAAAAATCTCCTGCAGGCCGACCGTCTCCCACGCCGCCTGGTGTTTGGCGAGGACGATCGATGGCCTGGCGGGAATGTTTTCGCGCCCGATGACCTGGTAGCGAATGCCCAGAACGTGGCGCGAGAGGGCCATGAAGCCGCTTCGCCAGAAGGCGATGATCGCGTAGCGCGCAGTGATCGGCAAGGCGATGGCCAGCGTGACGAGCACTCCGAAAGGGATCGTCCACAGGCTGACCAGGAGCAGGAACAGCGCCGAACGGATAACGATCATCACGAGGAGAGCAGAATATGCTCGGTGGCCGCCGCGAGATCGGGGAAGACCAGCGTTCCGTCCGGCAGGCCACCGGCCTCGACCGTCTGCGCGCCCAGGCCGGTCAGGACCAACAGCGGCTGGGCGCCGACGGCCGCTGCGGCGAGCAGGTCGCGCAGGGTATCGCCGACCGCCGGGACGCCGCTCAGATCGACATTGAAGCAGTCGGCAATACGCTCATACATGCCGGGCTTCGGTTTGCGGCAGGCGCAATGCGCGTCGACCGAATGCGGGCAATAGAAAATGGCGTCGATGCGGCCGCCGCAGCTCTGCAGCGCGCGGCACATCTTGTCGTGGATGGCGTTCAGCGTATCCATGTCGAACAGCCCGCGACCGACGCCCGACTGATTGGTCGCCAGGACCACCTTGTAGCCGGCCTGATTGAGGCGGGCGATGGCTTCCAGGCTGCCGGGGATCGGCCGCCATTCGGCCGGTGACTTGATGAACTGCTTCGAGTCGTAGTTGATGACACCGTCGCGGTCGAGGATGACGAGTTTCATACGGCCAGCTTGGCGATGTCGGCGACCGCGTTGAACTGCTCGAAGAGCGCTTTCAGGAGGCCCAGACGGTTACCGCGCAGCGCGGGGTCGGGAACATTGACCATCACTTCGGCGAAGAAACGGTCCACCTCGGCGCGTACCGAAGCCAGTACTTTCAGCGCCTCGGCGTAGTCCTCGTTGGCGACGTGCGACTTGACCAGCGGGGCGATCAGGCGCACGCGCTCGAAGAGCGCTTTCTCGGCGTCTTCCTCGAGCAGCGCGACGTCCGCTTCGGGCAGGTTCGCATCGGCCTTCTTCAGGATGTTGCCGATGCGCTTGTTGGCCGCGGCCAGTGCCAGCGATTCGGGCAGCTGCTGGAACTCGCGTACCGCTGCCAGGCGGGCGGGAACCCGGTCGATGCGGGTCGGTTGTTGCGCCAGCACCGCTTCGATGACGTCGATCGAGTAGCCGGCGTCTCTGAGCGTGCCGCGCAGACGGTCGAGCATGAAGACCAGCAGCGGCTGGGTGACCGGTTCGAGCTGAATGCCCTGCGCCTGCAGTGCCTGCGCGGCGGTCTCGATCAACTCCGCCAGGTCGAGCGGCAGCGGCGTTTCCATCAGGATGCGCAGCACTCCGAGAGCGGCGCGGCGCAGGCCGAAAGGATCCTTGTCGCCGGTCGGCAGTTGCCCGATGCCGAAAAAGCCGACCAGGGCGTCGAGTTTGTCGGCCAGCGCAGCGGCACAGGCGATGCTGCCCTGGGGCAGGGCGTCGCCGGCAAAGCGCGGCCGGTAGTGCTGCTCGACGGCGTCGGCAAATTCCGGCGAATTGCCTTCGTGGAGCAGGTAGTAGCGGCCCATGATTCCCTGCAGTTCGGGGAACTCGCCGACCATGTCGGTCAGCAGGTCGACCTTGGCCAGCAGGCCGACACTTTCGGCGATGTTGCCGTCGGCGCCGAGCTTTTCGGCAATGTTGCGCGCGCTACGGCCGAGGCGCTGTGCGCGGTCGCCCTGCGAGCCGAGCTTGTTGTGATAGACGACGGCGCCAAGACGCATGGCGCGGGTGGTGAAACCGCTTTTGCGATCCTGGTTGTAGAAGAAGCGTGCATCGGCCAGGCGCGGGCGAACGACGCGTTCGTTACCGCTGATGATCGCGCCGGGATCGTCAACCTGCATGTTGGAGACGATCAGGAAGCGGTTGAGCAGCTTGCCGCTGCTATCGAGCAGCGGGAAGTACTTCTGGTTCTGCTGCATGGTCAGGATCAGGCATTCCTGCGGCACTTCGAGGTATTCGGCCTCGAACTGGCCGGCATAGACGACCGGCCATTCGACCAGTGCCGTCACCTCGTCAAGCAGGCCGTCGGCGGGGTTGAGGCGCGCATCGAGGCGCTTGGCGGCCGTGTCGAGCTGGGCGGCGACCGCGGCACGCCGTTCGGCAAAGGAGGCGATGACCTTGCCGGCAGCGAGCTTGTCGGTGTACTCGGCCGCGTTGTCGATGACGATTTCGCCGGAGGACAGGAAGCGGTGGCCGAGAGTTAGCCGGTCGCTGCGCAGGCCGAGCACTTCGCCGGCGATGATATGCTCGCCGTGCAAGAGGATCAGGCTGTGCACCGGGCGAACGAACTGGTGCTCCGAGTCGCCCCAGCGCATGACTTTCGGAATCGGCAGTTTTTTCAGCGTTTGCGCGACGATTTCGGCGAGGTAGGCGGCGAGTGTCTCGCCTTTCTTCTCGATGCGGGCGACAAAGTACTCGCTCTTGCCGTCAGCCGCCTTGTGCAGTTGCTCGAAGCTGACGCCGGCCGAACGCATGAAGCCTTCGAGCGCTTTCGTCGGCTTGCCGGTCGCGTCGAGCGCGCTGCCCAGCGCGGGGCCCTTGCGTTCGAGGATGCGGTCGGGCTGGCGGGCGGCGACGCCGGTGATCGACAGGGCCAGTCGGCGCGGCGTCGCATAGGGCGTGCATACGCTGTCGTCGGCGGTGAACTGCTGCGCCTTCAGGGCCGCAAAAACGCTGTCCGCGAAAGCCTCGGAGAGCTGGCGCAGCGATTTCGGGGGCAGCTCTTCGCTGCGCAGCTCGATCAGGACGGTATCGTTCATTTCATTGCCCCTCGCGGCCGGTAGTCGTCTTGCACATGGGGAAACCGAGGGCCTGGCGGGAATCAAGGTAAGCCTGCGCAACTTCGCGGGCCAGCGCGCGCACACGGCCAATGTAGGCCGCGCGTTCGGTGACCGAGATGGCGCCGCGCGCGTCGAGCAGGTTGAAGACGTGCGAGCACTTCATCACCATTTCGTAGCCGGGCAGCGCCAGACCGGCAGCGATCAGGCGGCGGGCTTCTGATTCGTGCTCGCTGAAGTGTCGGAAGAGCATTTCGACATTGGCCTGCTCGAAGTTGTACTTCGACTGCTCGACTTCGTTCTGGTGGAAGACGTCGCCGTAGGTCACCCGGTAGCCCGGTCCTTCGGCCCACACCAGGTCGAAGACATTCTCCACCCCTTGCAGGTACATGGCCAGGCGCTCGATGCCGTAGGTGATCTCGCCGAGTACCGGCTTGCAGGACAGCGAACCGACTTCCTGAAAATAGGTGAACTGAGTGACTTCCATGCCGTCCAGCCACACTTCCCAGCCGAGTCCCCAGGCACCCAGCGTCGGGCTTTCCCAGTCATCTTCGACGAAGCGGATATCGTGTGCCGAGGTATCGATGCCGAGCGCGCGCAGCGACTCGAGGTAGAGATCCTGGATGTTGTCCGGTGAGGGCTTGAGGACCACCTGATACTGGTAGTAATGCTGCAAACGGTTGGGGTTCTCTCCGTAGCGACCGTCCTTCGGGCGGCGCGACGGCTGCACGTAGGCAGCGCTCCACGGCTCCGGGCCGATGGCGCGCAGGAAGGTCGCGGTGTGGAAGGTGCCGGCACCGACTTCGATGTCGTAGGGTTGCAGCAGCACACAGCCCTGTTGGTTCCAGAAATTCTGGAGGCGCAAAATGACTTCCTGGAACGTAGGCATGGGAGAGTTTCTGCACAGACGAAAAGGGGGGATTTTACTTGGTTTCTGCCCGGACAAGAATCGCTTTTGGCGCCAGACTCCCCTGCTGGCGGCCACGCAGGCCAGCGTCCATGCCGGCCGGCGGCACTGCCGAGGGCGCCGGCCGGGCCCCCGGCGGTGGAGCTAAATCATTCCGCTGCGCAGAAGCGCGGCTGCGTGACCCATCCGCGTGGCCGCGTGGCCAGGCTCGCCTGATACGCCGCGAGGGCGACCAGTTGCGCATTGTCGTATTTTGCGATCAGCCGGACCATGTCCGGATGCGCATTGCCGCGCTTGCCGGCGCGGATATCGGCCAGTTGGCGCAGCAGATAGGCGTAATGTTGCCCGGCGAGGACCGGATAGAATTTCTCCTGCACGCCGTCACCGCTGAGGCCATGGCATAGGCTGCATTCCTTTTCGAAAAGCCGCTTGCCGCGAGCAATCTGCTCGGCCGCATCCGGGGCTTCGTACTGGCCCGCGCCGCGAGGGATGCAGAGTGTCTCGATATAGGTTGCGACATCGGCCAGTGCCTGTGCGTCGGGCAGCTCGATGGCGAAGGGATACATCACCGGGTTGTCGCGGACGCCGGCACGAATATCGGCCAATTGCTTGATCAGCACCGTGCGGTGCTGACCGGCCAACTGCGGGATGCCGCCGTCGGGATTGCCGCCACCGCTCGGCAGGTGGCAGGCTGCGCAGTAAGTTTGGTAGGTGTCCTCGCCGGCCTTGGCGTCGCCCATCAATGTCAGGGCCGCAGTCTTCTCGGGGTAAGCGGCGTTCCATGGCGAGTTCGGGCGCATGCTGCTGGCGCTGCTTGCGGCTTCCGGCGCGGCCAGAGCGAAGGGGGAAAACACGGTTAAAGTCAGAGATACGGCAACAATCAGTTCTTTGAACATCATTGCTCCCTCCGTGAAAACTGCCTCTGTTGCCGATTGGGATTTGCACTTCTTTTTACAGCATCGCTGGCGCCATGTAAACGAGATTCATTGTCAAGCAGAGAATGCGTCCGGGATGCCGGCGCACGCTTTTATCAATCTGCGAAATCTGCGAAATCTGCGAAATCTGCGGATAAACCAGCCGCCAAAAAACGCGCGTCGCGCCGCCGCTGCCAACAAGCACATGGCCTTGCTCATCACGACCGGGAAAAGTCCTTCAATATCCGCAGATTACGCAGATTTCCACAGATTACTACACGGCGACGCGTTCAGCGCGCGTGCCGGTTGCTCGTTCTCGTTGCCGGAAGCTTGCGTCGGCCGAGCAGTGCCAGCAGTCCGGTCAGCAGCGCTGCCAGGGTTATTGCCGGCCAGTTGCCGAAGCGCACGAAGGGGGTCGCGCCGGCGTAGCCCTGCACTTTGTCGACCAATGCTCCGCGCGTGAAGGGAGGCAGGGCCGAGCGCACGCGGCCATCGACATCGACGATCGCGGTCATGCCGGTGTTCGTCGCGCGCAGCATCATGCGGCCGCTTTCCAGGGCACGCATCTGGGCAATCTGCAGGTGTTGTGCCGGCGCCAGCGAGTCACCGAACCAGGCCACATTGGAGATGTTGACCAGGAGCGTCGCCGCTGGCAGTGCGCCGATGATCTCCTCGCCGAAGGCGTCTTCGTAGCAGATGTTCACGGCCACCTTCTGTCCCGCCAGCTGCAAGGGGGGCTGTTGCGCTGCACCCGCCGTGAAGTTGGACATCGGGATATTGGCCATGGCCATGAACCAGGCAAAGCCTGGTGGGACGAACTCGCCGAAGGGCACCAGATGCACTTTCCTGTAGCGCTGTGACGGCGTCGCGCCAAGACTTACCGCGGCATTGAAATATTGCCGGCCCTCGGCGACCGCGATGCCCAGCAGCAACTCGCCTTGCTGGCGCAAAGCCAGCTGGCGCAGTCCTTCGACATACTCGGCGGGAATCTGGTCAAGAAAAGCGGGCAGGGCGGTCTCCGGCAGGATCGTCAGTTGCGCGGGGTTTTCCTGCGCCAGCTGGTAGTAGACGCGCAGCGAATCGGCGAAGCGCTCGGGACGCCACTTGATCTCCTGCGCAACATTGCCCTGCAGCAGCGCCACTGACAGTGCTTCGCCGCTGGCCTGCGTCCAGCGCACTTCACGCAGCAAGGCGCCGGTGCCGAGGAGCAGCGCGAGAGTCAGCAAAGGCAGGGCCGGCCAGCGATGTCCCTGGTCGGCGCGACATTGCTCTGCCGAGCGCAGAGCGCAGCGCAGCAGCTCGCCGAGCAACGCTCCGGCGAGCGCCGCCGAAAGCGTCACTCCATAGACGCCGACAATTGGCGCAAAGCCGGCGAGCGGGCTCGGCGGGACCTGCGCGTAGCCCGCGGCGAGCCAGGGAAAGCCGCTGAACACCCATGAGCGCAGCCACTCGGCCAACGTCCACAGGCTGGCGAAAAGCAGCACCCGCGGCAGCCAGCCGGCGGCAGCGAAGCGCACGTAGAGCGCTCCGGCGAGCGCCGGGAACATGGTCAGCACCAGGCAGAAAAGAAGCGTCGCCAGGCCCGCCAGCCACGCCGGCATGCCGCCGAAGACGCTGAGGCTGACATAGACCCAGCTCACGCCGGCCAGGAACAGGCCGAAAGCGAAGGTCGCGCCGAGCAGGGCGCCACGGCGCGCGCTGCGCATGCCATCGGCCTCGGCGCAGAGCAGGCCGAAAAGGGCACCGAGGCTCAGCCAGTTGACCGGAAACCAGCCGAAGGGCGCAAAAGCGAAGACTCCCGCGGCGCCGATCAGCAGGGCTGTCAGGAGCCGCCAGCGCAAGGGTCTGTTAGGCAGGGATGTCGTCGGCATTCAGGGGTGCGGAAACGAGCAGGGTGTAGATGCGGCGAGTGTCCGCCCGCAAGACCTGGAAGCTGGTGTCGTCGATGGCGATGCTTTCGTTGCAGGCCGGCACCCGCCCCAGTTGGCGCAGGATCAGGCCGCCGACGGTAGCGCTTCGTCCGTCACCCAGGGCGGTTCCGAAGGCTTCGTTGAAGTCGTCCACCGCGGTGTGCGCCTTGACCCGGTAGAGGCCGCTTTGATCGAGCTGGATGTCTGCATCCTCGGCGTCGAAATCGTATTCGTCCTCGATTTCGCCGACGATTTGCTCGAGCACGTCCTCGATGGTTATCAGGCCGGTGACACCTGCGTATTCGTCGATCACCACCGCCATGTGGTTGCGCGAGATGCGGAATTCGCGCAGCAAACCGTCCAGGCGCTTGAACTCCGGAATGAAGATCGCCGGCCGCAGCCAGTCGCGCAGCCTGAAATCATCCTCACGCTGTACGCGCAGCAGATCCTTGGCCAACAGGATGCCGATTACATGGTCACGATTGCCCTCGATGACCGGAAAACGCGAGTGCGCCGTACGATTGACCTGGGCGATGATCGTTTCCAGCGAATCCTCGGCATCGATGACTTCCATCAGCTGGCGTGGCACCATGACTTCCCGCGCAGTGACTTCCGAAGCGGCCAGGGCGCCTTCAGTAATACTCAGCGCGTCGGCATCGAACAGCTTGCGCTGGTGTGCCGACTGCAGCAGTTTCATGAGTTGTTCGCGATCTTCAGGTTCGCGCACGAGAAGTGAGGAAAGGCGTTCGAGCCAGCCCGGGGTGCCGCTACTGGGGGTCATAAGCTGATCTTTAAGGACTGAGGCGATAGCGGCGATGGCCTGGACGCTGCCAGGGCTGCCGCGCCGCTATCGCCTCAGTCCTCGCTGCCGTAAGGATCCGGATAGCCGAGGTCAGCCAGGATGCTGCGTTCGAGATCCTCCATCGCGCTCGCCTGTTCCTCGCTTTCTTCATGATCGTGGCCTTGCAGATGCAGCATGCCATGCACGACCAGGTGCGCGTAGTGTGCGTCCAGCGATTTGTCCTGTTCGGCGGCCTCGCGGGCGACGACCGGCACACAGAGGACCAGGTCACCACAGAGCTGTGGTTCCAGCGCGTACGGAAAAGAGAGGACATTGGTCGCGTCCTCCTGGCTGCGGTACTCGCGGTTCAGCCGTCGCCCCTCATCGGCAGCGACGAAACGCACGGTCACCCGCCCGTCCTGGTTCCCGCTCTCGGCCAGTGCCGCGCGTGCCCAGGCGCGGACGCGCGGCTTTTTCGGCAGGTCCTGGCGGTCGCAGGCGTACTGGACTTCAACTTCGAGCAGCTCAGCTTTTTTCGGCATGGTGTCGGGCCCTGTTTTTGGCCTCTAGCGCTTCCAGGGCCGCGGTGTGCGCTTCGTAAGCCGAGACGATCCTCGCCACCAGCGGGTGGCGGACGACGTCTTCCTTGAGGAATTCGGTGAAGGCGATGCCGCGCACCTCCTGGAGGATCTGGCGGGCTTCGATGAGGCCACTCTTCTGGCCACGCTGCAGGTCGATCTGGGTGACGTCGCCGGTGACCACGGCCTTGGCGCCGATGCCGATGCGCGTCAGAAACATCTTCATCTGCTCGGGCGTCGTGTTCTGCGCTTCATCAAGGATGATGAAGGCATGGTTGAGGGTGCGCCCGCGCATGTAGGCCAGCGGCGCGATCTCGATGGCGCCACGCTCGAAGAGCTTGCCGACGCGCTCGAAGCCCATCAGGTCGTAGAGGGCATCGTAAAGTGGGCGCAGATAGGGATCGACTTTCTGGTTCAGGTCGCCGGGCAGGAAGCCCAGGCGCTCGCCGGCCTCGACTGCCGGGCGGGTGAGGACGATGCGCTGTACCAGTTCGCGCTCGAAGGCGTCGATCGCCGAGGCGACGGCGAGATAAGTCTTGCCGGTACCGGCCGGGCCGGTGCCGAAAGTGATGTCGTGTTCCTGGATGTGCTTGAGGTATTCGATCTGCCGCGGCGTACGGCCGTGCAGCTCGCTCTTGCGGGTCATCAGCGCCGGCGAGACGCCGCCGCCCGACGATACCTTGTGCACCGGCCGATTGAGAAGCTCGATCAGGCCGAGCTGGATTTCGTCGACCGACAGCGCTTCCCTGGCCTGCGCGTAGAACTGCTGCAGCGCCTCCGAGCAGCGCGCCGTCTGCGCGCTGTCGCCACGCAGCGTGAAGCGCTCGCCGCGGCGGGCGATCGAGACGTCGAGTGCGGTTTCGATCTGGTGCAGATTCTCGTCGAGTGCGCCGCAGAGGTTGGCCAGGTGCTTGTTATTGACCGGTGACAGCAGCAGCTCGATGGCCCGGCTCTTGGTTTCAGGTGTCTTGGCGTTCATGCCACTTCTCCCGCAGTTTGCTTGGCCATCTCACCCCGCAGGGAGTGCGGCAGAGCGGCGCTGATGCGCACATCGACGAAGCGATCGAGCCACTGCGTGGCGTCGCCAGAATCGCTGGCGAAATTGACGACGCGGTTATTGTCGGTGCGCCCGGCCAGCTCGCTCTTGTCTTTTCTCGACAAGCCTTCGACGAGTACCCGTTGCACGCTGCCGACCATGGCCAGCGACACTTCCTGCGCCAGTCCGTCGATGCGCTGCTGCAGGCGCTGCAGGCGTTCGAGTTTCACCGCTGCCCGCGTGTCGTCGGTCAGGTCGGCCGCCGGAGTGCCTGGTCGTGCGCTGTAGATGAAGGAGAACGAAGCGTCGAAACCGACATCGTCGATCAGCTTCATCGTCTTCTCGAAGTCCTCGGCGGTCTCGCCGGGGAAACCGACGATGAAGTCGGAGGACAGGGACAGATCGGGGCGCGCCGCGCGCAGTTTGCGCACCAGGCTCTTGTACTCGAGCGCGGTGTAGCCGCGCTTCATTGCCGCCAGTACGCGGTCGGAGCCGGACTGCACCGGCAGATGCAGATGCGAAACCAGTTTCGGCACGCTGGCATAGACCTCGATCAGTCGTTGCGTCACTTCACGCGGATGCGAAGTCGTGTAGCGGATGCGTTCGATGCCCGGGATCTCGGCGATGTATTCGATCAGCAGCGCCAGGTCGGCCGTTTCCTCGCCGGGCTGGGCCTGGCCCTTGCCGCTCATCGCACCGCGGTAGGCATTGACGTTCTGGCCGAGCAGGGTCACTTCCTTGACCCCCTGTTCTGCCAGGCCGGCGACTTCGGTCAACACGTCATCGAAGGGCCGCGAGACCTCATCACCACGGGTGTAGGGAACGATGCAGAAGGAACAGAATTTGCTGCAACCCTCCATGATCGAGACGAAAGCGGTCGCGCCGGCGACGGTCGCCGGCGGCAAATTGTCGAACTTCTCGATTTCGGGAAAGGAAATGTCGACCTGCGACTTGCCCAGGCGTCGCCGCTCGGCGATCAATTGCGGCAGGCGATGCAGGGTTTGCGGTCCGAAGACCACGTCCACGTAGGGCGCGCGGGCGACGATCGCCGCTCCTTCCTGGCTGGCGACGCAACCGCCGACGCCAATTACCAGGTCGGGATTGGCGCGCTTCAGCAGGCGTACCCGGCCGAGGTCGTGAAAAACCCGCTCCTGCGCCTTCTCGCGCACCGAGCAGGTATTGAAGAGAATGATGTCGGCGTCTTCGGGGGTGTCGGTCTTGACGATTTCTTCCGATGCAGCGAGTACGTCGGCCATCTTGTCCGAGTCGTACTCGTTCATCTGGCACCCGAAGGTGCGGATGAACAGTTTTTTTGGCATGTTTTACTTGTGTGAATGAGGTGGCTGGGGTGGCTGCGGTGACTCAGCGCGGGCGAGGCGCCGAGGCTTCGCTCGGCGTCAACATCCAGACGCGATGGATCGCGCCCGCAGCGTTGGGGAGATAGACGACTTCCGCTGCGCTCTGGATTTGCATCGGCATCACGATCAGGTTGCGTCCGTTGCGGAACTGCGCTGTCGGCGCCAGCCGCCACAGCTGGTCATCAATGGTGACGTAGCCGTCGCCCCTTGGCGGCAGCAGGACGCCCATCTTTGCTTTCGCTGGCAGCATACGCGCCATGACCGTCGGCTCGTTGATCAACTGCGGGTCAGGCGACGGCTCGAGTGCCGCCTCGGCAATGCCGCTGAGGATGGTGTACAGGAGGGCCGCGGGGATGTCCATCGGCCCATTATAGACACGCTGGCGGGCGGCTGTCAGCTTTCGGCATTGTCGAGCGCGCCACAAGCGGCGTACAATAGCGCCCTTCGCGGGCGTCGTATAATGGTAATACCCTAGCTTCCCAAGCTAGAGCCGAGGGTTCGATTCCCTTCGCCCGCTCCACCTCCCGCCTATCGTGCTGATTTCATTGTTTCATTGAAGTTGGCCCTGAGCTTCGCGAGGTGACCGGCAAGACTGCGGCAAGCTAGTCCCCACATGCACGGGAACCCGGGTCTCTATCGCCGCTCCAGCGGCATCCACGCTGTTCGCATTTCTGTCCCCACACCTCTGCTGGCGCACCGTCGGCAAGTCGGAAATCCACGTTTCCACTAGCCTCTGGGACCTGAACGCTGCCAAACTTGCAGCCTTGCGGATTCTGATCGGGTGGCGGGAGCATTTCATGACGCGGGCTGCCAAAAATCTCGCTGCGATAGTGCGCTCATGGTCACCACTCAACGCTGAGGTGTCTCGGAGCCTGCGTGTTGTCGTAATTGACAACGGACATCTGGCGGTGTGATGATCGCCAACATGAAGGCGACCCTGATCACTGAGTTCAAGGATGTCTCCGAAGACGATAGCATCATTCAGATGATTGTCTGGCGCCTGCCTGTACCCGTGCCGCCAACGGCGCATGGCTTCAAGTACCGGCTCGTGTATGTCGTCGATGGAGCGCGCGTCGTCGGCTTTGATAACGAGAGAGGCAAGGGCGATCACTGCCATCTTGACGGCCAGGAGTTTTCATATTGTTTCTCAACGATCGATCAGTTGATCGAGGACTTCATCAAGGAAGTGGATAAACGGAGGGCGCGATGAGCAAACGCAGACTGACAATCACCTTGGGCTCCGACTGGCGAGCGGCCCTGCGTCAGGCTGGAAAGGCCGCGACAGCCTCGACCTATGAGGGAGAGACCCTGAACTTCGAGACGCCGGCAGCCTTCTTTGGAAGGCTGACCGAACGGCGCTGGGCCATCGTCCAGGCCTTGCAGTACGACGGCGGCACGGTCGGGGTTCGCGAACTTGCACGCCGTTTGGGACGAGACGTGAAACGTGTGCACGAGGATGCAGCAGAACTCGTTACATTGGGGCTGGTCGAGCGCACCGAGGCTGGCGCCTTGCGCTGTCCGTTTCGTGACATCCATGTCGATATGCACATGGCTACGGCCGCCTAAGCATTTGGCGTCGGGCGGGTTACGGCCAGGAAGAGACATGGCTGCCCCGAAGCTTTTGGAAACTCGAACGGCTGCTTACTCATTCCCAACCGGTCGCTCGCCTCGGTTAGCTGTCGGGCCGTGCGCCTCCCATTGCTGAAAGTGGGAAGCTAATGGGATAATCACCTGACTGAAAGGTCTGCTTTCACGACTCACGGCAAACAGTTGCCTGTCCCCATATATCGTCGCGGCGTGACGTCATCTTGCCAACGGATTGCCGTTAGAGTAACCAGTTGTTAAGTCAGGACGAGATACGTATGGCCAATATACAAAATAACAATTCTGCATTCGTTGCTTACACATCACGCGACCGATTTCTCGCGAACTTGATCAGCGAAGGGGTAGCGAAAGCCAACCGCAAATTGAACAACCTGCGTTACGAACCTTGGGAGTTCAATGATACCGCTGGAAATCTCTTGATTTCTCCAGTCGTGGACGCAATTGATCAATCCTGTTTTATAGTCGCTGACATTACGTATCTGAATCCCAACGTCGTCTACGAAATCGGCTTTTCGATTGGGCGTAGCCGCCGTTGCTTTCTTGTTCGGCACACAGGCACGGATGGCGACAAAAAGATAGCTCGCGACGTTGGTATCTTTGATACGCTGGGTTTTGAACCCTATGAAACCGCGGACGAACTCACAAATACGCTGACAGCATACGTCGACCCAGCTCCATTGCCATTTTCTGCTCAATTGGATCGGCGCGCCCCTGTGTACGTTGTTGAACCGCCGACGAAGGGCGGCATTGCGACCGTGATGACATCACGGCTCAAGAAAGCAAGGTATAAGTATCGGAGCTTCAATCCCGCAGAAGACGCCAGGCTCTCGGCATTTGATGCGATCCGCCAAGTTGCTAGCTCCGCTGGCGTTATGGTGTCGCTCCTCGACGGCCTCAGTGAGGAAAGCATTATTCACAATACGCGAGCCCTTTTTGTTGCGGGACTTTCCTATGGAATGGGCAAACCAACGCTCCTCCTAGCTCACGCAACTGCCGACGTACCACTCGACGTCCGTGATTCAGTAAGAACATTTACGCGTCCTGACGATATCGTTACCCACATAGCAAGCTTCTCTCTAGAAGTCACCGAACATTTACAGCAAGCTGATCCAGCTCCTCTATGTCATCCAACGTCACTTCAGTCGCTTCAGATCGGCGACCCGACCGCAGAGAACGAGATGACCACGTTGGCAAACTACTTCCTCAACACCGATCAGTATAGCCGAGCGCTGCGGGGTGAAGTAAATTTAGTTGTAGGAAGAAAAGGCGCTGGCAAGACAGCTCTTTTTATTCAGGTGCGAGACAAAACGCGCTCAGACAAGAGGAACGTAGTTGTCGACTTAAAACCTGAAGGCTACCAGTTATTGAAGTTAAAAGAGGACATATTGGCGCACTTAACCCAAGGCGCGAATCACCATCTCGTTACAGCTTTCTGGGAATATTTAATACTCCTGGAAATTACATACAAGCTGTTAGAAAAAGACAGAGGACAGTATAAGTTCAACCATGAGATAAGAGATCTTTATATTAATCTCGAGCGAACGTACAGAGTGAACGATTTTTCGGTCGAGGGTGATTTCTCAGAGCGGCTGCTGTCCCTATCTCAACGAATCGCCCAAGATTATGTTTGTCGGTTTGGTGGCACTGACTCGACAAAGCTCACCACAGGGCAAGTTACTGAGCTTGTTTATTCGCATGATGTCAGATCGCTTCGTGATCAGGTTTCAGCGTACCTAGCTCATAAAGGTGGCGTCTGGGTTTTGTTCGACAATCTTGACAAAGGATGGAGCACTCAAGGTGTCGATACCGTAGATGCAATGGTTCTTCGGTGCTTAATTGATGCTGGACGTAAAATCGAGCGTGACATGAGAAAGAGTGGTCACGCCGTCCACTGTATTGTTTTTGTTCGAAACGATGTTTACGAACACCTAATGCGCCAAAGCTCTGATTACGGCAAGGAGATGCGGGTAGCATTGGACTGGACGGATCCTGATATGCTGCGAGAACTCCTCCGCTTACGCCTTGTGTCTGCTCTCGGTCCTGAATACGAGAATATGACCTTTGAGCAAATTTGGCCCAGGTTGTGCGTTTCGCATTACAAAGGGGAGGAAACATCGTCGTACGTCATCGAACGCGCTTTAATGCGTCCGAGAAACGTCATCAAGATTTTTTCTCATGCGAAAGGATTTGCTGCAAACCTGAATCACCAGAAGATTGAGGAGACCGATCTCGAGAAAGGCGTTCGCGCGTATTCACAGGACTTGTTAGTAGAGTTGGATCATGAGCTAAATGACGTTTTCCCAATTGCCAGAGAGCTGTTGTATCATTTTTTGGATTCGCAACCAGAAATGTCACCTCTCGAACTGCGCCAAATAATTTCTCAGGCGCAAATTTCCTCCGAAGATACTGATCGGGTTATCGACTTTCTACTTTATTATGGGATAGTCGGCGTGAGAGCGTCGCCTGACGAGGTTTATTACATTTTTAATGTCAACTACGATTTGAAAATTCTCCAGATCCGCGCGGCCCGTGGCGGCGAAAATACCGGATACGTGATGAACTCAGCGTTTCGTCCCGCCCTTGGAATAAAGAGTTGCGATTGAATATGTCGTCGCGACGGAGGCAAATGTCGAGCGGTAGCGGCTTGGCTGGCAAGTTACCGCAAGGCCAATTGAAACCACCCGACCGTAGGCCGCCACCGTCTGATTCTGGGGAACCTAAGGCGATATGTTCAAGAGCACCGACGGCACCTTTAGGATCGAAAAGCTGCCATACCACTTGCAGATATCATCAGGCAGGTTTGGGTCGTTATGCAAAGTCGCCGATTATGGAAAGTCGCTGTCATTTTTCAACGCCAACCGCCATCGGAAGGGGAGCATGAAGATCGGGGCGAACACATAATCTCAGCATCTCAATGAGGGGAGTCTGCAGGTCTCGACGACGATAGCGCTGGAGCCTGCCTGTCTCGTCAGACTTAAGATCCTTGCCCGGCCTGCGTTTTCGGCGAGACGACAACCAACAACCGGGATCTGGATGTTCATAGATGTCCTCTGACCTAGGGTTCCGACGTAAGCCAAACGCAGAAATTATGTCGAGCGTTTGGCAGCGTTAGATGTTGCCGTGCCAGTCTTTGCCTGGCGCCGTCACCAAGGCGCCTCGACAACTTTCCATAATCGGCGACTTTGCATAACGACCCTTATGGAAAGCTTTCCATAAGGGTCGTTAGGAGCATAGCCTTATACACAACTTTAGGTTTCGTCTGTAAGCTGTCGTTTTTCCTTGAGAAGGTATCATGGCGAGGTGGGCTGAGGAGGAACTGAATGGAATCAACCTGGGTGATCGCCGTCGGGACAAACGAGCGATCGCGTTGCTGGATACGCTTTCTGCGAGACCGACGGCGAGTATCCCGGGGGCGTGTTCGGACTGGTCGGAGACGATGGCGGCTTACCGCTTCTTCGGCAACGATGACATTACCTGGGAGGCGATCCTCACGCCCCATTGGTCTTGCTCCCGAAGACGGATCGCGCAGCACAAAGTGGTGCTGATGCTGCAGGACACCACCGAACTGGACTTCAACGGGCAGAGCATCTCTGGCTTGGGGCCGCTGAGCTACGAAGCTCAGCGGGGCCTGTACGTGCATCCGACGTATGCGGTCAGCGTCGATCGCGAGCCGTTGGGCGTTCTGGATGCTTGGATGTGGGCGCGCGAACCGAAGGACGCCGACGGCCGGCGCCCGGGGATCAAAGAGAGTACGCGCTGGATCGAGGGCTATGAACGGGTCGCCGAACTGGCGACGGAGTTGCCAACGACCCGGCTGGTCTACGTGGCCGACCGCGAGTCGGACATGATCGAATTGATGGCTCGGGCCAGCGAAATGGGCCAGCCAGCTGACTGGCTGCTGCGTGCTCAGCACGATCGAGCGCTGCCCGACGGTCAGAAGCTGTGGCAGACGGTGACGTCCGACGAAGCGCTCGGGGGAATCGCCTTCACGATGCCCGCGAGGCAGGGCCAAAAGGCGCGTCCGGTACGTCAGCAGCTTTGGGCGCGTGTCGTCGATCTTCCTCATGGCAAGAACCAGACAATCCGGGCCACCTGTGTGGTGGCCAAGGAGATCGATCCACCGGCCGGCAGTCGCCCGGTCGAGTGGCGCTTGCTGACCAATCGCCCCGCCGAGACGCTCGAACAGGTGACGGAACTGATTGACTGGTATCGCGCACGCTGGGAAATCGAGATCCTCTTCCACATCCTCAAGAACGGCTGCCGCATTGAGGCTCTGCAACTGGGAACCATCGCTGGTCTGCAACGTGCCATCGCACTCTACCTCATGGTCTCCTGGCGGATTGCTGTGCTGATGCGATTCGGCCGAACCTGCCCCGAATTGCCCGCCGACTTGTTCTTCCACGAAGATGAATGGCATGCCGCCTACCTCCTTCACAAGAAGAAACCACCCGCTGACCTCCCAACTCTCAACCAGGTCCTGAGATTGGTCGCCATGCTCGGCGGCTTCCTTGCACGCAAAGGCGACGGAGAACCGGGCGTCAAAACCATCTGGCTCGGTTTGCAGCGTGTCATGGATTGCGCTATCGGCCTCCAGTTCATGCGTCAGGCAGATCCTGGGTAAGTTGTGTATAAGGCTATGCGTTAGGAGCCCTTAAAGGAGCTTCAGTTGGTCGATCTGGCGAGCGTGCCACTGCGCAGCAAGTTGGGCGTGACGCGCAGACAGCCAACGCGGTTCAGCCGTTCTACTACGAGCGGGGACTGAACTCTTACGACGATGGGGAGAATTACGCGCTGCCGCTCGCCTGCGCTCAGCCCCGTGTCCCCGCGACTGCGCCTAAGGCGGAGCCTGTCGAGCTCGGGAAACGGCGCGTCGGCGACGGCCTGCTCGCGCGATGCTGCCGCCATTTCAGGCGCTGCCCAAGCGCCTGCAGGTCGCTTGCCGGCTCCTTGAGTTCATGTTCTACTGAGCTTGCGGACCGATCCGCTGCCCCGGTCGATGACGGACCGGCACACGAACAAGATCGCGCAAACCGAACTCCCGTTGAAGAGTCCTGCGGACCAGGCCTGTCTTGGCCCTGTCGCCGCCGTCACGGCGCTCTTTACCAACAACCTGCCGGGCGCAGCACTTCGCTGCCGACCGCTTCATACTCTGTGCTCAACTTTTGAAAGAAGCCCCTATGGATTCCACGCCAAACCCCGCTATCGCCCCCTCGTCTGTCAATACGGCAGAGTTGAATGCGGCGATCAATCTTCGCCTTGCCCTGCTCGAATTGCCCCTCGCGGCCGGCGATGATGGCGCGTCGATCACCGAGCTCATGGCACCAATTCTCGCGCGGCAGCGGGAAATGAGCCGTCGACTTTCCGACAGGCTTTGTCCTGTCGATACCCGGATTCAGAATTTTCTCAAGGAGTATCTTGCCGATGTCGGTCGCGCACCCCGTTTGCCGGGGAAAACCCTGGTGCTCGACCAGCCCGGGCTGGCGCGCGGCATTTCCCTGCCCGCCAATGGGGATCTTTACAAGTCGCCGCTGCTCAGCAGCTATCGTCTGCGCAATGGGGTCCTGCACAATCCCGCCAGCGATCGGCGCACCACCGCGGGCGTTTTCCACATCGTCGAGGGTGGTTTGCCGATTCCCGACGACAAGCGGGCGGTGCCCAAGCTGGCTTTTTCAAAGCTGCTGGCCCTGGCCCTGAATCCGCCGCCTGAATCGCTGCAGCTACCGTTTACGGCGGGCGAGAAGGCACCGGCCATGTGCTTCGTTTCCCTGCTTTTGCGTCCCCTGGTGGTGCCTGCCGTGCCCGGATTTACGACCGAGAAGCGCATGGAAACCCGCTTTTTCGTGCCCGGGGCTCTGGTCGCCAATCTCGATTTTGTGGAAAGCATTTTTGGCAATGCCGGCGATCCCTATTTGCCTGAAAATGATTCCTCGCTCGACCCGGATGGCTGGACCGGCCACACCGGTTGCGTGATTCTCGCGCCGCATCTCACGCATGTGCCGAAACACCTGCTCGGTCTCCCGCACTGGGATGCGGCGACGCCGCTGCAGCGGCGCGATGGCATGTGCTACAAGAACGAAGACGAGTTGTATAACGGCGGTAGTGCATTCAAGTTGTGCGCGCGGGACGAGCGTGGCGTGGTGGTGACCCTCATTGCCGACAATTATTTTGGTTACTGCAAGAAAGAAGTAAAGACGCAGATCAGCTATTCGGCGAACCTGTTTGGTTCCGCCGAAGAAGAGCATTCCGGCGGCGCGCTGGTGTTTCCAAGTTATAACGAGGGTCAGGAGTATACCGATCTGACGGCGGGCGATGACTACTCGCTGCAAGAGGTGCTGGCACGCGATCCCGAACGCTTCGTCGGGCAGTTGGCCGGGCATGCCATTGATCGCCTTCAGCGCAATGTCGTCCTGGTGCCCGCGAAATCCACCTTCAGCCTGCGCTCACGCACCGTCTCGTGGCCAAGCCTGGATGGCGCGACCTCGTCGATCAAGTTGCAGGCCGGCAAGACCTATATGGGCCCCAACGGCTATCGGGTACACATGGAGTCATCGCGTGCCGATCGTCGCCAGTGGAACCTCGTCGGAACCTCGGCGGAAGTGACTGCCTGCCACAAGCCGGCGACTGTTTCCGGGGGAGGGAAGTCCGAGATATCGAAGGCCATTTCGGACGCCATACTTGTCGGCAACGTGTTCGTTGCCGACGTGGAAAAGGACATGGAGGCGGTGGCCGCCATTCTGGCGCGTGATTTCTCCGGGCGCTACAGCGATCAGGAAAAGAACGGCCTTGATCAGCGGCTCATACTGAGTGCTGACCGTTCGCTGGGTAGCGTCATCAAGCTGCTCACCCCGTCGAGACGGGATTATAACGAGGCCTACAACACCTGGTTGAGCGCTATTCCGCAACATATCAAGGAGCTGGTCTTCGTCGTCAAGCGCTTTCACCGCCCGGAATGGGGCGATAGCTGGCGCAGTCATTACTCGGTGGATCTGATCAACGGTCGGCCGGGGAATTCACTGAAGCTGGACGGAAGCACGCTGGTCGTGAATACCCTGCGCGTCGGTTTCGAGAGGGACGGCGCCTGGCGTGTCTTCGGCTTGCGTCATGACTTTCACCCGGCTGGCAAGGTGCAGACCGAGGACGATATCACCGCCAGTGTCGTCGCCCCCGCCAGCGCGATTGCCGGAGAGTCCGGGACCTTGTCACGCAAGTACCTGCAAAACTGCGAGCGCCGCCTCTTTCAAAGGCCGGACGACGCCATCCATCGCGGCTACGATGGCCAGGCCGAAGCGGATATCGCGACACCGGGGAGCTTCATCTCCAACTTCCAGCCGCTTGACGGTGCGGATGCGCGCGAACTGCTCGATGATGCGATTGGTTTCAATGAGTTTACCCCGCCGATGCAGAACCTGATCCAGGCCGCGGCTAACGCGCCCGAGGGATCATCGCCCGCCTATTTCGTCTCCTCGGCACATCCGCGTATCGTCGATGGCAAGCCGACGAAGAATCCGCGCTATCTGCAGCTGCGCCCGGACCTCGCCTGCCCGGAAGACACGGAAATTGCCAGGCTGGCGATGCGTTTGTTGCGCCGGCAAGCCACTGCCGAGCCGCTCATGACTCCGGTGCATGTGGTCGCCGCCGGTCGCCGCAACAACCCTCCGGAGGAAGGCATCCGCGCGCTATGTCCCTACAATCCCCTGCACTACATGGAACTGCCCGAGCTGTTCATCGAGTTCATCAGCTCGATGACCGGCAAGTCACCCTCGACGACCGGGGCGGGTTCGGAGGGCGCCTTGACCAAGGGACCGTTCAATGCCTTGCCGGCGATCATCGACCTCAATGCGGCTTTCGTCTCCTTCGCTCTCACTGGTTACGACGGCTGGGTTTCCTCTGCCGGTTACGTCGGGCCAAACATGCGCGTTGATCATGACGTCAGTCTGCTGGTGCCCGAAGTCTTTGCCCGCATGAGCCCCAGTGAACGCGACGCCAAGAATCTGATTGCCCGGGGTGCCCTCGAACGTGTGGACGATTTCGAGCACCGTGGTCAGCCCGTGCTGGCCAGCCGGCTCGGCTACCGGATGACCGCGCGTATGGCCAGCACCTACTTTGGCCGCATATTTCTGCATCCGCATGCCGTGTTCACCGAGGAAATGCTGCGCCCCGAGCTGCAGGACATGGACATCTTTGCCGACGGCGTGGCGAATATCGTCGCCACCCACCAGCGGGTGGCCGAAAGCTACTTCACTGATGGCACGATTTCCCTGGCCTGCCCGCCCCTGAAGGCCGTGCTGGAGATCATGGCGCACGGCAAGACCGCCGCTGGCCACGGCCTGGAGTCGCCGCAAGTGCGTTCGCTGTTTTCCCGCGAAAGCGTCCTCGCCAGTGACTGGTATGCAGCACGCCTCGATGCCAAGCAAGCCAGTGACGAGAAGCGTCTGACCCAGGCTGTCGCTTCGCTCTACGAGTTCCTTGATCGAAGCGAGAATGCCGAGGTGGCTTCGCGCCTGGGACTTGTGGCGCGACGTGCGCAGATACAGGGCGAACGCGTTCTTGTCGGCTCGGCGGCCTATCGTGCCGGGCTGGTGGGGACCATTGGCCGACAGCCCTTATAGAGGCCTGTTGGCTGTTGGCGATCGGGCAGCTGCTGTAGCTGCCTGATCGTCGGCTGGACTATGGGTTCAAAGAGGGTCCGCTACGCGAGGAACAAATCGCTGGGGTCACGCGACGCAAAGGCGCGATGCAAGGGCGCGGGGCCGGGACGCAATGCGCGGGTCAGGTCTTTGCTTTTGCAGGGCACGAGGCGGCCTGCCGCTGAGCGGGGAAGTAATAAAGTGCTCGCCTGCTCGAACTCGCTCCATCGACGATCAGCGCGCGAGGTTGAAGCTTCGATCCTGAAGGATCGGCCTTCGATCGTCGCGATAGAAGCCTGGCTGAAAAAGATCCACGCGTCGGTGAAAATCATCCAGGCTTCCATCGTTTTCATCGGCGTATCGATGGCGACGATGGAATGATCCATGATGCGCAATGATCGATCGATGTCGCGCATTGATCCTTCGCTGCCGGCGATGGAAGGATGACTGCGGAAGGATGAGGCCTGGATCAAAAAGTATCCGCTGCGGGTCGGCAAAGATGAAGAGTGGATCAAAAAGATCGAAGCGTGATCGGTGCTCATGCAGCTGTCGATCGATCCGCTACAGCCTTCGCCGGCGGCGCTCGGCGCTGCGATCAAAAACAGGCAGCGATCGCCCTCGCGCAGCGACGGTTTCATCACCGCGATGAAACGATCGCAGGCGACGATGAATGCCTCGATCGAAGGCGTCCAGCCTCACCGGCCGCGATGGCTCGTCGCTCGTCCTGCGGCTTGGCCGCACTCAGCCGGAGGAATCCGCTAGCCGGCGTTCCAGCGCCAGGATCATCGCGTCTCTGTGCAGCACCTGCAGCCCGGCCGCCCGCAGGGCTCGCAGTAGGTTCACCGCGCGAGCGTAGTGCTCAGGCGCCCGCGCCGGATCGATATTCGCCATGTGCATCAGAGAAACCACCACGTCGCCCTGGTAGTCGGCGCGCTGGGGCTCGGCGCGTGCGAGCCGTTCGGCGATATCGAGGCCATTCTGGAAGCATTCGCGGGCGGCCTCGCCGTTCCCGAGCGCTCGCATTAGATCGCCGAGCTTGTTGTAGGAGATGGACAGGTCGCGCTGGTAGTCGGCGCGCTGGGGCTCGGCGTGTGCGAGCCGTTCGCGGATGTCGAGGCCCTTCTGGAAGTATTCGCTGGCAGCCTCGCCGTTCCCGAACTCGCGCATGAGATCGCCGAGGTGGTTGTAGGAGACGGATAGGTCGCGCTGGTAGTCGGCGCGCTGGGGCTCGGCGCGTGCGAGCCGTTCGGCGATGTCGAGGCCCTTCTGGAAGTACTCGGGGGCGGCCTCGCCGTTCCCGAGCTCGCGTATGAGATCGCCGAGGTGGTTGTAGGAGACGGACAGGTCGCGCTGGTAGTCGGCACGCTGGGGCTCGGCGCGTGCGAGCCGTTCGGCGATGTCGAGGCCCTTCTGGAAGTATTCGCGGGCGGCCTCGCCGTTCCCGAGGTCGCGAATGAGATCGCCGAGCTTGTTGCAGGAGACGGACAGGTTGCGCTGGTAGTCGGCGCGCTGGGGTTCGGCGCGTGCGAGCCGTTCGCGGATGTCGAGGCTCTGCTGGAAGTATTCGCGGGCGGCCTCGCCGTTCCCGAGGGCGCGCATGAGATTGCCGAGTTTCTCGTAGGAGACGGACACTTCGCTCTGGTAGTCGGCGTGCTGGGGCTCGGCGCGTGCGAGTCGTTCGCGGATGTCGAGGCTCTTCTGGAAGTATTCGCGGGCGGCCTCGCCGTTCCCGAGGGCGCGCATGAGATCGCCGAGTCTCTCGTAGGAGACGGACAGGTCGCGCTGGTAGTCGGCGCGCTGGGGCTCGGCGCAGCAGCGCTGCTCAAGCAAATCCTGCAGCCGTCGGTAGACGGCCAGGCCCTGTGCGGTCAGGCCGAGGGCAACGAGGGCACGGGCCTCCTGATCCACCAGGGCGGAATAATTCGGGTGGGCGGGTGGGATTACCTGCAGCACCTCGCCGGCGAAGCCGCCGGCGGATGCGAGCTGATTGGCGCCGCGCAGAAACTCGGTAATGCTCAGTGCCTCCCCGCTGGCCACGTCGTAATCCTGCGCTTGCAGCAGATTGCGCACCGCCTCCATGCCATCGACCAGGTCTCGGGTTTCATTTTCAACTCGCCACAGCCGGTAGCGCCCGGCACGGGCGTAGGTGGCGCGGCAGGCCGCCGGGTCCAGCTCCGCTCCGGGCTGGAGCAGGCATTGCGCTGTCCAGCGATGCACGAACACCTCGTCCGGGCTCGGAAACACGAGCAGGGAAAGCTCTGCCAGGCACTGCAGGGCTCGCCGGGCGGCGCTGATTTCCGGGCCCGTGGGCGGGCGATCGTGCAGGGCATGCGCTACCCCGCTGACCGGCATCGGTAGATTGGAGACGGCCGCCTGGCGCAGGGCGGCGGCTTCTTCCCGGCTGGTGAGCGCCAGCAGTTCGGAGAGCAGCACGTCATGTGCGCCGACACGCAGGCTTTGGGCAATGGCCTCATCGAGGTCGGCGGGCGGTTGGTCGAGTGGCACGCCGGCGGCTTGGGCCTGTACTTCCAGCCGGGCGCGGATTTCCGGCAAACGGCTGCGGCCGCCGCGCAGCAGGGCATCGAGGTACTCCAGCATGCGTGGGTGGCCACCGATACGGGTGAGCACCGTGCCCAGATCCTTCCCTTCGCGCTTCGCGAGTTCTGGCAGGCGCAGGATCAGCTTGCGCGTCTCGGCCAGGGACAGCGGCGGCAGGGCGACACTTTCCAGCCAGGCGGCGAAACCGGGTGGATGGTGACGGGCGGTGAGCAAGAGCCGCCCGGTGCGCGCACTTTGGCACAGCAGCTGCAGCCAGGTGGGCACGGTGTCGTCCAGCCAGGCCTCGCCGCCCACACTGAGATTGCTTTCGAAGTTGTCGAGCACCAACAACAGGCGCTCGCTGGCGAGGCGCTGGCAGATGCTCCTCAGGCGGGTGGCGTCGTCGTCATTGGCCAGTCCCAGGGCGCGGGCGAGACTGTCGATATTGAAAGCGCCGGCCAGGGTGACGCAATGCCAGCCGTCTTCGCTCAGCCGCGCCATGATGCGACCGGCGAGCGCGCTCTTGCCAACGCCACCGATGCCCTGCAGCAGCACACCGGCGCGCTCGCCGTAGCGGTCCTGGGCGGCCGGGGTGTTGCGCAGGATGGCCAGCGCTGCGCGCATTTGCCGGCGCCGACCGATCAGCTGCCCGAGCTTGAGCCGTGGTAGCCCCTGGGCATCGACTTCATGCACCGGCGGGCGGCGCAGCGGGCGCTGATCCAGCCGGCGATCGAGCAAGGGCTGCTCCGCCCCGGCACAGTACAGGGCGGCGGTGGCGTATTCCGGCGCCGCCGCCTGGGCGAGCTTGCGGCGCCGTGCCGCTTCCAGGGTCAGCCGCGCCTGCGCCAGCGCGCGGCTGGCCAATGGCCGCTCGGGCGTGTTGAGTTCCCGGTAGAAGGCGGCGGCGAGCTCGATGGCGTAGCGATCGCTCACCCGCGTCTGCATCGCCAGCACTTGCGGCACACCGGCCTGCACCAAGGCCTGCGCGAAGCCCGCCGCTTCGCCGGCCGGCGAGCCGCCATGACAACTGGACAGAAAGACCAGGGGCAGCGCTTGGCCGGCCTGGCGCAGCGTGGCGACCAGCTCGGCAGCGCTGACCGCCACCGCAGCACCGTCTTCGTCTTCCAGTTCGATGCTGCCCGGGCTGCCGTGGCAGGACAGGTGCAGCACGTGGTAGGCGTCCGCGGCCAGGGCGCGGCGGATTTCTTCGGGGTGACCCACTTCCAGAATGCGCACCTGCGCATTGCCGTGCTGCGCCGCTGGTTCGACGGCGTCGAGCAGGTCGCGCAGTTCCCGTTCGTAGTCAAGCGGGATGCTGGAGCTGCGGCCTTCGTCCGGTGCGCCGACGGCGACCAGGATTTTCAGCGGGCCGGGTAGGGGAGGTAGGGGTGGTAGGGGTGGTAGGGGGGCAGCGCTCGGCGCTGCCGGGAGCGGTACCCGGCGCGTGACGACGACGCCGGGCAGCAGCGCCGGCAGGCGGCCATCGGGCAGGCGCGCCGCTTCGAAGGCTAGGCCCAGGAAGAGCGGCTGGGCGGTTTCGAACACCAGATCCAACTGCTCGCCGACCGCCAGCGCATCGAGCGCCTGCGCCAGTGCCGGGCCGATGGGCGCGGCGAACAGCACAGCGCCGAGTTCCTCGCCCAGGCGCTGCAAGCCCTGCTCCAGCGACTGCAGTGCCGCCTCTTCGCGGGCGCCGCGGAACGTGCTGCCGAAGTCGGCGTGCAGGGATCGCGCCAGATTGACGGCAAACGCCCGCGGCACCGGCGTCTCGTCGATACGGCCGATGTCGCGCTCGTCCAGCCGCGCCAGCAGCCGCATCTGTCCGGCGGCCGGCTGCGACAACTGGATGACGAAGCTGTGCCGCGCAGCCTCGCTGATCGGCTCAGCCAATGGCGGCTTATGCGTCACGCCCCTGATGGCATCGGCGATGGCGTCGAATTCGTCGATGCCGCGCCGGGCTCGCGGGCGGAGCAATGGCGGGATGGGAGCGTCGGCATCGATCATCACCGGGATGAGGCGCTTGCCGTCCTCGATCAGCGCCTGGGTCAGACTGTCCTGCTCGGCGGCGTACCACAGCCCCCCGGCCTGCTGCTTGTTCGAAAAGAACAGCAGGCCGACGGTGCATTCCTCCAGACCGGCATTGATTTTGTTCACGATGCTGTCGCCGGCAAGGATTTCCCACTTGTCCAGCCAGGCGTCGATACCCGCCGCACGGAGCCGCGCCGCCAACGCCTCGACCTCCGGCTTATCCACGCTACGGTGACTGCAGAACACACGGATGCTCATGGCGTCTCCTTTATCAATGTCAGCGGGGGGCACTTTAGCAGTACCCGGAAACGGGCCGGGCCAGGTCTTTACTTTTGCTCAAGGCACGGCGAATGACCGAGTCGCGGTGCCTGGTGCCTCGTCAATCGAGCTGTGCGGCCCTGCGATCTCCATTCCTTGCAGGCACCACAGCACTGAAAGTCCGAAGAAGGAAGGGGCTGTGGCAGAGCCTCAGAGAGCCGCCTTTTCGAGGGTCTCGATCAGGAACAGGATCTCTGCGGCCATGGAGTAGTGCAGTTCCGGGGCGTCGGCGAGGCTGCGGTCGCGGCTGCCGGCAGTGATGGCTTGCAGGGCGTGGATGAAGGGGAGGAGCCAAGCGGCGCCAGGCTCTGCTGCGCGTTGCTGGAGGAGCGACGCGGCGACGGCCGGGTCGCCAGCGAGCAGCGGCTGGGACGCGGCGAGGGCGATGCGGCCTGGTGCGTCGTGGTTCTCGCCGCCGTCGCGGCGGTAGGCGAGGTAGCAGGCAATGGCTTTGGTCCTGGCCCCAGTGGCGGCATCGAGATCGCCGGCGTCGGTCTCGATATCGGCGAGTATGGCCCAGGCTTTCCAGGGCGCGGTCGCGTGACCGAACGGCGCCAGGCATTCGATCGCCCCGCGGATTTCCTGCCGCGCTTCGGCATGACGGCGGAGCTTGCAGAGCGTGACGCCGAGGTTGTTCCTCGTACGGGCTTCGTTCGCCAAGTCCCCAATCTCCACGTACTTCTCCGTCGCCTGCCGGTAGAACGACACGGCTTCCTCCGGGTGGTCAAGTGCGTCGTTATACAAGTTCCCCAGTTGACCGAGCGTGCTCGCCTGCCCGGCGACATTGCTGAGCTGTACTTTAATCGCGAGCGACTTCCGGTAGGCCTCCTCGGCCGCCTCCGGCTCGCCCGCCTCCTGATACGCCATGCCGGTCTGATGCCAGATCCCCGCGACGCTACCCGGCTCGCCCAGCTGCGTGAATTGTTTGCGGGCGACTTCAAAAGCTTTCAGCGCCTCCGGGTAGTGGCCTTGGAGCAAGTGGAGTGACCCTAGCTGGCTCTTACCGACGGCGACATCGCGGTCATCACCGCGCTGCTCATTGAGCCGGATGGCCTCTTCGTAGGCCGCCGCGGCCTTGTCGAGCCGGCCCAGGTCGCAAAGACAGTCGCCCTGTTCCATGATGCAGGCAGATGCCATCCTTTCCGCGCCTGCCCCGGGGCGCTCCTTGGCGATGGTTTCGAAACGCCGGCGGGCCTCGTCCAGCAGCGGCACGGCGCGCTCCGGTCCACCTCTTGTCTCGAACGTGCGGGCCAGGACCCAGCAAGCCATCGCCAGATCGTAATCGGCAGCGGGATAGGCCTGCTCGCCCGCCTCCCGCGCGCGCTGCAGCAAGCGCTGCGCGCCAGCCAAGGCCTCGCGCAACTGCCCGCTGTCAAGCTGCTGCTCGATTCGCGTCCCCGTTGCCTCGAATCGCGCATGGTTCCAACCGTCACCCAGCGCCGCTGCAGCGGCGTCGCGGACCTGCCCCACCCGCTCCAGCAAGCGCGGCTTGCCGAGCATGCTCAGCAGGCTGTAGAGCGAAGTCGCCAGATTAATCGTCGCCTCGGCATCCGCCGCGCGCCACACCCGATCGAGCAGCGCAAAGAGGTTTGGCAACTCCAGCAGCGTCAGCGTCGCCGCGACTTCGGCGTTCTGGCTCCGCTGCTGCCCAAGGAAGCGCACATACTCGCGCATCCCCTCGTCCCAGCGAGCCGTCAAGGCCTCGCGCTCCGTCTCGTCCAGGCAGCTACGCAGGTAGGGGCAAAGCGCGGGATTGAGACCGAGATGCTTGAAACGGTTCGGCGTCGCCAGCCCGGTCGCGACCAGTTCGCCGGCCAGTGCGGCGACATCGGCCTGCTCCCAATGCATCATCACGCGTAGGGCGTCGAGGTCGACCCCGCCATGAAACACCCCGAGCACACGCGCCCGTTCGCGATTGTCCGGCGACAGGCGGCGAAGCGAGAGCTCGACGCTGGCGAAGAGCGATTGTTCCCGGGCATTGGGGTGATCCACCGGGAAGCGCCGCGCCATCTGCGCCATCAGCTCGACGAGCGATTTGCGGCTGGCTTCGACGCCGCGGTCGCGCAGCGCCGGGGCCAGGAGCGCCAGGGTGCGCGCGTGGCAGTGGACGGCGTCGACCAGGCGATCGATCTCCTCGCGGGCGGCGTCGCTGGAAGCGCCGGCATCGCCGCCGGCGGCGTTCAGCGCCCGCTCGACGAGCTTCACCGCGTCGTCGCGATCCAGGCGATTCAGCTCGCGCCGCTGGCGCTGGGCGTCGAAGGGCGCCGGCAGCGCCTCGCGGCTGGTGAAGATCAGCCGCGTAGCGCCGACCGGCAGCAGCCGCTCGCAGAGCGCGAGCAGCGTCTTCAGCTCCTCGCCCGCCTCCTGCGAGAGTGCTTCGGGTGTCTCGCTGGCGATGAACGGCGGCAGCAGGACGCTCTCCATGTTGTCGAGCAGCAGCAGGGTCGGCTGCTCGCGCAGTGCGCGCGCTATCTCCTGCTCGGCTTTTCCGAGGTCGCCGCCACAGTCGGCCTGGGTCGAGAACGCCTTCTTGAGCAGTTGCCCGCCGAGCTGGTCGATCACCGACTCGGCGAGGTTCTTCTCCAGCCCTTCCACACAGACGAAGGCCGCGCGGCGCATCTGTTGCGAGCGCACCAGCCAGCGCGCGAACTCGGCGGCGAGCGCCGTCTTGCCTTCACCGCCCTGACCGCGCAGCACGGCGTAGCGGGCGCCGCCGTCGGGCCCCAACAGGCGTTGCAGGGCGAGCAGCTCACGGCTGCGGCCGACGAAGCCGGTCTCGGGTTCCTTCGGCAAGGCACCGAGGCGGGTGGCGAGCGCGCTCCGAAAATCGGCCAGCGTCTGGCTCGCGGGGGCGCTCCTGAAGAGCTGCGGGTCGTCTTTTTCCTGGAACAGGACGGGGACGAACCAGTCGTCGAGGCGCAGCTCGCCGACGCCGAAGATGCGCCCGCGGAAGCTGTCGTCCTTGAGCCGGCGCTGGCCTTCGAGCATGGCGTCGCCGACGCGCCTGCCGGCGGCCAGCGCCTGGTAGAAAGCGGCAACGAAGCGGCGCGCGGTGTCGACGAGCACGCTGTGGCTCATCGCCACCACCGACCCGACGCCGACCTTGAGCAGCTCGGAGGCCACCGACTCGGACGCCTGCCCGGCCTGCGCGCTCTGGCAGGCTTCGAGGAAGACGAGCGGAATGCGGTGGTCGCGCAGCAGCGAACCCAGCTCGTCGGTGAACACGGTGCTGTGCCGGCGCTCGTCGAGCTTGCTGCTGTCCTCGGGCCGCTCGAAGCACAGGCCACCGAGGCCGAGGCTGCGGTCGTAGACGCCGTGGCCATCGAAGTGCACGCCGTGGTAGGGCTTTTTCTCGCCATGCGCGCGCTCCAGCTCGGCGCGTAGCGCCGGCAGCGTCGGCGGGCTGAGCAGCCGGAGCTGGACCAGGCCGGGCAGCGCTTCCATGGCTTCGACCAGCGGCAGGGCGCTGGCACGATGATCGATGTAGCCGCAGGCGTCGTCTTCCGGCCGCGCGCTGACCAGCAGGATGCGGATCGGCGTGGCGACCACCGCCACCCCGTGGTCCCGGGTATTCGGCAGGCGACGGCGGACGCGCGTCGGTCTGGCGCCCTGGAAGAGGTAGGCGTGGCCATCGTGCAGCAGCTCCCACGGCAGGCCGAGCAGCAGCGTCGCGGCTTCGCG
The DNA here is from genome assembly GCF_907163155.1 of Candidatus Accumulibacter sp. ACC012. NCBI lineage: Bacteria > Pseudomonadati > Pseudomonadota > Betaproteobacteria > Candidatus Accumulibacter > Candidatus Accumulibacter sp. ACC012. Next base: position 149,584 of record NZ_CAJQUC010000003.1, read on the forward strand.
TGCGCTGGCGACTTCGGCGTCGGGCGCGCCGGCCTCCGGCGTGCTGTCGACCCATACCGAGAAACGACGCCCGCAGCGGTCGCCGATCTTCGCCCAGGCCTGCATGACCTGCGCGCTATGGGCGACGGGAATCGCCGCCTGGTGCAGGCGCTGCCCCCACTCGGCGAGTTGCTCCTCGACCCGGCGCGCGCGCTCCTGGAAGTAGTGGCTGGGCCAGACGGCGTATTTCTCCAGATACCAGCGCAGTTCCTCGGCCTCGATCGGCCCCATCGGCGCGACCAGCCGCCAGCTCTGCGCGCAGCCGACCTCGCGCTGGCCGACCGTGGCCGGCTCATAGACCAGGCGGGCGCGGGCGGAGGCACGGCGGACGCCGTCGCTCTCCTGGAACTTCAGGTCGCTCAGTTCGAGGACCAGTTCCTCCAGCGGCTCGGCCCTGGGTTGCGGCGTGGCAGCGACGTCGGCCGGCAGGCGCCGGCCCAGGGCGACGAGGATCGCGTCCATCACGGCGGCGATGCCAGCGGCGTCGCCAGCGTCGCTGCTGACGGGGATGTAGATCGGCTCCTCATCGAAAAACATTTCCAGCACGCCGAGTTGAGTGCCGTCGAGCGACAGCGGGATGACCGGGAAGCGGTGCTTGCCGCCGTCGTCCTTGCCACGCTGTTTCTGCACCTCCAGCGCGCGGCGCAGCTCCTTGCCGACCCATTTCGACTGCAAGGCGTCGTTGCTGATCAGCACGGCGTAGGCCGACGCGCCGTCGATCGCCTGTTCTATTTCCGACCACAGCGGGTCGCCGCCGCGCAGCTCGCGCGAATCGATCCATCCTGGCTGGTCTTGGTCGGCAAGCGCGGCACGTAGCTCGCGGACGAAGGCGTCGTCGCGGGAGCTGTGGGAGATGAAGAGTTTGCTCATGGTCGGTCGGCTCATCGGCTGCGGCTCATAGTCTGGAGGGCGGGCGCCCCCTCTCCCCCGGCCCCTCCCCGACGAGGGTGGAGGGGAGGGGCGCCTTGGTCGGCACATTCTATTCCATCGTGGTGACAATGCTTTCTTGCCGGGAGGGTCTTGTTCGGAGAGGGGCGGGTGCTGGCCCGGGTGGCACCCTGGCGCTAGGCGCCTGCGCGGGGCGGGTCGGCGGTGGCCAGCGTGCCATCGGCTTCGTTCGAGGACGCGGCGGCCTGCGTTGGCCGCAGCGCTTGCTCCACCGCGCGCAGGGTCTTTACTTTTGCCCAAGGCACGGGGAAAGACCTGACCCCATAAGTGGGAGCGCCGCGATGCGCGCGACGTCATACAAGGTTCGCGGCAGGACTCGCGCGAAGCCAAGCGGGACTGCAGGGCCGACAATGAAAAAAGCAATTCCGAATGCCGGCAGGACAAGCGGAGAACCAAACACGAAGGTCGTGAGGAGTCACGCGACGTCAGAGCGGGCAAACCGACTACGCCACAATAGTCCCCTGACACAACAAGTTAGCCAAGGGTGACCGTACTTTGAAGGCAATAGCCTACCCCGCCTGACCTTGGTGTTTCGATGTCCGCAAGCCAAGTCTCCAGTCGATCCGGATACGGCACGATCGTGTCCCTAACGATCATGTCAGTCGAGATACCCCGGATGATGAAAGTCATGACCGTCCGTTCGCTTCCCCCGGCCCTTCTCCCGCAGGGGGGGAAGGGAGGTTCGTGAGTCGCATACGCGACTTTCACATTAACACCAGGGGCTGACATGAGTGCGCAGTTTCAATCCAGGCGATTTTCGACAATCAAAACCCATGGCCTTGCACGTGTAAATTGCACGTAGCCATCGGGGGATAAGGTCAATATCGTTTTGGAAACGGAATTTCGGACATTTCCGCCAATGGCATGCACGGTTTGACCGTTGGTTTCCACGACAATATCGCAATGCATCCGCCATGAGTAGAGTGAATCCTCAATTTCCTCGGTCACTTCTGGAGGCCTGATTTTACCCCGGGTAGCACAGATCAAGTCTCCTGGTTTAGGCTTGTATTGATAAATGGTATGGGGTATCCATGCCGCATATGGATTGTCGGCGTTGGCAATAAAATGATTTAGATAAAAGCGGTGGGCGCTGCTCGATGGAAACATGTCGTTCGGTACGCCTGCCGCCTGCATAATCCAACTGATGAACGCGGCGGACCAAGGCTGCTTGCAATCGTAACCCGATATCCGGGACTTGCCGACTGCGCGCCAATACTGGTTGATCCGGTCGCTGTGGCTATCGTCGTCATCTTCCCAAATTCCCACATGGGGAATACTCTCCTCCTCACCGTCAATCACGACTATCTGCTGGCCGAAGTACACCCATTCCGCCTTCGCAGCCTCCACGATCCTGTTTTGCCGGAACCCCAAAGAATGTGCTCCAGAATAATCGACTTGCGGTTCGGTCTCCTGTGCCTTTGGCTGTTTTTCTGGCTGCCCAGGGATCTTTGGTGTCGAGCCGCAAGCGACCAAAAAAATAGTCAAGGCGATAAGCAGAGGGTTGGTTATCAACGTCGTATCTCCGTCGAAACTTGGATGCCGAAAAAAATCTTGGTAGGCCTTGTAGCGACCTCGTACTATAACTATAACCGAATGCTTGATAAAACGACCATCCAGGGTGTCAACGCATCCCGTTATACACGACTCACATGACATGACGGATCTCGCGCATATGCTCTACGCCGGAGACGAAATCACGCCAGCGCTGGATGCTGAGCCAGAGGGATTTGACGTCGGGTTCGCCGTCGCCCTTGCGGGCGAGGAATCCGCCGAGTTGTGCGATCAGGTGGATGACCTCGCGAATTCTCGGCACCTTCGTCGGTGGCTTCTTCTTGTTGAGGATAAAGGTGCCGGCCCATTCGGTTTCGGAGAAGAACAGATCGGCAGACCACTGCGGGCGGATGCGTCCCAGGCGGATCAGGCGGGCAAGGTGCAGCGGAAGCTAACGTCCGCTTCGTTGGCAGCGTCACATGCAGCGCTTTCCATGCCAGCCTTGGCGACCGACGATAAGGGATGTGTCGCCCCGCGGCTTTACAGCGCTCCAGCCGGACGCGTAGTATCCAACGGCCGCAGCCTATCGGCATGTCATCCGATTTACCGACTTGTGGAAGATTCTGCGAACCATGACCGACCATAGCTGGACGTGCCCTGCCTGTCACAGTGCCAATGCCGTGGCCACTGAAGCGTGCCGCGAGTGTGGCGCCCGCGCGGCAACTGCACCGGAGCCCGGCGAGACCTTTTTCGCGTCCCGCGAAAGCCCTTTGGCCAAGGCGAGGATCTACGTCTTTGCCGGCCTTGCCGCGGGTTTTGCCATGGTCATTGTGAAACAGGGCGGCTTTTCGTCTGACCTGCTCCTTACTCTGCCGATCCTGCTCCTCTTCGCCTTACCCGTCTGGCTCCATTTCCGCAACCAACTCAGGTTTGGCCAAGCCATGGTCACCCTCAGTGATGAGGCGATCGAGGCGCCAAATCTCGCCGCAACGGAAAAGACACTCCGCTGGGCCGACGTTGACGCCATCGCGCTCGATCTCAAGCAGCTCACCCCGGTTCTCGCATTCCACCTCAAGGAGCTTGACGGGTTTCGGCGCAACAGGAAGTCGTGGTCGGGAAACAATCCATCGAAGCCCACCCTGGGATTGTCCGCTTTCTCGCCAGCTGATCAGGAACGCCTTCTCGACGCGGTCAGACGTCGCCACCGTCGGGCGCTGGGCGGGATCGCTCCCGAGCCGGGGGCAACGGGCAACGAACTACGGGAGAGGCGCGAGTTCCAGGAGCGCATCAAGGCGCTTCAGCCCTACACCTGGGCGACGCACGCGCTGATCGCTGCCAACATCCTGATCTGGCTGGTGACCCTGCTCTATGGCGCCGAGTTTTCGCGAACGGCGGCAGAGAACCTCCTCCTTTTTGGCGGCAACGCCGCTTCCGAAGTTCAGAAGGGAGAATGGTGGCGGCTGCTGAGCGCCATCTTCCTCCATGGTAGTCTTCTCCACCTGGCGATGAACATGCTCGGGCTGTACACGGCCGGCATGATCGTCGAGCGGATCTACGGCCCACGGCTCTTGCTGATCATCTACCTTGGTTCGGGAATGCTCGGTAGCGCTTTGAGCCTGCATTTCGCGGCACAGCAGGCGCTATCGGTCGGTGCTTCGGGGGCGGTTTTCGGCGTCGCCGGGGCTCTGCTGGCGGCGCTATTCCAGCATCGCGACAAACTGCCGAGCTCCTTCAGCAAGCAGACGCAGGCCGGCATCGGCTTGTTTGTTCTCTATTCGCTCGTGCAGGGCTTCGGGCAAAGCGGCATCGACAACGCGGCGCACGTGGGAGGCCTGCTGGCCGGCTGTCTCGCGGCCTTCGTTTTGCCCGAGCGCTTCGACCTGGATCACTACCGAAGAGTGTTCGCCAGCCGAGCCATCGCCGCGCTGGCCATTCTAGGTCTGGCGACGGTGGGCCTCGCGGCCACGGCTCCGTTGGCGACAGTCGATCCGGGACGGATCCTTGCCGGTTCACAGTTGCCGTTGTTGGAGCGTGCAGTTAGCCGTTTTGACAGCGGCTTGAGGTCGATCGCTTACGACCAGGACGAAGTCAAGGCGGGCAGGCTTTCGGAACGGGAAGCGGACGAACGCAGCCGGTCCGTTCATGCGCCGATTTTCCGGGGCATCAGCGACGATTTATCGCAAGTGGTTCTCCGTCCTGGTGATCCACGAGTGCCCTTGGTTCAGGACATGCGGCGCATGTCTGAACTGCTCACCGAGTCGCTGGCGATGGAGTCGGTGCTCGACGAAGCCTCCGGAAAGCTCGAACCGGCGAACCCGGCGCGAATGGCGGAGATCGAGAGCGAACTGGTGGCGCCTGGTGAGCGGGTGACGAAAGCGATCCAGGCGCTGGCGGCGAAGAAATGAGCTGACTTCCGCCAGCGGGCGCCTGCTCTGGGGCGGGCCGTGTTTACTGAGCTGAGGATGGAGGAGGCGATGGTTCGCAGCAATGCAGGACTGGGCAAGTGGGCGCTAAGGGCATTCGCCTTCGTCGCCGTGGCCGAGATTCTCTACCTGCTGTCGGGGAACCTGCTGCTCAACGCCGGTTTTCTGCCGCAGCTGCTGAACCGCGACCCCGATCGTTTGCGCATCGAATGGACTTCCGCATGGACCTTCCTGCCGGGCCATCTGCGTGTCACGGGCTTGACGCTAAGCGGTCGGACAGCCGAACAGGAATGGTGGTTTTCGCTGGGCCAGGGGGAAGCACGCCTGGCCCTGGGCAGTCTGTTCTTCAAGACCGTACGCCTTGAAGGCGTCGAGGCGGACAAGGTGACGGCAGGGGCGCGCGATCGGCTGGCGCGGGCCTCGGGGTCGGCAGCAAGGCCCGCTTCCGTTGCCGACCCGGCTGCCGGTGGTGTGCCGACGGCCACTGCTGATCCGCAAGCGGATGCGGCGCCGCTGAGCGTGCCACCGCCAGAAGCGGAAGTTGCGCCAGCGGCGGGGGCGCCGTTGGCCCCGACAGCGCCGGAAGCCGCGCCGGCCAGCGAATGGTCGGGCTGGAGCATCGCTGTTGGCGATGCAGACATCGCACAGATCGAGGTGCTCGAAGTCAAGGGCTACCGTTTCGGCGGGCAGGCGCGGCTGCGGCTGGAGGATTTCAGTTACCGTCTCGATGGGCCCGTGGCCATGGCGCGTGGCAGGCTTCAACTGGACTCGGGCAATCTCCGGCGCGATTCCGAGCTGCAGGCCGGCGACTTGCTGGCCGCCGAGCTGCAGGGCGATGTCGACATCCGGCTCGACGAGTTGGTCGCCGCGGAAAACCCGGGCGCCGCAGCGGCCCGGTTTCTTTCCGGTCGCGTTGCCGTGAGCGGCGATCTGGCCTCATTTGCTTTTATCGACGCCTACCTCAGCGACAGCCAATGGCTGCAGCTGGATGGCAGTGGTCGCCTGCAGGCGAGCCTCCAGATCGAACAGGGTCGCTTGCTGGAGGGCAGCGAACTATCGATCGAATCGCCGGACTTGACCCTGGTTCTGGATGAGCGCCTCGCCTCGGGTGGGCGTGGAGAGCGTCACCTGATCCAGGGGGCGGGCCGGGTGCACGCTGATGTGCGGCTTGAGGAGGGCAGGGGGCAAACGCAGCTGCAGGTGGAGTTGCGTGCGGTGGCCATGCGCAGGCTGCCGGGAAACGAGCTTTTTCTGCAAGCCGAGGGCTTTCACCTTGGCTTGACCGCCGCGCCCATCAATTTGAGCGAAAGCCCAGGCGAGCCGGCGGTGTCCATGCAGTGGCGGCAGGCGGTGATGCCCGATATTGCCCTCTTGAACAGCTATCTGCCCGGCGGGCTTCCTTTCCGCCTGGTTTCGGGGCAGGCGCGGCTGAATGGCGAGCTGGCCTATGCCGGGCGGGCGCTCTCCGGGAGCTTTGAGCTGGCGGGGGAGAAAATCTCCGGAATTGTTCGTGACAAGCCCGTGCTCGGGAGCCTCGCCGTCGATCTGCTACTCAAAGAGCTTGATTTCGAAAACCGGCGCCTCGATCTTTCCGGCTCCCGTATCCGCATGCAGGCCGCCGAGCAAAGGGCGGCCGGAAGGGCCGGCCCGGCCACTTTGCAGACTGAGCTCAAACTGGTGCAGCTGCAGCTGGCATCGGAGTTGTCGCTAGCCGAACTCAGGGACTTTTCCGGGCAGCCGCCGCTCAGCGGCGAAGTCAAGCTGGAGGGAACGGTGGCCAACATCGATTTTCTCAACGCCTTCCTGGCGCCGCGTCACGCCATCGAGTTCGCTGGCGGTGGCCGCCTGCAGGCGGAGTTGCGCCTGAATGACGGGCAGCTGGCCTCTCCCAGTCGCCTGACGGTCGAATCGGAGCGACTGCTCGGCCGCTTTTCCGGCTTTGAGCTTAGCGGTGCGGGTGGCGTCGTCGCCGAGATTCAAACGCTGGCCGGCGCGGCGACGATGCGCATGGAGATGGGTTTGCGGGCCATGCAGCTACGCCAGCTGAAAGGGGGCGCCATTTTTCTGCGCGGCAAGGGCATACAGCTGACCGCGACAGGTCCGCTGCCCGCTGCTGGCAAGATGCGCGTCGAGCCGACGGCCGTGCTGAGCTGGCAGGATGCGCTGATGCCTGACGTTGCGCTGCTGAACAGCTACCTGCCGGGGAAACCGCCATTCAGCCTGAGCTCTGGCGCTGCCCGTTCGAGTGGCCGCCTCAAATACGCCGGCCGGAAATTGTCGGGCAGCGTCAAGCTGGCCGGCGAGCAGATCGCCGGCACCCTGTTCGGGGAATCGGTGGTCGGACAGCTTGGTGTCGACCTGGTGATCAAAAAGGCCGATCCGGCGAGCGGGCTCCTGGACCTCTCGGGGAGCAGCGTACAGATGCAGGCGGCGGCAGCGGCGGCATCGAGCGACGGGGTGGCGCCGCTGCAGACCCGCATCAACGTCAAGGAATTACGCCTGCAATCCAAACCGCCAACGGGCAAGGCGGCCCGCTCAGGGCAGCCATCTCCGCCCAGCGGAGTGGTGAAGCTGGAGGGGTCGGTGGCCAATATCGCTTTCCTCAACAGCTTCCTTCCCGGTGATCAGGGGCTGGAATTCTCTGGCGATGCGCGCATGAGCGCGGATCTGCGGCTTGCCGAAGGGAAGGTCGCACCCGGCAGCAGTCTGACCGCCGAGTCGGAGCATCTGGTCAGCCGTTTTCTTGATTTCGAGGCCAGCGGCAGCGGCGTGTTGCAGGCCGCCATGCAGGGTACTTCGGGAGCGCCGGAGGGAAAGCTGGAGGTGGCTCTGAAAAGCTTCGGGCTGCGCCGGCTGGACGACAAGGCGGCCTATGTCAGCGGGCGCGACTTTCAGATCACGACCGTCGGCAAACGCTTCGATGCCAAACAGGGGCTGCGTGAGCTGGAGACGGTGGTCACTCTGGGGGCTGCCGAAATACCGGACATTTCCATCTACAACAATTATTTGCCCAAAGAGAGCGGCGTCTCGATCGGCTCCGGAAAAGCAAGTCTGGCGGCAGACTTCAGGCTGAGCGGCGTTACCGGCAGCGCCAAGCTGGAGATGCAGGCCCGCGGCGTCGAGGTGCACGTCAAGGAGCAGACCATCAAGGGAGACCTGCGCATCAGTACCCGCCTCTCGGCAGGGAATCTGGAGAAGATGAGCTTCGATGCCGCGGGCACACAGCTGCGCATCGATAACGGCTCCCTGGAAAGCGAAGGGGCGGCGCAGGACAAGCTGTGGTGGGGACAGATCGACATCGAGCGCGGACGCATGACCTGGAAACGGCCACTGAAACTGGACGCGGAGATCAGCCTGCGCCTGCGTGACAGCGGTTTGCTCGTGCATCTGTTCGTAAAACAGACCAAAGAGAAGCCGTGGTTGAACGACTTGCTGACCATCAGGGACGTCAGCGGTCGCAGTGAAATTCGCCTCAACGACCGTGCCATCGTCCTCAGCAATACCCGGTTGAGCGGTGAAAAGCTGCTGGTGCTGGCCAACCTGCAGCTGAATGACGAGAAAATGCGGGGTGGCCTCTATGCCAGCTACGGGATCCTGGGTGCAGGCATCGAACTCAAGGGCGATGAGCGCAGCTGGAAACTGTTCAATCCCCGGGCATGGTATGACGCTTATTCCGCAGCCTTCTCGGCCAGGCAGCCTTGATGTAAAAGCGGTAACCACCGCAGACCAAGCACGGTTTTGGCCGCCTATGACTCAAAACGAACCTTCAGAGGCTGCGTTGGCGCGCTTGGGTTACGGCGTAAGGGGCTGGCCATCGATCAACAGCGGCGGCCAACAAAAACCGACCCACCATGAGCGACTACATTAGAATGCCTTCGCCTCTGCTTTCGGGGGATTCACTGTCTCTATATTCAGGAAGGCTTTATCGAGACGCGGCATGATGGCCATTGGTGGCGAGCGGCGATGCGTGAGTATGTAAGTAAAACAAATGCTTGTACTGCTTGCCTTGGGCGGCTGCTGCGTCGTTGCGCGCTTTCTGCGTGCCTGTTCGGGTGGCTGGTTTGCGCACAAGCGGCATCCCCGTCCGTCGCGCTGCACTATGGTGCCGACGCGCCGCTGGAAGAACTCAAGGCCTTTGATATCGTCGTCGTCGAAGCGGATCACGGTTTTGACCCGCAGCGCTACAAGAAGCCCTATAGCGAACTGTATGCCTACATCGCCATTGGCGAAGTACAGCCCTCGCGCGCCTATGCCGCGGCGATTCCGGCCAAGCACCTGCTGACCACCAATACCGACTGGGGGTCGAAGGTCATTGACCTGAGCTGGCCGGAACTGCCGACTTTCGTTGCCGAGGCCATCGTCGGCCCGCTCTGGGAAAAAGGCTACCGCGGCTTTTTCCTCGACACGCTTGATTCCTACCGCCTGGCCAGCGGGATCGACGAAGCAGCGCAACAAAAAGGGCTGATTGCCGTCATCGACACCCTGCACCAGCGCTTCCCGGGTATTCGCCTGATTCTCAACCGTGGTTTCGAGATCGTGCCGGCCGTCCGCGACAAGATCAGCATGGTCGCCGCCGAATCTCTCTTCCGGGGCTGGAACGCGGCTGCGCGCCGCTACGTGGAAGTGCCCGCCAGTGATCGCGAGTGGCTGCTCGGCCAGTTGCGTCGCGTGCGTGACGAGTTCGGCGTCCCGGTGCTGGCCATCGACTACCTGCCGCCCCAGGCACGTGGCCAGATGCGCGAAACGGCGGCGCGCATTCGTGCCCTCGGCATCGAGCCCTGGGTCACCGACGGGCAGGTCAGCACGCTCGGCATCGGGCGCCGGGAAATCGTGCCACGACGCATCCTGATGCTCTACGACGGCAGCCCCGGAGAGCTCTTGATCCATCATCCGGCACTGCGCTTTGGCGCCATGCCGATCCAGCACATGGGCTATGCGATCGACTTCCACGACTTGCGCAAGCCGCTGCCTGCCGGCCCGCTGGCGGCGCGCTACGCCGGCATCGTGAGCTGGGCCGAAGCGCCGCTGGCGCACGGCCGCCAGGTGGCAGACTGGCTGCAGAAACAGATCGAGCAGGGCCTGCGAGTCGCCATCTTCGGCAGCTTTCCCTTTGCTGCAGAAGGCCGCCTGGCGCAGCGCCTGGGGCTGAAATCCGTGGCGGGATCGGGGACTGCCGGCCGCCTGACGGTGCTCAGCCAGGACGCGATGATCGGTTTCGAGGCCGCCCCGCAAGCCGACCGTCGCCAGCTGACTCCCTTGCAATTGGCTGACAGCCAGGGCCGCTCCCTGCTGCAACTGGCTGACGCTCGGGGGCAAACGTTCGATGCTGCCGCACTGACCCGCTGGGGAGGTTATGTCCTTGATCCCTTCGCTGCTATCGACTTGCCCAACACCGAGCAATCACGCTGGATCATCGACCCCTTTGCCTTCCTGCAGCAGGCGCTGGCCCTGCCCGCGCTGCCCCTGCCGGATACCACGACCGAGAACGGCCGTCGCCTGATGTTCATCCACATCGACGGTGACGGTTATCCTTCACGCGCCGCGTTGCCGGGCACACCATTGGCCGGCGAAGCACTGCTGACGCAAGTGCTGCAACGCTACCGGCTGCCGACGACAATGTCGGTGATCGAAGGCGAGGTCGCCCCGGGCGGGCTGTACCCGGCCCTCTCCGCCGAAATGGAGGCAATCGCGCGGCGCACTTTTGCGCTGCCCTACATCGAGATTGCCAGCCACAGTCTTTCGCACCCTTTTGACTGGAATCGCGCCGAGCAGGTGGCGCCGAAGGGAAAGGATGAAGAGAGCTACCATCTCGAGATTCCCGGCTACACGATGAATCTGGAGAGGGAAATCGTCGGTTCGGTCGACTACATCCGCAAGAATCTTGCGCCGCCCGGGAAAGCGGTTCAAATCATGCTCTGGAGCGGTGATGCCGCACCCCAGGCGCAGGCTTTGCGCATTGCCGAAAACGCCGGCCTGCTGAACATGAATGGCGGCAATACGATCATCACCCGCTCCTTCCCGAGCCTGACCGCCGTTTCTCCGCTCGGTTATGCGCTCGACGGCATCTTCCAGACCTTCGCCCCGGTGATGAACGAGAACGTTTACACCAATCTTTGGCGCGGCCCGTTCTACGGCTTCGAGCGGGTCATCGAGACTTTCCAGATGACCGAATCGCCGCGCCGACTGAAGCCGATCGATATCTACTATCACACCTTCTCGGCCAGCAAGCGGGCGTCGCTGAATGCGCTGTACAAGGTCTACGACTGGTCGCTGGCACAGTCGCCCAACCTGATCCACGCCTCCGACTTCATCCGCAAGGCCCTGGATTTCGAGACCATGGTCCTGGCCCGGGACGAGGGCGGCTGGCGCATCCGCGGCAACGGCGAGTTGCGTACGCTGCGCGCGCCGCTGAGCATGGGTTATCCGGACCGCGCCGCGTCCGGCGGGGTTGCCGGCTATCGCGCCGGCGAGGAGGGCAACTACATTCACCTGGCCAGTGGCGACACCTGGCTGCGTTTTGCTGCCAGCCAGTCCGGCGCCGTTTATCTTGCCGATGCCAACGCCCGCCTGACTGACTGGCAGCCGCAAGGGGCAGGCCTGCGCTTCGCGCTCAAGGGGCATCAGGCGATCGAGTTTTCGCTGGCCAACGCCAGCCACTGCAGCGTGCTCGCCAATGGGCGCCCACTGCGGCCGCGGAAGAGCTCCGGTGGCGTTCAATCCTTCCGTGTCGGCGATGCTGCTGCAACGATCGAAACTCGCTGCCGCGAGCGTTGAGCGCCCGCGCCTGGCGCCGCCGTGGTCGATCACGCTGCTTGGCGTGCTCGTGCTGGGCGTGCTGGTGGCCATCTATCCGCACAAGGCACTGGTCAATCGCATCATCGAAGCGCCGCCGAATGCCGTCACCGAAGCCTATCTGGTCAATCTGCTGCGCACCGATCCCGGCAATCCACAACTCGGCCTCATGCTCGCCCGCCACCGCCTGAGCAGCAGCCTCTATGAGCAGCTGGAGCAAACGCTGGCCAGGCTGCTCCAGTCACCCGACAAGGAAATTCGCCTGGAAGCCAGCTGGCTGAGATGGCGCGCAGCGGAGCAACGCTTTTCCCGCCTGCAGCCGGGGACAGCGCAATACACGGACAACAAGGCGCGACTGCGTGCCTGGCTGCACACTCTGGCGGTCCTCGACTGGCCCGAGCACATGACGATCGAGATTGCCCGGCGGGCTTTCCTGTTCGGTGATGCCGAGCTTGGCATCGAATTGTTTCAGCGCCTCTCGGGCAGCGCTGCGGGGCGTTCTGCCGACTGGTATGCAGAGGCCGCACAGGTAGCCCTGGCGGGGGGTGAATATTTTGCGGCGGGCAAGTTCTTCCTGATCGCGGCGCGGCGTAGCAGTGAGCCCGCCGAACAAAGCCGTTTGTTCATGGATGGCATGCTTGCGCTCCAGTCCGGCGGCCAGGTGCAGGAGGCGCTGGCCCTGCTTGAAGAAGAGCTGGCGCTAAGGCCGTCCCTGGGTGAAAGCAGGCAGGTGCTGGAACTGCTGGTGCACTTTGCCGGCGATTCCCGGCTGGGCATCGAGTTGCTGCAGCGCATCTCGGTAAGCGGGCAGGGACGTTCGACCGACTGGCACGCCGCCGCCGCAGCCGCAGCCCTGGCGGGCGGCGAATACCTCGCCGCCGGCAAGTTTTTCCTGAGCGCAGCGCGGCGCAGCAATGAGCCCGCCGAACAACGCCGTTTCTTCCTTGATGCCATGCTCGTGCTGCAATCCGGCGACCAGGTGAAGGAGGCGCTGGCGCTCGCTGAAGAGGCGCTGGTCGTGATGCCGCCGCTGGCTGAAAGCACTCGCGTTCTGGAGCTGCTGGTGCGCTTTGCGCGCTCGGTCAGGCGCCCGGATCTGGCCGACAAATATGCCCGCAAGCTCCTCCGCCTGTCGCTGCTGCGACAGTTGAAACAGGAGCAGCTGGCACAGGCCTATGCTATCCGTTGGCAAACCGTCGGCGAAAAGAGCGGCCCGCAACTGCCCTTCGACGACGGCATCTACACCCTCGGCTTCGAAGCTTTCCTCGACAACCGCAATCTCGAGGATGCCTGGCAGGTAGCCGCCTCCGCGGTGCGCCAGGCGCCCGACAATCTGCTCTGGCGCGAGCGCTTGGCGCGCGTTTCCGAATGGACCGGGCGCCCGGCGATGGCGCTGACCCACTGGCTGTATCTGGCGCGCGCCAAGGCCAGCGATGAAGCCTGGCAGGCCATCCTGCGGCTGGCGCCCGGGCTGTTCGACGACCAGGCCTTGCTGCTCGCGCTCGAACATCAGCTGCGCCAGAAACCCGGCGATCGGGCGCTGGTCGTGGAACTGGTGGCGACCTTCGAACGTCTGGGCCAGCCCAGGGAGGCGATGCGCTTTCTCGAGCAGGAATACCGCCGGCACAAACAGCCGCAACTGCTGCTCGGCATGGCCGAACTGGCCGAACGGATGGGGGAAGATGAACAGGCGCTGGCGCTCTGGCAAAGCTTCATGGCCACAAACGCTTTGACAGCGGCGCAGTCGGTCCACGTGGCGACGCTTTACCTGCTACGCGGCGAGCAGGCCAGCGCACTGGCGATTCTTGAAAGCGTTGCCGCTACCGATGCTGCCGATGCTGCGGCTGCTGGCGGTGCCGGCTATTGGCGCTTGCGCGCCAGCCTCGCCGCACAGCTCGGTGACGACAAGAAGGCCGCCGCCGCCTATCGCCAGCTGCTGGCTGGCAAAGAAGCGCTGGCCGTCGATCACGCGAATCTGGCCGGACTTCTGCTTGACGAGTACGCGCTCGAAGCCGCGCGCGTCAGCAGTGACGGCTGGTTACGCTTCCGGGACTCGCAGCTGCTGCTGCAGGCGCTCGGCCTCTATGCGACGGCGGCGCGCTGGCCGGAGATGGGCAAACTGATCAGCAGCCTGTCCGCCGAAGAATCCGCCCAGCTTCGCCAACAGGCCAGCTTCCTCCGTCTTTCCGCCCAGTACCTGATGGCGACCGGTCAGCGCCGTCTCGCGCTGGCCGACCTGGATGCCGCCTTTGCGCTGGCAGCGGACAACGCGGACGTGCAGCAGGCGTTGCTCTGGCTGCTCATCGAAAGCGGTGAAGGAAAGCGCCTGCGCAACCTCATGGCCGCCCACGAACGCCATTGGCAGCCTGATCCGGCGATGCACGATGTGCTGGCTGCCGCCAATCTCGCACTGTCGCTTCCCGACGTTGCGCTGCGCCGCTACCTGACTCCCCGGCTCGCCGCCCACCGTGACGACTTCCTGTGGCTCATGAACTATGCCGATGCGCTTGAGCAGAATCAGGATGTGGATCGCGCCTGGCGCCTGCGCAAGCAATTGTTGCTTGATGACAGGATGCGCCAGCGGCAGCAGCTCGCTGGCGAACAGTTGCCACGTGCGATGGCAGCGCTGCGCCAGGCGGTGCGCACAAGACTACGGATGCTGGCCGAGCCCGGTGACCCGGCCTATGCCATGCTGCGCGAAATGCTCAGGCTGGATCGTTCTGCCGAGGGCGAGTTGTCGCCGTCAGCGCGCGATGTTGCTTTCGGCTGGCTGCTCGAAGCGGAGCAGTTCGACGCGGCGCGTGGCTGGCTCTGGCAACAGTATGCAAAAACGGCGGCACGGCCACTATGGGGAGAAATGCGCCTCGCCCTGGAGTCCGGCGACCGGGCGCTGGCCGGCGAGTTGCTGGATGAGTTTGCGCCACTCATTCCACGCTACGACCGCATCGCGGGCGCACGCCTGGCCGGCGACCTGCGGCTGGCCCAGAGCGAAGCCTTCGACGCGCAAACCGAGTTGCCGGCAGATGACCCGCTCCACCAGCAGCTGAGCGAAGCACTACTCGCCCACTCGCAGCAGCTGGGTGGCCGTGTCTGGCAGAACGATATCGGCTCGGTTGATGAACGAAACACCGGTGTCAGCGCCCACGTCGCCCTCTCGCCACGCCTGTCGATGGATTTCGTGGCCGGGAAAATCGTGCGCCACAACCTGGATCCCGCAAGCATGGGGGAAACACCGGATGAGACCGACTACAGCGCGCGCATGGCTTGGCTGCACAAGGAAGGCAAAACGAAGCTCAGCGTTGCCGAGCACAACAGTTTCGCGAAGTACCATCCCCTGTTGATCGAGCACGAGCAGAATCTGGGTAATCGGCTGACGACCTCCTTGGCGCTCGGTCACGAGCAGCCGGCCAACGAGTCGACCGCGCTGCGCGTCGGTGGCATGAGGGATTTGGCCTCGCTATCGCTGGCCTACCAACTGACCCGCTTCGACCGCTTCACGCTTGAACGCAGCTATGATCGTTTCCATGCCCAGACCGGTGCCGCGGTGGGCAGCGGCAATGTCTGGCAATTCGAGTACGGCCATGCCTTGCGCAGCGAGCGCCGCAGCCTGGAGGCCAGCGCCTTCTGGTCGCAGCACCGCTACAGCCAGAAATCCTACGTCAACGACCCGCAACTGGCGCCGCTCTTCCCGGCGGGGGAGTATAGCCCGTGGAGCGTTGGCGCCTTCTTCGTTCCGACCGGATTCGAATTCAAGGGAATCCGCCTGTCGACGGACCGGAATTTCGAAGAAGACTACACCCGTGCCTGGCGCCCCTATGCCAGCGTTGCCCGCACCTGGCACAGTGACGAAGGGCCGGGCTACGACCTGGCCACCGGCATTGCCGGAAGTGTCTTCGGTGCCGATCATCTCCATTTCGGCTGGCGCCTGAGCCGCGGTGGCGCCAACACCGACGGACTGGTGCGAGAATTCGGCCTCAACTATCGCCTGCACTTCTAGAAAGAACGCATTGAACCCATTGAACACCTTGAACAGATTGAACCGCTTGACCACAGGAGACGCCCCATGAAACGCATCGTCCAAGGCTTTGCCGCACTGGCAGCGATTCTGCTGCTCGCGGCTTGCAGCACGCTCGACAGCAGCGAGCCACCCGCCGTCAGCAGGCAGGCCGCGTGGGTGTTGCTGCCTTTCGCCAACCTCACCGAAACACCGCTGGCCGGCAGTCGGGCGGAGGCGGTGGCCGAGGGTGTGCTGCGCGCGCAGGGCATCGCCAAGCTGCGCCGCTACCCGGCAGCCTTGCAGCAGGAAGCGCTTTTTGAAGCGGGTGATCGCCGGCAGGCCGAGGCGGCGCTCGAATGGGCGCGGGCGGAAGGGGCGCGTTACGCGCTTAGCGGCAGCGTCGAAGAGTGGCGCTACAAAGTCGGTGTCGACGGCGAGCCTGCCGTGGGCATCGCCGTGGCGATCATCGACGTGGCCAGCGGGGAAACCCTGTGGAGCGGTGTCGGGGCCAAGGCCGGCTGGAGTCGCGATTCGCTGGCAGCCGTTGCCCAGCAGTTGCTGCGCAAGCTGATCGGCGATGGCCTTTCGGCGCGCAAGGACTGAGCGGAGGAAGCACTTTGGCCGTCAAGGATAGCCTGCTCCGCCACCTCGCTCCCTTCGGCAAGCCCTGGGCGGTCGCCGGAGAAACCGCGATACTGCCCTTGCTGGCAGTCGCCATCGGCATCTGGGTAAATCCGCTCGACCCGCTGTGGATCAACGCCGGTTTTCCGTGGGTGTGGTTCGCTCCGGTCATTCTTGCCATGCGCTACGGTCCCTTTCCCGGCCTGGGAGGGGCGGCTGTGCTGCTCCTCGCCTGGCTCGCCTTCAACGCCTCCGGCTGGGTTGTCGGTGAGTTCCCGAAACTGAATTACCTCGGCGGCCTGATCCTGGTCATGCTTGCCGGCGAGTTTTCCAGCGTCTGGCTGGCACGTGCCCGGCGCGCCGAGGGCGTCCAGGCCTACCTCGACCAGCGGCTGGAATACCTGACCCACCAGCACTACCTGCTGCGCCTGTCGCACGATCGTCTGGAGCAGGATCTGATTGGCCGCCCAATGGCCATGCGTGATGCGCTGGCGAGCTTGCAGTCGCTGATTCGCGAGCAAGGCGCTGCCGCCGCCTCGCCCCTGCCCGGTGCGCAGGGCTTGTTGCGCCTGCTGGCACAATACTGCCAACTGGAAATCGCCACCATCCATGCGGCAAGCGACGGGGAAATCACGGCCGAGCCGGTGGCGACCATCGGCCAGGGTCAGAACAATGGCCAACTCGATGCCGACGATCCTCTGCTCCGCGAGGCCATTGAGGCAGGCACGCTGTCGCACCTGGCCGCCGCGCTGGCCGCTGGTAGCTCGCCCAGTACTTATGCCATAGCCGTACCCATGATCACTTTTGATGAGCAACTGATCGGTGTGCTGGCCGTTGAGCGCGTCCCTTTCTTCGCGCTCGGCGAAGAAATGTTGCAGACCCTGAACCTGCTCGTCAGCTACTACGTCGATGGGCTCGACGAGCGCAAACTGGCGGCCGAGATCCAAAGCGAATTCCCGGCCTGTCCTGACGATTTTGCCGCCGAGCTGCAGCGCCTGTGGCGTGTCCGGCAGGGCTCGCTGAGCAGCAGCATCATCACCGTTCTCGAATTCCTGCCGCGCCCGGAGCTCGACTATCTGGCCCTGCAGATTGGCCGCCAGCGTCGTGCCCTGGACGTCAGCTGGCTTATCGACTCGCCGCAACGAAAAGTATTGGTGACCCTGATGCCCCTGGCCGGTGCGGCGGCGGCAGAAGGTTATATCGCCCGCATCGAGGAGTGGGTTCGCCAAAAGAGCGGCTGCACGCTGAGCGAGGCCGGTGTTTTCCCGCACCTCCTGCCGATCGATGAAACAGCACCGCTGCCGCTGCTTGAGCAGCTGTTCGAAATCTGCAATGTTCCAGCCGAAGCTCGCTCTCGCCGCGCTGACGCTTGAGGCGGCCGCCTGGGCTGCCTTGCTGCTCGGCAGCAGCAGCGATGCTGCGCTGCTCGCCTATCTTGGCGCGCATGCCGCCGCCAGCTTCCTGCTCGCCCAGGTGGCGATCGTCTTCCTGCCCGCCAGCGGCAAGCGAGTGCCCGTCCTGCTGCTGCTTGCCGGGACCGGCTTCGCCGTCCCCGTCCTCGGTTTTGTTGCCGTCATCCTCGGCGTTGTAATGCTTCATTCCCTGCCGCCAGCCAAAGCTGAAAGCCTCTTCGCGGCGCTCTCCCTGCCGGAACTGGACTCCCGCCAGCGCGCCGGCAAGGGTTTCCGTCAGGCCGGCATGCGCTCTTTCATCAGTAATGAACGCGCCCCCGTGGCGGCCCGCCAGCGCGCACTGGTCGCCCTCCAGGAAGTCCCCGGGCACATCGCCTCGCCGCTCTTGCGGGGCGTGCTCACGGATGCCTCCGAGGATATCCGCCTGCTCGCCTACGGCATGCTCGACAGCAAGGAGAAGGTGATCAACGACGACATCCACCGCGCCTCGCAAAGCTATCAGACGGCAGCGGCAGGTAGCGCTGCCCGCGGGGAGGCCGCCGCACGGCTCGCCGACCTCTATTGGGAGCTTGTCTATCAGGAACTGGCACAGGGGGATCTGCGCACACACGCCCTGCGCGAGTCGCTGCGCTTCACGCGCATGGCTCTCGCCGCAGCGGCCGAATCAGCAGATGACGCCGCCCTGCATCTGCGCCACGGCCGCCTCTTGCAGGCCCTGAGCCAGCCGGAGGAAGCCCGCCTGGCCTACGCCCGGGCGCTGGCGCTGGGTATGCCGAAAACCCGTATCGTGCCCTATCTCGCGGAAGTGGCTTTCGCCACCGGGGACTACGACGAGGTGCGCGCCCTGATGGGCGATCTCGACAACTGGCAGTCCCTGCCGCGCCTGCAGCCAGTGATCGCCTACTGGAGCCGGACATGACTTTCCCGCAGGCTCGCCAGGCCGACATCGCGCTGCTTCTCGAAGGAACCTTTCCCTATGTCAGCGGCGGGGTGTCGAGCTGGGTCGACCAGATCATCCGTGCCTTCCCCGAACTGCGCTTTGCCATCGTCTTCATCGGCAGCCGTCGGGAAGACTACGAGGACATGAAATACCGCTTGCCGGACAACGTCGTTCATCTCGAGGCTCACTACCTGTATGACTTCGTCGCCCATGCTGAAAAGCCGAAACCCCGTCGCGGCAGTGCCAATGCCTTCGCCCGTGCCGACCGCCTTCACGAGGCTTTCCTGCGCGACGACGCAGCGGCTGGCGCCTGCGCTGCATTCAGCGAACTCATTCGTGACCTGATGCCCGGCGGCCGCCTGCCGGAAGCTGATTTTCTGCATAGCGAGGAGGCCTGGCGCATCATCAGCGACCGCTATCGCAAGAATTGCACCGATCCCTCTTTCGTCGATTACTTCTGGACCGTGCGCATGATGCATGCCCCGCTCTGGAAGCTCGCCCGTGTCGCCCATGAGCTGATCCCGGTGCAGGCTTTCCATGCCGTCTCCACGGGTTATGCCGGGCTGCTCGGCAGCATGCTTCGGCGGACGCGAGAGCGGCCGCTGATCCTCTCCGAACACGGCATCTACACCAAGGAACGCAAGATCGACCTGTTCAAGAGCGAGTGGATTCGCGACAACCGCAACATCTTCCAGCGCGACCCGACCGAACTCTCCTACTTTCGCCAGATGTGGATCCGCTTTTTCGAATGGCTGGGACGACTCTGCTACGACTCGGCCGATCCGATCATCGCCCTTTACGAAGCCAACCGGCTGCGCCAGGTGGCCGACGGAGCACTGGCCGAGCGGACCTGCAACGTCCCCAACGGCATCAGCCTGCAGCGTTTCGCACCGCTGCGCGCACTGCGCCCGGAAACGCCGCCGCCGGTACTGTGCCTGATCGGGCGCGTGGTGCCGATCAAGGACGTGAAGACCTTCATCCGCGCCATGCGCCGGGTGGCGAACCAGATGCCGGCGGCGGAAGGCTGGATCGCCGGGCCGGAGGACGAAGATCCCGCCTACGCCGCGGAGTGCCGCCATCTCGTTGCCAGCCTGGGCCTTGCCGACAAGGTGAAGTTCCTCGGTTTCCAGAAGGTCGAGGAGCTCCTGCCGAAGATCGGCCTGACCATTCTCTCGTCGATCAGCGAAGCGCTGCCCCTGGTCATCCTTGAAGGCTACGCCGCCGGCGTTCCCACCGTCTCCACCGACGTCGGCTCCTGCCGGCAACTGATCGAAGGGCTGGACGGCGACGACCGCCGACTGGGGGTTTCCGGCGCGGTCGTCAACATCGCCGAGCCGCAGGCGCTGGCCGACGCCGCCCTTGAGCTGCTTGGCGACCCGGCGGCCTGGGCGGCCGCGAGCCGGGCAGGAATCGCCCGTGTCGAGCGTTATTACACCGACGACCTGATGTTCGGCGCCTATCGCCGCATCTATCAGCGGGCGCTGGCCGCCACAGGGGCGCAGCACTAATGGCGGGTATCGGCTTCGAACTGCGCAAGCTGCTGAAGAAGGACACGCTGCTCGGCCTGCTGCAGGCCTACACCTTCGCCGGCATCATCGGCTCCGGCCCCTGGGTGCTGTCCATCCTCGGCATCCTGATCATCGGCCTGCTGAGCAGCACGGTGGTCGTGCCTTCGTTCCTGGTGACCCAGTTCCAGACCTCGGTGACTTACCTGATCGCCACCAGCCTGATCCTGACCGGTGGTTTGCAACTCGGCTTCACGCGCTTCGTTTCCGATCGCCTGTTCGAAAACAGGGACGCCATCATCGCCCCGAACCTCAACGGGGTGCTGCTGCTGATCATCCTCGTCGCCTCGGCCGTCAGCATCATCGGCTTGTTCGTACTGCTTCCCGGAACCGGGGTCATTTATCGCATCCTGATGCTCGCCGCTTTCGTCCTGATGTGCGCCATCTGGATCATGACCATTTTCCTGTCCGGAATGAAGCGCTACAAGGCCATCGTCGCGCTGTTCGCCATCGGCTATGCGATCACCGTCTCGCTGGCGCTGCTGTTGCGCTCGTTCGGGCTGGAAGGGCTGATGGCCGGATTCGTCATCGGTCACTGTGTTCTGCTCGCCGGCATGTGGGTCGTGACCATTGGCGAGTTTCGTCCGCGGGAGCTGGTTGCCTTCGATTTCGCGAAACGCGGGGCGATGTTTTCCAGCCTGCTCAGCATCGGTTTCCTCTACAACCTTGGCATCTGGGCCGACAAGTTCATGTTCTGGTTCTTCCCCGACACCTCGGAACCGATCATCGGCGCCCTGCGCGCTTCGCTGATCTACGACCTGCCGGTTTTTCTCGCCTACCTGTCGATCATCCCCGGCATGGCGGTATTCATGTTGCGTATCGAGACCGATTTCGTCGAGTACTACGACAAGTTCTACGGTGCCGTACGCAGCGGCGGTTCGCTGGAATACATCGAGGACATGCGCGACGAAATGGTCTACTCGATCAAGCAGGGGCTGGCCGAAATCGGCAAGATCCAGACCCTCGCCGTGCTCGTGACTTTCGTCGCCGGGCCGCTCCTGCTGAAGGCTCTCGACATTTCCGAGCTTTACTTGCCGTTGCTCTACATTCAGGTCATCGGCGCCAGCCTGCAGGTCGTGCTGCTGTCGGTGCTCAACATCTTCTTCTATCTCGACCAGCGCCGCATCATCCTGCTGCTCTGTGCGGAATTCCTGCTGCTCAACATCCTGCTCACCGGGGTATCACTATGGTGGGGAGCGGCGCTCTACGGCTACGGCTTCGCCCTCTCCGTACTCGTCACCCTGGCCACCGCCCTGGCACTCCTCGACCGCCGCCTGAGCCGGCTGGAGTACGAAACTTTCATGCTGCAATGATTGGTCCCGGCGTGAGGGCATGCGAAGCTTGGCCGGAGTTGGGAGTTGGGAGTTGGGAGTTGGGAGTTGGGAGTTGGGAGTTGGCTAGGCGTTTCATGCGTGGGCGAAAGCGTGATGTCTTGTCCGAGCGCCGGATGCGGGAAATCCGCCTGTCCGCTTCGACGAGCAGGATGTGGAAACGGACCGACGGCCAGACTACTTGGGCACCGCCAGACGAAAAGGGGCGGGAACCGACAAGTCGGACCTACCGCTACCGCGCCACATCTCGACCCGCTTTAATCGGCTTTAACGGTCATGACACGTGGAGACACCCCAAATCATGAAAGTCATGACCGTTTCCCTCTTCCCCTGCCCCTTCTCCCGCAAGGGGAGAAGGGAGTTTCGTGAGTCGCATACGCGACTTTCACATTAATCCGTTAGGGCTAAGGTTTCCTGCGTAGCTCATCGATAAGGCGATGAACGCCAGCTGAGAACTTGTCGACAGGGTTTTGCTGGTAATGGTTGTCCATAGAGGAAATGAACGCTTGGCCTTCACTCTCCTTTTGGTCTGGACCGTAGTAGTCCGCAGCTGAAATGTAGCCCAACGTGGCGTTGAGGTGCCGGCGCGGCTTCTCACGCAGGTCGCCTCAAACGCCGGGTTGGGCACCAGGGTTGGGGCTACCACTTCCGCTTTCGCCAATAGCCGGGCCGACGGCTGTGATGGACGATGGCCAATACTCGAAGGTCTTGGCCCGCAAGGGAATAGGCGATGGAGTATGGGAAGTGCTTAATGACAAGCCGACGGCTACCGTGAAGCCACACGGCACCGAGCATCGGGTGCTCAAGCAGCAGGTGCATAGCGTGCTCGAACTCGGCGAACAAAGCCTGCGCCAAAGGATTACCACCGCGCTCTCGATAGTATTCCGCCGCTTCCCGAAGGTCGGATTCATCCTCAGGATGCAACGAGTAAATCACTGAAACTCAGCCTTCAAGCGGGCAACCGCCTCGGCACCTGGAAGAAGCGATACAGCACCGCTTTCAATTTCAGCGTGACGCCGCGCGACTTCCGTGGCCCAAGCCGATTCGACATCTGGTTCTGTGTTGAGGCTCAAGATCAGCTTTTCAACTAAGCGAGATCGCTCCGCGACGGACAGGTTCAGAGCCTCGGCCTCTAGTACTTCAACAGTAATTGACATGGCTGTCTCCTCTAAACTGACCTTGAGGCAACAGAGTGCCACAAGGTTGAACGGACGGGCAATTTTCTCATGGGAACACGGACTGGGAGAGGCGCCGCTGGTGCCCAACGTCAGCCATCAGGGGCGCGCGGCGACCGACCCAGCAAATGCCAACACCGCTGTTCCGCGCATCGGCTGCATGGCCTTGTTGGGCGCGCTTGTTCGAGCGATGGGTCCCGACTGCAACGGTCACAGGAGCCAAATGGCGAAGACTATCGCCAGAAAACAGACTACCCCGAGTCAATGGTCCAGAAGCTCCCTTTGGTTTTGCTTGCCCCAAAGGTCAAACTCCAGAGCACCTGCGGTCCAGCGGAGCAGCAGAACGATACACAGTGCCATTAGCGCCGCCATTGGCACCAGAATCATTCCAGGAAAGTGTTCCTCGACTATTCGAACGATGAAGCCGCCCTGCCAAGAGTGATAGGCGAGGAAGCCGCCAGCGAAGAAGGCCCAGAAACCGACGCCCAAGAATACTACGGGTGGAGCCCATTTCCGAAAGAACTTCTCAGCTCGCGTTTCAATCGTGCTGCTTGCGTCGGAAGTCATGGTATCGTGGCTCGGTTCACGACTAGTATTTTTCATTGCTTATCTCCCGACTACCCGAGCGCCCAACGTGAAAGCTCAGGGGCGCTGCGCGGCTTTATTGCGCAGCGTCCGTTGGAGCACAGAGTTAGGGTATTGACTTGCATTTAATTCGACCCTGGCCGCTTTCTTGCCTTTCTTGCTCTTTCTTGTTCCTTTGAGATTGGCTTCCACTCTTTAGCCCCCTCCAACGTAGAAGTACCGGCGCTGCGCGGCTTTATCGCGCAGCGTCCGGTGGACTGCCGTGCCGGGTTAGCCGTCATCCATTAGCCGCTTTAATTAGTCGACGCTGTACGGCGGGTCTCTCCGATGAAGCATTGCATGGCAATTTGGACAAACTGGAACGAGGTCGTTAACCGGATTCACGTTGTAGACCTTCGCAATCGTAGCGATACGCACCCTGTGATGCACATGGATAAAGCCACTACCAACTTCACCGTATGTCACCCCGAAATCGATGCCGCATACCCGGCAAAGTGGCTTGTAGTGCTCTATGCAAGCGGCACGAGCTTCAGCGTTGCGCTCGTATGCGCTCACAACGGAACTGTGCGCTAGACCTTCCGGATAGCTGATTCCAACTGGTAGTTCATCAGAAAAGATTAGGACCGGGCCGCCAAAATTGTCAACACGTTTCGTGGCGCGTGCGCGCAGCGGCCACCGGGCCCGCTGATAATGCGCACAGCTTGATCCGTGCCGGCAATCTCGCCTGCCGAATCGGCCACTGCATGACCAGGGAGGCGGCCGCAGGCATCCGGGAGGCATCCCGACGCATCAGGGAAGCATCGTGACACCTCGTGGAAGTATCCCGACGCATTAGGGAAGCATCGTGACGCCTCGTGGAAGCATCCCGACGCATCAGGGAAGCATCGTGACGCCTCGTGGAAGCATCCCGACGCATCAGGGAAGCATCGTGACGCCTCATGGAAGCATCCCGACGCATCATGGAAGCATCCCGACACCTCGTGGAAGCATCGTGACTCGTCAGGGAAGCTCCGATCCTTGCATCGACGCGGCCGGCATGGGTTTGCTGGTGGGCGGCCCCGCGGACGACGAGCCCTTGTCTCCCCGGATGTAGAAGATCAGCGTGTTGTCGAGCTTGCCCTGGCGCTCGATTTCGGCGATCACCTTGCCCGCCTTGTCGTCGGCGTGCTCGGGCAAGATTCGGGGACGGGGCAGATTCGGGGCAGGCCACGGTTTCGAAGTGAGTTGGGGACGTCGTGAATGCGATCCTGGCTCCGGAAAACCGTGAACAGTGAAGTCGTCGGCCAGTGACAGGGTGGCCGGCTCCGGCAGGGGAATTTCTTCAACCGCTACCGGCGCCCGAGCCGCCACCGGCCCCACCAGCTCCTCGCGCTGCGTGATCCAGCGCTTGCCCGCGAGCGTCTGGCGGGCGAAGCACAGCGCCAGCCGCGGCCTCGGCGTCCGGCAAGATCTCCTGTTTCATTGCCTCGTCCATTTCACTCTCCGCCGGCTGTGCGCGGCGATCCGGGTAAGATACCGCTTCTCTCTAAAGGCGCCCACCAATGCGGCGGCTACGCCGTGTCGACAATAGTCCGCCATGCGTGCTGAAAGCGATGCTGTTTTCGAAATCCCGCTGAGCGATGCGCCGGACGCAGCGCGGCTGTCGCTCACCCGTGCGCAACGCCCGGCCACGGCCAGCGCCATGGTCATCGATCACCAGGGCCAGTCGCGCGTGGTCGAGGTGCCTGGCGAAAACGCCCTGACGGTGTACCTCGACAAGCAGGAAATCGTCACCCTGATGACTCTCGGTCAGGCGCCGGAGGCCTTGATCATGGGCTATCTGCGCAACCAGCGACTGGTCGAATCGCTCGCCGATCTGCTTAGCGTACACGTCGATTGGGAAGTTGGCGCCTGCGCGGTGCACACGCGCCAGGGCCGGGGCAGCGAACTGGCTGCACGCACGGCCACGCGCATGGCCAAACGCACGGTCACCACCGGCTGCGGGCAGGGAACGATGTTCGGCGACTGGCTCGACGAGCTGCAGCCGCTGCACAGCGAGGCGACGCTGGCGGTGAGCACGCTTGATGCCGCACTGGCGCGGGTCCTGGCGCTGGACACCGTCTACAAGCGCGCCGGTTCGGTGCACGCCTGCGCGCTGCTGCGCAACACGCCCGCGGTGCCGCTGGTCTATCACGTCGAGGACGTCGGGCGGCACAACGCGGTCGATGCCATCAGCGGCCTGATGTGGCTGGACGAAGAAGGCGGGGCCGACAAGATTTTCTACACCACTGGCCGGCTGACTTCGGAGATGGTCATGAAAACGGTGCAAATGGGCGTGCCCTTCCTGGTCTCGCGCTCCGGTCTGACGCAGATGGGCTTGTCGATGGCGCAGGAAATGGGCATCACCCTGGTCTGCCGCGCGCGCGTCGGTCGCCATCTCGTCTACTCGCATGGCGAACGCATTAGGCGAGGCGGCGCATGAACCTTGCCCCGATCCCCATCCCGACGATCCCGATCATCGGCCTGATTCTCGCCGGCGGACAAGGCCGGCGCATGGGCGGCGTCGACAAGGGCCTGGTCGAACTCGACGGCCGGCCGATGATCGCGCAGGTCATCGCCCGCCTGCGCCCACAGGTCGATGTGCTGCTGATCAACGCCAACCGCAACGCCGACACCTACGCGGTGCTCGGCGCGCCGGTCGTCGCCGACCGCCACGCCGGCTTCGTCGGCCCGCTGGCCGGGCTCGATGCGGGCCTGCACCACGCTGGCGAAGATGATCGCGAGGCCTGGGTGCTCACCTGCCCCTGCGATTCGCCGGCCCTTCCGCTCGATCTGGTGGCCCGTCTGCACCGTGCCGTCCTGGCCGCCGGGGCCGATGTGGCCATGGCCCGTGCCGACGGGCAGTTGCAGCCGGTCTTCCTGCTGGCGCACACGCGCAGCGCCGCAGCGCTGGCCGCGTACCTGGCCGGCGGCGAGCGCAAGATCGACCGCTGGGTGCTGGCCCAGAAACACGTGCTGGTGGACTTCGACGGCTGCCCAGAGGCCTTCGCCAACATCAACACCGCCAGCGAACTCGCGCAACAGCAGAAAAAGTGAGGCCGCCGGGCCGGGATAGCAGACTTTGATCAACGCCAACTCGCGCCAGGCAAGGCTGCAGAGGACCGTCGAAAAGACCTTGTGGCCAGTGATGCGGGCGGAATTGCACGCCGCCGGAAAGCCGGAAAAGGCACGCAGGGAACTCGCGAAATAGCGGCTGGCGTGGAATGTTGGCGGGCAAAAAACGCTAGTTTTGACTTCCCGCGCGGTGCGTCTTGCCAAAGGCCGATATACTTCGCCTTGGCGGTGTGCTCTTTTTGAGCACTGAAAACATATCCAGCAAGGCAGCCGTGCCCGCGGCGCAGACGGTCAGCGCATCGACTGAGTTTGCACGCTGGCGCGTCGCCATTCACAGAGGGAGGTCTTGGCATGACGGGCATGACGGAACAGACAATGTGGCTGATCGGTGGGGCGGCAGTGTTTGTCGCGGCCTTAATCGGGTTTTTCGTGGGCCGCAGCCCGCTCGGTGGAAAAACCAAACAAGTTGCGCTTCTGGAGGCGGAAGTGTCGCGCCAGCAGGAAGAAATCGCCGGTTACAAGCGTGATGTCGAGTCGCACTTCGACAAGACCGCAACTCTCGTCGCTTCGATGGCCGGCTCTTACAAGGACTTGTTCGAGCACCTGTCTTCAGGTTACGAACAGCTTTCGAGTGGTTCCGCGCGCCAACTTTTCCGCGACCGGGTGGTGGGTCTGCTGGTGGGCAATGCGGGCGCTACGGCGGCCACGGATGTGACTCCTTCGGACAGGGTATCCGCTGCGCTTATCGCCGCTGGCGCGCAACCGCTTGAACGCGCCTCGATGGGGCAGGCTGAGGGTGCAGCAGCCGAATCCGAGCTGGAAAAGGCCATCGCAGCAGCCACTACTGAGGGTGCTCCGGCGCAGGCCGCGGAGAAGAGCAGTAGCGCAGGCTCGGCAACGCCAGCGGCCAATGCGAGCAAGCCCGATGGCGAAGAGAAGGCAGCAGCGGAAGAGCCGGCCGAGTCTGCGGAGAAGGCGGCTGGAGCTGCCGCTGAAGGTGGCCAGAAGGGCGCCGGGAAGGATGCCGGGAAGGATGCCGGGAAGGATGCCGGCAAGGGTGACAGCTCCGCCAGGTCGTGAGTTTATTGCGATCCCGCTCCTGATCCCCGGGACAGGAAGCGCAGCCGCCCTGGAATCGCCATGCGGGTGAGTGAGTGAGTGAGTGAGTGAATGCGTGAATGCGTGAATGCGAGGAGCGCACAAGCCAGCCGCTCAATGACCACGCCCGGCACAGGCCGGGCGCGTTCGTCACCTGCATGAGGTCGAAGATGCGCTCGCTGCGCCTGCCGCTCAGAGGCTGGAGATGAAAACCACCAGCACGCCGATCGGGGCCACGAAGCGGGTGATCAGATTCCACAGCACGAAGCCGCCGCTGCTCAGGCCGAGTTCTTCGCGCACGCTCTCGGCTTTGAGGCACCAGCCGACGAAGACGATGGCGCCGAGGGCGGTCAGTGGCAGCAGGAACTTGCTGGTCATCTTGTCGAGCAGGTCGAAGATGTTGTTGCCAAAGATCAGCACATCGCCCCACAGGTTGAACGACAACAGCGCGGCGATGCCCAGCGCCCAGGTGGCGACACCGGCCACCAGCGTCGCGCCGATACGGCTCAGGGGGGTGCGTTCTTCAAGCAGCTCGACCGAGGGTTCGAGTAGCGAGATGGCCGAGGTCAGCGCGGCGAAAGTGAGCAGTGCGAAGAACATCACGCCGAGAAGCAGCCCGCCAGTGACCTTGCCGAAGACCAGCGGCAGGGTGACGAAGACCAGGCCCGGTCCGGCTGCCGGGTCGAGTCCGTTGGCAAAGACGATCGGGAAAATCGCCAGCCCGGCAGCCAGGGCAATCACCGTGTCCATGATCGCCACCGTGCGTGCGGCGCGCAGCAGGTCCACCTGCTGCCCGAGGTAGGAACCGTAGGCAATCATGATGCCCATGCCCAGTGACAGCGTGAAGAAGGCGTGGCCCAGCGCAGCGAGGAGGACCGCGCCGGTGAGTTTGGCGAAGTCGGGCGCGAACAGATAGGCGAGTGCCTGCGCAAAGCCGTCGGAGGCTGCGCCGTAACCGACCATCAGCGCCAGCAGGATGCCCAGAGTCGGCATCAGGATGCGCGACGCGCGTTCGAGGCCGCCGGCAACTCCCATCGCCACCACCCCGACGGTCAGTCCCATGAATACCGTGTGCCAGGTCAGCAAAGTGCCGGGATCGGCCAGCAGGTTCGAGAAGGCGGCGTCCGCCGTCTCCTTGCCCATGCCGTTGAAGCTACCGCTGCCGGCATCGATCAGGTAGGACAGTGCCCAGCCGCCGATGACGCTGTAGAAGGAGAGGATCAGGAAGCCGGCCAGGGTACCGCTGACGCCGACCATCACCCAGGCCTTGCTGCGGCCGTTGCTGCGTGCCAGGTCGGCCATGGCGTTGATCGGGTTCTCCTGCGCGCGCCGGCCGATCAACCACTCGGCGACGATGATCGGCAGGCCGATCAGCGCAATGCAGACCAGATAGACGGCAACGAAGGCCGCGCCACCACTCTGCCCGACCATGTACGGGAATTTCCAGATATTGCCCAGGCCAACCGCTGAACCCACTGCGGCGAGCACGAAGCCCATGCGCGACGACCACTGTCCGTGGTGTCCTTTCTTCATCACTGACAGGTCTCTCCTTCAATGTGAAAGTCGCGTAAGCGACTCGCGAACCTCCCTTCTCCCCCTGCGGGAGAAGGGCCGGGGGTGGGGCGGGGAATTCAGGGAGCATGCTCGCTGCCCGGCGAACGATTCCGGCGTGCAAGCAGGAATGCGCAGTGCAAGTGAGAGAGGGACGGTCATGACTTTCATCATCCCGGCTATCTCGACTGTCATGACCGTTAGCGCTTGAAGCGCTCTTCGGCAAGCGCGTCAGCCACTTCGCCGGTAGGCCGTGCTTCCTTGTCGGCACGTTCGAAAATCTCCAGCAGCGTGGCGTGGATACCTTCCAAATGACGCAGCAGGGCAGGGCGGTCGAAACCGATCCTTTCGTGATAAATGTCGATGATCCCGCCGGCATTGATCACGTAGTCCGGCGCGTAGAGGATGCCGCGGCGCATCAGCTCGCTGCCGTGGCGCACTTCGGCCAGTTGATTGTTGGCGGCGCCGGCGACGATGCTGGCGCGCAGCTGCGGGATCGTCTCGTCGTTGAGAATGGCGCCCATGGCGCAGGGGGCGAAGACGTCCACGTCGGCGGCGTAGATGGCTTCCGGGGCCAGCGCGCGGGCGCCCAGCTCCTCGCGCGCACGCACCAGGTTCTCTTCATGGATGTCGGCGACCCACAGTTGCGCGCCGGCGTCCGTGAGCTGGCGGGCGAGGTCGAAACCGACGTTGCCGACTCCCTGGATGGCGACCCGCAGGCCGTCGAGTGAATCACGGCCGAGCTTGCGCTTGACCGCTGCCCTGATGCCGAAAAAAGTGCCGTAGGCGGTGGCCGGCGAGGGGTCGCCGCTGCGCATGCCTTCGGCCTCGTGCGACGGCTTGTCGATGATGCCGGCGACGTGCGGCGTGCGTTCGGCGAGATATTTCATGTCGGCGACGTTGGTGCCCGAGTCCTCGGCGGCGACGTAGCGGCCGTTGAGCTGGTTGAGCGAGCGTGCAAAGGCGTCGAGCAGGGCCGGCGTCTTGTCGGTGCGCGGATTGCCGATGATCACCGACTTGCCGCCGCCGAGCTGGAGGCCGGCCAGGGCCGATTTGTAGGTCATGCCGCGCGACAGGCGCAGGACGTCGCGGACGGCATCGTCTTCGCTGGCGTAGTGCCACATGCGGCAGCCGCCGAGCGCCGGGCCGAGATTGGAGTTGTGCACCGCGATGATGGCTTTCAGGCCGCTGGCGTCGTCGCTGCAGAAAACCACTTGTTCGTGATCGGCAAAATCACGCAGGGAAAAAACGGACATGGCAAATTCCTTCGTTGTTGGTGAGGGATGGCGCAATCCCACCGCGGTCGCTCGTGGCGACGCGGGCGGTGGGGGGCCAGCTGCTGAAACGACTGTCGATCAGGCCGAGACTTTGCTCGCCGGGAAGTGCGGCATGCGCTGCACGCCCGGCAAGCTCTCGCCATTGAAGCGTGCGAGCAAACTCTTCTGCTGCGCACGGGCGTGCTCGATATAGCGTTCGCGGATGTGGCCGAAGCCACGCACCTGCTCGGGCAGGCTGGCCAGTTCGACGGCCAGTTCGTGCTTGCTGGTCGTCAGTCCGGCGAGCAGGGTTTCGATCAGTGCCTCGTAGTCGGCGATCAACTGACGATCGAGCTTGCGCTCGGCGCTGCGCGCAAAAATGTCGAAGCGGCCGCCGCGCAGGTGCTTGTAGCCGGCCAGGATACGCATCGCCTTGAGCATCCACGGGCCGTAAGTGCGCTTCCTGAGCTGCCCGGTGGCCGGGTCCTTGCTGGCCAGCAGCGGCGGTGCGAGGTGGAAAACCAGCTTGTAGTCGCCTTCGAACTGCGCCTCGACGCTCTTGAGGAAGGCGCTGTTGGTATATAGCCGCGCCACTTCGTACTCGTCCTTGTAGGCGAGCAGCTTGTAGTAGCCGCGGGCGACGGCTTCGCGGAGCAGCGAGATTCCCGGCGTCAGCGCTTCTTCGGCGGCGCGTACGCGCTTGAGCAGCGCCAGGTAACGCTCGGCGTAGGCGGCGTCCTGATATTCGGTGAGCTGCTCCTGGCGGCGGGCAATCAACTCGTCGACGCTGGTCGACAGGCGGTGGTGGTCGGGTATATATGCGGGTTGCGCGGCCTTGACCACCGCCGCCCTATCGACTGCCGCGACGCGGCCCCACTGGAAGGCCGTGCTGTTGGAAGCGACCGCCGCGGCGTTGATCTCGATGGCGCGCAGGATGGCCGCGCGTGACAAGGGCACCAGGCCTTTCTGCCAGGCGAAACCGAGCATGAACAGGTTGGTGGCGATGGCGTCGCCCATGATTGCCGTCGCCAGTTGCGAAGCTTCGAGAAAATCGGCGCTCTCGCTGCCGACGGCGTCGGCAATGCGCGCCTCCATGCCGTCCTGCGGGAACTGCGGGTCCGGGTGGGCGACGACGTCACCGCTGCGCGCCTGTGCCGCAAAGCCGCGCACGAAGTCGCTGGTCGTGCTCTGGTCACGGTTGATGACCACGCGGGTGTGGCCGGCGCGCATCTTGGCGATCGACTCGTCGCTGGCGGCAACGACCAGGTCGCAGGCGATGACCGCGTTGGCTTCGCCAGCGGCGACCCGCGCCGCGTAGAGTTGCTCCTGGCGGTCGGCGATGCGCACATGCGACCATACTGCGCCGCCTTTCTGCGCCAGTCCGGCCATGTCGAGGACCAGCACGCCCTTGCTTTCGAGGTGCGCGGCCATGCCCAGCAGGGCGCCGATGGTCACCACGCCGGTGCCGCCGACGCCGGTGATGAGCATGCTCCACGGCTTCGCCGTGGCGGGCAATGCCGG
Source organism: Candidatus Accumulibacter sp. ACC012 (assembly GCF_907163155.1). Lineage (NCBI taxonomy): Bacteria > Pseudomonadati > Pseudomonadota > Betaproteobacteria > Candidatus Accumulibacter > Candidatus Accumulibacter sp. ACC012. Next base: position 181,422 of record NZ_CAJQUC010000003.1, read on the forward strand.
CTCGGGCAGTTGCGCGAAGAGGGCTTCGCTCGGCGTCGCTGCCTGGCCTTTTTTCAGTGCGCCGCCTTCGACGGTCACGAAACTCGGGCAAAAGCCCTTGATGCAGGAGAAATCCTTGTTGCAGGCCGATTGATCGATGGCTCGCTTGCGGCCGAACTCGGTTTCGACGGCGACCACCGACATGCAGTTGGATTTTTCGGAGCAGTCGCCGCAGCCTTCGCAGACCAGATCGTTGATCAGCACCCGCTTCGCCGGATCGGGAAACTTGCCGCGCTTGCGACGGCGGCGCTTCTCGGCGGCACAGGTCTGGTCGTAGATGATTGCCATCGTGCCCGGCACGCTGCGCAGTTCGCGCTGCACCGTGTCCAGCTCGTCGCGATGGCGAACCGGCGTACCCGACGGCAGCGCCAAGGCACCGCTGTACTTCTGCGGCTCGTCGGTAACCACGACGATGCTCCTGATGCCCTCGGCAGCGATCTGGCGGGCGATGATCGGCACGCTCAGCGGGCCGTCGTGCGGCTGCCCGCCGGTCATGGCGACGGCGTCGTTATAGAGAATCTTGTAGGTGATGTTCACCCCGGCGGCGATTGACTGGCGGATGGCGAGCAGGCCGGAGTGGAAATAGGTGCCGTCGCCGAGGTTGGCAAAGACGTGCTGCGTGCTGGTGAACGGTGACTGACCGACCCAGGCGACGCCTTCACCGCCCATCTGGCAGAAGGTCTGCGTCGATTCCGGCGACAGCCAGGTGGCCATGTAGTGGCAACCGATGCCGGCCAGCGCGCGCGAGCCTTGCGGAACTTTGGTCGAGGTGTTGTGCGGACAGCCCGAGCAGTAGTGCGGAATGCGGGAAATGGCGCGGTTCGGCTTGGCCAGCGCGGCTTCTTTTTCTTCCAGGAAGGCCAGGCGCGCGGCGACGCGCTCGGAGGTGTAGTAGATGGCGATGCGCGCGGCGATGACGCGGGCGATCATCGCCGGCGTCAGCTCGCCGGCCGCGGGGAGCAGCCATTCCGAGTGCGGTAGCGACCATTCCCCTTTCTCGTCGAACTTGCCGATGACACGTGGTCGCGCGGATTCGCTCCAGTTGTAGAGTTCTTCCTTGATCTGGTATTCGAGGAACTGGCGCTTCTCCTCGATGACCAGGATCTCTTCCAGCCCTTCGGCGAAGTGGCGAATCCCTTCGGCCTCCAGCGGCCAGACCATGCTCACCTTGTACAGGCGCAGGCCGATTTTTGCCGCTACGGCGTCGTCGATGCCGAGGTCTTCGAGGGCCTGGCGCACATCGAGATAGCTCTTGCCGCTGGTGACGATGCCCAGGCGCGCGTTCGGGCTGTCGATGATCACCTTGTTCAGCTGGTTGGCACGGCAATAGGCCAGCGCGGCGTAGAGCTTGTGGTGCAGCAGGCGCTTTTCCTGTACCAGCGGCGGATCGGGCCAGCGCAGGTTGAGTCCGCCGGCGGGCAGCTTGAAGTCGGCGGGAATGACGGTTTCGACGGCGAAGGGGTCGACATTCACCGCGGCCGAGGTCTCGACGGTGTCGGCGAGCGCCTTGAAGGCTACCCAGCAGCCCGAGTAGCGAGACAGCGCGAATCCGTGGATGCCCAGGTCCAGGTATTCCTGGATGTCGGCGGGTGCCAGCACCGGCATCATCAGCGCCTTGAAGACGTGCTCGGTCTGGTGCGGCAGCGTCGAGGACTTGGCCGCGTGGTCGTCGCCGGCAATCGCCAGCACGCCGCCGTATCTCGAGCTGCCCGCGGCGTTGGCGTGACGAAAGACGTCGCCGCTGCGATCGACGCCCGGCCCCTTGCCATACCACATGGCGAAAACGCCGTCGCAAGTCGCGTTCTGGTCCAGCGTGACCTGCTGCGTGCCCCACACCGCGGTCGCTGCCAGGTCTTCGTTGAGCCCGGCCTGGAAGTGGATATGCAGGGGTTCGAGAAATTTCTTCGCGCGCCAGAACTCGTGGTCGACGTTGCCCAGCGGCGAGCCGCGGTAGCCACTGACAAAGCCGGCGGTGTTCAGCCCGGCGCGTTCGTCGCGCGCACGTTGCAGCATCGGCAGACGCACCAGCGCTTGTGTTCCGTTGAGGTAGACGCGGCCGCTGGCCAACTGATACTTGTCATCAAGTGCGACGCTGCGCAGTGCGCTGTGTTCGCTGTGTTCGCTATCGTCAGCGTTCTTCGGCGATGCATCCATGTGGCTGTCTCCTCGATGGACGGGTCATTCTGATTTTGAGAGATGATAGGAAATCGTTGTGCTATTGTAAAATCACAAAAACGCACGCGAGATATCAGAAAATCAGATGACAAGCGACGTCACCCTGCGCCAGTTACGCTATTTCGCGGCCGCTGCCGAGAGCGGTCAGTTCTCGATGGCGGCCGCGAGCCTGTTCGTTTCGCAGTCGGCGATCACCAACGCCGTCCTCCTCCTTGAAGACCGGCTGGGGGTCAGATTGTTCGATCGCAAGCCGCACGGCGTCGCGCTCACTGCCGAGGGGCACAGCTTCTATCAGCACGCGCGGCACATTCTCGACTCGCTGCAGGACGCTCTGCGCGAACCGCGCTTTCGCATCAACGATCTGCACGGCGCGATCCGCATCGCCGCCACCTATTCCGTACTCGGCTATTTCCTGCCGCCGCTGTTCGCCCGTTTTCGCGCCAACTACCCGGACATCGATTTCGACCTGCACGACATCGGCCGGCGCAAGGTCGAAGCGGCGGTGCTCTCCGGCGACCTGGAACTGGGAGTGGTGATCCTCTCCAACGTCGAGGATCGTGAGCGTTTCGGCCACCACGTCCTGATGCGTTCACGACGTCAGCTGTGGGCCGCCGCCGGTCACCCGGTGCTGGAAGAGCCTTATCCCGCGCTGGCCGACGTCGCCCGCCAGCCCTACATCCTGCTCACCGTCGACGAGGGCGAGGAATCGAATCGCCGCTACTGGACCGACAACGGCCTCAGCCCGAACATCGCTTTCCGCACCAACGGCATGGAGGCCCTGCGCGGCCTGGTGGCGCACGGTTTCGGGGTGACCATCCTCAGCGACATGGTCTATCGCCCGTGGTCGCTAGAAGGCAAGAAAATCGAAGCGCGCCCGATTCTCGATGCCATCCCGCATCTGGAGGTCGGCTTGATCTGGGCGAAAGATGCGGCGCTCGCCGAGCCGGCCGAAGCACTGCGGCAGTTTCTGATCCAGGCCTGCGGAAACTGATTCGAACGGCTCACCGACCGTCAGCCGGCTCGCAGGGCTGATTCGATCAGGGTACTGGCCAGCCGCAACTCTGTCGGGCGCGAAATTCGATGAGATTGGCTTGGAGGCGGTCGCAGAGAGCCATCAGTTCGTCGACTTTGGCGACGATGCGATGCTGTTCGGCGACGAGAGGGAGTCCGAAGCGGAACGCGAACAGCTTGTCGGATTGAAGCTTGCATGTTCCGTGCGTGGCGCGTTGTACCAGAGCAAGAATGCAAGAATGCAAGAATGCGCGTCTGGACGCCATTCGGTGCCCCGGCGATGAGGCCGAGGTGCTCGAGCAGCTGGGCGCTCATGTGGAAGCGTCTTCCAGCAGCGCGATCTGGCCGAAATGCGCCGCCTTGTCGTAGTAGCGCCGGTCGGCGGTAACGAAGGTGGCGTCCGTCTCCAGGGCAGTGGCGTGGTAAAGGGTGTCGAACAGGTGGTGGTTGAGAGTCTGCGCAAGGTCGATGGCGCGGCGGTATACGGTAGTGGTGTCGATGAATTCGATGCCTTCGAGGAGGCTGAGGTCGTCGAGGCTGTCGGCAGCGAGTGTCGGCGCGCGGCGGACCATTACGCCGGCAATCTCGGCTTTCCAGTGCGCGGGCTGCGCAAACGACACGTCTCCCGCTTTCAGCTGGAGGAGGAAATCAAGCGCTTCGAGCGTGTCGGTTTCGTCGCCGGCGTCGGGCAGAAACCACTTGACCGCGACGCTGGCGTCGATGACCAGACGCTTCATCGCCGCGGAATTCCGTGTGTGGCGTCGGGTTCGCCGCGATTTTCATCACGCAACTGGAGAATTTCCGCTGTCGAGGTCGGCACGGCCGTCAGCCTGCGCAGCAGGATGCGCTTGATCGCTTGATCGCTCTGCTGCTTGCGTTCTTCCCTGGCGATGGCTTCATCGAGCAGTTGGGCGACGATGGAGCTCTTGTTCCTGTCGGCGAACATCCGGTTGAAGCGCTCCTTGATGTCGTCGGGGATGCTGAAGTTCATGGTGGCCATGACGCCCTCCGGTTGTTGATATCTTCAACAATCAGGGTAGCGCTTGCCGAAGCGGACGGCAAGCGGGGCGCGCATTTTAGTCACCACGCGCGCGGCTTTGATCACCAGTAGAGCTACGGTCTTGGGCAAGTCCTGATTCATCGTTTGCACTTTCCAGTCGAGCTCGCCGTTGTGTTCATGAATCCGATTGACACGACGATTGGCGCGCACCTAGGATGGACCAAATTCACGATCAGGCGCGGTATCCTCAGCTATGACAAATCCTGGACAACTGCAGCACTTCATCAATGGTCATCGGGTCCCTGGCGGTGATTCGCGCTGGGGCGAGATCTTCAATCCGGCCAGCGGACAAGTCACGGCGCGGGTGCCGCTGGCCAGCGCAGAGATCACCGGCAAAGGAGTCGCTGCGGCCGCCGCCGCCCTCGCTGAGTGGTCGGATACACCGCCGCTGCGGCGTGCGCGCGTGCTCTTCAAGTTTCGTCAGCTGCTCGAGCAGCACCTCGACGAGCTGGCGGCGATCGTCACTGGCGAGCACGGCAAGGTGCTCGACGATGCCCGGGGCGAGATTATTCGCGGCATGGAGGTCGTCGAGTTTGCCTGCGGCATCCCGCAGCTGTTGAAGGGTGAATACTCCGACCAGATCGGGAGCGGTGTCGACAGCTGGTCGCTACGCCAGCCGGTCGGTGTCTGCGCCGGCATCACGCCCTTCAACTTTCCGGTGATGGTGCCGATGTGGATGTTTCCTGTGGCGCTGGCCTGTGGCAATACCTTCATTCTCAAGCCTTCCGAACGTGATCCGTCGGCCAGCCTGTTCATTGCCGATCTGTTGGCGCAGGCCGGGCTGCCACAGGGCGTGTTCAACGTCGTGCATGGCGACAAGGAGGCGGTCGATGCCCTGCTCACCGATGCACGTGTTGCGGCGGTCAGTTTTGTCGGCTCGACACCGATTGCCGAGTACATCTATGCGACGGGAACGGCCAACGGCAAGCGGGTACAGGCGCTCGGCGGCGCCAAGAACCATATGGTGGTGATGCCCGACGCTGATCTCGAGCAGGCGGTCGATGCGCTGATCGGCGCCGCCTATGGTTCGGCTGGCGAGCGCTGCATGGCGATCTCGGTGCTGGTAGCGGTCGGCGCGGTCGGCGAGCAGCTGGTGCCGGCGCTGGCCAGGCGCGTGCATGCGTTGAAGGTCGGTCCGGGCACCGATCCGGGCGTGGAAATGGGGCCTCTGGTGACCCGGCAGCATCTCGACAAGGTGCGTGCCTACGTCGATCTGGGAGTTGCCGAGGGGGCAGTGCTGCTGGTTGATGGGCGCGACCTGCGGCTTGCCGCTCACGACGAGGGATTCTTTTTGGGCGGCTGCCTGTTCGACCGCGTCTCCCCCACCATGCGCATCTATCGCGAGGAGATCTTCGGGCCGGTGCTGTGCGTCGTGCATGTCGCCGATTTCGAGGCCGCCGTCGCGCTCATCAATGCCCACGAATATGGCAACGGCGTGGCGGTGTTCACGCGTAGCGGCAATGTCGCCCGCGAGTTCGTGCGTCGCATCGAGGTCGGCATGGTCGGTGTCAATGTGCCGATTCCGGTACCGATGGCTTTCCATAGTTTCGGCGGCTGGAAGCGTTCCCTGTTCGGCGACCATGCGCTCCATGGCCCGGACGGGGTACATTTCTATACCCGCCTGAAGACGGCGACTGGTCGCTGGCCGCAGGACATGGCGAGTGGCGCCAGTTTTGTGATGCCGACGCATTGACTGCTGCCGCCGCTCGGTCGCACAGACCGGCCGGGAAGGCCGCGATGCTGCTGCGCAGTTGCCGCAAGAAACGACCGGGGAGATGCGTGAATCTCGAACGCGACTTGCCAGCGATTGACCAGGGCGCCACTTTCGGCAAACCCGCCGGGTGTGGACTCTGCGGGCGCCGTCGCTGGCGGTGGTCCGCATCGGCAACGCCGCTGGGCGGGCCACCATGAAAGAGTTCGCCTGCCAATACGCCTTTCTGCGCTTTCGTCCCTTTTCTGAAACGGGCGAATTTGCCAACGTGGGCGTCGTTCTGATGGCCGCCGAGGCCGGCTTTTTCGACTTTCGCCTGCTCAAACGTTACGGTCGAATCACACAGTTTTTCTATCCCTTCGACCGCGAGGTGTACCTCAACGGGCGCGAGTTGTTCAAGGAGGAACTGCAGCGTTTTGCCGGCCAACTGCGCTCTGACGCGCTCGATGGCGGCAGGCGAGCGCCGAATCTGCTTTTGGCGAGCAAGCGCTTCGCCGAACTGGTCCGCCCGCGCGACGCCATGTTCCACTTCGACCAGCAGCGGCTCATTCTCGCCGCTGACCCTGAGGCCAAGCTCGACGCTCTCTACGACCACTACTGCGAGCGCAATTTCATGAGCAGGGAGTTTTGACCCCTGTCGGTAGTGACCGGTTTTCGTTCGAGCGGCCGCAGCGCATGCGGTACTCGGCTGGTTCTGGCGGTGGCAGCGTCGGCGTTTCTCTGCTAACGTAAGCAGCTTGTGTATTTCCATGCCGATTGAGGAGAGATGTGCTGATGAGACCGAAGCGTTTTCGGATAGTAGTGATCGCTGCTGCGCTCCTGCTGCTTCCTTTTTACAGTGGCGCGCAGCAGGTCAGCCCTGCTGAGGGCCAGGCCAGCGCGACTGCTGCCACTTCCGTAAGCCCTGCCGCTCCCGCAGCGCAGGCGGTTATTGAACCCGAAGCCATTGCTGCGCTCAAGCGCAGCAGCGAATTCCTGCATACACTGAAGTCATTCAACATTCGGGTCGATGCCAGCACCGACGAGGTCCTCGATAGCGGCCAGAAAGTGCAGTTCGGCACGTTCGCCAATATCTCGGTGGTCAGGCCCAACCGCTTGCGGGCGGACGTGATCGACGATGAGAAGCAGCGCCAGTTCTACTACGATGGCAACACGCTGACGGTGTACGGCAAGCTGGTGAACTACTACGCCTCGGTGAGCGCGCCCAAGACCATCAAGGAGATGTTGTCCTTCGCGGAAACCAAGTATGGGCTGGAGTGGCCGTTGGCCGACGTGCTGGCACCGGAGTCCCTGGCGGAAAATGTCAAAGCGGCCTTCTTTGTGGGCCAGGGCCGCGTTGGGGGTGTCCTCTGCGACCATTATGCTTTCCGTCAGGACGAGGTCGACTGGCAGATCTGGATACAGGAAGGCAGCAAGCCCTTGCCGAGAAAGATCGTCATTACGAGCAAGAATGAGGAAGGGGCGCCGCAGTACGAGGCGGTGTTGAGCTGGAAACTGTCACCCAGGCTGGGCGATCGCGTGTTCCGTTTCGTTCCGCCCAAGGGCGCCAGCAAGATCGTCTTTCGCGAGCTGGAAGTCCAGCCGGGCAACGAGAAGTGAGGTGAGATGATGAGCCAAGTCCAATCGAAAAAACGCTTTTCCGGTCGCTTTTCGCGTGCCGTATTGATGTCGCTGCTGGCTGTGGGCGCGCATGATTTCTTTGCTGCTTCGGAGGCCTTTGCGCGCGGGGGCACACACACCAGCGTCAACCGCAGTGCCAATGTGAACCGCAATGCGAACGTCAATCACAACACCAATGTGAACCGCAATGCGAACGTCAATCACAACACCAATGTGAACCGCAATACGAACGTCAATCGCAACACCAACGTGAATGTCAACCGTAACGTGGACGTCGATGTGAATCACCGCGGTGGCTACCACCCGGTAGGGACGGCAGTGGCGGTTGGGGCTGCCGTAGCAGTGACCGCCGTGGTCGTCGGCTCGATAGTTAACACCCTGCCGCCGAGTTGCGTACCCTACGTCTATGCCGGCATGACTTACCAGCAATGCGGCGGGACCTATTACCAGCCGCAGTATGCAGGCAGTTCGGTGACCTACGTGGTGGTTAACCCGCCCTACTAAGGACGCCTCACAGCTGCCGGGCGAAACTGTTCTGGCGAAGTGCGCGGGAGAAAGCTCGGGAGGAAAGAAGCTACTCTCTACTCTCCGTGCGGAACCTACCAGGCTGCCCCCTGCCGATGCAGGGCTGCAGCCTGGTGCGCTTTCTGGCCCCTCTGCTCGGCCTGGGAAGTCCATAGCCGGGATTCGGGAGGCAGCGCGTCCGTCAGTTCATGTTTGTCAGGATTGCCAGGCCTCGCCTTAACGCCGCCCACCAAAACGGCCGCCGAAGCCGCCGCCAAAACGGCCACCGAAGCCACCGCCGCCAAAGCGGTCGCCGCCGCCCCAGCCACCGCCGCCAAAGCGATCGCCGTCAGCGAAGCCGCCAGCGCTATAGTGACTTTCAGCGTTGCTGCGCGCCTGCTGGTTAGTATCGGCCCAGGAGGTGTCGCCGCCTGCCGATTGCCAGCCGCCGGAAGCGTGTTGTTGCCAGCCGCTGTTGCGGTAGGCGCTGCCATCTGCGCCCGCGTAATGGTTGCCCATCAGGCCGTTCGAGGTGTAGCTCTTGGTCTGTCCGGTCTGGGCATCGTAGGCCGTAGTCGTGTGCTGCGCGCCAACGCCCTCAGGGCCCGCCGTGGCGGCGGCGGTTTTCGAGATCGAGCTGCCGCCCGGGCCGCTGGCCGAGGCGCTGGAGGCGTACGAGCGCTGCCCGGTTTCGGTGTTGTAGGTGCCGCCGCGTGCGACATTGCCGCTCGTGCCGCCGGCGGTGTTGACGGTTCGGTCGTAAGCGCGCTGTGCCTGGCCGGTGTTGGGGTTGTAACTGCGACCGGCGGCGTAGGCGCCGCTGCTTCCGGTGCGCGTGTTGTTGTAAGTGCCGCGGGCGGAGCTGCCGACCTTTCCATCATCATTGGCGTACCAGTTTCGCGACCCCGAATAGACGGTGTTTCCCCAATGACCATAGACGTCGGCGCTGGTCGAGCCACAGCAGGGATAGCCCCAGTAGCCGGGGTGGTACCAGGCGCCGCCCCAGTAGGGTGCCGCCCAGGCGGCAGTTGCCAGACCGAGGCCGTAGCCATAGGCAAAGCCCACATAGGGGTTGTAGATGGGGGCCGCGGCGAGGCCCCAGGTGTAGGGCGCCGCATACCAGACGGAGCCGATCCAGGGCGTGTAGTAGTAGCCGGTGCCATAGACGACAACGCCGTCGGAGCTGACCACGTTGCCCAGGTAGCCGGGCGTATAGCCGACGTAGACGACCTCCTTGCTGGCACCATAGACGTGCACGTAGGTCACGTAGTGCAGCGGCGAGTTGGTCGGAATGTCATAGATCACCGGTGGAACGCTGCTGGCGACGAACCACGGGCCGGTGAGGCTGCTGGCCGTAAACCAGACGCCTGCCTGGACAGCGAAATAGCTGCTTGGCGTCACCTGGATGATCGGTACTTCGGCGTTGCTGACGTAGCGCAAGGGCGTGGCGTCGATGGCCTGGAACTGCGGTGCGCCATCAAACACCGGCGTGAATTTTGGCCCATTGCTCAGCGGCACGTTGGCGGTGTGCGGAATCGAGTTGGCAATCAGAGTTTCCTGCGCCTGTGGTGTGCCGGCCACCGAGGCGAGAACGACGCCAGCCGGTGCGCTCCCGGGGATGCGGCTGAAGTCGGCGGGCAAGGCATTCGCGGCCGTGTAGGTCCACGGGCCGGACAAGGCCGAGGCGCGGTACCAGCGTCCTGAGAGGAGAGTGTAGTAATCGTTGTTGGCGGTATTCACCAGCACGTCGGCAGTCGTGTTTTCTGCCCACAGCAAGCCGGTGCCGGTGATCGGCACGAAGTTGGGCGGCCCCTTGAAGACGATCAACTCAGCGGGTACCTGTCTGACGTAGAGCGTTGGTACGCCGTTCTGCAGTGTTGGTTTCGGCTCGGCTTGCGGCCCCCCGTCAAGCAGATCGACGTGGCCTTCCTTGGCCAGTTTCTGCGCCAGTTCGTTGAGTTCGTTGAGTTCCTTGACTCCGGGTGGTTCGCCACTGGCCAGGGTCCACGGGCCTTCGAGCGCGTCTGCCGACAGCCAGCCGTCGAAGACATGCAGGTACCAGCGGCTCGCGCCGCGGCTGCGAACGATCAGCGCCTGGGTGTTGATCACGCGCTCGAAGTGCGTATCGGCAAGGGGCCGTATCGCCGGCGAGCCATCGATCGGCACCAGGATGGCCGGCGAATTGCTGACGATGACCTGTGGTGGTTGATTGTTGACCTGCGCCGGCCGCGCTTTCACGGTGCCGGAGGCCGCCAGTTCGCCGGCGAGCAGTGGCAGCGACATGCTGGCCATGACCGTCGGCAGTTGCGTACGCAACTGGCGCAGGACATCGAGTCCGTGATCTGGGAGCGTCGGAAAGCTGGCCCGGCTCAGGCTGAGGTCTTCCAGTGCGACACTTTGTGTGAGGCGATCGACGCCAGTGCGTGCGCTGCCCCAGATCACCCCGAAAGCTGGTTCGCTGGCCGCTGTTTTCTTCACCGCGACGGCGGCACGGAAGTTGAGCGTGTTGCCTTGCCAGCTGTCGACCTGCGGCAGGTAGACCAGCGCCGTGGCTCCGGCAATTTCGGCCTGGCGTGGCCAGCCATCGCTGCCTGTTGGCGGCGCCGCTGGCGGCTGCGCGGCAGCACCCGGAACTGGCGGAACGGGCAAATTGCCCCACGAATCGGCGCTTCTTAGCGCACCGTCGAAGGCGGACTCCGGGTTCAGGGGAAGCGCATTACTCATCCCGGGGTCATCCGGAAAAGGCATCGACTGCTGGTTGGCACAGCCGATCGGGCCGGCCATGATAACGCCGATCAGGCACGCGAGATGACGGGGTTTCGGTAGTTTGATGGTCATGGCGTTCCTCTGCGGGGGCCGTAGATCAGGAGTTGGAATTGTGGCGGCGTAGTATGGATTGGCATGCTGGCGGGGTCAATTCGGGGTTCGCGTGCGCAGGGTTTGCGGAGCGCCTCGCGAAGGCGTGGCGTGCGTCGGCTCGGTGCTCGGGAATCCAGGCTCAGAGCAGTGGGCTGAGTACCTGCACTGCATTTTCCAGGCGGCGGCGCCAGTCTGGCCGGCCGCGCCAGCGCGCCAGCTGCAGTGCTTGCGATTTGCTCTCGTACTGGCTTTGCATGGCGCGTGCCGTGGCCGCGAATGCAGGGTCGTAGGTGAGCATCGAGACTTCGAAGTTCAACTCGAAGCTGCGCAGGTCGAGGTTGACCGTTCCGAAGATGGTGATCTCTTCATCGACGACCATGCTCTTGGTGTGCAGCAGGCCGGCACGGAAACGGAGAATGGTGATGCCTACTTCCAGCAGGTCCTCGACGTAGGCGTTGCTGGCGTAGCGGACCAGCGTCGAGTCGATTTTTTCGGGCACGATGAGGATCACCCGTACGCCGCGTATGGCGGCCGAGCGCAGCGCCGTGAGCAGCGTTTCGCTGGGAATGAAATAGGGCGTCGTCAGGACGATTTCGCGCCTGGCGGCATAGAGTGCGGCGACCAGCAGTTGCTCAATGTGCTGCGTGGACGACTGTGGTCCGGAGGGGAATATCTGCACGTGGCTGTCACCGGCAGGGGCCAGTTCAGGGGGGGGCGGCGGCGCGAAGGGGGTTCCGGTCTGCAGGGCGGTGAGCGAGAGTGAAACCGATTCCAGTATCCACGCCGCCGGTCCTTCTATGCGCACCATCGCGTCAACCCACTCGCCGACGCCGGCGTCCTGTTTGAAGAAGCGGGGGTCGGCGATGTTCATGCTGCCGGTGTAGGCGATGCGGCGGTCGATGACCGCGATTTTGCGGTGGTCGCGGAGGTCGAAGCGGACAAACAAGGCGCGTAGCGGATTGACCGGCAGGATTTCAACGATGTTCACGCCCGCGTCACGGAGTCGGCCAAGTGCTTCACTCTTGAAAAAAGAGCGGCTGCCGAGTGAGTCCATCAGCGTCGAGCAGGGGACGCCGCGTTGCGCCGCGCGGACCAGCGCGGCGACCAGATCGTCCACAAAGCCGCCCGAGCTCCAGATATAGAACTCCAGATGGACCGAGCCGCGGGCAGCATCAATGTCGGCGATCAGCGCGCGCATGATTGAGCTGCTGTCGGTCAGCAGTTGCAGGCGATGGCCTCCCATCAGAGGCAGTCCGGCCGAGCCGGTGGCAAGCCTGCTGACGCTCTCCGCACCGGTACTCAGCACGCCGGGGTCGACCAGGGTCGACGCCGGGATGTCCTGCGCCCAGAGCAGCAACTGCGGTTGCATGGCGATCGCCCGATCCATCCAGGTCTTGCCGAGACGGCGTTCGCCGATCAGGAGATACATCAGGACGCCGACAGCGGGAAGCGTAATCACCAGCAGCAGCCATGCCAGTGCCGTCCCATGCGCAGGTCCGCCGGGAAAAGATGCGCAGTGAAACCGCTATCACGGCGATCAAGTGCAGGACAGTGAGAAGATCGAAGACCATGCGGCGGAGTATGAGACGCTCGCCCCTGTGCGGTCAACAAGCCGTCTCCGCGCGACGCCCGATACGGCGCTGCGTCCCTGCTGCCGCCAGAAGGTGATCGATCATCTGTGCTAATCTGCCGGCGTTTGTCGGGTCGTGCTGTGCAGTTCCTGTCGTCAGCCAAGTCGAGGCAGGAGTTGCACAAGATCCGCCAGGCCGTGAGTTGGGCCATCAACAAAGGAGAGAGGCACCATGAGAACTGCTGATCGCTATCGATTGTGCGTGGCGCCGGCTGTCCTGCTCGCCTGCCTGCTGGCGGCTGCCAGTGCGGTCGCGCAGGGCAACGCTGTCGTTCCGGATCCGGTCTTGTCGCCGGGCGCCATCGCGCCCGACCCGGCACTCTCTCCGGAACAGATGAACCCGCCACCGGTGCCGTCGGTCGACGCGGTCCGACCAGACGCGGCACTGTCGCCGGAGCAGGATCAGGGCGGGACGGTGCTTTCTCCGGATGCGGTCGCTCCCGACGCCGCACTGTCGCCGGAAGAGACCACGGAGGAACCCGCCCTGTCACCCGACTGACAGCAAATAACAGCAAGGACCTGACGTACAATACCGCCTGCCATGCAGGTCAATAACCCCAAGGAGGTGTCTAGATGTTCCAGAAAGTTTCGTCCTACGTTTCGACCCTGGTGCTGGTTCTGGCACTCGCCGCTTGCGCCACACCCGGAGCACAGCCGGGTCAAATGGAAATACGCGCGGGCGTCGTCGAACAGATCATTAATACCGAGTTGTCCAGCGATCACCATTCGGGTATTGGTGCTGTCGTCGGTGGCCTTGCCGGTATCGGCGTCGGCAGTCTGATTGGTGCCGGCACCGGTCGCGACGTGGCGATGGTCCTGGGTGCCGTGGGTGGTGCCGTCGCCGGTCACGAGATCCAGAAGAAGTACGACAAGCCGATTCCGGGACAGCAGGTGATCGTTCGCGTTGGCAGTGGTGTACTGGTGTCGGTGACGCAGCCCGTCAACCCCGCCATCGCCAAGGGGCAGCGCGTCTTCATCGAAGGCAGCGGCGAGGACGCACGCGTCGTTCCGCGTTGAGCGTGAATTGACCGTCGGGTGTCGGCCTGGCACGCCGGTCGACACCCCTGATTCAGATCCCGGATAAATGACCATGCTCTTTCCTGTCGCGAAACCTGACGCGTCTCGTTACCAACGAAGCTCGGGGGCCTTCCTTTTGCCTGCCAGGGCGATTGCCGGTGCTGTGCTGAGTGCGCTGCTCATTGGCGGATGCGCGCCCGATGCTTTTCTGCCCGACGCCCCGTATGAAGACTTTCTCAATCGGGTTCAGAGCAAATGCCTGTATCAGAGGATCGGCAACGTCGAAATCACTTCCGACTTCCTGCAGACGCCATATTTCCTGGACCTGACGTCGCGCTTCTACAACGGCGAGATCCCCCAGGCAGCCTTCGTCGAGAACCTCCAGGGAGCTTATTCTGCAGAGCCCGGTTCGCCGGGCGTGAACTGCCTGCTTGCCCAGATGCCGTCGCAGGGCGGGCCCGTGCCACCGGCGATGGGTGGTCCGCTACCGCCGGCGATGAGCGGTACGCGCTAGTCCGAGCAGTGCATTGGCGGCACTAGCTGCCGCCCCCTTGACGATCCGCATCGGCCGATTCCGCCGATGCGTTGGCGAAGCGGCACTCGAGCACGACAGCCTCTGACGAATTTTCCGGCTGACAGAGCACGCACAGAACAATGAGCAAACGATCCAGAACGAATCCCGGCGCGCCCGGCGCACCTGCCACGCCTCCCGCCGCCTTACCTGCAGCCCCAGTCGTCAAGCCGGCAAGACCGAAAACATTCTTGCTGGTCGTGGGTCTGGCGCTGCTGCTGGTCATTGCCGCAAGTTTCTTCATCGCCATGCGTCAGGATGCGGCGCCGCCGACGTCGCAGGCGCCTGTCGCGCCGCTTGCCGCCGCGGAGCAGCCGCCACCCTTGCTATCACCTGCTGCAGCGCCCGTTGCTGCCAGCTACGTCGGTGCAAGCCGCTGCCAGAGCTGCCACGAGAGCGAATTCAGGGCCTGGAACGGTTCGCACCATCAACTCGCCATGCAGGACGCCACGGCAGCCACCGTGCTCGGTGACTTTGCCGATGCCAGCTTCAACTACCAGGGTGTCGCGTCGACCTTCTTCAAGAGCGCCGATGGCCAGTTCATGGTGCGTACCGATGGCCCCGACGGCAAGCTCAGCGACTACCCGATCAGCTACACCTTCGGCGTCTATCCACTGCAACAGTATCTGATCGCTTTCCCCGGCGGGCGCTATCAGACGCTGCCGATTGCCTGGGACGCGCGGCCGAAAAGTGAAGGCGGGCAGCGCTGGTTCCACCTCTATCCCGAGCAGAAGATTGACCACACCGATCCGCTGCACTGGACCGGCATCTATCAGAACTGGGCGCTGCAGTGTGCCGAGTGCCACTCGACCAATTTGCGCAAAGGCTACGATGCCGCCAGCAACACTTACCACACCACTTACAGCGAAATCAACGTCGCCTGCGAGTCCTGCCACGGCCCCGCTTCGGCGCATGTCGATTGGGCCAGCAAGGCCAAGCCCCCTTACGCCGCGCAGGACGACAAGGGTTTGCCATCGCTGAAGAGCCGCTGGAACGAGGCCTGGAAATTCCCCGCCGAGGGCGCAAAATTCGCCGTGCGTGCGCAGCCGGCCGACCCCGCGGGCATGAACAGCTGCGGCGCTTGCCATTCGCGTCGCTCGACCCTCAGCGAAGGCGGCAAGGCCGGCGCGGTGCTCGAAGATAGTCACCGCCTGGCGATGCTCACCGCGCCCAACTACCACCCCGACGGGCAGCAGCGTGAAGAAGTCTATGTCTGGGGCTCTTTCCTGCAGAGCAAGATGCACCAGAATGGCGTGACTTGCATGGACTGCCACGAACCGCATTCGCAGAAACTGCGCGCCGAAGGCAATGCACTGTGCACGCGTTGCCATCTGGCCAGCGAGTTCGACGTGGCCAAGCACCATCAGCACCAGGCCGGCGGCAAAGGTGCGCAGTGCGTTAGCTGTCACATGCCGAGCCAGAACTACATGGTCGTCCACGCCCGGCCCGATCACAGCCTGCGCATACCGCGCCCAGACCTCTCTATCTCGCTGGGCAGCCCAAATGCCTGTACTCAGTGCCACACCGACAAGCAGCCCGACTGGGCAGCCACCAGCATGGACAAATGGTACGGCAAGGCCTGGCGTGAGCGCCCGCATTACGGCAGCACCCTGCACGCTGGCGAGACGCAAGGTGTGCGCGCCCTGCCAAGGCTGCTGGAACTGGCCAGCAGCCCGGCAGCGCCGGCCATCGTCAGGGCCACCGCGGCGACCCTGGCACAGCCCTACGTCAATCCCGGCACGCTGCCGGCTACGCGTGCGCTGCTCCAGGATGCTGATCCCTCAGTGCGCATCGCCGCTCTCGGCATGCTGGCGCCGGTCGACCCGCTGAATCGCGTGCTTGGCGCTTCCGCCTTGCTTTCCGACCCGGTCCTCGGCGTGCGCATCGAGGCCGCAAGTCTCCTCGCCGACGTGCCCGATAGCCAGATCCCCTCGGCTCGGCGCGCAGCACGCGAAGCCGCCTTGCAGGAATACGAGGCGGCGCTGAAGCTGGAGGCCGACTGGCCATCGGGTAATGTCAATCTCGGCAACCTGCGCTTGCGCCAGGGACGTGTCGACGCGGCTGTCGCTGCCTTCCAGAGGGCGATCATGCTCGATCCGCAGGCGGTCGGCGCCTATGTCAATCTGGCCGATACCTGGCGCCAGCAGGGGCGCGAGTCGGAGGCCGAAAAGATCTTGCGCGATGGTCTCGTGGTGCTGCCACGCAACGCCGACTTGCACCACGCCCTGGGCCTGCTGCTGACCCGCAAGGGGGAGAGCGCCGCGGCGCTGCAGGAATTCGGCGAAGCCGCCCGGCTGGCGCCGGACAACGCGCGCTACGCCTATGTGCAAGCCATTGCCCTGCACTCCGCCGGCAAGCGCGCCGAAGCCCTGGCGCTGCTGCGCGCCGCCAATAAACGTCACCCGAGTGATCTCGAGATCCTCAGTGCGCTGATCTCGATGAATCGTGAGGCGGGCGACCGGCGGGCGGCACTAAGCTACGCCAGGACAGCCGCCGAGCTTCTGCCCGACGACCAGAGCGTGAAGCAACTGCTGAGCGAGTTGGAAGGCCGTTAAGGCGATTGCCGGAAACGAACGTACCAGATTGCGCCGGATTTTTGGTCGGCTTCAAGGCGCGACAACAGGCGCATAGTCGAACTATGTAACTGTTGTCGTAACACAGAAGACGGGCGAAAAGACAAGCAAGATGGTATGTTCTTTGACAGAAATCGCCGAAGACCATTCGATCAATTTCTTCAGCCCTTAGCCGACTTCCCATCGCCTGGCCCAAGACCGCTTTTATGTGCGCCATTAGGCATTGTGGAGAGGCACTCATTTTTCCTCCACATTTGCTGCTCAGAATGTCTCCATTGGCCGGCCGATGGATGTCTGCCAAAGCACAGGAGCGATCTGATGATAAATGTAAGACAAATTTTGGCGCGCACAAGCTTGATGGCTGCTCTCGCGTGCTTTTCCGGCCTGCTTTTAGCGCAAGCGCCTGAGGGTCAAGGGGGGCCGCGCAAACCGCCGCAGGAAGCACTTGATGCCTGCAAGTCATTGAGCGCTGGCCACGAGTGCGGTTTTACCTCCCCGCAGGGAAGCGTCAAAGGTTCCTGCTGGGCTCCCGAAGACAAACCGCTGGCGTGCAAGCCGAAGGATGAGCCGAGCCGCGGATCCCAAGCAAAAAAGCAATAAACAGCCTGATACGGGTCGTCGTACAGGATTGAAAAGGAGTTCATCATGAGCAGCATCGGCAGTGTTGGCAGCAGTAACAACAGTTTCATGATGCAGAGCACGAGGCAGCGCCCGGATACGAAGAGCATGGCCGGGGAGTTGTTCGCGCAGTTGGACACATCCGGGCAGGGTTACCTCCAGAAGTCAGATCTTCAGGCAGCCTTCGACAAGATTTCTTCCACCTCCAGTTCCTCGTCAAGTGCGACCGGCACTTCATCGACGGTTGATGAACTCTTTTCAACGCTTGACACGAACAGTAACGGAAAAGTCTCCAAGGAAGAATTCACCGATACTCTGACAAAACTTCAAAACGACCTGGAGCAGCAATACCAGGACGGTCGTATGCAGAAGGCGATGCAGGCGGGTGGGACAGCGGGGATGGAGGGGATGGGCGGCAGGCCGCCACCGCCGCCGCCACCCGGCGACGGACCGAGCATGAGCAAGGACGAACTGAGCAGCACCCTCAATGAAATCGACACGTCCGACAGCCGAAGCACTCTGCTGTCCGCTATTCTCCAGAGCTTTGATCAGGCGGACAGCGACGGCGATGGCGAAGTCAGCTTCCAGGAAGCGATGGCCTTCCAGCAGTCGAGCGGCGGCGCCAGCGGCTCGGCTGCGACGGCGTCCATCGATGCCAGCCTTGGCGCTGCCTCGTCAGCAGCGGCGAGCGGCAATTCCGAGGCCAAGGTCATGATGCAGATCATGAAGTTGATGCAGGCCTACAACATTGGCAATGAGCAGAGTCAAGACGGCAGTCTGCTGGCTTCGCTGTCGGTTTCGGCGTAGCCCGTGCGAAAGTCGCGCCAGGTCATGACCGTTGATACGGCAATTTCTGTGGGACTACTTCGGAAACATCAACTGCACCTGGAAGCGCAGTTGCCAGTTGGCGGCATTGTCGGGATGGGCGACATTGTAGTAGGCACTGAGCTGGGTGTTTACAGGTAGTTTGCCGAAGTGGAAAATTTTGCCGACGCCGCCGCCCAGCGGCACCGTCCAGCGCTGGCTGTTGTCGGCCTTCCAGTCGGCGGTGACGATAGGCGCCGACGTGAGATAGAAGCCGCCTTCGAAGTTGTAGTTCAGGAAAGGCTGGAGCAGGAAGTTGTTGTAGCTGGCGTCACTTCCCGAGCCGACCGACCAGACGTTGTTCGCCAGGAAGCCGTACACCCAGGGGTCGCCTTTCTCGAGATGGAGTAACACGAACGACGGGCCAAGTCCCCAGTGGTCGTTGCCGAGCGAGTCGTTGCTGTTGGTTGGCATCTGCACGATCGCGCCGGCGCCCCAGATGGCGCTTTTGGGCACGGCAGGCGACAGGAAGGCCGTCAACTGGATGTCGCCGATGCCGTTGGTCCGATCGCCGCCGGGCACGAAAGCGGGCTGCGAAATCACCGGCATGATCGTGCGCGTGATGACGTTCCATTCGCTGTTGACCTCGATCGGAATCACCGGCTGGACGTTGAGAATGTTTTGAGTGCCGTCGCGCGGTCCGACGTTGAAGTTGGTGTTGTTCTGGAAGGGTACGCTGATCAGGTTGCCGACCGGGTTCTGCGCCAGTTTGGCGAGTTCCTCGGCGCTCATTTCGGCGCGCGCCGGCGTGGTGAGTGCCGTCGCCAGGGCGAGGGGGCCGAGAACGCGTCGCGCCGCGCTCGGAATCATCTTGGATTGCATTGTTGCGCTCCTAGCAGTCAGGGTGTCCCGAGGAACAGGTAGAAATTGGAATAGCCGCCGATCGAGCCGGCATTCGAGTAGCCGTAACCCAGGTAGACCGGACCAAAAGGTGTTTCGCCGCCAAGATAAACGGCTGCGCCGGGAATCCAGCCTTTCAGCTCGGTTTCGGTGAACGGCCTGCCGACCTTGGCGGTTTCCAGGGCGGCTCCCAGGCGCAGGTCACCGCGCAGGCCAAGCGGCAGGCGGCCGATGATGCGCTCGGCGCGGATGCTGCCGTAGCTCATATCGTCGCCCTTCAGCTGCCCGACGGCAAAGGCCGTCATGTTGAGCATGCCGCCGAGTTGTCCGAGATCGTAGGCCGGGAGCTCTCCGACCGGCGAGCCCTGATACGACAGGCGGCTGGCCAGCACCCAGTCGCCGACGCTCAGGTAGCCGCTGGCACCGGCGTCGAGCCTGCTGAAGCCGCTGGCTGGTGAGTCGAAGTATTTGACGCTGCTGGACCAGCCATTGGTTGGAAAGTAGATGCGGTCGGTCTGGTCGAAATCGAGTCCGGCAAACCAGCCGCCAAAGGTCTTCGACTCCGCCGGCAGGAATGGTGCGCCTGTCTGGATCGTGGCTTTTCGCCAGTTCTCCTGCCAGCCGAGGCGCGCCTGGCCGAGCAGCCCGAGGTTCATGCCCGCCCCCACCTGGACGGCGCTTTGGCTGAGGGCGTATTCGGCGAGTTGCTCGTTATTCTCGTAAATGCCGGTCGATGTGCTCCGATAGTTGACGTTGGCCTCGACGAAGTAGCGCTGGCGTGCGTCAATGGGTTGGTAAAAGTCGGCGCCAATCCCGGTTGTTGACCCGATCTGCACATAACCGAGGAATTCGCCGCCCAGGCTATTGAGCCAGGTTTTCTGATAGGCAGCGCGAATGGCGTAGGTGGAGTCGGTCTGGAAGTTGCTTTCGAGGTTGATGCCAAAGCGCAGGTAATCAGGGCCCCAGCTTTTCTCCATCGGCGTCACACGCAGGATTTCGCGGTTACGCAGGGTGTCGTCCAGCGCATAATCGACCTGCTGGTAGTAGCCGTCGCCATAGGCGCGCATCAGATCGGCATCGAGTTTCACCGGGTCGACGGTGTCGCCCGGCTTGATCTGCAGGTAGCGCTCGACGACTGCCGGGTTGACCAGCTTGAGTCCGGCGATCTGCACCTCGTTAATGCGCGGTGCGGCGCGCATCGGCGGCTGGACCTGGGCGACCCAGGCGGCGTAAGCGGTTTCACTGACCGCCAGTGCGCGCAGGCGATCGGCGACCGCCTCGGTGGCCTTGACGCCGCGATCCGCGGTTTCCGAACTGCGCTTGAAGTCGCCCGCCGTGATCCCCTCGAGATCGGGCTTGATGTAGATGTCGGTCGGCTTGAGCGTCGCCAGCGAACGGGTGACATTCTGTTCGGTGAGGATGTTGACCATTTGTGCCGAAACGCTCAGCAGGCCGCTAATATCTTCGGCCTTGAGCAGTGGTGAGCCGACGTTGACGGCGATGATGATGTCGGCCTGGCAGCGGGCACGCGCTTCGTCGATCGGCACGTTGTCGACCAGGCCGCCGTCGACCAGTTTCTTGCCATCGGCCTCGACCGGCGCCATCAGGCCGGGAACCGACATGCTGGCGCGCATCGCTTGCGACAGGCTGCCCCGACGGAAGACCACTTTCTCACCCCCGACGATATCGGTGGCAATGATTGACAGTGGTAGCGGCAGGGTCTCGATTTCACGTTCGCCAAGATAGTCGCGAACCAGGGTATTGAAAAACAGCTTGATCTTCTGACCCATGACGATGCCGGGTTGCCCGTTCACGCCTTGCGGACCGACACCCGTTTCCGAACCCGGCAGGAAGCGCTTGTCGTACACTTTTTTTCGGAAGTTCTGCTGGTCCAGTGGTGGATCGTCGCGGAACAGGTCATCCCAGTCGGCTTCAGCCAGCTTGCTGCGCATGGTTGCCGGACTCAGGCCGCTGGCGTAGACGCCTGCGACCAGGGCTCCCATGCTGGTGCCGGCGACACAGTCGACCGGCACGCGCAGTTTTTCAAGGACTTCGAGGACGCCGATATGCGCCGCGCCGCGCGCACCGCCACCGCCGAGGACCAGGCCAACGCGCGGCCTGGCCAGTTCGCTGGCGGCCGTTTGCGCGGCAACACCGCCGGCAAAAAGAAGGATTCCGGCGGCGAAGGCCATGCGTCCCAGCCTGACTGCCACGGTCGATTCGAACACGCTTGTACTCACTCCCAACTCCTTGTTTTGATACCCGGTCGACCAAACGCTTGCCGCGAGTCGAAGGCTGCGCGTGCCCCCGTCGCCACGCGGTTGACGCGGCATTTACTGTTTCAGCGCCTCGACGCGAAGGTGGCCGACACCGCCCCGGGTGGCGTGACGGCCAGGAAATTACTGCAGAGCGGTCATCGGCAGCGAGTCGAGAATGGTCAACGCGGCGTGCGCATTTTCGGCTGCATCGCGGCCCAGGCTGGTGAGATAACCGCCATCGACCTGCGTCAGCAGGCCTTTGGCGTGTAGCCGCTCGGCGGCAGCGATGACTTCGGGTGCTGCGGCCTTGTGGATTTTCAGGCCTTGCTGCGGGCTTGCCAGGTCAAAGCGGGCCAGGATGTTCAGTTCATTGACCAGATCGGGCGTGAAGGGCATGGCAAGTCCTCGTTTGGTTACGGCGCGGTTGCGCTTGGGGGCTACATTCTAACGGTCATAGCATGTCGCGACACCATTGACAATCGAAGTCGTGACCGTTTCCCTCGCTGGCGGCGTGCATTCCGGCTTGCACGCCGGAATTGTTCGACCGGCAGGGAGCATACTCCCTGAATTCCCCGTCTCACTCCCCTGGCCCTTCTCCCGCGAGTGGAGAAGGGAGGTTCGTGAGTCGCGGGCGCGACTTCCAGGGAAAGGCGACCTGGACGCCTCACTCTCAGGAACTGCATGAGAGCGTCGAGCAGCCGGCTTTATGGCGTGCCCAGTCGGGGCGTCGGGCGCTGAAAGCTGCGCGTCCCGGCTGCTCGTCGAAAGGGTGGCGCAGGACTTCGAGCAGTTCATGGATCCTCTGCGTGTCTCCCTGTTCGGCGCGCTCGATGGCCTGTTGCGCCAGGTAATTGCGCAGTACGAAGCGTGGGTTGGCCTGATTCATGGTGGCCATGCGGCGCTCTGCCGGCTGCCCGTCGTGGCGCAGGCGAGCGCTATAGCGCAGCAGCCAGCGCGCCAGGTCGGGTGCAAATTGCTGGCGGAGATCGTCACGGTAGAAAGCTTCACGCAAGGCTTCGGGGTCCGCTTGGCCGATGTCGAGCTGCGCCAGCTGGCGGAAGAACCCGGTCATGTCGATCTCGGCCAGGCGCATCAGTTCGAACAGGTCGGCGAGCAGCTCGCCATCGTCCGGTGTCCAGCTGCGCAATCCCAGCTTGGCGGCAAAAGCCGTACAGAACTCGGCCGAATAGACTTCGTCGTAACGATCGATAGCCGCTGCCAGCTCTGCGACTGGCGCCGATCTTGTCGGCTTCTCTGCCTTCGGCAGCAACGGAAGCAGCGCGTCGGCGAGTCGTTCGAGGTTCCAGCGGGCGATTTCGGGCTGGCGGGCAAAGCAGTAGCGGCGGCTCGAGGCATCGGTGGTGTTTGGCGTCCAGCCGGGGTCGAAGTTGTCGACCCAGCCGTAGGGGCCGTAGTCGATGGTCAGGCCGAGGATGGACATGTTGTCGGTATTCATGACCCCGTGGACAAAGCCGACGCGTAGCCAGTGAGCCATCAGGCGGGCGGTGCGCTCGCAGACTTCGTGGAACCACGCGCCGAGCTTTTGTTCGCGTGTGCCCACCAGCGCGGGGAAGTCGCGGGCAATGGTGAAGTCGACCAGGCGCTGCAGCAGTGCGTGCTCGCCGCGCGCCGCCAGCAGCTCGAAATGCCCGAAGCGAGTAAACGAGGGCGCCACGCGGCAGACGATGGCTCCGGGCTCGGCGATCGGATGGCCATCGTAGAACATGTCGCGGACGACGTTCTCACCGCTGCCAACCAGACTCAGCGCGCGCGTCGTCGGCACGCCGAGGTGATGCATTGCCTCGCTGCACAGGAACTCGCGGATCGACGAGCGCAAGACCGCGCGCCCGTCGGCGCGGCGGGCGTACGGTGTCGGGCCGGCGCCTTTGAGTTGCAGTTCGAAACGCTGCCCGCGCCGATTGACCGTTTCACCGAGCAGGATCGCCCGGCCGTCGCCGAGCTGCCCGGCCCATTGCCCGAACTGATGACCGCCGTAACAGCTTGCATAGCCAAGCATGCCAGGCAGCAAGCGGTTACCGGAAAGGGCGCCGAGCATCGCCGGCGAGGCCATGTCCTGGTCGTCGAGATCAAGGTCGGCGGCCACTTCGCGCGAATGGGCGAGCAGCGTCGGTGCCGCGACCGGTGTCGGGGTGACCGGCGACCAGCAGGCGCCAAAGACTTGCCGCGGCTGGTTGCGCTGTTCGCTATCGCCCGGCAGTTCGCGAACGAAGCGGTTATCGAAGTTCAGCATGAGCGCTGCCATAGGCGCTTGCCAAGCCGGTACGGTGGCGGCGATGGCGCATCCAGAATCGACGCCTCACCTTCGCCCATCATCAGCCCTGGCGAACCAGGTCGACGATCTGGGCGCTGTCCAGCGTGCGTGCGCGGGCCTGCATCTCGGGCAGATAGCGGCTCTGCAGGCCCTTGGCTTCAGCGAGCACGTTGTCGAAGCTTGCGCGCAGCATCTCGCTGGAGAAGCTGCGACCGCCGGCATAGTAGCGTCTGGCGACGTGGCCGAGGGCGTAGGTGCTGGCAAAGCTCATTCCCGAGCTCACCGCCTGCTTGCCCAGGCCGCGCAGGAAGCCACCGCCGACCTTGCCGAGCAGGCCGCCAAGCAGCTTGCGTCCGGCCTGTTCGAGATACTGGGAAGTCAGACCGACGCCGAGGGTGGCGAGGAAGTCCTTGATATGCCCGCGGTCGAGCTCGAAATCGTAGGACTTGCCGATGCGGTACACGAGCTTCATTTGCAGCGGAATGATGGCCATCGTCGACAGCGACTCGGGCAGCAGTTCAAGCGCGCCGTTGAGGATCGAGGCCTTGAGAATGGCCTGGTCCATCTCGGCTTCGCTCATCGTCGAGGCGTAGCCGGCAGCCACTGCCTCAGGTACCACGACGGTCCGGGGCGTGTCCGCGGTCGTCGGCGCTGCGCTGTCGCTGGCTGTCGCCACTGGCACTGCGGCGACGGCTTCCGCCTGCTGGCTGTAGGCACTGGCCTGCTGCTGGTCAAGCGCCAGGGCGCCGCGCAGCTCTTCGAGAAAGGCCTTTTCGGCAGTCGATTGCAGGCCATCGGAGTCGCACACACAGACCGCCATTTCAAAAGCCAGTTGTTGCGTCTCGGGGGTAGTCAGCGCTGCCGCGGCCGATGCTATCGTTACCCGTTTGAGCAGGACATCCTGATAGAGCGCTGCGATATTGATCGATCCCTCGCCGGCCAGGGCGTCGGCGATGCGCTTGATCTCGGCACGTTCGCTTTCGTTCTTGCCGCCGTCGGCAAAAGCGGCCATCAGGCTGAGGGTGAGGATTGCTTGTTGCTGCTGCTCGTTCATGCGCGGTCTCTCTGATCAAGGTGGGAGGTGGGCGGTGGGCACGGCGAGTATCGACAAGTTCCGCGGCACAAGCAAGCGCTGCGCAGCGGTTTTTGGGGGTGGGAGCCGGTAGTCGCCTACGACCGCGATCAGCGCGACTCCTTGATCATTCGCGAATGCTTCGGCTGCACCGGTCGGGCGTTGTAGGGGTAGAGGCGCGAAAAGATCCGCAGTTGCTCGGGGGACAGCTGTTGCGTTTGTTTGAGCACCAGCCAGAGGACATCTTCGCTACAGGGGGGGGTGGTCAGGGACCCCATGTAGGTGTAGTAACTGCGGTCCTCGGGAATCAAGCTGGCGAGATCGATGCCCTGCTCGGGTGGTTGCACGTATTCGTTCTTTTCCAGTGGCAGGTTGTTCCATACACTCTGGATCAGCGGGTTTTCCAGGCCCTGTTCGAGGAGCACGGCGACGACGGCCAGATCGCCGTCCTCCGACTTGTGCACCAGGTGGATGACCATCTCGAAGGATTGACCGTCTACGCGTTCTTCGGACGGTCGGTGAAAATGGAACTGCACCAGATCGTAGGTCTTGCCGAGCAGGCCGATGTGGCTGCCGCCGACATCGACCTGTACCGTGTGGCCGTTGTCGATGACGCGAAATTGCGAGGGACGGTAGGTGAAGCGAATCGGCTCGAGATCGACGCGGAAACCGTCGCGGATATCGATCGGCGACTGCCGCTTGCCGTTGGCGCAGGTGGCGTAATCGGGCCGCAGCTTGCCCCAGTTTTCGGGCCGACCCTCCCCTTCGTAGGACCATGGAATCTGCGCGTGCGCGTAGGCGGCGAGGAGATCCTTGGATTCACCCATGCTGCTGCCTGCTGGCGAGCTGGCTGGGTGCGCGTCGGCGAGGCGTGTAGCAGCGACCTGCCTCGGCGGCCGGCGTGCGGCGGCCGTGGTCGATGCGGTGACTGTGGCGGCTGTGGTGGTGGATTGGCGGGCGGGAGCTCGCGTTTCTTCGGGCTCCGTCTTTTCCGCGGCGCGCGTGTTCAGGTTGGCTCGTTGCACTTCCTGGCGCACCAGGGCCTCGTTGGCCTTGCGTAGTTCGCCGGCGGCCGCGCTGACTTTCTCGGCGGTTTTTCTGGCCGCCTGGAGGGCGTCGTTTCCTGCTTTGGGTCGGCAGACTTCGCGCAGCAGCTTATCGTCGAGCATGCCAGTACGCACGGGCATTTCGACCTGCACCTTGACCTCCTCTGCACGCAGTAGTTCACCTTCGACCTTGAAGTAGCGTCGTTGCAGAGTGCTGTAGCTGCGCGTCGCGCAGTCGTAACGGTTGACGGCTTCGACGATGCGGTAGGACGAAGAGGTTCTCGGATCAACGATAGGCTTGTCGAGGACGATTCGCCCGCGTGCTTCGGTCTTGCCCTGATCGACTTTCTTGATGCTGGCTCGGTCGAGCTCGACGCGCCGGCCCGGTTCGTCGGAAATGAGCTGCCAGCTTGCGGAAGCCGCTACAGGCGCGATGGCCACGAGAGCCATGGCAAGAAGCCTGAGGTCTGAAAGCATGGGGAACTCCCTCAATTCGCGCTATGCATCAATTTGTTCACGGACAGTTTCCATGAAACTTTAGGCGATTTGGCGAGCTGGCAGGCAAAAAAAAACCCTGGCGGGCCGTTTGGCGCCGCCAGGGTTTGCTTGCGTGAGGCTGGTGATCGACTACTTAGTGGCTGGCACCGGAAGCACCAAAGCCGGTCTGGGCACGTACGTACTGGTCTTCGAAAGCGTCACGTTCCTTGGCTGCCCGGGCGCTGCTGTCCGAGACCGAGAAGACGTAGGCCAGGAAGAAGGCGATGGGCATCGCGAACAGCGCCGGCTGCGTGTAGGGGAACAGCGGCGCTGCATTGTGCAGCACGTCGACCCATACCGCTTTCGAGAAGACGACGAAGAGGACCGCGGAAATGACGCCGCCGTAGCCGCCCCACAGTGCGCCGCGAGTGGTCAGCCCCTTCCAGTACATCGAGAGAATCAGGACCGGGAAGTTGGCAGCGGCTGCGACACCGAAAGCCAGACCGACCATGAAGGCGATGTTCTGCTTCTCGAAGGCGATACCGAGGATGATGGCCAGGATGCCGAGGGCGATGGTCGCCATCCGCGAGACCTTGATCTCTTCCTTGTCGGTACATTCGCCTTTACGGATCACGCGCGCGTAGATGTCGTGCGCGATTGCCGAAGCGCCGGCCAGGGCCAGGCCCGAGACCACCGCCAGGATGGTGGCGAAGGCAACCGCCGCCAGGAAACCGAGCAGCATGTTGCCGCCGACGGCATGCGCCAGGTGCATGGCGACCATGTTGCCGCCACCGATCAGCGCGCCCTTGATGTCACCGCCTTCAAAGTACTCGGGGTTCTGACCGACCAGAAGAATGGCAACCAGGCCCATCAGGAAGATGACGTTGAAGAAGAAACCGACGAAGCCGGAAGCGTAGAGCACCGACTTGCGGGCTTCCTTGGCGTTGCCGACGGTGAAGAAGCGCATCAGGATGTGCGGCAGACCAGCGGTACCGAACATCAGGCCAAGACCGAGGGAGAGCGCCGTCACCGGATCCGAGAGCAGGCTACCCGGTGCCA
This sequence comes from Candidatus Accumulibacter sp. ACC012, assembly GCF_907163155.1. Lineage (NCBI taxonomy): Bacteria > Pseudomonadati > Pseudomonadota > Betaproteobacteria > Candidatus Accumulibacter > Candidatus Accumulibacter sp. ACC012. The sequence continues at coordinate 208,698 of NZ_CAJQUC010000003.1, forward strand.
TCAACGAGGCACCCTGCTTATGAACCGCCTGCGCTTTTTCGAGCAGGGTGGTCAGCGAAAAGCCGAACTGTGAGAAGCCGAGAATCAGCACCAGCGTACCGCCGAAGAGCAGCAGGCAGGCCTTGATGATCTGCACCCAGGTCGTCGCCACCATACCGCCAACGGTCACATAGACCATCATCAGGATGCCAACGGCGAAGATGGCGTAGTTGTACTCGAGGCCGAAAAGCAGCTTGATCAACTGCCCGGCGCCGACCATCTGGGCAATCAGGTAGAAGATCACCACCACCAGCGACGACAGCGCAGCCATCGTCCGCACGCTCGGGTCGAGACGGTAGGAGGTGATGTCCGAGAAGGTGAAGCGGCCCAGGTTACGCAGTCGTTCAGCCATCAGGAAGAGGATGATCGGCCAGCCGGCAAAGAACGCCATCATGTAGATGTAGGCGTCGTAGCCGCGGCTGAAAGTCATCGCCGTGAGACCGAGCAGGGTCGCCGCCGACATGTAGTCGCCGGCGATTGCCAAGCCGTTCTGGAAGCCGGTAATGCCACCGCCGGCGGTATAGAAGTCAGCGGTGGACTTGGTGCGGCCGGCTGCCCAGTAGGTGATGCCCATGGTCAGGGTCACGAAGATCAGGAACATGATGATCGCGTGCCAGTTGGTGGGCTGCGTCTTGATTTCGCCTTGCAGGGCGGGGCCCGCGGCCACCGCCAGGCCGGCGAAAGCGAGCAGGGCGAGTGCCGTTGTAAATCGCTTGCTCATTTTGTCTCCTTCTGTGCTTCTTTGATGATTTCGGCCGTCAGGTCGTCAAACTCGCCATTGGCGCGGCGGACGTAAAGGAAGGTCAGAAGCCAGAAAAAGACGAACATCACCATTTCGGCCGTATAGCCGATGGCCCACATCGACCCCTCGGCGATCGGTTGCCCGAGCATCTTGGGATTGAAGGCGACCAGCAAGAAGAAGCCGTAGAAAATAACCAGCACGATGGCTGACAAGGTCCAGGCGAAGCTCCCTCGCTTCTGAACCAGCTGGTCGAACTTCGGATTGCGCCGAATTCGATCGTATATAACACTACTCATTTGTACTTATCCTCCTTGTTTGTCTTGCGAAATAATTGTGAAACCAATTTTCCAGATGTTGACAAGACCACTCCCCTCGGGGCGTCGAATACTAACCTAGATCCCTGCGTGGTTCAATCCACTGCTCTCCCGAGTGGTTTTTCCCGCGCAGTGGCTCTGCCGATGAAGGGGGCTGGCGCTGCCTTGCGCCAGACAGCGAAGTTGCAGTGTCCGTCGAGGTCGAGGAGGCGCTGCCGCGGCGTGCTTGGTTCGTGAGCAGCAAAGCTTCGCCGAAGCAGCTGCCATCCGACAGTCCCACGCAGCTGGCGGCCTTGCCGGTACGGCAGTTGCTGATGGTGATACTGCATTGCACAATGACTGGCGAAAAAAAAAGACTAGAATCGTCCAGAACAATATAAGCAAAAGCGTGCCGTCACGATAACGGCCGTGAATGCACCGGAGGAGACAATATGCCGGAAAGTGCGTCGTCGCCAGCGCTGGATACCTTTCCGCGCTTGCTGTTGAAGCATGCCCAAGTGCGCGGCGGCAAGGTGGCCATGCGCGAGAAGGACCTCGGGATTTGGCAGTGCTGGACCTGGCAAAATGTTGCCGACGAGGTGCGCGCCCTGGCCTGCGGCCTTGTCGAAATGGGCTTCAAGCGGGGCGAGAGCGTGGCCATTGTCGGCGACAACCGGCCGCGCATGTACATGATGATGAGCGCCGTACAGTGCCTTGGCGGGGTGCCCTTGCCGCTCTACCAGGACGCCGTGGCCAACGAGATGCTTTTCGTTCTGGTCGACGCGGAAGTCCGCTTCCTGTTCGTCGAAGACCAGGAGCAGGTCGACAAGGTGCTCGAACTGCAGGAGCAGTTGCCACAACTGCGCCACGTCTTCTACGACGATCCGCACGGCATGCGCCACTACACGCAGCCCTTCATCCACGATGTGCGCGAGCTGATGGAGATGGGGCGGATACACAACCGCAACCATCCCGATCTGCTGACCACCGAGGTCGCGGCGGGCAGCGCCGACGACGTCAGCGTCATGTTGTATACCTCGGGGACGACCGGCAAGCCAAAGGGGGTGTGCCTGACGCACCACGCCTTCATCAGCGCTGCCCGCGGTGGCGCCGATTTCGATCATCTGACAGCCGACGAAGACATTCTCTCCTACCTGCCGATGGCCTGGGTGGGCGACCATCTGTTTTCGTTTGCGCAGGCGATGATCACCGGTTTCACCATCAACTGCCCGGAGTCGGCCGAGACGGTGATGAACGATCTTCGCGAAATCGGCCCGACCTACTACTTCGCACCACCGCGCGTTTTCGAGAACCTGCTGACGCAGGTGATGATCCGCATGGAAGACGCCAGCGCCATCAAGCAGAAGATGTTCCACTACTTCATGGCCGTGGCGCGGCGCAGCGGTACCGCGATTCTCGATGGCAAAGCGGTGTCCTTCGCTGATCGCGTGCTTTATGGACTGGGCAACTTCTTTGTTTTCGGGCCGCTGAAGAATGTCCTCGGACTGAGTCGCGTGCGCGTCGCCTATACCGCCGGCGCGGCGATCGGTCCCGACCTCTTCCGTTTCTACCGCTCGATCGGCATCAACCTCAAGCAGCTCTACGGGCAAACCGAAACCTGTGCCTACGTCTGTCTGCAACCCGACGGCGAGATCAAGTTCGACAGCGTTGGCAAGCCGGCACCCGGGGTCGAGGTGAAGATTGCCGACAACGGCGAAATCCTGGTCAAGGGTCCGATGTTGCTCAAGGAGTACTACAAGCGGCCGGACGCGACTGCCGACGCGATCAATGCCGATGGCTATTTCATGACCGGTGACGCCGGCATGTTCGACGACGAGGGGCATCTCAAGATCATCGATCGCGCCAAGGATGTCGGCAAACTGGCCAACGGCGCCATGTTTGCGCCCAACTTCATTGAGAACAAGCTCAAGTTCTTCCCCTTCGTCAAGGAGGCGGTGGTTTTCGGCGATCGCCGCGAGATGGTCTGTGCGTTCATCAACATCGACATCGGCGCGGTTGGTAACTGGGCCGAGCGGCGCGGCATCGCCTATTCGGGCTATACCGATCTGGCCGCCAAGGTGGAGGTCTATGGGCTGATCCAGGAGTCGATCGAACAGGTGAATTCCGAGCTGCTTGGCGAAGGTCCGCTGGCCGATTCGCAGATTCATCGTTTCCTGATCCTGCACAAGGAGCTCGATCCCGATGATGACGAGTTGACGCGCACGCGCAAGGTGCGCCGCGGTTTCGTCGCCGAGAAGTACGGGGTATTGATCGACGCGCTCTACGCTGGCAAGGGCAGCCAGTTCATCGAAACGGCGGTGAAGTTCGAGGACGGGCGGCAAGGCAAGGTTGCCGCCGATTTGGTGATCCGGGATCTGAAAACCTTTGCTATTGCCGGGAGGGCCGCGTCATGAGTCGGCAGATCGGCGAGGTCGTTCTCGACCTGAAACAGGTTTCGCTGTCCTTCGGCGGCGTCAAGGCGCTGACCGACATCTCGTTTGATGTGCGCGAACACGAGATCCGGGCGATCATCGGCCCCAACGGTGCTGGCAAGAGTTCGATGCTCAATGTGATCAACGGCGTCTATCGGCCGCAGGAGGGCGAGATCATCCTGCGCGGTCAGCGGTTCACGAAAATGAACCCCTACAAGGCTGCCCAGGCCGGGATCTCGCGGACTTTCCAGAACATTGCCCTGTTCAAGGGAATGAACGTCATCGACAACCTGATGACCGGCCGCAACCTGAAAATCAGGAGCAACCTGATTCAACAGGCCTTCTGGTGGGGGCCGGCGCGACGCGAGGAGCTCGAGCATCGCGCCAAGGTTGAGGAGGTGATCGACTTTCTCGAAATCCAGCACATTCGCAAGACGCCGGTCGGACGACTGCCTTACGGTTTGCAAAAGCGCGTAGACCTCGGTCGCGCGCTGGCCATGGAGCCGAGCATCCTGCTGCTTGACGAGCCAATGGCCGGTATGAACGTCGAAGAAAAGCAGGACATGTGCCGCTTCATTCTCGACGTCAATGACCAGTTCGGGACGACCATCGTGCTCATCGAGCACGACATGGCGGTGGTGATGGATATCTCCGACCGGGTCGTCGTTCTCGACTACGGCAAGAAGATCGGTGACGGTGATCCGGACGTGGTCCGCAATAATCCGGACGTCATCAGCGCCTATCTCGGCGCCAGCCACTAACGGTCATGACCTGTCGAGAAACCCCAGATGATGAAAGGGATGACCGTCCCCCCTCTTCCCCCAGCCCTTCTGCCACAGGGGCGAGAAGGGAGGTTTGTGAGTCGCCTACGCGACGTCCACGGTAAGGAGTGATGCGATGGGTTTCTTCCTGGAAACATTGATCGGTGGCCTGATGGCCGGCATGCTCTATTCGCTGGTGGCGCTCGGCTTCGTGCTGATTTTCAAGGCATCCGGCGTTTTCAACTTCGCGCAGGGGGCGATGGTCTTGTTTGCCGCTCTGGCCATGGCCCGTTTTGCGGAGTGGATTCCGGGCTGGTTCGGCCTTGAGGGTTCGTACCTGGGAACCGCCGCAGCCTTCGTCGTCGCCGGGGCCTTGATGTTCGTCGTCGCCTGGTTGATCGAACGCCTGGTCTTGCGCCACCTGGTCAATCAGGAGGGCGCGACGCTGCTGATGGCTACGCTGGGCATTGCCTATGTTCTCGAAGGCGTCGGCAGCAGCCTTTTCGGCAGCAGCATCTATACGATCGACGTCGGCATGCCCAAGGATCCGGTGTTTCTCTTCGAAGGGACTTTCGCAGGCGGCCTGCTGATCAACAAGGAGGATTTCATCGCCGCCTCGATCGCCGCCGTCCTGGTCGGCCTGCTAACCCTTTTCTTCCAGAAGACGACCACCGGGAGGGCCCTGCGGGCGGTGGCCGACGACCATCAGGCGGCACAATCGATCGGCATTCCATTGAACCGCATCTGGGTGATCGTCTGGTGCGTCGCCGGTCTGGTTGCCCTGGTCGCCGGTGTGATCTGGGGTTCGAAACTCGGGGTCCAGTTCTCGTTGTCGACGGTGGCCCTGCGGGCGCTGCCGGTGGTCATTCTGGGCGGCCTGACTTCGGTTCCCGGCGCCATCATCGGCGGATTGATCATCGGTGTCGGCGAGAAACTCTCCGAGGTCTACATCGGGCCGATGGTTGGCGGCGGCATCGAGATCTGGTTTGCCTACGTACTGGCTCTGCTCTTTCTGCTGGTCAGGCCGCAAGGCCTGTTCGGTGAAAAGATCATAGACCGCGTCTAATCGGGGAGCAGGCAAGTGCTATATAGAGAAAACGGTCAGTTCAAGACTTCTTACGCCGCCGATCAGCAGATTTTTCCGATCACCCAGGACCGCTGGGCGATCATCGGCATCCTGGTGTTCGCGTTTGTTGCCGTTCCGCTGCTGGTCGATGAGTACATGTTCCGCGCCATCCTCATCCCCTTTGTAATCCTGTCGCTGGCCGCGCTCGGGGTCAATATCCTGGTCGGCTTCTGCGGGCAGATTACGCTCGGTGCCGGCGCCTTCATGGCCGTCGGGGCGTACGCGGCGTACAACTTCCACATTCGTGTCGAAGGCATGCCCTTGCTCATGTCTCTGCTGCTTGGCGGCCTGACTTCCGCCGCCGTGGGCATCGTCTTCGGGATTCCGAGTTTGCGCGTGCGCGGCCTCTATCTGGCGGTTGCCACCCTGGCGGCGCAGTTTTTCACCGACTGGGTTTTTCTGCGCGTTCCCTGGTTTACGGACAATGCCTCATCGGGCTCGGTTTCGGTTTCCAACCTGCAGGTGATGGGCTGGCAGATCAACAACCCGCTCAACAAGTATCTATTTTGCCTGGCGATCCTGACTGTCTTCGCACTGATGGCAAAGAACATGACGCGTAGCGCCATCGGTCGGCAGTGGATGGCGATCCGTGACATGGATGTGGCTGCCGAAGTGATCGGAATTCGGCCGCTGTTTGCCAAGCTCTCGGCATTCGCCGTCAGTTCCTTCTTCGTCGGCACGGCCGGCGCGCTGTGGGGTTTTGTACACCTCGCCTCGTGGGAGCCGGCCGCCTTCTCGGTCGATCGTTCGTTCCAGTTGCTGTTCATGGTCATTATTGGTGGCCTGGGTTCGATCATGGGCAGTTTCTTCGGCGCGGCATTCATCGTCGTTCTTCCGATCGCGCTGAATCAGCTGCTGCCGGCGATCGGGGACCTGGTCGGTGTCGAAATATCGACCGCTGGCATCTCGCACGCCGAGTTGATCATCTTCGGCGGCCTGATCGTCTTCTTCCTGATCAAGGAGCCGCACGGCATAGCGCGCCTGTGGTCGACCGGCAAGGAAAAGCTGCGGCTCTGGCCATTCCCACACTGAGGCGCGGGTAGCGGGCCGCTTCACATTTGTAATGGAGTTTGTCGCAGGCGCAGGTGTTGTTGCAGGGGTATCGCCATTTCAATAAGAGGAGACACGAATGAACTTAAGCAAGCTCGTACTTACTGCTTCGCTGGGGGCCATCGCCCTGTCGTCGCTGGCGACCGCGCCGGCGGTGGCGCAGCAGGCCAAGGAACAGTACTTTCCGGTCCTGGTTTACCGTACCGGCGCCTACGCTCCAAACGGCGCTCCCTGGGCCAACGGTTATGTTGATTACCTGAAGCTGGTCAATGCGCAGGGCGGTATCAACGGCGTCAAGCTCATTTTCGAGGAGTGTGAGACGGGTTACGCCACCGACCGCGGCGTCGAGTGCTACGAGCGCCTGAAAGCCAAGCACGGCGGTGCGACGACCTTCCAGCCCCTGTCGACCGGCGTTACCTTTGCGCTGACCGAAAAGGCACCGAAAGACAAGATCCCGTTGATCACCGCCGGTTACGGCCGTAGCGAATCAACAAACGGCGCGGTCTTTACCTGGAACTTCCCCTTGCTTGGCACCTACTGGGTTGGCGCTGACGTTGCCATCCAGTACATCGCCAAGAAGGAAGGCGGCGTTGACAAGCTGAAAGGCAAGAAAATCGCTCTGGTGTATCACGACAGTCCGTACGGCAAGGAACCGATTCCGGTCCTTGAGGAATTGGGCAAGAAGCATGCTTTCCAGGTGCAACTGCTGCCCGTGGCACACCCCGGCGTCGAGCAGAAAGCAACCTGGCTGCAGATCCGGCAGAGCAAGCCCGACTACGTTCTGCTCTGGGGCTGGGGGGTGATGAATTCGACCGCTCTTCGTGAGGCGCAGGCGACCGGCTATCCGCGCAACAAGATGCTGGGCATCTGGTGGGCGGGTGCCGAACCCGATGTCAAAGACGTTGGTGAAGGGGCTAAAGGCTATAGCGCGCTGACCTTGCAGCATGGCGCCGAGCACAATTCCAAGATCGCCAAGGACGTTCTTGCTGCCTTGCACGCCAAGGGTGAGGGGACCGGACCAAAAGAGGAGGTCGGCGACGTGCTCTATATGCGTGGCCTGATTTCGGCGATGCTCGCTGTCGAAGGGGTTCGCAAGGCGCAGGAGCGCTACGGCAAGGGTAAGGTGATGACTGGCGAGCAGGTGCGTTGGGGTCTCGAGCATCTCGATCTCGACCAGAAAAAGCTCGATGCCATGGGCTTTGCCGGCGTGATGCGTCCGGTGCAGACTTCCTGCCTGGACCATATGGGATCGTCGTGGGTACGCATTCAGACCTGGAACGGCAAAAAGTGGGAGTTCGTTTCCCCAGACTGGTATCAGGCCGACGACAAGACTTTGCGTCCGATGGTCATGCTCGCCTCCGGCAAGTACGCGGAAGAGAAGAACCTGACGCCGCGCACGCCAGAGGAGTGCAACAAGTAATTCCCCGGCGGACTCGTCACCGCGAGTCCTTTGTCAGCCCTTCCGCTTGCGGGAGGGCGGCCCGCTGAGCGAAGAGACGCCATGAGCACTGCCAACATCCTTCTCCGAGTCAATAGTATCGAGGTCATCTACAACCACGTGATCCTGGTTCTCAAGGGCGTTTCCTTCAGCGTTCCCGAAGGCGGCATCGTGGCGCTTCTCGGCGGCAACGGTGCTGGCAAGACGACGACCCTGCGCGCGGTCAGCAATCTGCTGCACGGCGAGCGCGGCGAAGTCACCAAAGGAACGATCGAGTTGCGCGACGAGCGCATCGAGGCGCTGACGCCGGCCGACCTCGTTAAACGCGGTGTCATTCAGGTGATGGAGGGGCGGCACTGCTTTGGCCATCTGAGCATCGAGGAAAACCTGCTCACTGGGGCCTACACGCGCCGTGATGGCAAGGCGGCTATCAACGAGACGCTGGAAAAGGTCTATTCGTATTTTCCCCGCCTGAAGACGCGCCGCAGCAGCCAGGCGGCCTACACCTCGGGTGGCGAACAACAGATGTGCGCCGTCGGCCGGGCGCTGATGGCCAAGCCAAGCATGGTGCTGCTCGACGAGCCATCAATGGGTCTGGCGCCGCAGATCGTCGATGAGGTGTTCGGCATCGTCAAGGATCTCAATCAGAAGGAGGGCGTGACCTTCCTGCTCGCGGAGCAGAACACCAATATGGCGCTGCGCTACGCAGACTTTGGCTACATCCTCGAAAACGGCCGCGTGGTGATGGAGGGTGCAGCCAAGGAGCTCGCTGCCAACGAAGACGTCAAGGAGTTCTACCTCGGGCTGTCGTCGGCCGGGCGCAAGAGCTTCAAAGACGTCAAGCACTATCGTCGTCGCAAGCGCTGGCTTTCCTGAACCGCCCGTGGCCTGCCACGTGGCGCTGTCTGCTTCGGCGGCGGCATGGCGGGCTGTCTTCACTGTTTGCTGCGAATTTTCTTATCGTGTGAGTGACAAGCCATGGATTACTACGATTCTCTCGAAACGCGCTCGCCGGCCGAGCGCGAAGCCTGGCTGATGGGACGCCTGTCGCAGCAGCTTGAGCATGCCCAGAGGAAGTCAGCGTACTGGCGCCAGCTGTTTGCTGGCCTTGCCGCCGACAGCATCGATTCACGCGCCGCACTGGCAACACTGCCGGTGACGCGCAAGAGCGAGCTCGGCGAACTGCAACGCGCGGCACCGCCTTTCGGTGGTCTGCCGGTGACGCCAATGGCCGGCTTGTCACGGGTTTTTGCTTCGCCGGGTCCGATCTATGACCCCGAGGGCCGTGGCCAGGACTGGTGGCGTTTCGCGCGCGTTCTCTTTGCCACCGGGTTCCGGGCCGGCGATCTGGTGCACAACACTTTCTCCTACCATTTCACGCCGGCCGGCTTCATGCTCGAAGGCGCGGCGCAGAAGCTCGGTTGTCCGGTTTTTCCTGCCGGCGTCGGCCAGACCGATATGCAGGTGCAGGCGATTGCCGACCTCAAGCCGGCGGCCTACGTCGGCACGCCTTCGTTTCTGCGCATCATTCTCGACAAAGCCGACGAATTAGGCGCCGATATCAGCTCATTGGGCAAGGCGGTCGTTTCGGGCGAAGCCTTGCCGCCGACGCTGCGCAAGCTGCTCAACGCGCGCGGCATTGTGGTGCGCCAGGCCTATGCGTCTGCCGATCTGGGCCTGATTGCCTATGAGACGCCGAGTGAGGAGGGGCTGGTCGTCGAGGAAGAGGTGCTGCTCGAAATCGTTCGTCCCGGTACCGGCGATCCGGTGGCCGAAGGGGAGGTCGGCGAAGTGGTGGTGACCAGTTTCAATCCGGATTACCCGCTGATTCGCTTTGCTACCGGCGATCTTTCGGCCTTTCTGCCGGGAACCAGCCCCTGCGGCAGGACCAATGTGCGCATCAGGGGCTGGCTGGGGCGCGCGGATCAGACGACCAAGGTCAAGGGGATGTTCGTACACCCTTCGCAGGTCGCGGCGCTTGTCGCGCGACACGGCGAAATTGGTCGCGCCCGGCTGGTGGTCGACAATGCCGGCGGTCAGGATCGAATGACCTTGTACTGCGAGGTCGCGCAGCCCTCGGACGCACTGCAGGCGGCGGTGGTGGCCAGCATTCGTGAGCTCACCAAGCTGCGTGCTGAGGTAGCCTTCCAGGCTGCGGGTGCCTTGGCCAACGACGGCAAGGTGATCGAAGACCTGCGCCGCTACGAATGAGGCGTGTACTGGCCGTCGTTGCCGGTTCATTGCTGGCCGCGGCGCTGCTCGCTGACGACGCTGCGCCGGCGGCAAGCGCTTTCTCTGCTGCGTCCGCCGGGCCGCAGCTTGGTGACTGCGTGATCTTCAGTGAGGGCGGCGCCGGCCGGCTGCTGAAGGCACCGACCTATTGGCTGAAAGGCTCGATCGCCGCGCTTTCCCGCCAGCGGTGGCAGCTTGATCGCTGTCCACACATCGGCAAACCCGCTGCCGCCCATACCGTAGCCGACCACGCGCGCCTGGCAGCCGCGATGCCTTGCGTCGAGCCGGCTTCCGTGAGCGTTGTGGACACGCTGCCCCGGGAGGTCGAGGTGACGCGCGTGCAGGTGCTGGTCGCCGAATGGGAAACGCCGTGGTCGCATCAGCACGGCACGACAGGATGGCTGTTCCGCGGTCAGTTCCTGGAGCAGACCCTGCGGAAGGGGGCGCTGATCGACATGGATGCGGCCTGGCTCGAGGGCTGCGAGGGCGAGCGATGAGTGGCGCACCGCTGCGCGGGGTGCGTGTTCTTGATCTTAGCCGTCTGCTTCCCGGGCCAGTAGCGAGCTTGCATCTGGCCGACCTGGGCGCCGATGTTATCAAGATCGAAGATCACGGGCCTGGCGACTACGCGCGCTTGCTCGGCGAGGGTCCGGCGGGTGTCAGTGCTTTCTATCGCAGCGTCAACCGCAACAAGCGCGGTCTACGCCTCGACCTCAAGCAAGAACAGGGGCAGGCAGTCTTGCTGCGTCTGGCGACTACTGCCGACGTGCTGGTCGAGAGTTTCCGGCCCGGGGTCAGCGACCGGCTCGGCATCGGCTATCCGGCGCTGCGCTCGATCAACCCCAAGCTGGTCTATTGCGCGATCACCGGTTATGGCCAGAGTGGACCGCTGGCGATGGCCGCCGGGCACGATCTCAACTACATTGGCCTGGCCGGTGTCCTCGATCAGATTGGTGTCGATGGGGGGCCGCCAGCGATCCCCAATCTGCAGATGGGCGACTTGTTGGGCGGCGCGATGAGCGCCGTTATGGGTATTCTCGCGGCCTTGTTCGATGCTCAGCGCAGTGGCCAGGGTCGCCTGGTCGACGTGGCGATGAGCGACGCGGTTCTGGCACACAACCTTTTTCCGCTGTTCGCGATGCAGAGTGCTGGCGGCCTGCCCGAGCGCGGGCGCGATCTGCTTACCGGAGCTGACCCTGGCTATGGGGTGTACGCCACAGCGGATAGTCGCTACATGGCTGTCGCGCCGCTCGAGAAGAAGTTCTGGGACGTCTTCTGTGCGGCACTGGAACGTCCTGACTGGAAGCCCCTGCACGCTGTGCGCGGCGCGACCGCGCTTGCCTTGCGCGCGGAAATAGAGACCCTCTTTGCGAGTCGCACACAGGCCGACTGGAGCAACTTCTTTGCCGACATCGATTGCTGCGTGACGCCGGTACTCGCGGTGGCGGAGGCTCTCGAGCATGCGCAGTTTGTTGCGCGTCAGATGGTGGTGCACGCTGACGGGGTTGTCCAGTACGCGCCGCCGGTAAAGCTCTCGGGCTGGGTTTTTGCGGTCGAGCGCGCCGCGCCCGCTGCCGGCGAGCACGGCGAGGAGATCCTGCGCGAGGCGGGGTTTGCGGAGAGTGAGATCACCGCGATGCGCGCGGCGTCGATCATCTGACGCCGCGGCCCGGCCGGCACGTGCTGCCCGGCTTTTTTCCGCTTAGGGTTTCTTCGCCTCGTCGTCGCTTTGCCCAGCCTGTTGCGCGGCGGCCGCAGCCTGCTTCATCTGTTCCTGCATCTGCTGCATCATGGTCCAGGGCCACATCGCCGCTTGCTTGAGGGCGTCAGCGCCGCCTGCCGCACCGAGCAGTCCCGGCTGCGCGTCATCGCTTCCGCCAGCGGCACCAGGCGTGAAATTGGCTCCCATCTGGCCCATTGCGCGCACAGCGTTGAGCGTCACACATTGCATTTCGAGGCCCTGGATTGTCATTTGCAGCATCGACAAATTCATTTTCAGCCAGCTCTCGACCGCTTTAAGATCCCTGACCTTTTTCTCGATTTCCTCAACGTCCAGCGTCGGGGTGATCATGCCCGGCAAGGAAAAGCCCATATTGCCAAACATTTTTTTTGCGAAGCTCATCGGATCGCTTAGAGAATCGTTACTGGACATTTTTTTCGGCTCCGGTGGTGATGGAATCGGTCATGTTAGCAAAGTTTCACCGTCTCTGGGGTGGGGTGCCGATTGTTGCGAATCGCTGCTTGCTGGCAACCGTAGCGGCCGAGCTCGGTGTGCGCATGAAGCGTCGCCCCGGCGCGCTCACAGGCGGTAGCAGAAAAGTTGCGTATGGCACGCGTCGTCGACTTCGATGACCTGCTCGGCGGCGACATCGGGCACCGCGAAGCTGTTACTGATGAACAGCGTTCCGGGGCGCATTTCCCGCTGCGCCTTCTCCCAGAGGGCGGCCATCGGAACCGGCGAGAGGAAGGCATAGACGACGTCGTAGGCGCTCAGTTCGGTGCGCCAGAGGTCACCCCAACGCCAGTCGCAGTTGGCTAGCCCGGCCATGCGCAGGCGTCCGCAGGCCCAGGCCGCTGGGGCATTCTCGACGCCGGTGAAGTGCGCATCGGGCCGCTGCCGGGCGAGCGGACCGAGTACGCTGCCGACGCCGGCGCCAAGGTCGAGAAAGCGCATCTCGGGGAGCTCGCGGGTCAACGTGGCGAGGGCTGCCGCGGTGGTGGCGTTGGACAGGAAGAGCGGTATCTGGCCACCTAATGCGCCGCGATAGACGAGTAGCAGCACGAAGAACAGCAGTAGGTACCAGCCCGGGTCAATGCCGATCATCGAAGCCGACCACGCCAGCGGTACGAAGAGCGTGTGGATTAGCCGCCACCACCAGGCCTGACGCGTGAGAGTGGCGAAAAGCAGTGCGGTGGCGCCTATGGCCAGAGCGGTTTGTGGCCACGGCAGCGGCTCGTTGCGCAGTCCGTAGTATGGCCAGGCCAGTGACAGCACGGCGAGCGTCGCGGCGAGTTGCAGGGCCAGTTGACGAAGTTGCGAGCCAAAGACGGGCGGCACGGCGTCAGTGGATTCGGGTGCGGGTGAAGACAAGCTCTTGCTCCGGAGGATTGGGCGCTGCGGTGGAATGTCGGCAGGGCTGCATGAGCGCATGGCCCGCGCTGCCGGCCTGCTGGCTCAGCTGGCCGTGCCGGGTGGCAGAACCTTGCCTGGGTTGAGCAGATTCGTCGGGTCCAGGGCTGTCTTGATGGCGCGCATTACGGCGATCGCCTCTGCGCCGTGTTCGCGCACCATGAATCGGGTCTTGCCGATGCCGATGCCGTGCTCGCCGGTGCAGGTTCCCGACATCGCCAGCGCCCGCTCGACGAGGCGTTCGTTGATCCATTCGGCGGCGTGCATGTCGGCCGCGCTGGTAGGGTCCACCAGCACCACCAGGTGAAAGTTGCCGTCGCCAACATGGCCAAAAAGGGCGATCGGGATCGACACCAGGGAGATGTCTTCGTTGGTCGCCTGGATGCACTCGGCGAGCCGGGAAATCGGCACGCAGACGTCGGTCGGCAAGGCGCGGCAACCTGGTTTGAGCTGCAGGCACGCGAAATAGGCGTCGTGGCGGGCCTGCCACAGGCGCGAACGGTCCTCGTTGTGCGTCGCCCAGGCGAACTCCTGGCCGCCGAAACCGCCGGCAATCCCCTGCACGATCTGCGCTTGTTCGCTGACCGCCGCCGGGCTGCCATGGAATTCGAAGAACAGTGTCGGTAGCTCGCGCAGCGTGGTATGGCTGTGGCGGTTGACTGCCGAAATGGTCAGCGCATCGAGCAGTTCGATGCGCGCCATGGGCACGCCCAACTGGATGGTCTCGATCACCGTGTCTACCGCTGCCTCGACATCAGGAAAGGCGCAGACTGCCGCCGACATGGCCTCGGGGATCGGATGCAGCTTGACGGTCAGCTCGGTGATGATGCCCAGAGTCCCCTCGGAACCGATCAGTAGGCGCGTCAGGTCGTAACCGGCCGACGACTTTCGCGCCCGGCCGCCGGTCTTGATGATTTTCCCGTCGGCCAGGACCACCGTCATGCCCAGGACATTGTCGCGCATGGTGCCGTAGCGCACGGCGTTGGTTCCCGAGGCGCGTGTTGCGGCCATGCCGCCGAGCGAGGCATCTGCACCTGGGTCAATGGGAAAGAATAGCCCGCTGCCCTTCAGGGATGCGTTCAGCTGCAGGCGCGTGACGCCGGCTTCGACCGTGGCGTCGAGATCTTCGTTATGCGTGGCCAGGATGCGGTTCATCCCGGCAAGATCGATGGTGATGCCGCCGTGAATCGCCAGGACATGTCCTTCGACCGAACTACCAACGCCATAGGGGATGATGGGCACCTGCTGCCGATGGCATAGCCTGACCACGTCCGCAACTTCTTGCGTGCTGCGGGCAAAGAAAACAGCATCGGGCGGAGCCGCTTCGTGTACCGACTCATCCCGTCCGTGCTGCATGCGAATCGACTCGCCCTGCGAGAAACGCGAGCCGAAGTGGTCTTTCAGGGTCGCCACGAGATCCTCAGCGAGAGGCGGGTGCTTGGGTAAAGGACTGTTCAGTGAGGGGCTCATCGCGCCAGGAGGATCCTTTTTTTCGTGCTACGGAAAGGGACGCAAGCGATTTTACGCCCTTGAGTACGCGAAAGTGTCAAAAGAGCTGTACGCGGCCTTTGCTTCTCGTCTATAATCTTGCGCTGCTCGAAAAACAATTTGACAGTTATTTTCCCAGGTGCCAGAATCCTGGGTTCTGAGCTGGAGGGATACCCAAGTGGCCAACGGGATCAGACTGTAAATCTGACGGCTCTGCCTTCGAAGGTTCGAATCCTTCTCCCTCCACCAAAATGCCGCTGTTGGCGGTCTTGTTTTAGCGTGCTTCGGGTAATGGTTTTGCGGGTGTAGCTCAATGGTAGAGCTGAAGCCTTCCAAGCTTATGACGAGGGTTCGATTCCCTTCACCCGCTCCACGTTGGCGTTGTGACCGCAGAACAGCTTCAGGCATCGCGCACACCGCCCATGTAGCTCAGCGGTAGAGCACTCCCTTGGTAAGGGAGAGGTCGACAGTTCAATTCTGTCCATGGGCACCACTGTTTGGTGCCGTAGATTCACTAATTTTAACGTCTTGAGGTACCGGTAATGGCCAAGGGAAAATTTGAACGTACGAAGCCGCACGTCAACGTTGGCACGATTGGGCACGTTGACCACGGCAAGACAACGCTGACGGCGGCGATCACGACCATTCTGTCGAAGAAGTATGGCGGTACCGCCAAAGCCTACGACCAGATCGATGCGGCGCCGGAAGAGAAGGCGCGCGGGATCACGATCAATACCGCGCACGTCGAGTACGAGACGGCAAAGCGCCACTACGCGCACGTCGATTGCCCGGGTCACGCTGACTACGTGAAGAACATGATCACCGGTGCCGCGCAGATGGACGGCGCGATTCTGGTGTGCTCGGCCGCTGACGGTCCGATGCCGCAGACGCGTGAGCACATTCTGTTGGCCCGCCAGGTGGGCGTACCGTACATCATTGTCTATCTGAACAAGTGCGACATGGTTGATGATGCCGAGCTGCTCGAGCTGGTGGATATGGAAGTGCGCGAGCTGCTTTCCAAGTACGATTTCCCGGGCGACGACGTGCCGATCATCCAGGGTTCTGCCCTAAAGGCCCTTGAGGGTGACCTCGGCGAGCTGGGTGAGCTGTCGGTGCTGGCGCTGGCGGATGCGCTGGATAGCTACATTCCGACCCCCGAGCGCGCGATCGACAAGCCGTTCCTGCTGCCGATCGAAGACGTTTTCTCGATCTCCGGTCGCGGTACGGTAGTTACCGGTCGTGTCGAGCGCGGCATCGTCAAGGTGGGTGAAGAAGTCGAGATTGTTGGTATCCGGCCGACGGTGAAGACCATCTGCACCGGCGTCGAGATGTTCCGCAAGCTGCTCGACGAAGGTCGGGCGGGCGACAACGTTGGTGTTCTGCTGCGCGGCGTCAAGCGTGAAGACGTCGAGCGCGGTCAGGTGCTGGCCAAGCCCGGTTCGATCAAGCCGCACACCCACTTCTCGGGTGAGGTGTATGTCTTGTCGAAAGAAGAGGGTGGTCGTCACACGCCGTTCTTCAATAACTATCGCCCGCAGTTCTACTTCCGCACGACGGATGTGACCGGTGCCATCTCGATGCCTGAAGGTGTTGAAATGGTGATGCCTGGTGACAACATCCAGATGACGGTCAAGCTGATTGCGCCGATCGCCATGGAAGAAGGCCTGCGCTTCGCTATTCGCGAAGGTGGCCGTACCGTCGGTGCCGGCGTGGTTGCAAAAATCATCGAGTAGGTTCAAGAAAGACGGGGGTCGCTGCATTGTGGGCGCCCCTAGTCTCTGCCGCAGGGGCATAGCTCAACTGGCAGAGCGTCGGTCTCCAAAACCGAAGGTTGGGGGTTCGATTCCCTCTGCCCCTGCCAATAAGTAATCAAAGAAGTAAGCAAAGCGGACCACATGGCCGATAAGTTAAAGTTTGCGTTGGCGGTATTGCTGCTCGTCGCCGGTATCGCTGGCTTCTACCTGCTCGCCGAGCAGGCGATGATCCTGCGTGTTCTTGCTGTCTTGGGCGGAGCGGCGCTGGCCGTCGCCGTCGCCTGGCAGACCGAGCCGGGGCGTCAGTTTTTCGGCTTTGCCAAGGATGCGACCACCGAAGCGAAAAAGGTAGTCTGGCCGTCGCGCAAGGAAACCGTCCAGACCACCGGTCTGGTGTTCGCGTTTGTAGTGGTGATGGCGGTCTTTCTCTGGTTGACCGACAAGGGTCTGGAGTGGGTTCTCTACGATCTGGTTCTTGGCTGGAGACAATCATGAGTATGCGTTGGTACGTCGTGCACGCCTATTCAGGCTTCGAGAAGAGTGTGCAGCGCGCGCTGCTCGAGCGCATTCAGCGGCAGGAGATGGAGTATGCCTTCGGCCAGATTCTGGTGCCGGTCGAGGAGGTTGTCGAGCTCAAGATGGGTCAGAAGAGCATTTCCGAGCGAAAATTTTTCCCCGGCTATGTGCTGGTCGAAATGGAAATGAATGACGACTCCTGGCACCTCGTCAAGAGTACGCCAAAGGTCACCGGTTTTGTCGGAGGCACGGCCAACAAGCCGACGCCGATCTCCCAGAAGGAGGTCGACAAGATCATGCAGCAGATCCAGGAGGGCGTTGAGAAGCCGCGTCCGAAAGTCCTTTTCGAACCGGGCGAGATTGTCCGCGTCAAGGACGGTCCTTTTACCGATTTTCATGGTGCGGTCGAGCAGGTGAACTACGAGAAAAATCGTCTGCGTGTGTCGGTGACCATCTTCGGTCGCCCGACGCCGGTCGAGTTGGAGTTCGCTCAAGTCGAGAAAGCCTGATCCAGAAAGTGGGTTGCGGTGCGTGGCAGTCGTGGCGCACCGCAGTAGTGCGGCTCCCGGGCCGCGTTTGTCGTTTGGGGAGCGCCGTCACGAGCGCGTTTGAACCCGTCTATAGGAGATTCCTAGCGTGGCAAAAAAAATCACAGGTTACATCAAATTGCAGGTACCTGCGGGCAAGGCGAATCCGTCGCCCCCGATCGGTCCGGCGCTCGGCCAGCGTGGCCTGAATATCATGGAGTTCTGCAAGGCATTTAATGCCCAGACGCAGGGCATGGAGCCGGGTCTGCCGATTCCGGTGGTGATCACCGCCTTCGCCGACAAGAGCTTCACCTTCATCATGAAGACGCCGCCGGCGACCGTTTTGATCAAGAAGGCCATTGGCCTCCAGAAGGGTAGCCCGAAGCCGCTGACGAACAAGGTCGGCACGCTGACCCGTGCGCAGTGCGAAGCTATTGCGACACAGAAAATGCCCGACCTGACGGCGGCTGACATGGATGCAGCAGTTCGTACGATCGCCGGCAGTGCCCGCGCGATGGGCGTTACCGTGGAGGGGTTTTGAGATGGCGAAGCTAAGCAAGCGTCAAAAAGTTTTTACGGGCAAGGTCGATCGCACAAACAGCCTGGCAGTCGGTGAGGCGCTGAAACTGGCCAAGGAATTTGCTACAGCCAAGTTCGACGAGTCGATTGATGTCGCCGTCTGTCTGGGCGTCGATCCTCGCAAGTCGGATCAGATCGTTCGCGGTTCGGTCGTTTTGCCGGCCGGTACGGGTAAGACGATCCGCGTTGCCGTGTTCGCCCAGGGTGAGAAGGCTGCGGCGGCTCTCGAGGCGGGCGCAGACATCGTCGGTTTCGAAGATTTGGCCGCCGAGATCAAGGCCGGGGTGATGAACTTTGATCGCGTGATTGCCACGCCGGATGCGATGCGCGTCGTTGGTCAGCTGGGTCAGATTCTCGGGCCGCGCGGGCTGATGCCAAACCCGAAAGTCGGGACGGTGACCATGGATGTGGCGACCGCGGTCAGGAATGCCAAGGCCGGGCAGGTACAGTATCGCACCGACAAGTCCGGGATCATCCACAGCACCATCGGGCGTGCATCGTTTGACGTTGACCGCTTGTTGGTCAACCTGAAGGCGCTGATCGATGCGCTGATCAAGGCCAAGCCGGCAAGCTCCAGGGGGCAGTATCTGCTGCGCATTGCCGTCTCCAGCACCATGGGGCCCGGGGTTCGCGTCGATGCGTCCACCCTGTAGGTAGAGAATACGGGATAGCAATAATCGTAGTGCCGCAGTAGGCCACGTCGTGACCTGCTGCGGCCAGAAACTTTGTTGGGCCGTTTGCGGTGCCTGCCTTGCTGGTGCCGTTGATGGATCGTCAAAGACCGCAGGTGCCGAAGGTTTTTGCCAGAGGTTTAAGTGTGCAAGCAGCCTGCAGAGATGGTGTGCCCAGAAAAGGATTTCGCAGCGAACGGCTCTGGCCGTCGCTGCAAGCCCTGATCCAAGGTCGCCGTGGGTGCGGCGCATCCTGATGGATGTGCCGTCTGTTGACTTGATAGGAGGAAGGGCCTGTGGGTCTTAATCTTGATGAAAAGAAAGCTGTCGTGGCCGAAGTTTCGGCCAAGGTGGCTGGCGCACAGACGATAGTCGTGGCCGAGTACACCGGCTTGCAGGTGGCTCATCTGACGCGTTTGCGTGCACAGGCACGTGCTGCCGGTGTTTATCTGCGCGTACTGAAAAACACTCTGGTGCGTCGGGCAGTGCAGGGTAGCCCATTCGCCGAGTTGTCCGGGCAGCTGACGGGGCCGCTGATTTACAGCGTCTCGGAGGATCCGGTCGCCGCGGCCAAAGTGCTGTACGACTTCGCAAAGACCAATGACAAGCTGGTCGTGAAAGCTGGCAGCTACGCTGGCGAGCTTCTCGACGTCGCTGGGGTGCAAAGACTCGCTGCAATTCCGAGTCGCGAGGAATTGCTCGCCCAGTTGCTGGGCATGATGCAGGCGCCCGTGACTGGCTTTGCCTGCGCACTCGCCGCCTTGGCCAAACAACGTGAAGAGCCGGAGGCGGAGGCGGTCGCCTGACCGCAGACCGCAGACCGCACTGTCAGCTTTTACAAATATTCAGATTTTGGAGTTTATTGATTATGGCGATTAGCAAAGAAGACATCCTGGAAGCCGTTGGTGCAATGACGGTAATGGACCTGAACGACCTGGTGAAGGCGTTTGAAGAGAAGTTTGGCGTCTCGGCCGCCTCCATGGCCGTCGCTGCACCTGGCGCAGCTGCGGCGGTGGTTGAGGAGCAGACCGAGTTTACGGTCATGCTCATGGCTAGCGGCGAGAAGAAGGTAGAGACCATCAAGGTCGTCCGTGCGGCAACCGGTCTCGGCCTCAAGGAGGCCAAGGACCTCGTTGATGGCGCACCGAAGGCGGTCAAGGAAGGCATCTCCAAAGCCGACGCCGCCGCTCTTGTCAAGCTTCTTGAGGATGCGGGAGCGAAGGTCGAGGTCAAGTAATTCCGACCGAGCGCTTGGGCTGGCAGCCTTTCGGCTGTCAGCCCTTTTGTGCTTTTCCGGAAACGGCTTTGCGTCGTGGACGCACTGCTGTGCAGCGTGCAAACGCAATAATGAGTAGTGCAAACCGGTCGACTACGCAAGTAATCGTCGCTGTGCTAATCATATTGCTTTTGTCCGTTGCGGACTGGCGGGTCTTGCGACTTTCGCCGGTGCGCACTAGAGGTTTTGCCGTCTGAGTTCGGAGCGACCATGAACTACTCCTACACCGAGAAAAAGCGTATCCGCAAGAGCTTCGCCAAGCGCGCCAGCGTGCTTGAAGTGCCGTACTTGCTGGCTACCCAGTTGGAGTCTTTTTCTGCTTTCCTGCAGAAGACGACACCCGTAGCACAACGCAAGAACCAGGGTTTGCAGGCTGCGTTTTCCTCTATTTTCCCGATTGTCAGCCATAGCGGGAATGCGCGTCTGGAGTTCGTCAGCTTTGCGCTTTCGGAGCCGGCGTTCGACGTCAAGGAGTGCCACCAGCGTGGCCTGACTTTCGCCTCGGCCCTGCGCGCTAAGGTTCGCCTGGTCATTCTCGACCGCGAGACTCCCGACACGATCAAGGAAGTCAAGGAGCAGGAAGTCTACATGGGTGAAATTCCCTTGATGACCTCCACGGGCTCCTTCGTCATCAACGGCACCGAGCGCGTGATCGTCTCGCAGCTGCACCGTTCGCCGGGGGTCTTCTTCGAGCACGACCGGGGCAAGACACACAGTTCGGGGAAGCTGCTCTTTTCGGCGCGGGTCATTCCTTATCGCGGCTCATGGCTCGATTTCGAGTTCGACCCCAAGGACCTCCTCTTCTTCCGCGTCGACCGGCGGCGCAAGATGCCGGTTACCACCTTGCTGAAGGCCATCGGACTGTCGCCGCAGATGATTCTGCGCGAGTTCTTCGACTTCGACACTTTCATTCTCGGCAAGAGCGTCATCGAATTCGCGCTGGTTCCCGAGCGCTTGCGCGGTGAGGTCGCACGCTTCGACTTCAACGATCCCTCAGGGACGCTGATTATCGCCAAAGACAAGCGCATTACTGCCAAGCACATCCGCGAACTCGATGCTGCCGGAATCAAGCAGGTTGCCGTTCCGGATGACTTCCTGATCGGACGCGTCGTCGCCGAGGATGTCATCGACCAGAGTAGCGGCGAGATTCTGGCGACTGCCAACGACGAGATCACCGAGTCCCTGCTGGCGAAACTCGTCGAGTCCGGTGTCGAGTCGCTGCATACCCTGTATATCAACGACCTCGATCGCGGCGGTTTCATTTCGCAGACCCTGCGCGTTGACGATACGCAATCCAGGCAGGCCGCTCGTGTGGCCATCTACCGCATGATGCGTCCCGGCGAACCGCCAACGGAAGAAGCGGTTGAAATCCTTTTCAACGGCTTGTTCTACTCGGACGACCGTTACGACCTGTCAGCCGTCGGACGCATGAAGTTCAACCGCCGAGTGGCCCGCAAAGATGTCGTCGAATACAAGATCATGCTCAAGCATGTACCTTCCAAGCGCGAGGGCCTGGTCACTCTGCTCAAGGAGGCGATCGGTGAAACGGCACCAGGCATCGCGCTTCTTGGTGAGTTGAACCACGGGCCGCGAGCGGTCGCCGAAAACATGACCGAAGCCGATGCGCGGGCATTGTTCGAGCAGCTGAAAGCCGAGGGTGCCAGTGGCGAAGCACGCGAGCAGTTGACTCTGTCGCCACGGGACATCGTTGAGGTCATCAAGCTGCTGGTCGAGTTGCGCAATGGTCGCGGCGAAGTGGATGACATCGACCATCTCGGCAATCGCCGTGTTCGCTCGGTCGGTGAGTTGGCCGAGAATCAATTCCGGGCTGGCCTGGTCCGTGTCGAGCGCGCGGTCAAGGAACGTTTGTCGCAGGCTGAGTCGGACAATCTGATGCCGCACGATCTGATCAACGCCAAACCGATCAGTGCTGCAGTGCGGGAGTTTTTCGGTTCCAGCCAGCTTTCGCAATTCATGGATCAGACCAATCCGCTGTCCGAGATTACCCATAAGCGCCGTGTTTCGGCCCTGGGCCCGGGCGGCCTGACACGCGAGCGTGCGGGCTTCGAAGTGCGCGACGTGCATCCCACGCATTACGGCCGCGTCTGTCCGATCGAAACGCCGGAAGGTCCGAACATCGGCCTGATCAATTCGCTGGCGCTGTATGCGCGGACCAACGAGTACGGCTTTCTCGAAACACCCTACCGCACAGTGGTCAACGGCCGGGTGACCGATCAGATCGAGTACCTCTCGGCGATCGAAGAAGGTGCGTATGTCATCGCTCAGGCCAACTCCGAGCTTGGTGAGGCAGGCGTGCTCAGCGACGATCTGGTCACCTGTCGCGAGAAAGGTGAAACGATTCTTGCCGAACCGGCGCGTGTGCAGTACATGGACGTTGCGCCAAGCCAGATCGTTTCGGTCGCCGCTTCGCTGATTCCCTTCCTCGAGCACGACGACGCCAACCGCGCCTTGATGGGCGCCAACATGCAGCGCCAGGCGGTGCCTTGTCTGCGTCCGGAAAAGCCGTTGGTCGGTACCGGCATCGAGCGCACGGTCGCTGTGGACTCGGGTACTGCCGTGCAGGCGCTGCGCGGCGGGGTGGTCGATTATGTCGATGCCTCGCGGGTTGTGGTGCGCGTCAACGACAACGAGACCGGGCCGGGCGAAGTGGGTGTCGATATCTACAACCTGGTGAAATATATCCGTTCCAACCAGAACACAAACATTAACCAACGGCCGCTGGTGCGCGTCGGTGACGTGATCGCCAGGGGCGACGTGGTCGCCGATGGGGCGTCGACCGACAAGGGTGAGCTGGCGCTCGGTCAGAATATGCTGGTCGCCTTTATGCCGTGGAACGGCTACAACTTCGAGGACTCCATCCTGATCTCGGAGCGGGTCGTTGCCGAGGATCGTTTTACTTCGATCCACATCGAGGAACTGACGGTCGTGGCGCGGGACACCAAGTTGGGGCCCGAGGAAATTACCCGCGACATCGCGTCGCTCGGCGAGTCGCAACTGGCGCGCCTCGACGAATCGGGGATCGTCTATATCGGCGCCGAGGTCGAGGCCGGCGACGTGCTGGTCGGTAAAGTGACGCCGAAAGGCGAGACGCAGCTGACCCCCGAAGAGAAGTTGTTGCGGGCGATTTTTGGTGAAAAAGCGTCCGACGTCAAAGACACTTCGCTGCGTGTTCAGTCGGGAATCGCCGGCACGGTAATCGATGTGCAGGTGTTTACTCGCGAGGGTATCGAGCGCGACAAGCGTGCGCAGTCGATCATCGACGATCATCTGCGCAGCTACAAGCTGGACCTCGCCGATCAGCTGCGCATCGTTGAGCGCGACGCCTTCGCCCGCGTCGCACGGATGATCATTGGCAAACCGGCCAATGGTGGGCCGAAGCGCTTGGCCAAAGGGGCGGCGGTCACCCAGGAGTACCTCGACGGGATCGAGCCGCATCACTGGTTCGACATCCGCATGGCCGACGAAGAAATCGCGCATCAGCTGGAATCCCTCCGCGATGGCCTTGAGCAGACGCGCAAAGGTTTCGACGTCGCTTTCGAAGAGAAGCGCAAGAAGCTCACCCAGGGCGACGAGCTGCCGCCCGGCGTGCAGAAAATGGTCAAGGTCTACGTCGCCGTCAAGCGGCGCCTGCAGGCGGGCGACAAGATGGCCGGCCGGCACGGCAACAAGGGCGTTGTTTCACGCATCGTTCCGGTCGAAGACATGCCGTATATGGCCGATGGCCACCCGGTCGATATCGTGCTCAACCCGCTCGGCGTCCCATCGCGGATGAACGTTGGACAGATTCTCGAGGTCCACCTGGGGCTGGCTGCCAAAGGCCTGGGTTTCAGAATTGGCGAAATGCTTCGCCGCCAGGCGACGGCAACCGAGGTTCGCGGCTTCCTCGATCAGATCTACAACAGTACGGGCAAGTCCGAGGATCTCGATCAACTGAGCGACGGTGAGATTGTCGAAATGGCCGGCAACCTGGAAAAGGGCGTGCCTTTCGCGACGCCGGTTTTCGATGGCGCCAAGGAATCCGAGATCAAGGGCATGCTGGCGCTCGCCGGAATGCCCGAATCAGGGCAGATGACCTTGTATGACGGCCGCACGGGTGAGCGTTTCGAGCGCCAGGTGACGGTTGGCTACATGCACGTCTTGAAGCTCCACCACCTGGTCGACGACAAGATGCACGCGCGTTCGACCGGCCCGTACTCGCTGGTCACCCAGCAGCCGTTGGGGGGTAAAGCCCAGTTTGGTGGCCAGCGTTTCGGCGAGATGGAAGTCTGGGCGCTCGAAGCCTATGGTGCTTCGTACGTGCTGCAGGAAATGCTGACCGTCAAGTCTGACGATGTGAATGGCAGGACCAAGGTGTACGAGAACATCGTCAAGGGTGATCACAAGATCGAGGCCGGTATGCCCGAATCTTTCAACGTACTGGTCAAGGAAATCCGTTCGCTGGCGATTGACATCGATCTCGAACGTTTCTGATTGTTTGCCGAGGGGTGAGCGTTGCGGTCGGTCTACCGGTCGACCGCGCGCCGCCCCTGACACCCCCACTCCTAACTGGAGCAAAAGATGAAAGCACTGCTTGATTTGTTTAGGCAGGTGACGCAGGAAGAGCAGTTCGACGCGATCACCATTGGTCTCGCTTCGCCGGACAAGATTCGCTCCTGGTCCTATGGTGAAGTGAAGAAACCCGAGACGATCAACTATCGTACCTTCAAGCCGGAACGCGATGGTCTGTTCTGCGCCAAGATCTTTGGCCCGATCAAGGACTACGAGTGCCTTTGCGGCAAGTACAAGCGGCTCAAGCATCGTGGCGTGATCTGCGAGAAATGCGGCGTCGAAGTGACGCTGGCCAAGGTTCGCCGTGAGCGTATGGCGCACATCGATCTGGCCAGCCCGGTGGCCCATATCTGGTTCCTGAAGAGCCTGCCAAGCCGTCTTGGCATGGTGCTCGACATGACCTTGCGTGACATCGAACGGGTGCTCTACTTCGAAGCCTTCGTGGTCTACGATCCGGGCATGACGCCGCTGGCACGTGCGCAGCTGTTGACCGAGGACGACTATCTGGCCAAAGTCGAAGAGTACGGCGACGACTTCGACGCGGCGATGGGTGCCGAAGGCATCCGCGAACTGCTGCGTTCGATCGATCTGGCCCGTGAAGTCGAAACCCTGCGCTCCGAACTCGAGACGACGACCTCCGAAACCAAGAGCAAGAAGTTCTCCAAGCGCCTGAAAATTCTTGAGGGCTTCCAGAAATCGGGGATCAAGCCCGAGTGGATGGTGCTCGAAGTGTTGCCGGTCCTGCCACCCGATCTGCGTCCGCTGGTGCCGCTGGACGGCGGCCGCTTTGCGACCTCCGACCTCAATGATCTCTATCGCCGCGTCATCAACCGCAACAATCGTCTGAAGCGCCTGCTCGAACTCAAGGCTCCGGAAATCATCGTTCGCAATGAAAAGCGGATGCTCCAGGAGGCTGTCGACTCGCTGCTCGACAACGGTCGCCGCGGCAAGGCGATGACCGGTGCCAACAAGCGTCCGCTGAAGTCGCTGGCCGACATGATCAAGGGTAAGGGCGGTCGTTTCCGCCAGAACCTGCTTGGCAAGCGCGTCGACTACTCGGGTCGTTCGGTCATCGTCGTCGGTCCGCAACTCAAGCTGCACCAGTGCGGGCTGCCGAAACTCATGGCCCTGGAGCTGTTCAAGCCGTTCATTTTCAACCGTCTGGAAGGCATGGGTCTGGCGACCACCATCAAGCAGGCGAAGAAGATGGTCGAGACGCAGGAATCGGTCGTCTGGGACATCCTGGAAGAAGTCATCCGCGAACATCCGATCATGCTCAACCGGGCGCCGACGCTGCACCGTCTGGGCATTCAGGCTTTTGAGCCGACGCTGATCGAGGGCAAGGCGATCCAGCTGCATCCTCTGGTTTGTGCGGCCTTCAACGCCGACTTCGACGGTGACCAGATGGCCGTGCATGTGCCGCTGTCCCTCGAGGCGCAGATGGAAGCGCGGACCCTGATGCTGGCCTCGAACAATGTCCTGTCGCCAGCCAACGGCGAGCCGATCATTGTTCCTTCGCAGGATATCGTTCTCGGTCTCTACTACGCCACTCGCGAGTGCGTCAATGCCAAGGGCGAGGGGATGATTTTCCCTGATCTCGCCGAAGTGACGCGCGCCATGCAGGCCGGCCAACTCGACCTGCACGCGCGTGTCTCGGTGCGCATTTCCGAGTACGAGAGTGACGGCGAGAATGGCTGGCAGGAGAAGGTCACGCGCTACAAGACGACCGCCGGGCGTGCCCTGCTTTCCGAGATCCTGCCGAAAGGGCTGCCCTTCAGCCTGATCGACAAGCCGCTCAAGAAGAAGGAAATCTCGAAGCTGATCAACGCCGCGTTCCGCCGCTGCGGTCTCAAGGAAACCGTCGTCTTTGCCGACAAGTTGATGCAGAACGGCTATCGCCTGGCGACCCGGGCGGGTATTTCGATTTGCTCGGACGACATGCTGGTGCCAGCGCAAAAGCGCGAAATCATTGCCGCGGCCGACGACGAGGTCAAGGAAATCGAGAACCAGTACACCAACGGTCTGGTCACCAACGGCGAGCGCTACAACAAGGTCGTCGATATCTGGGGGCGTACCGGTGATCAGGTGGCCAAGGTGATGATGGATCAACTCGGTCACGAGGAAGTCGTTAATCGCCACGGTGTGAAGGAAAGGCAGGAGTCGTTCAACTCCATCTTCATGATGGCCGATTCGGGGGCGCGTGGTTCTGCCGCGCAGATTCGCCAGCTGGCCGGCATGCGCGGGCTGATGGCAAAACCGGACGGCTCGATCATAGAAACGCCGATTACCACGAATTTCCGCGAAGGTCTGAACGTCCTCCAGTACTTCATCTCGACGCACGGCGCTCGCAAGGGTCTTGCCGATACGGCCTTGAAGACCGCCAACTCGGGCTACTTGACGCGTCGGCTGGTCGACGTGACGCAGGACCTGGTGGTCATCGAGGATGATTGCGGAACGAGCAACGGCGTTACTCGGAAAGCACTGATCGAAGGCGGTGAGGTCATCGAGGCCATCCGCGAGCGCATTCTTGGCCGCGTTACGGCGGCCGACGTGATTGACCCCGATTCACAAGAGACCCTCATCGAGCAGGGAACGCTGATCTCCGAGGATCACTGCGATCTGATCGACCGCTTGGGAATCGACGAAGTCAAGGTACGTACGCCGTTGACCTGTGATACCCGCTATGGTCTGTGCGCCATGTGTTATGGGCGTGACCTCGGCCGCGGTTCGCCGGTCAACGTTGGCGAGGCGGTCGGAGTCATGGCCGCGCAATCGATTGGCGAGCCGGGAACGCAGCTCACCATGCGCACTTTTCACGTTGGTGGCGCAGCATCGCGCGCTGCGGTGGCGAGTCACGTCGAGACGCACAGCGCCGGTGTGGTGCGTTTTACCTCGACCATGCGCTATGTCACCAGCGCCAAGGGCGAGAAGATCGTCATCACCCGTTCCGGCGAGGTTTTGATTACCGACGATAGTGGTCGCGAACGTGAAAAGCATAAAGTTCCTTACGGGGCGACCTTGCGCGTCGTCGACGGTGAGGCGGTCAAGGCAGGTATTCGCCTGGCAACCTGGGATCCGCACACGCGGCCGATCATCGCCGAATACTCGGGTCTGGTGAAGTTCGAGAACGTCGACGAAGGCGTCACCGTCGCCAAGCAGATTGACGAGGTGACCGGTCTGTCTACCCTGGTGGTCATCGATCCCAAGCGCGGTGGAAAGGTGCCCAGCAAAGGGCTGCGCCCGCAGGTCAGGTTGTTCGAACCGGGCGGGGAAGAGGTCAAGATGCACGGCAGCGATCAAGCGGTGACCATCACTTTCCAGGTTGGCGCAATCATCAATGTCGCCGACGGACAGACCATTTCGGTGGGCGACGTGCTGGCGCGACTTCCCCAGGAATCGGCAAAGACCCGGGACATTACCGGTGGCTTGCCGCGCGTGGCGGAATTGTTCGAAGCGCGGACGCCGAAGGATGCCGGTATGCTGGCCGAGTTCACCGGCACCATGTCCTTCGGCAAGGACACCAAGGGCAAGCAGCGCCTGGTGATTACCGATCTTGACGGCGAAACTCACGAGTACCTGATCCTGAAGGACAAGCATGTCCTAGTTCATGATGGGCAGGTGGTGAACAAGGGCGAGTCGATTGTCGATGGTGCGCCAGACCCCCACGACATTCTTCGTTTGCTGGGCGTCGAGGCATTGGCGGTCTACATCACTGACGAGGTTCAGGACGTGTACCGCCTGCAAGGTGTCAAGATCAACGACAAGCACATCGAAGTGATCGTTCGCCAGATGCTGCGCCGGGTGAATGTGGTGGATGCCGGTGACAGCAAGTTTATCAAGGGCGAGCAGGTCGAGCGCGCACATCTCCTCGATGAGAACGACTTGATTGTCGCCGAAGGCAAGCTGCCGGCGATCTACGAACACGTGTTGCTGGGGATTACCAAAGCCTCGCTGTCCACTGATTCCTTCATTTCGGCAGCGTCGTTCCAGGAAACGACGCGTGTCTTGACCGAGGCGGCGATCATGGGCAAGCGTGACGAGCTGCGCGGCCTGAAGGAGAACGTCATCGTCGGTCGCCTGATCCCCGCGGGCACCGGTCTTGCCTATCACAACACGCGCAAGAAGAATCTCGCCGGCGAAGATGTGGCTGCCGGAGTCGGTTTGCTCGACGCCGAGCCTGCAGCCACTGAGGAGAGTGCCGAGGACGAACCGATTGCTTGACTTGGCGCGTGATAGACCATAGAATCGCCGGTCTTTGTCGCCGACCATGTCTAGTGTGTCGGCTGGTCACTGAAATCGCCAAGGCGGCCTTCCCGGTCCGCCTTGGTTTTTTGCAGACGTCATGTGGTCTTCATGAGCGTCTCTGCACTGAATAGAAGGGTAGAAACATGCCAACCATTAACCAGTTGGTGCGCAAGCCTCGCGAGGCCGTCCGTACCAAGAGCAAAGTCCCCGCGCTGGAGAATTGCCCGCAAAAACGGGGAGTATGCACGCGTGTGTACACCACCACGCCGAAGAAGCCGAACTCTGCCTTGCGCAAAGTCTGCAAGGTGCGCTTGACGAATGGCTTCGAGGTTATTTCGTACATCGGTGGCGAGGGGCACAACCTGCAGGAGCACTCGGTGGTGCTGATCCGCGGTGGTCGTGTGAAAGACCTTCCGGGTGTACGTTATCACACCGTTCGTGGCTCGCTGGACACCCAGGGTGTCAAGAAGCGTAAGCAGGGTCGTTCCAAGTACGGGACCAAGCGCCAAAAAGCGGCTTGATTTTCGTCCGAGTAAGGGTCGTTCCCCATGGGCGGCCGGGAGGGCTGGGCGCGTTGCCCGGTTCTTCAACTGAATTGTGACTATGAGAGGTTGTTATGCCCCGTCGTCGTGAAGTACCGAAGCGCGATATTCTGCCGGACCCGAAGTTCGGCAACGTTGATGTGTCGAAGTTTGTCAATACGATCATGATGAGCGGCAAGAAGTCTGTCGCCGAGCGCATTGTCTATGGTGCCTTCGAGCAGATTGTGACCAAGACCGGCAAGGATCCCTTGGAGACCTTTGCCATGGCGCTCGGTAACATCAGGCCGCTGGTCGAAGTCAAGAGTCGCCGTGTCGGCGGCGCCAACTACCAGGTTCCGGTTGAGGTTCGTCCGAGTCGTCGCATGGCGCTGGCTATGCGCTGGTTGCGTGAGTCGGCCCGCAAGCGTTCGGAGAAGTCGATGGGTCAGCGCCTGGCAGCCGAAATCCTGGAGGCCTCCGAGAGTCGCGGCGGCGCTGTCAAGAAGCGTGACGAAATCCACCGCATGGCAGAAGCCAACAAGGCGTTTGCGCACTTCCGCTTCTAGGTCATACCCAAAGCGTTGCCGCCTTGCGGCGACGATCGCTCTTTATTCGTGAAGGTCTATTACTGTGGCACGTAAAACCCCCATCGAGCGCTACCGAAATATCGGCATCAGCGCTCACATTGACGCCGGCAAGACGACGGTGACCGAGCGTATCCTGTTCTATACGGGTATCAACCACAAGATTGGTGAAGTCCATGACGGTGCTGCGACCATGGACTGGATGGCGCAGGAGCAGGAGCGCGGTATCACGATTACTTCGGCTGCAACCACCTGTTTCTGGAAGGGTATGCAGCTTGACCGCCCCGAGCACCGAGTCAACATCATCGATACCCCGGGTCACGTCGACTTCACCATTGAAGTCGAGCGCTCAATGCGGGTTCTCGATGGCGCGTGCATGATTTATTGCGCGGTCGGGGGTGTGCAGCCGCAATCCGAGACCGTCTGGCGTCAGGCGACCAAGTACAAGGTGCCGCGCCTGGCTTTCATAAACAAGATGGATCGGCAAGGTGCGGACTTCTTCAAAGTCCTGGCGCAGATGAAAACCCGCTTGACCGCCAATCCGGTGGCAATCGTGATTCCGATTGGTAAGGAAGACTACTTCGAGGGTGTTGTCGACCTGATCAAGATGAAGGCCGTCATCTGGGATGAGGCCTCGCTGGGCATGAAGTTCGACTATCGCGAGATTCCGGCTGAGTTGCAGGCGGAAGCTAACGAGTGGCGCGGCAAGATGGTCGAGGCGGCGGCTGAGTCCTCGGAGCAGTTGATGGACCGCTATCTTGAAAATGGTGACCTCGACGAGGCTGATGTCATCAAGGGTCTGCGCGCGCGTACCCTGGCTTGCGAGATCCAGCCGGCCCTGTGCGGAACCGCTTTCAAGAACAAGGGCGTGCAGCGCATGCTCGATGCGGTGATCGATTTGCTGCCGTCGCCGATCGACATTCCGCCGGTAACCGGCGAGCTGGAGAATGGCGAGCAGGGTAGTCGCGAGGCGTCCGATTCCGCCAAGTTCTCCGCGCTGGCCTTCAAGCTGATGACCGACCCCTATGTCGGGCAGTTGACCTTTATTCGCGTCTACTCCGGGGTGCTCAAGTCGGGCGACTTCATCTACAACCCGACCAAGGGGCGTCGCGAGCGGATCGGGCGCGTGCTGCAGATGCACGCCAACAACCGCGAGGAGTTGAAAGAGGTGCTCGCCGGCGACATCGCGGCCTGTGTCGGCCTTAAGGATGTGACCACCGGTGAGACGCTGTGCGATCCGACCGCAGTGATCACTCTTGAGCGGATGATTTTCCCGGAGCCGGTGATACACGTCGCAGTCGAGCCGAAAACCAAGCCCGACCAGGAAAAGATGGGTATCGCACTTGGCCGCCTGGCGCAGGAGGATCCGTCTTTCCGCGTGCGTACGGATGAGGAGTCCGGGCAAACCATTATCTCTGGTATGGGCGAGTTGCACCTGGAGATCATTGTCGACCGCCTGCGTCGCGAGTTCGGGGTCGATGCCAATGTCGGTGCGCCACAAGTGGCTTACCGTGAATGCATCAAGAAGTCGGTTGAACAGGAAGGCAAGTTCGTCAAGCAGTCCGGAGGGCGTGGTCAGTACGGCCACGTGTGGCTGAAGATTGAACCGAACGAGACCGGTAAAGGCTACGAATTCGTCGACGCCATCAAGGGCGGTACGGTGCCGCGGGAGTACATTCCGGCGGTCGACAAGGGCTTGCAGGATGCGATTACCAGCGGTGTGCTGGCTGGCTTCCCGGTCGTCGATATCAAGTTCACCCTCTTCGAGGGCTCTTACCACGACGTCGACTCCAACGAGAACGCTTTTCGTATGGCGGCATCGTTTGCCTTCAAGGAAGGGATGCGTCGCGCCCAGCCAACCCTGCTCGAGCCGATGATGGCTGTGGAAGTCGAGACGCCGGAAGACTATATGGGAAATGTCATGGGCGACCTGTCGAGTCGTCGCGGCATGGTTCAGGGAATGGAAGATGCTCCGGGGAACATCAAGCTGATTCGCGCCGAAGTGCCGCTGGCGGAGATGTTCGGTTATTCGACCACCCTGCGCTCGCTGTCACAGGGTCGTGCGACCTACTCCATGGAATTCAAGCACTACGCCGAAGCGCCGAAGAACGTCGCAGAGGCCATCATCAACAAGAAATGACGTTGTTTTTGAGGATAAGGTAATGGCAAAGGGAAAATTCGAGCGCAACAAACCGCACGTCAACGTTGGCACGATTGGGCACGTTGACCACGGCAAGACAACGCTGACGGCGGCGATCACGACCATTCTGTCGAAGAAGTATGGCGGTACCGCCAAAGCCTACGACCAGATCGATGCGGCGCCGGAAGAGAAGGCGCGCGGGATCACGATCAATACCGCGCACGTCGAGTACGAGACGGCAAAGCGCCACTACGCGCACGTCGATTGCCCGGGTCACGCTGACTACGTGAAGAACATGATCACCGGTGCCGCGCAGATGGACGGCGCGATTCTGGTGTGCTCGGCCGCTGACGGTCCGATGCCGCAGACGCGTGAGCACATTCTGTTGGCCCGCCAGGTGGGCGTACCGTACATCATTGTCTATCTGAACAAGTGCGACATGGTTGATGATGCCGAGCTGCTCGAGCTGGTGGATATGGAAGTGCGCGAGCTGCTTTCCAAGTACGATTTCCCGGGCGACGACGTGCCGATCATCCAGGGTTCTGCCCTAAAGGCCCTTGAGGGTGACCTCGGCGAGCTGGGTGAGCTGTCGGTGCTGGCGCTGGCGGATGCGCTGGATAGCTACATTCCGACCCCCGAGCGCGCGATCGACAAGCCGTTCCTGCTGCCGATCGAAGACGTTTTCTCGATCTCCGGTCGCGGTACGGTAGTTACCGGTCGTGTCGAGCGCGGCATCGTCAAGGTGGGTGAAGAAGTCGAGATTGTTGGTATCCGGCCGACGGTGAAGACCATCTGCACCGGCGTCGAGATGTTCCGCAAGCTGCTCGACGAAGGTCGGGCGGGCGACAACGTTGGTGTTCTGCTGCGCGGCGTCAAGCGTGAAGACGTCGAGCGCGGTCAGGTGCTGGCCAAGCCCGGTTCGATCAAGCCGCACACCCACTTCTCGGGTGAGGTGTATGTCTTGTCGAAAGAAGAGGGTGGTCGTCACACGCCGTTCTTCAATAACTATCGCCCGCAGTTCTACTTCCGCACGACGGATGTGACCGGTGCCATCTCGATGCCTGAAGGTGTTGAAATGGTGATGCCTGGTGACAACATCCAGATGACGGTCAAGCTGATTGCGCCGATCGCCATGGAAGAAGGCCTGCGCTTCGCTATTCGCGAAGGTGGCCGTACCGTCGGTGCCGGCGTGGTTGCAAAAATCATCGAGTAGTTTGAAAAAATACTTCGGGCGGCGCCAGTTGGGCCGCCCATCGCTCTTTGGAATATGACATGCAAAGCCAAAAAATACGGATTCGTCTGAAAGCCTTCGACTATCGCTTGATCGATCAGTCTGCCCAGGAGATCGTCGAAACCGCCAAGCGTACCGGCGCTGTTGTTCGTGGTCCGGTGCCGCTGCCAACGCGCATCCAGCGTTTTGACCTTCTTCGCTCGCCGCACGTCGACAAGACTTCGCGTGATCAGTTCGAGATGCGTACCCATCTTCGCTTGATGGACATCATCGATCCAACCGACAAGACCGTCGATGCGCTGATGAAGCTTGACCTGCCGGCGGGTGTCGACGTCGAAATTAAGTTGCAGTAGCGACTGCCTTACGGCTATAATTGCCGGCTTTGGTCGGGCAGCTGCGTTCTCACGCTGCCCGTTTTGTTTGAAGCGCTCGCCGGCCAATCGTAGCCGGTCAGAGGAGAATAAACATGAGTCTAGGCCTTGTTGGACGCAAGGTCGGCATGACGCGCATTTTTACCGAGGCTGGCGCAAGCATCCCGGTAACCGTGCTCGATGTGTCGAACAATCGCGTCGCTCAGATCAAGACGCAGCAAAACGACGGCTATTCCGTCGTGCAGTTGGCTTTTGGCAAGCGGCGTCCGTCGCGTGTAAGCAAGCCGCTGGCCGGGCACCTGGCCAAGGCTGGCGTCGAAGCCGGTCACGTATTGAAAGAATTTCCTGTTTCTGCCGAGGAGCTCGCTGAGCTGAAGGCTGGCGACCAGGTAAGTATCACCATCTTTGCGGTCGGCCAGAAGGTTGATGTCACCGGCCAGACGATCGGCAAGGGTTTCTCCGGTGCGATCAAACGGCATCACTTTTCGTCTCAGAACGCAACGCACGGCAACTCCGTGTCGCACAAGGCGCTGGGCTCGACGGGTATGGCGCAGGATCCGGGGCGTGTTTTTCCGGGCAAGAAGATGGCTGGTCATCTGGGTGCTGCCAAGCGCACCCAGCAAAATCTCGAAGTCATCCGCGTCGACGTCGAACGACAGTTGCTGCTGCTCAAGGGTGCGGTTCCCGGCTCCAAGGGGTCGGACGTGATCGTGCGTCCTGCAGTCAAGGCGGGGGCATAAATGGAACTCAAGCTTATTAATGAGCAGGGCCAGGAGGCGAGTCTCCTGCAGGCTTCTGATGTTCTCTTCGGTCGCGAATATAGCGAAGCTCTGGTGCACCAGGTGTTGGTTGCTTATCAGGCCAACGCTCGTAGTGGCAATCGCGCTCAGAAAGACCGTGCTGACGTTCGTCACTCGACGAAAAAGCCTTGGCGGCAGAAAGGCACGGGTCGGGCTCGTGCGGGCATGTCGTCGTCGCCAATCTGGCGTGGTGGTGGTCGGGTCTTTCCAAGTACGCCGGACGAAAACTTCAGCCACAAGCTGAACCGCAAGATGTACCGCGCCGGTATGGCGGCCATTCTTTCCCAGTTGGTCCGTGAAGATCGTCTGGCAGTGGTCGATGAGTTTTCGATCGAGGCGCCGAAGACAAAATTATTTGCGGCGAAGATCAAGAGTTTGGGCTATGAGTCCGTACTGGTGATCACTGAGGAGCTTGGTGAGAACGTGTTTCTCGCTTCGCGCAACCTTCCCAATGTGTTGGTTGTGGAAGTTCAGCAGGCCGATCCCGTGTCGCTGGTCCGTTTCCCGAAGGTGTTGATCACCAGGGGTGCGCTGGCCAAGTTTGAGGAGATCCTGGGATGAATCCAGAACGCCTGATGCAAGTACTGCTCGCCCCACAGATCTCCGAGAAGGCGACCTTTATCGCCGACAAGCACGAGCAGGTGATTTTTCGCGTGGTGCCGGATGCGACCAAGCCTGAAGTCAAGGGCGCTGTCGAGTTGCTGTTCAAGGTTTCGGTGAAATCGGTTCAGATGGCCATCGTCAAGGGCAAGCAAAAGAAGTTTGGTCGCGCGATGGGTCGGCGAAAAAGTTGGAAGAAAGCCTACGTGTGCCTGCAAGCGGGGCAGGAGATTAACTTCGTCGATGGAGGGGGCTTCTGATGGCACTCGTCAAAGTCAAGCCGACTTCGCCAGGCCGGCGTGCGGTTGTCAAGGTCGTTAATCCGAAGCTGCACAAGGGCGCGCCGCTGGCGGCCCTGGTCGAGTCACAGTCGCAGCACGCTGGGCGCAACAATAATGGTCATGTCACCAACCGCCACCGTGGCGGCGGTCACAAGCAGCACTATCGCCTGGTTGACTTCAAGCGTACCAAGGACGGCATTCCGGCCAAGGTCGAGCGCCTTGAGTATGATCCAAACCGAACGGCGAGCATTGCTCTCCTCTGTTATGCGGATGGTGAGCGGCGCTACATCATCTCGCCGCGCGGTCTGGTCGTTGGTCAGCAGGTGATCAGTGGCTCGGAAGCGCCGATCAAGGTGGGTAATACGCTGCCGATTCGCAATATTCCGGTGGGTACGACGATCCATTGTGTCGAGATGATTCCCGGCAAGGGTGCGCAGCTGGCGCGCTCTGCGGGTACCTCGGTGCAGTTGCTTGCCCGCGAAGGTGTGCATGCTCAGCTGCGCTTGCGTTCTGGCGAGATCCGCCGGGTGCATGTCGACTGCCGCGCGACGATTGGGGAAGTGGGTAACGAAGAGCATAGCTTGCGCTCGATCGGCAAGGCTGGCGCGAACCGCTGGCGCGGCATCCGTCCGACTGTTCGTGGTGTGGCGATGAACCCGGTCGATCACCCGCATGGCGGTGGTGAAGGCAAGACGGCGGCGGGTATGCACCCGGTCAGCCCCTGGGGTACCAAGACCAAAGGTTATCGTACTCGTCGCAACAAGCGCACGACCTCGATGATCGTGCAGCGCCGTAGTAACAAACGCTAAGGGATAGAGAACCATGGGACGTTCCGTTAAAAAGGGCCCGTTTGCCGATGCCCATCTGATCAAAAAGGTGGACGCCGTGCGCGCGACGGGCGACAAGCGCCCGATCAAGACCTGGTCGCGCCGTTCGACCGTATTGCCGGATTTTGTTGGCCTGACGATTGCTGTGCATAACGGCAAGCAGCACGTACCGGTGTATGTCACAGAGAATATGGTCGGGCATAAGCTCGGCGAGTTTTCGCTGACACGCACTTTCAAAGGTCATACGGCCGGCAAAAAGGCAAAGAGGTAGAACAATGAATATGGAAACTCGTGCTGTTTTGCGCGGCGTTCGCCTGTCGAGCCAGAAGGGTCGACTGGTTGCCGATCAGATCCGCGGCCTGTCGGTGGATAAGGCCCTCAACATCCTGACCTTCAGCCCGAAAAAAGGTGCGGCGATCATCAAGAAAGTGCTTGAGTCGGCGATCGCCAACGCCGAGCACAATGATGGGGCTGATATTGATGAGCTGAAAGTCACAACCATCTGCGTCGAGAAGGGCATGGTGCTCAAGCGCTTTACGGCACGGGCGAAAGGGCGCGGCAACCGGATCGTCAAGCCGACCTGTCACGTTTTTCTGACCGTCGGCAACTGAGGAATAAGTATGGGACAAAAGATTCATCCTACTGGGTTTCGGCTGGCTGTTACTCGTGATTGGTCGTCGCGCTGGTATGCGAACAAGAAAGACTTCGCTGGAATGCTCAACGAAGATGTGCAAGTCCGCGAGTTCCTGAAAAAGAAACTCAAGCACGCTTCCGTCGGCCGCGTTCTCATTGAGCGCCCTGCCAAGAATGCGCGCGTGACTATTTTCTCGGCGCGCCCTGGCGTGGTTATCGGCAAAAAGGGCGAAGAGATCGATAATCTGCGCGGCGCGTTGCAGAAGATCATGGGTGTGCCAGTGCATGTCAGCATCGAAGAGATTCGCAAGCCGGAAATCGATGCGCAGCTGATCGCGGATTCGATTACCCAGCAACTCGAGAAGCGCATCATGTTTCGCCGCGCGATGAAGCGGGCGATGCAGAACGCCATGCGGCTCGGTGCGCAAGGGATCAAGATCATGAGCTCGGGTCGCTTGAACGGTGCCGAGATTGCTCGTCGTGAGTGGTATCGCGAGGGGCGTGTGCCGCTGCACACGCTGCGTGCCGATATTGACTATGCCACCTCGAAAGCGCTGACCACCTATGGACTGATTGGTGTCAAGGTCTGGGTCTACAAGGGTGAAACAATTAGTCGCCACGATCAGACGCTAGCGGCTCCGGAAGGGGCGGCCGACGAGCAGGCGCGCAAACCGCGTCGTGCTACCCGTCCCGGGGATGCCGAGCGACCGCGCGTCGCGGTGAGGGTAAAGCCAGAGGGCCAGGAAGACGCAGCAGGCGTCGAGGGAGCCGCTCCGGACGCGAAGGCGCCGGTGAAACGTGTAAGAAAGGCAGGAACCACAGATGCTTCAGCCAGCTAGAAGAAAGTACCGCAAAGAGCAGAAAGGCCGTAATACCGGCCTGGCGACGCGCGGAGCCAAGGTGAGTTTCGGCGAGTACGGGCTCAAGGCAATTGGTCGCGGTCGTTTGACGGCTCGGCAGATCGAAGCCGCCAGGCGGGCCATGACGCGCCATATTAAGCGCGGTGGCCGGATATGGATCCGGATTTTCCCGGACAAGCCGATTTCGAAGAAGCCTGCGGAAGTGCGCATGGGAAGCGGTAAAGGAAACCCGGAATACTGGGTTGCCGAGATCAAGCCCGGCAAGGTTCTGTACGAGATGGATGGCGTAAACGAAACCCTGGCGCGTGAAGCGTTTTCGCTGGCTGCTGCGAAGCTGCCCATTCCGACGGTTTTCGTAACGCGTATGGTAGGTTGATCATGAAAGTCAGTGAACTCAGAGCAAAAACGGTCGACGAACTGAACAAGGAGTTGCTGGACTTGCTGAAGGCCCAGTTTGGTCTGCGGATGCAGCTGGCAACGCAGCAGTTGTCCAACAATAGTCAGATCGGTAAAGTGCGTCGGCAGATTGCGCGCGTACGCACTCTTCTTCGTGAAAAGGCAGTTCAACAATGAGCGAGACCACCAGCAGCAAGCGCACCTTGGTCGGGCGCGTCGTCAGCGACCGCATGGACAAGACGGTGACGGTCGTCGTCGAGCGCCGTGTCAAGCACGCGATTTACGACAAAATCATGATGCGCTCAAGCAAGTACCACGCGCATGATGACGGCAATGAAGCCAAGGCAGGTGACCTGGTCGAAATCCAGGAGTGTCGCCCGCTATCAAAAAGCAAGTCGTGGGTTGTCACCAAGCTTCTAGAACGCGCGGTTGCGATTTAAAGCTTGCTTTGTTCTCAAGAGCGGCTATAATGCCGCCTTCCTCGCGCTCGGCTGACTCTCGCCTCTGAGCGTTTCTACCCCTACGGGTTCCAAGACTGACCGCTGCTGCGGGACAAGTTGGAGTGACAGATGATTCAAGTACAGACAGTTCTCGACGTCGCCGATAACACCGGTGCGCGCTCGGTGATGTGCATTAAAGTGCTGGGCGGCTCCAAGCGCCGCTACGCGAGTGTTGGCGACATTATCAAGGTCACCGTCAAGGATTCGGCGCCGCGTGGGCGTGTCAAGAAGGGCGACGTATACAGCGCGGTGGTTGTGCGCACGGCCAAGGGTGTGCGCCGCACGGATGGCTCCCTGGTCAAGTTCGACCATAACGCAGCTGTCCTCCTGAATAACAAGATGGAGCCGATTGGTACGCGTATTTTCGGACCGGTTACGCGCGAGCTGCGCGGCGATCGGTTCATGAAGATCGTCTCCCTGGCGCCGGAAGTGCTGTAAGGAAGGTCATGGAAAAGATTCGTAAAGGCGATGACGTCGTCGTCATTGCCGGAAAAGACAAGGGAAAGCGCGGTTCCGTGCTGCAGCGTACTGATTCCGAGCATGTGCTGGTCTCCGGGGTTAATCGCGTCAAGAAGCATGTCAAGCCAAATCCCGTAAAAGGTATCGTCAGCGGCATCATCGAAAAAGAGATGCCGCTGCACGTATCAAATGTATCGCTCTACAATCCGGCGACCAAAAAAGCGGATCGTGTTGGCTTCAAGTTGCTTGAAGACGGTACGAAAGTGCGCTTTTTCAAATCGAACGGCGAAGTGTTGGGGGCCTAAGGAGTAGTCATGGCACGTTTACTGGATTACTACAAGACCACGGTGGTGGCGCAGCTTACCGAAAAGTTCGGCTACAAGTCGGCTATGGAAGTGCCGCGTATCACCAAGGTGACGCTCAACATGGGTGTGGGTGAGGCGATCGCTGACAAGAAGGTGCTTGAGCACGCGATTGGCGACTTGACCAAGATCGCCGGACAGAAACCGGTGACCACCAAGGCACGCAAATCAATTGCTGGCTTCAAGATTCGCACCGGCTATCCGATTGGCTGCATGGTCACTCTGCGTGGGCCGCGCATGTTCGAATTCATTGATCGTCTGGTGACCGTGGCGCTGCCGCGGGTGCGTGACTTTCGCGGTATATCGGGCAAGGGTTTTGATGGCCGTGGCAATTACAACATGGGCCTCAAAGAACAGATCATCTTCCCGGAAATCGAGTACGACAAGATCGACGCGCTGCGCGGCATGAACGTCAGCGTCACGACGACTGCGAAGACCGATGACGAAGCGCGTGCCTTGCTTGGCGCGTTTAAATTTCCCTTCAGGAACTGAGACGAAATGGCAAAACTCTCTGTGATCAACCGCGGTGAGAAGCGGCGCAAGACAGTCGAAAAGTATGCCAAGAAGCGTGCCGAACTGATGGCGGTCATGAACGACCAGAGTCTGTCGGTTGAGGATCGCTTCGAGGCCCGGCTGAAAGTGCAGGCGCTGCCGCGCAACGCGAGCCCGGTTCGGCTGCGTAACAGGTGTGCGTTGACCGGTCGTCCGCGTGGCGTCTTTCGCAAGTTCGGTCTGGGTCGTGGCAAGCTTCGCGACTTCGTCATGCAAGGTGAGGTCCCCGGAATGATCAAGGCTAGCTGGTAGGCAGGAGAGAACGATATGAGTATGAGCGATCCGATCAGCGATATGCTGACACGCATCCGGAATGCCCAGATGGCAAACAAGGCCTCCGTCGCCATGCCGTCTTCCAAAGTAAAGATTGCCATCGCCCAGGTATTGAAGGACGAGGGCTATGTCGAAAATTTCGGCGTCAGTCCCAACGATGGCAAGCCGATTCTGGAGATTGGCTTGAAGTACTACGCCGGTCGTCCGGTGATCGAGCGAATCGATCGCGTTTCCCGGCCAGGCCTGCGGATCTATCGAGGTGCCGACAACATTCCTCCGGTCATGAACGGTCTTGGTGTGGCCATCGTGTCCACGCCCAAGGGTGTCATGACTGACCGCAAGGCACGCGCCAGCCATATTGGCGGCGAAGTGCTCTGCGTCGTCGCGTAAGGGGTAACTATGTCCCGCGTTGCAAAAAAACCAATTGTTCTGCCGCAGGGTGTCGCGGTAGATCTGTCGTCCGATCGAATTTCCGTGAAGGGCCCTCTGGGCTCTCTCGAGTTTGCGTCGCATCCGGCGGTCACTGTCACGCTCGAAGACGGAAGCCTGTCGTGCAAGGCGGTGGTCGGAGTGGCCGAGTCAGTCGCCATGTCGGGCACGATGCGCGCTGTCGTCGCCAATATGGTGACCGGGGTGAGTGCCGGGTTCGAGCGCAAGTTGAATCTCGTTGGCGTCGGCTATCGTGCCCAGGTGCAGGGTGACACGCTAAATCTGACGCTTGGATTTTCGCACCCGGTTGCCTACAAGCTGCCAGGGGGTGTCACTGCGACGACTCCGACGCAGACCGAAATCGTCATCAAGGGTGTCGACCGGCAACTCGTTGGCCAAGTGGCCGCCGAGGTTCGTGCCTACCGTCCGCCGGAGCCTTACAAAGGCAAGGGCGTTCGCTATGTCGACGAAGTGGTCGTGATCAAAGAAACGAAGAAGAAGAAGTAAGGGTGCTGAGATGATTGACAAGAAACAGGCGCGTTTGCGCAGGGCTCGCAAAACCCGGGCCAAAATTGCCGAACTGAAGTCGGTACGTCTGTCGGTTCACCGCAGCAACTGCCACATCTATGCGCAGGTGATTTCAGCCTGTGGCACCAAGGTCCTGGCTGCCGCCTCGTCGCTGGAGCCAGAAGTGCGCAAGAGTTTGCCCAACGGAGGTGATGTCGGTGCCGCCAAGGCAATTGGGCAACTGGTTGCCGAGCGTGCCAGGAAGGCCGGGATCGAGCAGGTCTCCTTTGACCGTTCCGGGTTTCAATATCACGGACGGGTCAAGGCGCTTGCCGAGGCGGCGCGTGAAGCCGGCCTTAAGTTCTGACCGCCGCACCCTGCAAAGAATTGGAGTAATCAATGGCTAGACCACAAGGCAGAAAACCGCAGCAGTCTGACAAACCCGATGACGGCATGCGCGAGAAAATGATTTCGATCAACCGCGTAACGAAGGTGGTCAAGGGCGGTCGGATTCTCGGTTTCGCGGCGCTTACCGTCGTTGGTGATGGTGACGGACGCGTGGGTATGGGCAAGGGCAAGTCGCGCGAAGTGCCGGTGGCTGTTCAAAAAGCCATGGAAGAGGCGCGGCGCAACCTAATCAAGGTAAGCCTCAAGAACGGTACTCTGCAACATACCGTTTTTGGCCGGCACGGTGCATCGACGGTGATGATGCAACCTGCGCCGGAGGGTACGGGTGTGATCGCCGGTGGTGCGATGAGAGCAGTGTTCGACGTGATCGGAATGACTAACGTGGTCGCCAAGGCACACGGGTCGACCAATCCCTATAATGTTGTCCGCGCGACGATCAACGGCCTCCGCTCGATGACCACGCCTGCCGAAGTTGCGGCCAAGCGAGGCAAGACCGTCGCCGAGATCCAGGGGTAAGAGATGCTTGAGAAAAAAGTAAAAGTGACGCTTGTCAGGAGCCTGATCGGGACCAGAGAATCGCATCGTGCGACAGTGCGCGGCCTGGGTCTGCGGCGGATGCATAGTAGCGCGATACTTGAAGATACTCCGGCGGTTCGCGGGATGATCAACAAGGTCAGCTATCTCTTGAAATGTGAGGGCTGAGATGGACCTGAATACTGTTCAAGCTGGCGAGGGTGCCCGCACAAACAAAAAGCGCGTTGGTCGTGGCGTTGGTTCCGGTTGGGGCAAGACTTGTGGGCGTGGTCACAAAGGCCAGAAATCGCGTGCCGGTGGCTTTCACAAAGTGGGTTTTGAGGGCGGTCAGATGCCTTTGCAGCGCCGTCTTCCCAAGCGTGGCTTCAAGTCGCTGACCGGCGCCCGTAATGTAGAAGTACGGCTGTCTGACATTGCGCGCTTGCCAGTTGATGAGATCGATTTGGCGACCTTGCGTCAGGCGAACCTGGTGCCTCAGCAAGTGCTGGCGGCAAAGGTTGTTCTGTCGGGCGGGATCACGCGGAAAGTGTCGCTCAAGGGTGTTGGCGCAACTGCCGGCGCTCGAGCCGCGATCGAAGCCGCGGGCGGCAGCGTCTCCGAATAACGAGTTGGCAGGGGTGAAATTCTTTGGCAACTAGTCCTAGCACAGTCAGCAAAGGCGGGAAATTCGGCGACCTGAAACGTCGGCTTTGGTTCCTGCTCGGCGCTCTGGTTGTGTACCGGATCGGTGCGCATATCCCCGTTCCGGGAATCGATTCGCAAGTTCTCGCCGAACTCTTCGGTAGGCAGCAGGGCGGCATTCTGGGCATGTTCAACATGTTCTCCGGCGGTGCATTGTCGCGGTTCACAATTTTTGCGCTGGGGATCATGCCGTATATTTCGGCGTCGATCATCATGCAGTTGATGACCCATGCCAGTCCGCAGCTGGAGGCGCTGAAGAAAGAGGGCGAAGCCGGAAGGCGCAAGATCACGCAGTACACGCGCTACGGTACGGTCGCTCTGGCTCTGTTTCAGGGGATGGGCATAGCCGTGGCGGTAGAGTCGCAGCCGGGCCTGGTGCTTGACCCGGGAATGATGTTTCGCTTC
The DNA here is from genome assembly GCF_907163155.1 of Candidatus Accumulibacter sp. ACC012. NCBI lineage: Bacteria > Pseudomonadati > Pseudomonadota > Betaproteobacteria > Candidatus Accumulibacter > Candidatus Accumulibacter sp. ACC012. Next base: position 251,920 of record NZ_CAJQUC010000003.1, read on the forward strand.
GTCACCGTTACCACGCTAGTCACCGGAACGATGTTCCTGATGTGGCTGGGCGAGCAGATCACCGAACGGGGACTGGGCAATGGAATCTCGCTGATTATTTTCGCAGGTATCGCAGCGGGCTTGCCAAGTGCCATCGGGGGTCTGCTGGAGCTGGTCCGAACTGGCGCGATGCATCCGCTTACGGCGCTGGTGATCTGTGTTCTCGTGGTCTTGGTCACCGCTTTTGTGGTTTTCGTCGAGCGCGGTCAGCGCAAGATTCTGGTGAACTACGCGAAGCGTCAGGTGGGCAACAAGGTTTACGGCGGGCAAAGCTCGCATCTGCCGCTGAAGCTGAACATGGCGGGTGTGATCCCGCCGATCTTTGCCTCGTCGATCATTCTCTTTCCAGCAACGATCGCCGGCTGGTTTGGTAGCGGTGAGTCGGGGCGTTGGCTGAAGGATATCGCTGGTGCGCTGTCGCCAGGACAGCCGATCTATGTGATGCTTTATGCTGCAGCGATTATTTTCTTTTGCTTTTTCTATACGGCTCTGGTTTTCAACTCCAGGGAAACGGCAGACAATCTGAAGAGAAGTGGGGCCTTCGTTCCGGGGATCCGACCGGGGGATCAGACGGCCCGCTACATTGACAGGATACTGATGCGTTTGACACTTGTCGGCGCTCTCTACATTACCATCGTGTGCTTGCTACCAGAGTTCATGATCCTGAAGTGGAATGTCCCCTTCTACTTTGGCGGCACTTCGCTATTAATCATCGTCGTTGTGACGATGGATTTTATGACCCAGGTGCAGGCCTACACGATGTCGCACCAGTACGAGAGCCTGCTGAAGAAGGCTAACTTCAAAGGCTCCGGGTTACCGGCGAAATAGGATGGCAAAGGAAGATTTAATTGAAATGCAGGGCGAGGTTATCGAAAACCTCCCCAACGCAACATTTCGGGTGAAACTGGAGAACGGTCACGTAGTTCTTGGTTTTATCTCTGGCAAGATGCGCATGCACTACATTCGCATTCTGCCAGGTGACAAGGTGACGGTTCAGCTGACACCCTATGACTTGAGCAGAGCGCGAATAGTCTTCCGCGCCAAGTGAAGAATCTCTACGCAACAATTCGGTTTCAGGCTGGCTGCGCCTGCTGCCGAAGAATCAGGAGTTAACAATGAAAGTGCTGGCCTCTGTGAAGCGCATCTGCCGGAAATGCAAGATCGTTCGGCGTCACGGCATTGTGCGCGTGATCTGTACGGATCCACGTCACAAACAGCGTCAAGGTTGATCGCTGCGACCCGGATGCAAGGGTCGTCAGTCGGTTGAAGTATAACTGTAAGTTTGGATTAGTTGGGGTGAATCAATGGCCCGCATCGCAGGCGTAAACCTACCGAACCACCAGCACGCCGAGATTGCGCTCACCGCGATCTACGGTATCGGCCGTCCGCGCGCACAGAAGATTTGTGATGCTGCTGGGGTTTTACGTTCCACCAAGATGAAGGATATGACGGAAGCCGAGTTGGAGCGTTTACGCGACCAGATTGGCAGATTTGCCGTCGAGGGCGATTTGCGCCGCGAAGTCACGATGAGCATCAAGCGCTTGATGGACCTCGGGTGCTACCGTGGCCTTCGTCATCGCAAGGGCCTGCCGTCTCGCGGTCAGCGTACGAAGACCAACGCCCGCACCCGGAAAGGTCCGCGCAAGCCGATCGCCGGCAAGAAGTGATTAGCAAATAGGATCTGACCATGGCCAAGACCGCTGGAAAAGTTCGCAAAAAAGTCAAGGTAAAGAAGAACGTAGCTGAGGGCGTCGCCCATATTCACGCATCGTTCAACAATACCATTATTACCATCACCGATCGTCAGGGTAACGCCCTGTCGTGGGCTACCTCGGGCGGCGCCGGTTTCAAGGGCTCACGTAAGAGCACTCCGTTTGCTGCGCAGGTGGCTGCTGAAGCGGCCGGCAAAGTGGCTGTCGAGTGTGGCGTCAAAAACCTCGAAGTGCGCATCAAGGGCCCTGGCCCGGGACGCGAGTCTTCGGTGCGTGCACTCAACGCGCTTGGCATGAAGATTACGGCGATTACCGATGTGACGCCGATCCCGCACAACGGCTGCCGTCCGCCGAAGAAGCGTCGGATTTAAGGAGAAGATAGAGTGGCTCGCAACCTAGATCCGAAGTGCCGTCAGTGCCGCCGCGAAGGCGAGAAGCTGTTCCTGAAGGGCGAAAAGTGTTTTACCGACAAATGCGCCATCGAGCGTCGCTCGTATGCACCGGGACAACACGGCCAGAAGTCGGGGCAGCGTCTGTCCGACTACGGTGTACACCTGCGCGAAAAGCAGAAGATCCGGCGTATCTACGGTGTCCTAGAGGGACAGTTCCGTAAGGTCTACAAAGAAGCGGACCGTCGCAAAGGGGTGACCGGCGAGGTGCTGCTGCAGTTGCTGGAAGCTCGCCTTGACAACGTCGTCCATCGCATGGGCTTCGCGGCATCGCGCTCGGAGTCCCGCCAGCTGGTCAGGCACAACGGCATGCTGGTGAACGGCCGTCGGGTCAACATTCCTTCTTACCAGGTGCGTCCAGGCGATGTCATCGAGGTTTGCGAGAAGGCCAAGGCGCAGCTTCGTGTCAAGGCTTCAGCTGCCGCTGCCGAATCGCGGGGTTTTCCGGCGTGGGTAGAAGTGGACGCAAAGACGCTGAAAGGCACCTATAAGGCGCATCCGGAACGGAGTGAACTGCCGCCGACGATCAACGAGAGTCTGGTCATCGAGCTCTACTCGAAGTAGTAGTGGCTAGGCAGGCTTGACGGTATCAGGCAAAGGACAGTACATGCAAAGCAGTGGACTATTTAAACCGCGCATTATCGATGTGCAGAGCTTGTCGCCGGTTCATGCTCGGGTGGTCATGGAGCCGTTTGAACGCGGTTACGGGCATACTTTGGGCAATGCCCTGCGGCGGATTCTGCTCTCTTCCATGCCCGGCTACGCGCTGACCGAGGTAAGCATAGACGGAGTCCTCCACGAGTACTCGTCAATTGACGGCGTTCAGGAGGATGTCGTCGATATTTTGCTCAACCTCAAGGGCGTGGTCTTCAAGTTGCACAATCGCGAGGAGGTGGTTGTTCGTCTCGCCAAGGAAGGCAAGGGTGTCGTTCGTGCGGCGGATATCGAGGTTTCTCACGATGTCGAGATAATCAACCCGGAACACGTGATTGCCCACCTTTCAGCCGGTGGCAAGCTGGCCATGGAAATGAAGGTTGAAAAGTCGCTCGGTTATGTGGCGGGCAATGTTCGCGACCTGGGCGACGGCGGGAAGAGCATCGGCAAACTGGTTCTCGACGCGTCATTCAGCCCGGTTCGTCGGGTCAGCTATAACGTTGAGAGCGCTCGCGTCGAGCAACGCACCGACCTTGACAAGCTGATCATGGAAATCGAGACCAACGGAGCGATTGAACCGGAAGAGGCGATTCGCACCGCGGCTCGTATTCTGATGGAACAACTTTCGGTGTTTGCCGATCTTGCTGGAACGGCGTTGCCCGTCGAATATCAGAAGACGGTGCAGGTGGATCCGCTACTGTTGCGCCCGGTGGACGATCTTGAGCTGACCGTGCGGTCGGCGAATTGTCTGAAAGCGGAAAACATCTACTACATTGGTGATCTGATTCAGCGGACCGAGAACGAACTGCTGAAGACGCCTAATCTCGGGCGTAAGTCGCTTAACGAAATCAAGGAAGTGTTGGCCGCGCGCGGCCTGACGCTTGGCATGAAGCTTGAGAACTGGCCGCCGGCCGGGCTCGACAAATAAGTCGCCGGACAAGAACAGGAAGGAATTGATATGCGTCACCGTTTGGGTCTTCGCAAACTGAATCGTACCAGCGCCCATCGGCTGGCGATGTTGCGCAATATGACTGTATCTCTGCTGCGTGAAGAGGTCATCAAGACGACTTTGCCCAAGGCAAAGGAACTTCGCCGGGTTGTCGAGCCGATCATCACGCTTGGCAAGAAGCCGAGCCTTGCCAATCGGCGCCTGGCGTTTGACCGCCTACGCGACCGTGACATGGTCGTCAAAGTGTTTGATGAGCTTGGACCGCGTTTCGCGACGCGTAGTGGCGGCTATCTGCGGATTCTCAAGTGTGGTTTCCGTGTCGGTGATAACGCCCCGATGGCTCTGGTCGAATTGCTGGACCGGCCCGAAGGCGAGGCTGCTACGGGCGCTGCCGAGTAAAAGCTGGGGCTCAAAAGCTGGCGTAAGCCTCCGCGGATAAAAAAACCAGGCCAGGCCTGGTTTTTTTGTGTGTGATGTTAGCGGCTTTTGGTTAGCGGATGGCGCTGCGCCCGACCGGGACGACGGTCGCCGACGCCGCCTTTGGCGCCGTCTCCTCCTGCTGCTGCAGCTCCCACATCTGCGCGTAGAGGCCTCTGGCCTGCAACAGCTGCGGGTGCGAACCGCGCTCGACGATGCGTCCAGCGTCCATGACCAGGATCTGGTCCGCATTCATGATCGTCGATAGGCGGTGGGCGATGACCAGCGTGGTCCGCCCGCGGGCCGCGTTGTCAAGGCTGGCCTGGATCGCTTTTTCGGTTTTTGAGTCCAGGGCCGAGGTGGCTTCATCGAAGATCAGTACCGGCGGGTTCTTGAGCAGCGCGCGAGCGATCGCCACGCGCTGCTTTTCACCCCCGGAGAGTTTCAGGCCGCGCTCGCCGACGCGCGTTTCGTAGCCATCAGGGAGCTGCTCGATGAAACGCGCTAGCTGAGCCGCTGCCGCAGCAGCCAAGACTTCGTCGTGGCTGGCGTCCGGGCGACCGTACTGAATGTTGTAGTAGATGCTGTTGTTGAAGAGCACGGTATCCTGCGGAACGATGCCGATCGCGGCGCGCAGACTGGCTTGGGTCAGCTGTCGTAAATCGCTCCCGTTGGCGCGGATCTGGCCGCCGCTGACATCGTAGAAGCGATACAGAAGGCGCGCCAGGGTTGATTTGCCGGAGCCCGACTCGCCGACCACGGCGACCGTGTGGCCGGCAGGGATAGTGAAGTCGACGCTGTGCAGAATCTGGCGGTTCGCTTCGTAGAAGAAGTCGACTGCGCAGAAACGGACCTGCACGGGGCCGGGCGGCAGTACGGTGGCGGAGGTTGCGTCGGCGATTTCGCGGTTGACCGCGAGCAGACCGAACATGCGCTCGATGTCGGTCAGCGACTGTCGAATTTCCCGGTAGACGACGCCGAGGAAGTTGAGTGGCATGTAGAGCTGAATCAGGAAGGCATTGACCAGTACCAGGTCACCAATGGTCATCGTGCCATCAACGACGCCAGCGGCAGCTCGCCACATCATTGCCGTCACCCCCAAAGCGATACTGACCTGCTGACCAAGGTTCAGCCAGGACAGCGAGATTCGGCTTCTCGTCGCGGCGTCTTCCCAGTCGCCCAGTTGTTGGTCGTAGCGTTGCGCTTCATATTCCTCGTTGTTGAAATATTTGACTGTCTCGTAGTTGATCAGGCTATCGATGGCGCGCGTATTGGCGGCCGAGTCGGTCTCGTTGACTTTCCGTCTGATGGCGATTCGCCAGTTGCTCACCTTGACCGTGAACACCACGTAGGCGCCCAGCGAAGCCAGGGTGATGAGGACGAAGACGCTGTCGTAGCGGGCAAAGAGGATGGCCAGGACGAGGCCGATTTCGACCAGGGTGGGGAGGATCGAATAGAGCGCATAGCTGATCAGATTGGAAATCGAGCGGCTGCCGCGCTCGATATCGCGTGACACCCCACCGGTTTCGCGATGCAGGTGAAAGCGAAGTGACAGTTCGTGCAGGTGGCGAAAGACTTCCACCGCGATGCGCCGCACGGCGCGTTGTGTGACGCGCGCAAAGAGGATTTCGCGCAACTCCGTAAACAGGGTGCTCGAAAAACGTAGCGCGCCGTACAAGGCGAGCAGCAGGGCTGGCAGAACCAGCACCTGCTGCTCGCTGCTCAGGGCGTCGATCATGTCCTTGAAAACCAGGGGCACGGCAACGTTGGCCAGCTTGGCAGTGAACAGGCAGGACAGCGCCAACAGGACCCGCCACTTGTACTGCCACAGATACGGAACGAGCTTTTTCAGCGTTAGCCAGAGGTGGGCGTCGGCGGCTGCTGGGCGATCGAGAGCGGCGGTGGACGTGGTAGAGCGGCGCATGTGAGTGATGAGGTGGTGGTGGACCAGCGCTGCAGTATGCCTGTTGTGACGGCGCAGGGCGGCGAGGCCGGTACAGAAAGATGCAAAAAAGCCTTGCATTTGCCAGCAGCCGACCCTAGTATTCAAACGAACGTTTGAACGAAGCTTGGGCGCGCTCTTCAGCTTCGCTGCTAGCGGTTCATCGAACTACTCCAGCCTGAACATTTTTGGACCATCGATCTCATGGCCGATCAAAAGACCAATCACGATACTCGCGAACGCATCCTGGATGTCGCCGAGCTGCTGTTCATGACGAACGGTTATGAAGGGACGTCAATGCGCGTGATCACCAGCGGTGCTGAGGTCAATCTGGCGGCTGTGAATTACCATTTCGGTTCCAAGGAGGCGCTGCTGCGCGAGGTTTTCCGGCGCCGGCTCAGCTGGCTGAATCGCGAGCGACTGCACGCGCTCGACTTACTCGAAGCGGAGGCGGCTGGCGCGCCGCTGAAGCCTTCGCAGATCCTCGAAGCCTTTTTTGGCACGCTCTTGCGCATCGGTGAGGACTCCTCTCTTGGCGGCATGACTTTCCTGCGCCTGCTCGGTCGCACCTTGACCCAACCGGCGGAGTTCATCCGGACTTTTTTTGCCAGCGAGTATGCGGAAGTAATCGAACGCTACAAGCAGGCCCTGTTCAGCGCCTTGCCCGACGTTCCGCAAGCCGAACTCGTCTGGCGCCTGCATTTCATGCTTGGTGCCATGTCCTACGCGATTGCCGGCACGGACGTTCTGCGAGTGCTTACCGGCTGTGAGTTGGGCGATTGGGCCGGTGAGGGCGCTGCTGACAGTGTCGACGATAGCGCTCTCGCCAAGCGGCTTGCGCAGCGCTTGATGCCGTTTCTGCTCGGTGGCCTGCGCGCCCCGCTGCCGTCAGGTCTGCAGTCACTGACCGCTTCGCCCGCTTCGCCCGCTTCGCCCGCTTCGCCCAGCGCGGGCGACACGGAGCCGCAAACCTCGAATCACTTACTGGAGAAACAGCCATGATCACGACGATCATCTTGGTGCTCATCGGCATCACTCTGCTGAGCATTGCCATACTGATCAGCGTTCGCCCCTGGCGGCAGTCGCTGATAAGCCGTCGTGTTTTCGCGACCTACAAACGCATTCTGCCGCAGATGTCGGACACCGAGCGCGAAGCGCTCGAAGCCGGGACGGTCTGGTGGGACGGCGAACTGTTCCGCGGCAATCCCGACTGGAACCAGCTGCTCGCCTATCCGGTACCAAAACTCAGCGCTGAAGAGCAGTCCTTCATGGACCATGAAGTCGAAGAAGCCTGCGCGCTGGTCGATGACTGGAAGGTCACCAGCGAAGACTTCGACATGACGCCGGAAGCGTGGCAATACATCAAGAGCAAGGGCTTTCTCGGGATGATCATTCCGAAGAAATACGGTGGCCTGGAGTTCTCGGCGTTCGCACATTCACAGATTGTCACCAAATTGTCGACGCGTAGCTCGTCCTTGTCGGTGTCGGTGATGGTGCCGAACTCGCTTGGCCCCGCCGAACTCCTTCTGCACTACGGTACTGACACGCAGAAGAATCACTACCTGCCACGCCTGGCCAAGGGCCTCGAAGTGCCGGCTTTCGCCCTCACCAGTCCGTGGGCGGGTTCCGACGCCGGCTCGATTCCCGACGTCGGCATCGTCTGCAAGGGGCTCTGGAAAGGCCAGGAAGTGGTCGGCATGCGGGTGACCTGGGACAAGCGTTACATCACGCTGGGTCCGGTATGCACCCTCCTCGGCCTGGCGTTTCACCTCTATGACCCCGCTGGGCTGCTTGGTGACAAGAAGCATATCGGTATTACCTGCGCGCTGGTGCCGCGCGACACGCCGGGTGCCGATATCGGTCGCCGCCACGTGCCGCTGAATGCGATGTTCATGAACGGTCCGACGCGTGGCAAGGACGTGTTCATGCCTTTGGACTACGTAATCGGCGGTCCGGGCATGGTCGGGCAGGGCTGGCGGATGCTGATGGAGTGTCTGGCCGCAGGTCGCTCGATCTCGCTGCCTTCGTCGAATGCCGGTATGGCCCAGCTTACGGCCCGCACGGTCGGCGGCTACGCCCGCGTTCGCAGCCAGTTCAAGATGGCTATCGGGCGCTTCGAGGGCGTCGAAGAGCCGCTCACCCGCATTGGTGCGTACACCTACATGATGGACGCCGTCCGCAAGATGACTGCCGGCGCCATCGATCTCGGTGAGAGGCCATCGGTGGTTTCGGCGATCGCCAAATATCATGTCACCGAGCGTGCTCGCCAGGTGGTCAATGACGGCATGGACATTGTCGGCGGCAAGGGGATCTGCCTGGGCCCGTCAAACTTCATCGGTCGCGCCTATCAGCAGTTGCCGATCGGTATCACCGTCGAAGGCGCGAACATCCTGACGCGCAGCATGATCCTCTTTGGCCAGGGCGCTATCCGCTGCCATCCCTACGTGCTCAAGGAAATGAAGGCGGCCTACAACCCGGATGCCAAGCAGGGCTTGCTTGACTTCGACGAAGCCTTCTTTGGTCATGCTGCCTATACCGTCAAGCACGCCTTCGGGGCGCTCGGGAAGGGCCTGACTGGCTCCCATTTTGTTTCGGTGCCGGCCAATGTGGCGCCGGAGACCAGGCGCTACTACCAGCAACTGACACGCTTCTCTTCGGCTTTCGCTTTCCTCGCCGACATCTCGATGCTGGTCCTTGGTGGCGAACTGAAGCGGCGCGAAAAGCTCTCTGCGCGTCTGGGCGACATTTTGTCGATGCTCTATCTGTGCTCGGCGACGCTCAAGCGTTACGAGTCGGAAGGCCGTCAGCAGGCCGATGCACCGCTGATGCACTGGGCTATGTGGGACACCATGTACAAGGCGCAGATGGCTTTTGACGGCGTGATTGCCAACTTCCCCGTGCGCTGGATCGGGCGCATGCTGTATCGCATCGTTTTCCCGCTCGGTCATCCTTACGATGTGCCGTCGGACAGGATCGGGCACCAGGTGGCCAAGCTGATGATCGAGCCGTCTGCTTCGCGCGATCGACTGACGGCGGAAACCTATTTGCCGAAAGTGGCTAGCGAACCGGTCGGTGCGGTCGAACTGGCCCTGCTGGCGACGATCGAGGCGGAGCCGATCGAGGCCAGGATTCGGGCGGCGGAAAAGGCCGGCGCGCTGGCCGACAACCCGGACGCCAACGTTCGCGATCTGGTGCATGCAGCTTTCGCCGCCGGCATCGTTACCACCGCCGAGTACGCAGTACTCAAGCGGCGCAACGAGCTGCGCGACATCGTCATCCATGTCGACGATTTTCCATACGATCTGGGCCGTTCGCGCGCACAAGCCCTGCTTCACAAGGCGGCAGCGTAGAGGTGATCGAGGCGGTATGCGGAGGTACGGCGCTTGCGCCATGCCTCTGTCCTTGATTTGCGGCGAGAATTAACTCAGGAGACAGAATGGGATTCCAGCCAGTGTATGTGGTGGACGGTGCGAGAACGCCGTTCCTCAAGGGGCGCAACGCGCCCGGGCCATTTTCGGCGAGCGATCTGGCGGTACAGGCCGGCCGCGCGCTGCTGATTCGCCAGTCCTTCGCGGCCAGCGATTTCGACGAGGTGATTCTCGGTTGCGCCAGTCCTTCGCCGGATGAAGTGAACATCGGCCGTGTTGTCGCCCTGCGCCTGGGTTGCGGTCACAAGGTGCCGGCGTGGACGGTGATGCGTAACTGCGCCAGCGGCATGCAGGCGCTCGATTCGGCAATCGCCAATATCCAGAACGGACGCTCGCAACTGGTCCTGGCCGGTGGTGTCGATGCCCTGTCGCACGCAGCGCTGCTTTACTCGGAAGCGATGGTGCGCTGGTTCGCGCAGATGATGCAGGCGAGGACGCTCAGCGAGAAGGCCGCTGTGTTCGCCAAGCTGCGTCCGGCACAACTGCTGTCGCCGGTGATCGCTCTGCTGAAAGGTTTGACCGACCCGAACATTGGTCTGCTGATGGGGCAGACGGCGGAAAATCTTGCCTGGCGCTTCGGGATTTCGCGTCACGACATGGATCAATTCAGCGTTGGTAGCCACCAGCGAGCCGTTGCCGCCCGTGCCGCCGGACACCTTGGCGAGATCGTTCCGCTGCTTGACTCTCAAGGCACGGTCTATGGCGAAGACGATGGTGTGCGTGCCGATTCGAACCTCGCTGCTCTGAGCAAGCTGAAGCCGTTTTTCGATCGTCGTTACGGCCGCGTCACGCCGGGCAACAGCTCGCAAATCAGCGACGGTGCCGCCTGGCTGATCCTCGCCTCCCAGGCCGCCATCGACAAGTGGGGGCTCGAGCCGCTCGGCAGAATCACGGATAGCCAATGGGCTGCTCTCGACCCGGCGCAGATGGGCCTTGGTCCGGTACACGCGGCGACGCCGATCCTGCAGCGCAACGGACTGGCGCTCGATGACGTCGATCTCTGGGAAATCAACGAAGCCTTCGCCGCGCAGGTGCTTGGCTGCCTGGCTGCCTGGGAATCGGACGAGTACTGCCGTGAGCAGCTGGACTTGCCGGCGGCCTTTGGCTCGCTGCCGCGGGCGCGTCTCAATGTCGATGGCGGTGCGGTCGCCGTCGGTCATCCGGTCGGCGCGTCGGGTGCGCGTATCGTTCTGCACCTGCTGCATGCCTTGCGCGCAGCCAAGGCCAGGCGCGGCGTCGCAGCGATCTGCATCGGCGGTGGCCAGGGCGGTGCGATGCTCGTTGAGAGCATCGGCTGATGGCAGTCACTGGCAAACATGAGGACAAGGCATGAATATCGAAAGCAATGCTTACCGCAACTGGCAGCTCGAGGTGGATGGTGCAGGGCTGGCCTGGGCGACATTGGACAGAGTCGGCGAGACGACGAATTCACTGTCCAGCGAGGTGATGGACGAACTGGCATCGATTCTCGCTCGCTTCGACAGCGAGCCACCGAAAGGGCTGATTTTCCGTTCCGGAAAGTCGGCAGGCTTTATCGCCGGTGCGGACATTCAGGAGTTCACCCAGCTCGACACGCCCGCAAAAGGCATCGCGCTGGTTGAGCGCGGCTGGCAGCTCTTCAATCGCCTGGCAGCAGTCAGCTATCCGACGCTGGCGCTGGTGCGCGGCCATTGCCTGGGTGGCGGTCTCGAACTGGCGTTGGCGTGCCGCTATCTGCTGGTCGTCGACGAGCCAGCGACGCGGCTGGGCCTGCCCGAGGTGATGCTGGGCATCGTTCCTGGCTGGGGAGGCATGTTGCGTCTGCCCGAGCGGATTGGCCCGCAGGCGGCGCTGGATATGATGCTCACCGGCAAAGCCCTCGATGCCAAGCGCGCCAAGCGCCTCGGTCTGGCAGACGACTGCGTGCCGGCCCGGGTGATGGACAACGCTGCTGCCCTGCTGATAGTCGCCGATCAGCCGCGTCGGCGTCCGCCCGTGCTGCAGCGGCTGCTCAATGGTCCGCTCAAGCCTCTGGTTGCGCGCGCCGCGAGAAAGCAGGTCGCCAGGCGCGCGCGCGTCGAGCACTATCCGGCGCCTTACGCCATCATCGATATCTGGGAGAAATACCGGGGCAATGCGCTGGCCGCCCCCGGGTTGATCGACAGCATCGTTCGTTCGCCGACGGCTCGCAATCTGGTGCGCGTGTTTTTCATGCAGGAGCGACTCAAGGGTTTCGGAAAAGCGAGTACCTACCAGGCCAAACGGGTGCACGTCGTCGGAGCCGGCGTGATGGGCGGCGATATCGCCGCCTGGTGCGCCTTGCGCGGGCTGACGGTTACCCTGCAGGATCAGGGAATGGAACGAATCGCCCCGGCCTTGCAACGCGCTTACGCGGCGTACCGCAAGCGCATCAAGGATCCGCGCGAGTTGCGCGACGTCATGGACCGGCTGATTCCCGACCCCGACGGACACGGCGCGAAGATCGCCGACGTGGTCATCGAAGCGATTTTCGAGAACGTCGACGCCAAGCGCGCCTTGCTCGAGCAACTCGACGCGGTGATCAAGCCGGACGCGGTGCTGGCGACCAATACTTCCAGCCTCAGGATAGAGGAGTTGAACAGTGGCTTGAGCCGGCCGGGACGCCTGGTCGGGCTTCACTTCTTCAATCCGGTTGCCACCATGCCGCTGGTCGAAGTCGTGGCCGGCGAAGGCGCCGACACGGAAATGCTGGCGCGTGGCACAGCCTTCGTCAAACAAATCGATCGCTTGCCGCTGCCGGTCAAGAGCGCGCCCGGATTCCTGGTCAACGCGGTTCTCGGGCCCTACATGCTCGCAGCGATGCGTGCTGTCGACGAGGGGCTCGCACTGGAAACCGTCGACGAAGCGATGCTCGCCTTCGGCATGCCGATGGGGCCGATCGAGCTGGTCGATATGGTCGGTCTCGACGTCGCCATGGCCGTTGGAAAGAGCCTCGCTGGCGCTGATGCCGAGCCGCCGCGCTGTCTGTTCGAGCGCTTCAACGCCGGCCACCTCGGCAAGAAATCGGGGCGGGGGTTCTACGAATATCGGCAAGGAAAGGCGGCCAAGGGCGTGCCAGGAAGCGTGCCGGCCGGTCTTGCCGAGCGCCTCGTTGCGCCCTTGCTCGAACGCACACAGCAGCTGGTCAACGATGGCGTCGTCGCCGACGCCGATCTGGCTGATGCTGGAGTCATTTTTGGTACCGGCTTCGCGCCGTTTACCGGTGGGCCGCTCAATTATTTGAGGAGCCGCAACGCCTGACAGCATCGGCAACGGCCGGACGAAGCTCTGGAGAAATCACTTAAGCCATCTTCAGCCGTGTTGCAATTAACCAACACGGCGAGAAGGAAGCGCTGCCAAACATTCTGTAACTAGAGATCTTTCCGGTAGTTGGTCTTAGCATGTGCCCGCAAGGAGCAATTTGTGCGTGGCGAAAAGGCCACGCCAGATCACATTCAAGGGGGAACAAGAAAATGGCACAGCGGATTTCGATGAGAGTGATGCCGGCACTGCTTCTGGTGGCGTTTTCGGGTGCGGCGAGCGCCTCGGGTTTTCAATTGCTGGAGGCGGGCAGCGGTCTCGGCAATGCCTACGCCGGCTCGGCGGCCAAGGCCAACGACGCCAGCACGATTTTCTGGAATCCGGCCGGGATGACGCAACTGCAGGCGCGTGAAGTCTCCGGCGGTTTGACGGCAGTGCGGCCGAGCTTCAAATTCAATAACAAGGGATCCGCTGTCGGCGTCTTCAGTAGTCCCGTCGTTGGCGACGGTGACGATGCCGGTAGCTGGGCGTTTATCCCGAACGGATATATCTCGTGGGCGTTGAACAAGGATCTCTATATCGGTCTTGGTATCGGCGCGCCGTTCGGCAATGCCACCAAGTACGATAAGCCGTGGAAGGGCAGTGCGCAGTCGAACGAGTTCGATATCAAAACGATCAACATCAACCCGTCGATCGCCTATCGGGTCAACGAAAAAGTATCGCTGGGTGCCGGTTTCAGCTGGCAGAAGATCGAGGCCGATTACTATCGGCAGGTGGCCATACTTCCTGCCCAGGGCTTTGGGGCGCTGCCGCAGGTAGAATCGCACATGAGCATCGAGGACGATGCCTGGGGCTGGAACATTGGTGCCTTTTTTACGCTTTCGCCGTCGACCAAGGTCGGCCTGTCGTACCGCTCGACCGTCCAGTTCAATACCGACGGCAAGGTCAAACTGAGTGGCGATGGTACGGCAGCTGGCAATGCCACTGCCGCGGGCTTGGCCGTCAGGGGCGGGGCCAGCGATGTCAAGGCGGACCTCGAAGTGCCGGATACCTTCATTCTCAGCGTTACGCAGCAACTGAGCGACCGCTGGGAGATGTTGGGTGATGTGTCCTGGACGGGATGGAGTTCGATTCAGGACGTCGACATTATCCGCACCTCGGGGCTGCAAGCCGGCACTCCTGCGCAGATCCTGCGTGCGAATTTCGACGATACCTGGCGGGTTGCCATGGGCGCCAACTACAAGTATACGGACGCGATCAAGTTCATGTTCGGTCTGGCCTACGACCAGACTCCGGTCAAGAGTTCGAGCACTCGTCTGACCTCTCTGCCCGACAACGATCGCACCTGGTTTACCGCCGGGCTGCAGTGGAAGCCGGCCAAGGAACAGACGCTTGAACTCGGTGCGGCTTACATTTACATCCCAAATACGAAGATCAACCAGAACGAGACCACGATCAATCCCTTGACCAATCGCGGTACGGTCACCGGCGACTATGACTCCAGCGTCTGGCTTTTCGGAGCGCAATACTCGATGGCCTTCTGAGCAAGCGGCAGGCCTTAGAAAAACCCCGGTTTCCGGGGTTTTTTTTTGACCGTCTCCGGGTGAGCGTTGCGCAGCAGCCCATTTGCCGTTGCCCTTAATGTGAAAGTCGCGTATGCGACTCACGAACCTCCCTTCTCCCCTTGCGGGAGAAGGGGCAGGGGAAGAGGGGGGACGGTCATGACTTTCATCATCCGGGGTATCTCGACTGTCATGACCGTTCACTTGACGACGAAAGCTGGAAAGGTATAATTCAAACGTTCGTTTTAGTGCTTTTTTGGAGATGTGCGGCGGGATTTTCCCGGTGCGCGCGGATAAACAGACAGGAACAGGAGGACAGCTTGAGCAACTTCATCGTACGTAAGGCCGCGGTACTCGGGGCGGGGGTGATGGGGGCGCAGATTGCCGCGCATCTCGCCAATGCTGAAGTGCCAGTTCTGCTTTTCGACCTGCCCGCCCAGGAGGGTGACGCCAACGGAATCGTCAACCGCGCCACCGACGCACTCCGCAAGCTTGAACCGTCGCCGCTGGCCAGCAAGGATCGCGTCGCCTACATCGACCCCGCCAACTACTCGCAGCACCTTGAACAATTACGCGATTGCGATCTGATCATTGAAGCGATTGCCGAAAAGACCGAGTGGAAAGACGATCTCTATCGCCAGATCGCGCCATTCATCGCGCCGAATGCGATCATGGCTTCAAACACTTCGGGCCTATCGATCAACCGCCTCTCCGAAGCCTTGCCCGAGGCTTTGCGTTCGCGTTTCTGCGGCATTCATTTCTTCAATCCGCCGCGTTACATGCATCTGGTCGAACTGATCGCGACGCAAACTACCGACCCGGAGCTGCTCGACAATCTCGAATCATGGCTGGTCTCGCGTCTCGGCAAGGGCATCGTGCGTGCGCGCGATACGCCCAACTTCGTCGCCAATCGCGTTGGCGTCTTCTCGATCCTGGCGGTGATGCACCACACCGAACGCCTGGGGCTTGGTTTCGACGTCGTCGATGCGCTCACCGGTCCGCTCATCGGGCGTCCGAAGAGTGCCACCTACCGCACCGCCGACGTCGTCGGCCTGGACACCCTGGCGCACGTTATCAAGACCATGCAGGACACCTTGCCCGACGATCCCTGGCACGGCTATTACGTCGTTCCCGCTTGGCTGGCGGCGCTGATCGGCAAGGGCGCACTCGGTCAGAAGACGCGCTGCGGCATTTTCCGGAAGGACGGACGGGCGATCAAGGTGCTCGACCTGGCGGCTCAGGATTATCGCGAAACGGCCGCCGAGATCGATCCGGAAGTACTGGCGATCCTCAAGAACCGCGATCCGGCCGAGAAGTTTGCGCAGTTGCGCGCCAGTGCGCATCCACAGGCGCAGTTCCTGTGGGCGATTTTCCGCGATATCTTCCACTACGCCGCTTTCCACCTTGCTGAAATTGCCGATAACGCCCGCGATCTTGATTTCGCGATGCGTTGGGGCTTTGGCTGGGCGCAGGGGCCGTTCGAAAGCTGGCAGGCGGCAGGCTGGCAGGCGATCGCCGCAGCCGTCAAGGCTGACGTCGACGCCGGCCAGGCGATGAGTCCGGTAGCGCTGCCGGGGTGGGTCTTTGGCCAGGTCGCCGAAAAGGGCGTGCACACGCCTCAAGGCTCCTACTCGGCGAGCGCCGACGCCTATCAAGCGCGTTCGGCGCTGCCCGTCTATCAGCGGCAGATATTCCCCGAGCGGGTATTGAGTGAAGCCGCGCTCAGCGGTGCGACGGTCTGGGAGAACGACGGTGTTCGCTTGTGGACGCTGCCGCAGATCGACGACGGTATTGCCATCGTCAGCGTCAAGACCAGGAACCATACCCTCGGACGTGAGGTGATCGTCGGCTTGCAGGAAGCCGTGGCTCGTGCGGAAGCCGGCTACCGTGCCCTGGTGCTCTGGCACGAGGCGCCATTCGCCTTTGGTGCCAACCTCAAGGAAGTCAGCGAAGCCATCGCCGCGGGTCAGTTCGAGCTGCTCGAAAGGTACGTCGCCGAGTTCCAGAACACGTCGATGGCGCTGAAGTACGCCAGGGTACCGGTAGTCGCCGCGGTCCAGGGCATGGCTCTGGGGGGCGGCTGTGAGTTCCTGATGCACGCTGCCAAGCGGGTGATCGCACTGGAGAGCTACATCGGCCTGGTCGAAGCCGGTGTCGGCCTGATTCCGGCTGGCGGGGGCTGCAAGGAGTTTGCCATCCGTGCCGCGGAGCATGCGGCGAAGACCGCCGGAAACGACCCTTTCGAGTTCATCCAGCCGGTGTTCATGACCGTCGCCATGGCGACGGTATCGAAGAGT
Organism: Candidatus Accumulibacter sp. ACC012; assembly: GCF_907163155.1. Lineage (NCBI taxonomy): Bacteria > Pseudomonadati > Pseudomonadota > Betaproteobacteria > Candidatus Accumulibacter > Candidatus Accumulibacter sp. ACC012. The sequence goes on from NZ_CAJQUC010000003.1 coordinate 268,627, forward strand.
GGCGCGCAGGCCAGGGAACTTGGCTTCGCCGTCGACTCGGACAAGATTGTCTTCAACGCCAAGGAGCTGCTTTATGTCGCGCTGCGCGAGGCGCGCGGACTTGCCGAGGCGGGCTATTACCCGCGCCTGTCGCCGCGTCAGATCAAGGTCGCCGGTCGCACCGGTATCGCCAACTGCGAAATGATGCTGCTCAACATGAAGGAAGGCGGCATGATTTCGGCACACGACTACACGGTCGCCAAGGCAGCAGCCACGGCGCTGTGCGGTGGCGATGTCGAGACCGGATCGCAGGTCGACGAGCAGTGGTTGTTGAGTGTCGAGCGCCAGCTCTTCGTCGAACTGCTGAAGAACGAGAAAACGCAGCAGCGCATCCAGCACATGCTGACCACCGGCAAGCCGCTACGCAACTAACTCGGCAACTGCGCGAGCAAGGAGAACAGATCATGAGTAAACAGATTCAGGACGCTTACATTGTCGCTGCGACGCGGCTGCCCGTGGGCCGGCGCAAGGGCATGCTCGGGCACGTTCGCCCCGACGACATGCTGGCCCACGCCATCACTTCGGTGCTGGCACAGGTGCCGGCGATTGACCCGGCGTTGGTCGAGGACGTGATCGTCGGTTGCGCCATGCCCGAAGCCGAGCAGGGAATGAACGTCGCGCGTATCGGCCTGCTCCTGGCCGGTATGCCGAATACCGTCCCGGGGGTGACCGTGAACCGCTTCTGCGCGTCCGGCGTACAGGCGGTGGCCATGGCGGCAGATCGCATTCGTCTCGGCGAAGCCGAGGTGATGATCGCTGCCGGCACCGAAACGATGTCGCTGATGAACCAGATCATGGGCAACAAGATCGCCCTCAACCCGGCGATCTTCGCGAAGGACGAGAACTACGCGATTGCTTTCGGGATGGGCCTCACCGCTGAAAAAGTCGCCGCACAGTGGAAGATTTCGCGCGACGATCAGGATGCCTTTGCAGTCGCCTCGCACCAGAAAGCCTGCGCGGCGATTGCCGCCGGCCATTTCAGGGCCGAGATTTCGCCGTACGTGGTGTCTACACGGCAGCCGAATCTGCAGAGCGGCGAAGTGCAGGTCAAGGAGTTTCTGGCTGAGAACGACGAAGGCCCACGTTCCGACAGCAGCGTCGAGCGGCTCGCTCGCTTGCGGCCGGCGTTCGCCGCGCGCGGCTCGGTTACCGCCGGTAACAGTTCGCAAATGTCCGACGGCGCAGCGGCTGTGCTGGTGGTATCGGAAAAAATCCTCAAGCAGTTCAATCTGCAGCCGCTGGCGCGCTTTGCGGGCTTTGCGGTGGCTGGCGTGGCGCCCGAGATCATGGGCGTTGGCCCGGTCGAGGCGATCCCGCGGGTGCTCAAGCAAGCCGGAGTCCATCAGGGCGATGTGGACTGGTTCGAGCTCAACGAGGCTTTTGCCGCGCAGGCGCTGGCGGTGATGCGTACGCTCGAACTCGATCCGGCGAAAGTCAATCCGCTCGGCGGGGCGATTGCCCTGGGCCACCCGCTGGGGGCAACCGGTACCGTTCGAACGGCGACGCTGGTGCATGGACTGCAGCGCACCAGGCAGCGTTACGGCATGGTGACCATGTGTATTGGCACTGGCATGGGCGCTGCCGGGCTGTTCGAGTCCATGCCGTAGATTTCCGGCAATCGCCTGCGAAGGCCCTCTTTAGACTCCAGGTGTATGGCATAATCGCGGCAGGGCGGTTGGCTGGAAAAGTCGCCCGAACGCTGAGCACCATGCATGCCGGAAGGACAGGAAGGCGAAGGCCTCGGTGCGGCTAGTTGAGCGGTCAACGGCGGTTTCCGGGATAATGTCTGGCAAACACAGTCACTAGGGCGCGCCATGGATTTCGAGCTACTGGGCAATGTGGGCTGGCGCGAAGGCTTGATTCTGGTCATCGTGCTACTGCTGGCCTACATCGTCGTCCTTTTTTTGCGCATGCGTCGCTTGCAGAACGAACGCGGCGTCTCTGCCCTACCACCGCTGCTTGCGCAGTCAGCGCTGGCGGCTTATACCGGCATCCAGGAAGCGGACGCCGCAGTGCCTGCGACGCCAGCGCCTGCCGCAGCAGAGATCAAGGAGGCCAGCGATTCGGGCGTGGCCGCGGAGCCGGCCAGTGCAGCAGCGGCAGCGGCAGCGGCAGCGGTCCCGCCAGTGGCCGCCGAGGAACTTGACTTTGCCTGGAACGAGGCACCCCCGGAAATTCCCGGGCAGGCGCTGATCGAAGCGCTGCAGGAAGACGTCTATCACTTGCGCTGCGCAGTTGACGAACTGCGCGACGAACTGCACAACGACTTGCGCGAGGGCTTGTTGGCAGCCCGCGAAGACTTCCGGCACCAGTTGCTAGAGATCTCGCAGATTGCCGAGTCGTCGGCGCAGGCCGCTTCGCCGCTGTACAACGATGCCATGCAGATGGCCGCCCAGGGGCAGGACGCGGCGACGATCGCCCAGCACTGTGGCATTGCTCGCGCCGAAGCGGATCTGGTGGTGGCTCTGGTGCGCAATCGTAATGACGGCAGTTAACCGAGGAGCAGGGGTGGCAGATGGTGGCTCGACAGGGGACTAAGGCCAAGGCCGGAAGCGCTGAAGTTGCGCCGGCCACGGGTCACGCTCAGCCAGCGGTCGAGGCGAGCTCCGATCTCAAACGTCCACTGCTTTGGCGGATGGGGCTTGCCGGTCTGATGGTTCTGGCACTGCTTGGCGTGCTGGCGCTGTTCGACCACGCCAACGCGCCGGATGATTCGCTGACCGGACAGCAGTTCACCGAAGCGGTACCGGTCAGGAAAAAAGAGCCCGTGCAGCCGCTCACGGCGGCTGAAACGCCGCTTGCAGTGCCCGTTGACGAGCCCGCCGTAAGCGCCGTAAGCAGCGAGCTGGCCGCTCCTGAAGCTGCCAGAGAAGTTGCGAGCGCCCCCGCCACTGAAAGCCCGGCCAAGAAAAAATATGCCGGCGGCACGCACACGCGGCCGCTGTCGAAAGCCAGTGACGGCGATGAGCCAGGCGCACGTCCCGCAACGCCTGCGCCTCCACCGCCGCAGGTGGCCGCCACACCGGCTTTGCCGCCTCCGGCCAGAAGGGCCTCGGAGAACTCTGCCAGCATGGCTACGCCGCCGCCGGTGGTCGAAACGCCTCCCGCCGTTGCGGTACGGCTGGCTTCCGGCTACATCGTGCAGTCGGGGCTGTTCTCTGATTTGGCCCTGGCCGAGGAATGGCAGGCACGACTGGCGCAGGAAGGAATTCCCTCGATGGTCGAGGCGCGCTTGCAGATCGGCCCTTTCAAGAATCGCAGCGAGGCCGAGTCTGCTCGCCGGCAACTCAAGAAGCTGGGCATCGATGCGCCGAGTACGGTACGCAGGGTCGGCACGCCCTAGACGGCTTCAGCCGCCTGTCGCGCGCAGTTGTTGCTGCAGGCGGCGGGCGAAAACGCGCATCTCCCTGGCCGCCTGAACGTCGCCTTTTCCTTCGGCGACGACGATGCCCTGTTCATAGGCAGCCAGGGCTTCCTGCGGGTGAGCGTCTTCGCTCAGCGCTTTGCCGAGCAACTTCCAGGCGGCGGAGTAGGTCGCGTCACGTTCGACCGCTTCCCGCAAGCGCCCGGCCGCTTTTTGGAAGTCGCCGGCCTTCAGGTGCTCGTTGCCCAGCGAATAGCGGAGCAGGGCGCCGTCGCGCGGACCGCCGAGCAGTTTTTCGAGATTGGTGATGATCGCAGTGCTCATTTACACTCTCCCATTTAACGGTTATGACCGTCCCTTCCACTTGCAGTGCGCATTCCGGCTTGCACGCCGGAATCGTTCGCCGGGCAGGGAGCGTGCTCCCTGAATTCCCCGTCTCACCCCCAACCCTTCTCCCGCGGGGGGAGAAGGGAGCTTCGTGAGTCCCTTGCGCGACTTGCACATTTAACCCGAACCATTTTAGAGGACACCACCATGGCAAGAAAAATCATCTCGACTGCCGCTGCGCCGGCGGCCATCGGCACCTACTCGCAAGCGGTAAGAGTTGGCGATACGGTCTATCTCTCCGGTCAGATCGGCCTCGACCCGGTGAGTATGGACCTTGTCGAAGGAATCGATGCGCAGATCGTGCGCGTCTTCGACAACCTCAAGGCCGTCGCCGAAGCGTCCGGTGGTTCGCTGGCCGATGTCGTCAAACTGAACGTTTATCTCACCGATCTGGCGCACTTCGCGAAGGTCAATGAGGCGATGAAAAGCTATTTCGCCGAGCCTTTTCCGGCGCGCGCTGCGGTGGGCGTCGCGGCTCTGCCGCGCAACGGCCTGGTCGAGGCCGATGCGGTCCTGGTCCTCGGCGGCTGATGCCGCCTGCGGACGAGATCGACGCGCCGCCAGCGATCAGGAGCCGGCTGCACAAGCTGGGTCTCGAGCGGCGTGAAGACCTCGTCCTGCACCTGCCCCTGCGCTACGAGGACGAAACGCGCGTCACGGCCGTCGCCGAAGCGCCGCTGGGCGTAGCGCTGCAGGTCGAGGTGCTGGTCGTCGCTAGCGTGGTCAGCATGGCGCCGCGCCGCCAGTTGCTGGTCACCGTCAGCGATGCCAGTGATCTCGGTGCTGTCAGCGCGGGTGGTGGCCAACAGAGCCTTCTTAGCCTGCGCTTTCTGAGCTTCTACGGCAGCCAGCAGCGGGCTTTCGAGAACGCGTGCCGGAATCGACTGCGGCTGCGCGTCTTTGGCGAGATCCGTGACGGTTTCCTCGGGCGCGAGATGGTACATCCACGCTACCGCATCCTGAATGCTCAGGATTCGCCGAGTGCCGATGACGTACTACCGCAGTCACTGACCCCCGTTTATCCGACCACCGCCGGGCTAACGCAGGGGGTGTTGCGCAAGCTCGTCGCACGCGCCCTGCGCGTTGTCGATCTCAGCGAGTTGCTCGACGCTGACTGGTGCGCGAGGCATCGCCTGCCTGCCCTGGCGGCCGCGGTGGGCCTGTTGCATTCGCCGCCGCCCGCGCTTGCCGCAGCCACGCTGCAGAGTCGCAGCCATCCGGCTTGGCGGCGGATCAAGTTCGACGAGCTGCTGGCGCAGCAGCTGTCGCTGCGCCGTGCCTATCTGGCACGCCGGCGCAAGGGAGCGCCGCTGCTGCGCGCAGCCGGCCGGCTGGCAGAGAGTCTGCTGTCGGTACTGCCTTTTCCGCTGACCGGTGCGCAGCAGCGCGTTGCTGCCGAAATTGCCGCCGACCTTGGGCAGCCCTTCCCGATGCAGCGCTTGCTGCAGGGCGATGTCGGCTGTGGCAAGACGATCGTCGCCGCACTGGCCATTTGCCAGACCATCGAGGCCGGCTATCAGGCGGCCTTCATGGCCCCGACCGAAATTCTCGCCGAGCAGCACTTCCTCAAACTGAGCGCCTGGCTGGAGCCGCTGGGTGTCGAAGTGCTGTGCCTGTCGGGTCGTCTCGGGGCGCAGACGCGGCGGACGCTGCGGCAGCAGGCGGCGACGACAGCGCAACTGCTTGTCGGGACGCATGCCCTGATCCAGGAAGGCCTGGATTTTGCCCGCCTCGGCCTGGCGATCATCGACGAACAGCATCGCTTCGGCGTCGTGCAGCGACTCGACCTGCGGCGCAAAGGGGGCAATCCGCACCAGTTGATGATGTCGGCGACACCGATTCCGCGCACCCTGGCGATGAGCTATTACGCCGATCTCGATGTCTCGCTGATCGACGAAATGCCGGCTGGTCGCTCGCCGGTGCGCACCCGGCTGTTCTCGGCTGCGCGCCGTGAGGAAGTGACGGCCGCCGTGCGTGGCGTGGTTGCCGCAGGACGACAGGCTTACTGGGTCTGCCCCTTGATCGAGGAATCGACAAAGCTGCAACTGCAGGCGGCCCTCGACACGTACACGGCTTTGCTCGGCGAGCTGGCCGGCCTGCGTATTGGCCTGGTGCACGGCCGCCTGGGCGGTGCCGAGAAAGTGGCGGTGATGGCCGCCTTTGTCGCTGGCGAGATCGACGTGCTGGTAGCGACGACGGTCATCGAAGTGGGTGTCGACGTGGCCAACGCCAGCTTGATGGTCATCGAACACGCCGAGCGCTTCGGGCTCGCGCAGCTGCATCAGTTGCGTGGACGCGTCGGGCGTGGCGCGCATGACTCGGTTTGCGTCCTGCTTTATCAGCAGCCATTGTCGGCAAGCGCGCGGGCGCGTTTGAAGATCATTTTCGAGCACAGCGACGGTTTCGAGATTGCGCGCCAGGATCTTCGTCTGCGTGGTCCCGGGGAGTTCATCGGCAGCCGCCAGTCGGGCGTGCCACTGCTACGCTACGCCGACCTCGAAGTCGATGCCGACCTTGTCGAGCTGGCGCAAGAGATGGCGACGCAACTGCTGCGTGACGATCCCCAGCGTGCCGCGCGCCATCTCCGGCGCTGGCTGGGAAATCGCGAAGAGTTGCTGAAAGCTTGACGCCAGCCTGCCGCTCGAGCGGTAGGTCAAGAGGGCGGCCAGCGCTGATGGTGGCGGTCGCGGCCGCGCTTGCCAGTCGCGCAGTAATCCTCTTGTTCTCGCGGCCCGCGCCGAGGGCCGCTGTCAGAGCACACGAAAATAGGCGACCGTTTCGCGCAATCTGTTGGCCAGGCCGTTGAGTGCGCTTGCCGATTCGGCGTTGCTGTGCATCGTGGCGTTGGTTTCCTCGGTCATCGATGCGATGTTCTGCACGTGCCCGGCGATGTCGTTGGCCACTGTTGCCTGTTCGCGAGTGGCGGTCGCCACTTGCTGTACGCGTTCGCTCGATTGCTGCGCCTGCTGGTGAATCGATTCGAGCATGGCACTCGCCTCGTGCGCTTTGGTGAGGCTGCGGCTCACCTGCGGAGCAGCCTCACCCATGGCGCCGACCGCCAATTCGGTATCGGCCTGCACGCTGACCACCATGGTGCTGATTTCATTGGTGGCCTTGCTGGTTCGTTCGGCGAGCTTGCGGACCTCGTCGGCGACCACCGCGAAGCCGCGGCCCTGCTCGCCGGCGCGGGCGGCTTCGATGGCCGCGTTGAGCGCCAGCAGGTTGGTCTGCTCGGCGATCTCCCTGATCACCTGGGCAATGCCGCCAATATCCCGTGAGCGCGTCGCCAGTTGCCGGATCTGCTCGGACGAGCGGGCGACGATTGCAGCGACTTTTTCGATTTCGGCAGCAGAGCTGTTGACCAGCGTGCGTCCCTGTTCGGCGCAATTGGCGGCGGCTTGTGAACTCTCGCCGGTTGCCTGAGCATTCTGCGCGACTTCGTTGATGCTCACCGTCAATTCTTCGATCGAGGCCGCGGTCGCCGACGTCGAGTTGGCTTGCGCCTCGGCCGCGTGGCGCGTTTCGTCGGTGGCGACAGAAATCTCGCTGGCGCTGTTGGCCAGGGCGCTGGATAGCTGGCCGATTTCGGCGATGATGCCGCGCAGGCGGCTCTGCATCTGCGCGATGGAATGCATCAGGCTGCCACCGAGCAGTTTTTCGGCGGGCATTTCCTGGCTCAGGTCGCCGCCGGCGATGCGCAGCGCGATCGCCGATGCCGCGGCCGGTTCGCCGCCCAGCTGGCGCAGCACGCTGCGCCCAATCCACAGCGAGACCCCGGCCAGAACGGCAACGACCAGGGTGATGATGAGCAGGGCGTTGATTGCTTCGCGGCGAAATGCCTGGTCCACGTCATCGAGATAGATACCGGTGCCGATTACCCAGCCCCAGGGTTTGAAATGCGCGGAATAGCTCAGTTTGGGAATTGCTTTGTCGCTACCGGGCTTGGCGAAGGAATAGTCGACGATGCCGCCTTGCTCCCTGCTCAGCGCCACGGATACGAGCTCCTGGATGAACAGCTTGCCACTCGGGTCGCGCAAGTCGGCGCCGCTCGTGCCCTCCAGCGCCGCTTTCGCTGCGTGCATCACGAAGTTGTGCTGGGTGTCGAGGACGAAGAAATACTCACCGTTCTCGTAGCGCATCTGGCGCAAGGTTTCGAGTGCCTGTTTCTTTGCCTGGTCTTCGCTCAGTGCGCCGCTCTTGGCCAGATCGTGAAAGCGGACGACGACGCCGTTGGCAACCTCGACCAGCGCGTGGATCTTGTCCTGGCGATCGTCGAGCATGTTGCGGCGCAGTTCAGCGAGCGAGTACAGGCCGAGCGCGGCGAGGCCGAGCACGGCCACGGCCAATACGACGACAAAGCGCGTCTTGATACTGCAGTCACCGATCATCATTGCCATTCTCCCGGGGTAGTTGCCGTCAACGCGGCTTGTATGGTGGATCTTCGCCATGAGCTGATCGGCTGTTGCAGCCATTTTCGACCCCTCGCGCTGGGCGGCACCCTTGTCGTTCGATGTCACTCGCTGCGCAAAGTCGCAGGCGGTATGCTGAGGCTTGAACAGATATGCCTGCAGCAGCAATAGATTACATAACTACCTTACGCTAACGGCCAGTGGGCAACAAACTTTAGCGCAGTCGCTTCCGCCCGTACGGCGCTGCCAGGCCCGGGGAGCGCCTATCGTCGCCAGAGTTTTCGAGTAACACCTTCCAGGGCCGCGACGCGCGATCGGAAAGCTCGCGAACGACCTCCAGAACGTGGTCGCCCTGGTCGCTTTCCAGGACCGTGAAACGCTGCGCCCGTGCCAGACCGAGCATCGGCCGGTTGTCCGCCAGCACGTGCCCGTGCATGCGCCGCAAACCGCGCCTTGCCGCTTCGCGAATCAACGCCTTGAGTATCCGGCGGCCGATGCACTGACCTTGCCAGGGGTCGCCGATGAGCAGCGAAAAAGTGCAATCCGGACGCTCACTCTCGTGAACGAAACGGCCACCGGCAATCGGGATTTCAGCTCCCTCCTCGTGGCGCAAGACGACCAGGAGGTATTCCCGGGCGGGATCAATGTCGATCAGTCGGTGTACCGCGTCGTCCGAGAACTCGGCGATCGCGGCGAAGAAGCGGCGACGCCGGGCATCGGCCGACAACTTGTTCAGCGACGCCTTGACCTGCGGCGCATCGCTTGGCGGCATTTGGCGCATTTCGAGCCGCGTGCCGTCGCGTGACTGCCAGCTTTCGATAATTTCGTTCACAGCGACGCCGCTCTCGGGGGGCGGAGAGCGGGAAACATGGCCGGCAGTATGCATGCAATTTGCGGGCGCCGTCGAGTAGCCGAGTCATGGTGCTGAAACATTCGCTCCGTAAGATCAATCCCGTTGCTGCTGAAGCACGATTCCTTACTCAATGGAGAAATCATGATTGTTTCAAAACGCATTTTCCTGAAGATTTCCGGCGTCGCCGCGGCCATGGCCATGGGCTTCGGGTCGATCGCCGCGCAAGCCGCCGACCTTACCGGCGCCGGGGCGACGTTCCCCTACGCGGTGTATACCAAGTGGGCCGAAGCCTACCAGGCTGCCACTGGCAAGTCGGTCAATTACCAGGGTATTGGTTCTTCCGGTGGTATCAAGCAGATCAAGGCCAGGACCGTTGATTTCGGCGGCACCGACGCGCCCTTGAGCGCAGCCGATCTGGACGCTGCCGGCCTGGTGCAGTTCCCTTCCGTCATCGGCGCGGTGACCATCGTGGTCAATCTGCCCGGCGTCAAATCCGGTCAACTCAAGCTCGACGGGCAGACTGCTGCCAACATCTTTCGCGGTGCCATCAAGAAGTGGAACGATCCGGCCATCGCCAGCATGAACCCCGACCTAAAGCTGCCGGCGACGGCGATTACCATTGTCCATCGCTCGGACGGATCGGGCACCACGGACGTGATGACCAGGTACCTGGCCAAGCAGTCGGCCGACTTCGTGCGCGACGTCGGTGTCGGCAAGACCGTCAACTGGCCGGCCAACGGGATCGGTGGCAAGGGTAACCCGGGCGTCGCCGCCAACGTCCAGAAAATTGCCGGCACCATCGGCTACGTCGACTACGCAGACGCGAAGAAGAACGGTTTGGCCTTCGCCACGCTGAAGAACAAGGCCGGCAAGTTCGTGTTGCCTAGCGGTGATGCCTTCGAGGCCGCCGCCGCCGGCGCCGATTTCAAGGTCAAGGGAATGGCGCCGGACATGCTCGACCAGACGGCCAAAGAGGCCTGGCCGATCGTCAGCGCAACCTACATCCTGGCCTACGAAAAGGGTGACGACGCTGCCAAGCAGCAGGGCGTTGTGGACTTCTTCAGTTGGGCGCTCAACAAGGGCGGGACGCTGGCTGGCGAGCTGGACTTCGTCGCGCTGCCGGCCAGCGTGGTGGGCACCATCGAAGCCGAGATGAAGCGCATCAAGTAGTTTAATGGTTCGTCACGCAACTGCAGCGGGCTTCCCCGACGTCGCCTCGCCGGCGTCGGGGCGTCCGCGCAAAGCGTGTGACCGCGACGGAAGTCGATAGTGGAAGGGCGGGTATGGAAGAAAGCATAGCGTGGAAAACAGTGAGTATGAATGATTCAGCACCGCACACGCAGGTGGATGTGCACGCTGCCCAGGTCCGGATCTTCAAACGCCAGGATTCGGTCTTCCACAAGCTGACGTTCCTGTTCGCCTTCCTGGTGCTGGCGGCCATGGCGGGGATACTGATCTCGCTGGCCATCGAGGCGGCGCCGGCGTTCAGCGCCTTCGGGCCGGCCTTTCTCTGGAGCGACGCATGGAGCGTTCCGGACGACAAGTTCGGTGCCCTGATCTCGATCTACGGCACGCTCAGCACATCGTTCATCGCGCTGCTGATCGGCGTGCCGGTGAGCTTCGGCATCGCGCTGTTTCTGACCGAGAGCTGCCCGGCCTGGCTGCGTCGGCCGCTGGGGACGGCTATCGAATTGCTCGCCGGCGTTCCTTCGATCATTTACGGCATCTGGGGCTTGTTCGTTTTCGCACCCTTGTTCGCCAAGTACGTCCAGCCCTCGGTGCAGTCAGTCTTCGGCGGTTTGCCGGTAATCGGCGGCTGGTTCGCCGGCCCGCCGCTGGGGATCGGCATACTGTCGGCAGGCATCGTGCTAGCGCTGATGGTGATTCCGTTCATTGCCTCGGTGATGCGCGATGTCTTCGACACCGTGCCGGCGGTGCTCAAGGAGTCTGCCTACGGCCTCGGCTGCACGACCTGGGAGGTGGTCTGGAACATCGTCCTGCCCTATACACGGGTCGGCGTCATCGGCGGCATCATGCTCGGCCTGGGACGCGCCCTGGGCGAGACGATGGCTGTCACCTTCGTCATCGGCAACGCCAATCGCATCGCCGGCAGCTTCTTTGCGCCGGGCAACTCGATTGCTTCGGTGCTGGCCAACGAGTTCGGCGAGGCGGATCCGGGGCTGCATACCTCATCGCTGTTCGCGCTCGGCCTGGTGCTGTTCGTCATCACCTGCGTCGTGCTCGGGCTGTCGCGCTGGCTAATCTATCGCGCCAACGCCAAGCAGGGCGCCTAGGGCGCGGAGGAACTTCAATGGAACATTATCGTCGTCGCATCCTGACCAACCGTATCGGTATCGGTCTTTCAATGATCGCCATGGCCTTCGGTCTGGCGGCGCTGATGTGGATACTGTGGACCCTGTTTTCGAAAGGCTTCGCCGCGCTGAGCTGGGATTTCTTCACCCAGGACACGCCGGCCCCGGGCAGCGAAGGGGGTGGCTTGCGCAATGCAATCATCGGCAGCGCCATGATCGTCGGCTTCACGACGCTGGTGTCCACCCCGATCGGTATCCTTGCCGGCATCTATCTGGCCGAGTACGGCGACACCTCGAAGTTCGCGGCGACGACCCGCTTCGTGACCGACATCATGCTATCCGCACCGTCGATCGTTGTGGGTCTCTTCGTTTACGCGCTGATGGTCGCGACCCTGGGTGGCTTTTCCGGCTGGGCCGGCTCGGTCGCGCTGTCCTTGATCGCCATTCCCGTCGTCGTGCGCACCACCGAGAACATGCTGAGACTGGTGCCGTCCAGTTTGCGTGAAGCCGCTTTCGCGATCGGTGCCCCGCGCTGGCAGGTGTCACTGAAAGTGAGCCTGCGCTCGGTCAAGGCCGGCGTCGTGACTGGTGTCCTGCTAGCCATTGCGCGGGTCACCGGCGAGACCGCGCCACTGCTCTTTACGGCGCTCAACAACCAGTTCTTCAGCACCGACATGTCGCAGCCGATGGCTAATCTGCCGGTGGTCATTTTCCAGTTTGCCATGAGTCCCTACGACAACTGGATTGAACTGGCCTGGGGCGGCGCCTTGCTGATTGCCTTGCTGGTGTTGGCGATCAATATCGGTGCGCGTGTCCTCTTTCGTCACAAGACCTGAACTGCGGAGCCTAGAATGTCCGAAATGTGCGACCACATGGTCCAAATCAGCGAACAAGCCACCCTGCAGGTGCGCGAACTGGATTTCTACTACGGCGACTTCAAGGGCCTCAACGCGGTCAGTCTTGACGTCGCTCGCAACCGGGTGACAGCCTTCATTGGTCCGTCCGGTTGTGGGAAGTCCACGCTCTTGCGCACGTTCAACCGCATGTACGATCTCTATCCGGGTCAGCGTGCAGAAGGGCAGATCGTCTTCAACGGCAAGAACCTGCTCGACAAGAAGCAGGACGTGAACCTGGTGCGGGCGAAGATCGGCATGGTTTTTCAGAAGCCCACCCCGTTTCCGATGACCATCTATGAAAACATCGCTTTCGGTGTTCGCCTTTACGAGAACTTCAGCAAGAGCGAACTTGATGAGCGTGTGGAGTGGGCGCTCAAGAAGGCTGCCCTGTGGGATGAAGTCAAGGACAAGTTGCAGCAGAGCGGCCTGTCGCTTTCCGGCGGCCAGCAGCAGCGCCTGTGCATCGCCCGGGCGGTGGCGGTGAAGCCCCAGATCGTGCTCCTCGACGAACCGACCTCGGCGCTCGATCCGCTGTCCACGGCCAAGGTGGAGGAACTGATCAATGAACTCAAGAGCGAGTACACCATCGCCATCGTCACCCACAACATGCAACAGGCGGGCCGGATTTCCGACTACACGGCCTTCATGTACCTCGGCGAGCTTGTCGAGTTCGGCCGCACCGAAGAGTTGTTCGTGAAACCGAAGGTCAAGCACACCGAGGATTACATCACCGGTCGCTTCGGTTGAGCCGGAAAATCGTCGCAGGCTCGTCCGGGGTGCCGACGGCGTGTTGACCGGCGCGAGCAGTCGAGCGGTGGCTGGGCTTGCTAAGGCGGTTGCGTTTGGCTGGCGAACGAGGCAAGATTCGCCCTCCGCGGGAGCTCACAGTCCGCTCCCAAAAAGCCTCAGCTCGCATCGCACATGTCTCGTTCGGCAAGCCCTCGCGCATCGGCAAGCGCCAAAGTCCGCAATCCGGTGCTCTGCGCCAGCGCTCTGGCGCGCCTGCTGGGGGCATTCTGCGCGCTGCTGCTGCTGTGGACGATGGTGTTCTGGGCGCTGCACTGAACGCCGCGCCAGCGATGCCCGAGAACACGGCAAACAGCGCAGGGAAAGTCCAGCCGATCCTGCGCTTCGCCAATCTGACTCTGGGCTACGATCGTCATCCGGCGGTTCACCACCTGCAGGGGGAGATTGCCGCCGGTAGTCTGCTGGCCATCGTCGGTCCCAACGGCGCCGGCAAATCGACGCTGCTCAAAGGCATCACCGGCGAACTGCGACCGCTGCAAGGCCGCATCGAGTTGCTTGGCGTGCAGCGCCAGAAAATCGCTTACCTGACCCAGCTGACGACGCTCGACAGCAGCTTTCCGATGGTCGTTCACGACTTCGTGGCCATGGGGCTGTGGCGCGAGATCGGTGCCTTTGGCGGCCTCGACCGCGCCCGGCGCGTACGCATTGCCGCGGCCATCGACCTGGTCGGCATGAACGGCCTCGAGAATCGTCCGATCGGCGCGCTCTCCGGCGGTCAGTTGCAGCGCGCGCACTTCGCTCGCGTCCTGCTCCAGGATGCACCGCTGGTCCTCCTCGACGAGCCCTATGGCGCCATCGATGCGGCCAGCGTTCGTGACCTGGCGGCGCTGGTGCGACACTGGCATGGCGAAGGGCGGACGGTGATCTCCGTCCTTCACGACCTCGAGCATGTCCGTCAGGAGTACCCGGAAACGCTGCTTCTGGCACGCGAGATCGTCGCTCGCGGCGACACCGCGACGGTGCTCAGCGAGGCCAATCTGTTGCGCGCCCGGCGGCTTGCCGAAGGCCGCAGTGACGACGCACACGCGCCCATCTGTCACGCCGACCAGGACGCCGGATGAACGACACGCTGGCCAGCATTCCCTTGCTCTCGCCGTTCATCGAGTTTTCCTTCATGCGTCGGGCCTTGGCCGGGTGTCTGGCGCTGTCGCTCGGCGCGACGCCGGTCGGCGTTTTCCTGATGCTGCGTCGGATGAGTCTGGCCGGCGATGCCATGTCGCACGCCATCCTGCCGGGAGCCGCGATCGGTTACCTGATTGCCGGTCTGTCGCTGCCGGCGATGACCATCGGTGGCCTGGTCGCCGGCCTGGCGGTGGCCGTGCTTTCCGGCGGTGTGGCACGCAACTCGGTGATCAAGGAAGACACCAGTCTGGCGACTTTTTACCTGATCTCGCTTTCCGCCGGCGTGCTGATCATCTCGCTACGCGGCAGCAGCGTCGACCTGCTGCACGTCCTTTTCGGCAGCGTGCTGGCGCTTGACGACGCCGCCCTGCTACTGCTCGCAGGCTTTGCCTCGCTGTCAGTTCTGGCGCTCGCACTCGGTCTGCGCCTGTTCGTCCTCGAAGGCTGCGATCCGGCTTTCCTGGCGCGTATCAGCCGCCTCGGACCCGTCGCCCACTATGGCTTCATGGTGCTGCTGGTGCTCAATCTGGTCGCCGGCTTTCACGCTCTGGGAACCTTGATGGCCGTCGGGATCATGATTTTACCGGCGGCTGCGGCGCGCCTGTGGGTGGGCAACGTCGGACCGCTGCTGCTGATCGCCGTGGGCGTCGCGCAGCTCGGATCCGTCATCGGCCTGCTGCTCTCGTATCATGCAGACCTGCCGGCCGGTCCGGCGATCGTGCTGACCCTGGGCGGCCTCTATCTGCTCTCGCTGCTTGTCGCTCCGCTCGGACCCCTGGCCAGCCGTTGGCGGTCAGGTTGGCACTTCGAACGCTGACGCGAACGCCGAGTCAAGCACTCAAGCACTCAATCGGGGAAGAGCATGAGAGAAACCTTATGCAACGCACTCCAGCGCTGGCTGGCAATGGCTTTTCTGCCGCCGGCTGTGCTGCGGACCGCGGCTCTGGTGATCCTCCTGGGCGCTCAGCCTGGCGCGGCAACGGCGGTCGAGTTGCTGCCGGTGGTGGCCAGTTTCAGCATTCTCGGCGACCTCACGCAACGCGTCGGCGGCGAGCACGTGCAGGTGTATACCCTGGTCGGCCCGCTGGCGGACGCACACGTGTACCAGCCGACGCCGGCCGACGTGAAAATGCTTGCGCGCGCGCGGCTGGTGGTCGTCAATGGCCTAGGCTTCGAAGGCTGGATCGATCGCCTGATGCAGTCGTCCGGCTATCGTGGGCCGATTGTGGTGGCCAGCAAGGGCGTCAAGCTTCTTGACAAGGAACCGGGGCCTGGTGGCCAGCATCGCGGGCATGATCACGCGGCCGATGTCGACCCGCACGCCTGGCAGGATCTGGCGCAGGCGCGCCACTACGTTGACAACATCGCCGCTGCCCTGGCGCTGCTTGACCCGGCGAACCTGGCCGCTTATCAGGCCAACGCCGCCGCTTTGAAGCAGCAGATGCTCACGCTTGACGGCGAGATTCGTGCCAGCCTGAGCAGGCTTCCCGCCAAACGCCGCGTCGTCGTCAGCTCACACGACGCTTTTGGCTACTTTGCCCGTGCCTATGGTATTCGCTTCCTTGCGCCTGTCGGCGTCAGCACTGATGCGCAGCCTTCAGCCGCGGCCGTTGCTGCGATCATCCGGCAAATTCGCCAAGAGAAGATCCCGGCAATGTTCATCGAGACCGTCAGCGATCCGCGCTTGCTCGAACGTATTAGCGCGGAGTCCGGGGCGCGAATCGGCGGCATCCTGTACTCCGATTCGCTGTCCACCGCTGGGACAGCCGCCGCGAGCTATATCGGCATGATGCGCGAGAACGCGAAAACGCTCGCCGCGGCGCTGGCCGACTGACGAGCGTTGCGGGTTGCCGGCTGAACGCGGCGCACCGTCATCAATCTGTCACATAAGCAGAGCATCCTCTCCCGGTTGTTACAAACTGTCGCAGCCGGCCGGCCGCAGCGCAATGCGCGATCAAGTGCGTGATTCTCCGGCGACTGCCCCGCAATTTGCCAGGGAGAATCTCGATGTCGTCAGCAGCCCCTCTTTCCAGCGCCGCAGCGATTCTCGCTGCAGCCAAGGAACTCAAACTCCGAAGACTCGCCGCGATGCCGCCGCCGGAACCCATTGGCAAGGTGAAAAAGACGCGCAAGCCCACCCATGGCGTGCGTTGTCGCTTGCGAATTCCGCACAGCGAATACCGGGAACTCGTCAAGCTCAAGAAGCGCCTGGCCAAGCGCGGGCTTCCCAGCAAAAAGGGGCAACTCGTTCGCGCCGGTCTGCTGCTGCTCGGCCATGTCGACCTGATCGACCTCAAAGTCGCGATTCGTAACGTAATCGCGCCGGAGCCCTTACTCTACAAAGTCAAATAGGCCGCGGTGCAGTTGCTCTCTTGTCAAGGGCTGAGCGCACGGCTCATGCCCCTCGAATTTATTGTGCTTAGGGTGAAAAAAAAATGAAAATGGAAGCTGTGGCAACGTCTTCGACGTTCGGCAAGGAACGCAAACGCGTGGCGCGGGTGGCCAAAGCGGTGCGCGCGAAGGATGCTGAAAACGTCCGCGATGCCAATCAACCCGTAGAAATGGCGCCAGGTGTCTCCAGCAAGGCGAAAGTTCGCCAACCCGGCCGGCGCGGCCCGCAGAAACTGCCGACCAAGGTGGCGGTGACCGTACGCTATAGCCCGGAGGTCCTCGATTATTTCAAGGCCAGCGGCGATGGTTGGCAGACGCGCATGAACGACGTCTTGCGGCGCCATGTTGAAGAGCAGGTACAGCAGCACCAGCAACATCGCGCTGCGTAGTCGGCCGCCAGCGAAGAGCTTGTGCGCCTATCCGGGAGGCTCGTCTTTCGTCAGGGATGACGGCTTTGTGGCGCACTGCGCGATAATTGTCTTTCCGTCAAATCCGGACCGAGACAAGCAATGGACAAGGACCTGATCAGTAACGACGGCGCGAACCTGGACTTCGCGCAGCTTCTCGCGGCGCTTGCGGCCACCGCCACTACCCGCCGGCGCTTGCTGCAGGCCGGCCTGGGTAGTGCCGCACTGTCTTTCTTCGGCCTGCCGGCAATGGCCGCGCCGACGGGCCGGCCGGGTATTGGTTTTACGGCGATCAGTATTTCGAGCGACGATATCGTGCGCGTTCCCGATGGCTACTCCGTGCAGTTGCTCTACGCCTGGGGTGACCCGATCTCGGACGGACCGGCGTTCCGCGCCGATGCGGGAAATAGCGCCAGCGAGCAGGCCGAGCAGGCCGGTATGCATCATGACGGCATGCACTTCTTTCCCTGGGTAGAGGACGGCAAGCCATCGTCGACGCACGGCCTGCTGTGCATCAATCACGAATACACGGACGACGGGCTCTTGCATCCCGACGGGATGGCCGACTGGAGCCACGAGAAGACGCGCAAGTCCCAGAACGCGCATGGCGTGTCAGTGATCGAGGTTGAGCTCAAGGAGAGCGGCAGCGAGTTTCGCTGGCAGCTGGTGCGGCCGTCTCGGTACGCGCGTCGGATAAGCGCGCGTACGCCGACACGCATCGCCGGTCCGGCGGCCGGCGCGCCAGGCATGCGCACCGGCGACGACCGGCGTGGCAACGTCGTCTTCGGGACGCTGGCCAATTGCGCGATGGGGCACACCCCGTGGGGCACTTACCTCAGCTGTGAAGAGAACTTCGACGGCTATTTCAACGGCCTTGTCGAGCCGACTGCCGATCAGAAGCGTTATGGTATCCGTGCCAACGGTGCCGGCTTCCGCTGGCACGAGTACGACCGTCGCTTCGATGTGGCGAGCGAGGCGAACGAGGCCAATCGTTTTGGCTGGGTGGTCGAAATCGATCCCTGGAAACCTGCGCAGGCGCCCGTCAAGCGTACCGCCCTCGGTCGCTTCAAGCACGAATGTGCCACGCTTACGCTGGCCAGCGACGGCCGTGTCGTGGTCTACATGAGCGACGACCAGGCTTTCGAGTACCTTTACAAGTTCGTCTCCAGCGATCGCTTCGCTGCCGGAGATGCCGCTTCTGGCGGCCATCTGCTCGACGTCGGGACGCTGTACGTGGCGCGCTTCGATGCCGACGGCAAAGGTCGCTGGATCGCCCTGCAGCACGGGCAGAATGGTCTCGACGAGGCTAGTGGCTTTGCGGATCAGGCCGACATCCTGATCCGCACTCGGCAGGCCGCCGATCTCCTTGGCGCAACGAAGATGGACCGCCCGGAATGGCTGGCCGTCGATCCGCAGAGTGGCGAGGTGTATTGCACGCTGACCAACAACCGCAAGCGCGTGTCTGCAGATGCCGCGAATCCCCGCGCAGGGAACGCTTTTGGGCACATCATTCGCTGGCGCGAGGAACAGGCGGATGCGGCGGCTGCTGCTTTTGACTGGGATGTTTTCGTGCTCTGTGGCGACCCCGAAAATCCCGACCCGGCCAAGCGCGGGAACATCAAAGGCGATGCTTTCGCCAGCCCGGACGGCCTGTGGTTCGACCCCGCCGGTCGCCTCTGGATCCAGACCGACGTTTCCGGCAGCGTCGCGAATCGTGGCGACTACCAGCGGCTCGGTAACAATCAGATGCTCGTCGCCGACGTCGCCAGCGGTGAAATACGGCGCTTCCTGACCGGACCGAAAGCCTGCGAGATCACCGGCATCAGCGCCACGCCGGATGCGCGCAGTCTGTTCATCAACGTCCAGCATCCCGGTGAGGCGGCCGGTGGGCGTTCGTCACCCTCGGCGCCGCTGGCCGGATCAGGATGGCCAGCCAACCAGTTTGCAGGTGTCACCGGTGGCCGACCGCGTTCGGCTACGCTGGTGATCAGGCGCGCGGATGGGGGCGTTGTCGGCACCTGAAGCCCCGATCGCAGGCAGTCGCTGCTTGCCGCGGCGCTGCTGCGATTCGCCTGCCCGCTTATTGCTCACTTCTTGGTCGCTCATCGACCGTCTCGTTCACCGCTTCCGAACCACTTCTGTTCGAGGCACAGGCGTAGCCCCATGCGTGCGCGATGCAGCACGACCCAGCAATTGCTGCTGCTCATCGACAGTTCCTGGCAGATTTCGTTGGTCTCCAGGCCGAGCATTTCGCGCATCATGAAGACGCGTGCGGTGGTCGGCGGCAGGCGCTGCAGGCAGGCGTCGAAGACTGCCCAGAAGCTGCGGTTTTCGAAAGTTTTTTCCGGATTTCCCCAGTCCGAAGGCCGCGCATCGCGTTGCCAGTGACCATTGCTCTTGAACAGCGGGTCGAAATCGGCGTCGTCGACTTCCTGCTCGGCTGCTTCGTGGATCGGTTCGCGAACTCGCCGTCGGATGATGTCGACGATCTTGTTGCGCAAAATCGAGAACACCCAGGTCTTCAGCTTGGCACGCTCGGCAAAGCGCGCCGCGCCTTGGAGCGCCGCGAGCATGGTTTCCTGCACGGCGTCCTCGGCGCTTGCCTGATCGCGCAACTGCAGGACCGCAAAGCGCAGCATGTCACGGCGAAAGCTGGCCAGTTCCGTGGCCATCGCCTCGGCAGCGGCGGGGAGCGCCGGTCCGCTGCTGTCCGGAGCTGGCGTGTGATTTTTGCTGTCGCGATCGTTGCGGGTCATCGGCTTCGGCAATCGGTGGGGGGCAAGTCGCCGGGTTCAGGAGTGGCAGTTTATACGCAAGCGCGCAGCGGCGATAGACGTGCCGAGGTCTTGGCGCTGGCGCGCCGAGTGGCGCCCTGCGGGACTGGTTCTCGAGCGGCGAGTCCGCCCAGGCAAGCCTCCCGGGCGTGCGCCGGGGGCATGCCGAACGGGCAACTGCACGACACGCAAAAAGCCAGCCCGCCATACGGAAATCGCCTAAGATAAGCGGCTTAAATACGATCACAAGGAGACAGCGATGCACAT
This sequence comes from Candidatus Accumulibacter sp. ACC012, assembly GCF_907163155.1. Taxonomy (NCBI): domain Bacteria; kingdom Pseudomonadati; phylum Pseudomonadota; class Betaproteobacteria; genus Candidatus Accumulibacter; species Candidatus Accumulibacter sp. ACC012. Next base: position 288,655 of record NZ_CAJQUC010000003.1, read on the forward strand.
CGGCGTACCCAAGGAGATAAAGAACCACGAATACCGTGTGGGTCTCACCCCGTCATCGGTTCGCGAGATGGTCGAGCACGGTCATCCGGTGACTGTTGAAACCGGCGCCGGCGCTGGCATCGGTGCCGCTGACGAGGTCTACGAGAAGGCCGGAGCGACGATTGCCGCGACCGCCGCGGAGATTTTTGCCAAGGCCGAAATGATCATCAAGGTTAAGGAGCCGCAGGCCGGCGAACGCGCCATGCTGCGCGAAGGGCAGATTCTTTATACCTATCTGCACCTCGCCCCCGATCCTGCACAGTGCGCGGATCTGGTCAGCAGCGGCGCCGTTTGCATCGCCTACGAAACGGTCACCCAGCCGGGCGGCGGCCTGCCCTTGCTGGCGCCGATGTCGGAAGTCGCCGGACGCCTGTCGATTCAGGCCGGTGCCTATTGCCTCGAAAAGGCGCACGGCGGCATGGGCATCCTGCTCGGCGGCGTCGCCGGCGTGCCGTCGGCGAAGATCGTCATCCTCGGCGGTGGTGTCGTCGGTTCGAACGCCGCGCAGATCGCCGTCGGCACCGGCGCGCAAGTGGTGGTCATCGACCGCAGCCTCGACGTCCTGCGGCGCCTCGATCGCCAGCTCGGCGCGCGCGTGATCACCGTTTTCTCGAACCGGGACAATGTCGAGCAGCACGTGCTGACCGCCGATCTGGTGATCGGTGGCGTGCTCATCCCGGGTGCCGCGGCACCGAAGCTGATCACTCGCGACCTGGTCAATGCGATGAAGCCCGGGTCAGTGATCGTGGACGTGGCCATCGACCAGGGGGGCTGCTGCGAGACCGCCAAGGCGACGACGCACGCCGACCCGACCTACGTGGTTGGTAACGTGGTGCATTACTGCGTCGCCAACATGCCGGGTGGCGTACCCAACACTTCGACCTACGCGCTCAACAATGCGACCCTGCCTTTCGCGCTGCAGATCGCCGACAAGGGCTGGCGGCAGGCGCTGCAGGACAGCGAGCACCTGCGCAACGGTCTCAACGTCGCGTTCGGAAAAGTCACCTGCCGCGAGGTCGCCGACGACCTCAAGTACGACTATCATGATGCACTGTCGGTGCTTGCCGGCTGACGAGTTTCCAGCGCGGATAGTTGGTTTTTTGCCGGGGAAGGACCGCGGGGCGCTCTGGCGGGGCTCGCGGTTGCCGACCGATTTCTGTTTGCGCGGCTTACAGCCGCCCGGCCTCGAGAAAACTGAAGTAACCCCTGCGATTGAAGATGATGTGGTCCAGCAGCGGTACGCCGACGATGCTACCGGCCGCCTTGAGTTGCCTGGTGGCTTCGATGTCGGCTGCCGACGGTTCGAGCCCGCCGCTTGGATGGTTGTGGGCGACGATGATCGCCGCGGCGCGGTCAACCAGCGCGTCGGCGAAGACTTCGCGCGGATGAACGGGCGTACGATCGATCAGACCGATTGAAACAACCCTTATGTTCAGGATCTCGTTTGCCCCGTTGATGCTGGCGCACAGGAAATGCTCCTGCTTGCGGTCGGCGTAATGCCGCACATGCGGCAGAAGGTCGGCGGACGTTGTAATCCGGGAGCCCTCGGGCTTGATGCGGCGGCGCGCAAATTCGACCGCTGCGAGAATCAGCGCAGCCTTGGCGTCGCCAACGCCGCCGTACTGGGTGAGATCGTCGGCGCGAAGCTGCAGGCCTTTCTCGTCGACAATCCTCACCAGCTTGCCGGCGAGCGTCATGACGTCCATTGCCGCCGTGCCCTTGCCGAGCAGCACCGCGACGAGTTCCTGATCACTGAGTGCTGCAGCGCCTTTGCGCAGCAGTTTCTCGCGTGGTCGATCATGCTCCGGGATGTCGGTCATGCGTGTGTTCATGCCGCAGCCTGCAGATGACGTTCGATGACGGTTGCGGCCATGATGTCGAAGATGGCTCCGGTGTCGGTGTACCTGGCGTCCGCCAGCGCCTCGTAGCGTTCGAGATGGCGGTAGGCGATGAGAATTTCCCCGTTCACCTGGATGTGGTAGGCGCCTTCGAGGAAGCCCATGTCCTCGCGATGTGCGTGCACCGTGCTGCGAATGGTCGCGTCGACCGACTTTTCCTCGGTCACCTGCCTGATGAATAGCGCCTCCTCGTCGCTGATCGTGAACTCAGCCGCAATGTCGGCGATCATCTGCTGGATCGAGACTTTACGTAGCGTCGGGCCGACGCCCTTTCTGCCGCCGCCGGGTCTCAGTTTCACCTCGCCGCCGCGGCTGCGCACTTCGCCGTTGTAGCGAACGGCGGCCTTGGCGACTTCGGTCCGACGAATCTGCTGCATCAGCTCGGAAATGCTGCCCTGCTTGATCAGCTGCGGTCCGACGTATTCGGCAAAGGTGGCGATCTCCCGTACGGCGGCGGGCAAGGCGAAGAAACAGGTCAGGAAATGAACGCTCTTCACCAGCCGCGCCAGCAGGTAGACAAAGTTCTTGCGCTCGTCCGCGGACGTGAGCCTGGTCTGGAAGCGTATGCGAAGCGCGTTTACGACGAGCTGCAGTTGCGCATCCGTTCCCGACGCAGCCAGGGCGACGAAGTCGCTGGCGTCGCTCTGCGAGAAGACGCCCGCTGCGAGTAGCCGGGCGTGCAGGGCAGTGCATTGCGCGGGGTCCGGCTCCTCCGTTTCGAAGGGCGTGCCTTTGCGGTATCTGGCGAAAGCGCCGAGGATGGCCCTGGCGTTGTTGGTGAAATCGACCACCACCACATCGTTCTTGCCTTCGTGGCTGCGGTTCAGTCGCGACACGGTCTGTACGGCGTTGCGGTCCAGGACCGGCTTGTCGAGGAACATTCCGGCCAGTAGCGGCTGGTCGAAGCCGGTCTGGAACTTGTTGGCGACGACCATCAGGCGATAGTCCTCACCCTTGAAGCGCTCCTCGATCAGCTCGCCATCGTCGAGGTGGTTCACCGCGTGCTCGCTGATCGCTGCGTTGCTCTGTGGATGGACGAAGTCCGAGAACGCGTAGAGCGCCTTGTAGGCGGTGCCGCGCTCCCTGAGCTTCTCCTGGATGATGCGGAAATAGCGCAGGCCGGCGACGCGCGAGCTGGCAACGATCATCGCCTTGGCGCGATTTCCGATCAGTGGCTGTACGTCCTTTTCGAAGATGCGCAGTATCACTTCTGCCTTGTACTGGATCAGGCCGTCGTCCTGGAAAGCGACGTTCTTCAGCGCTTTCGACACCACGCCCGCCGGATACAATCGCTCGTCGTCAGGCTTGGGCACGAGTGGACAATGCAGGTTATAGAGCGTCTTGTACGAGATGATGCTCGATGCCACGTCGACGATGTAGCCTTCAGCAATCGCCTCCGCCTCGCTGTAGGTGTCGAAAGGCTTGCCGAACAGTGTCACCGTGGCTGGAGCCGGTGTCGCGCTGAAGGCGACGAAAAGCTGGTTGACATCGTGCGCGCGGATGATCCTGGCGATTTTTTCGTCATCGTCCGGCGTTTCCCCTGTTGCGGCTTCGTCGCCCTGGTCGGCTTCGTCGGCGCGCCGGAAAGGCACACGGATGGCGACACCCATCTGGCCTTCCTGCGAGCGATGTGCCTCGTCGATCAGGAAGGCGACGCGCAGTTTCTTGAGCGCCGGGTCGTTCCTGATCTGTTCGAGCACCCAGGCGAACTTCTGCTGCGTAGTGACAATGATTGCCTTGCGCTCCTTGAGGAAACGCGGCAGGTCGTCGGCCTTGCGCGCCAGGCCGACGACATCCTTGAGATGGGTGAACTTCTCGATGTCGTCGCGGATGTTGGTATCCAGCGCCTTGCGGTCGGTCAGGATGAAGACCACGTTCACCAGCTTCTCGCTGCTGCCCGGCTTGAACAGGCTGTGCAGGCGGTCGGCCAGCCAGCAGATGGAGAGCGTCTTGCCGCTGCCCGCCGAGTGATTGATCAGATACTTGCGGCCGATGTTTCCGGAGGCGGCAAACAGCGCCTGCGCGTTGTCGGCGAGCTTGCGCACCATGCGGCTCTGGTGGTAGCGCGGCAGGATGGTGAAGGCCGCCTGCCGCCGCTTGTCGTCTTCGGCTTCCCGCTCTGGTACGCGGACCAGAAAGAAGGACAGCGCTTCCAGCAACTCGTCCTTGCCGAGAATCTCGCGATAGAGGAACTCGACCGAGTACTCGCCTGCCGTTTGCGCCGTATTGGTCAGGCCGCTGTTGTGCCAGCGGAAGTTTTCCACCCGGCGTGGGTCGGTCGCCGCCATCACGTCGCTGGTATCGGCGGCCAGGTACAGGAACGGGTGCCGGAAGATGCGCTGCGCGTGGTCGCGCGCGGCGAACTGGGCGACCGCGTCGTGTACCGTCTGGTTTTTCTCGTGCTTCAGTTCCAGCGCGACGATCGGCAGGCCGTTGAGGAAGACGACGAAGTCGATCTCCTGCCGCGTCTCGCCAAAATAGAAGTGCGGACGAAAGGTGAGGCGGTTTTGGCCGTGTCTGTCCGCTGCGGCGCTCTCGACCGAGCGGGGTTTCGGGTAGTAGAGGCGGAACGCCAGCCCGCGCACTTTCAGGCCGTGGCGCAGGATCATCCACAGCGGCGTGTACTCCAGCTCCCTGCGCAGGGCGCGAAAGACTTCTTCGCGCGCATCGCTCGAATAGTCGTCGGCGAGCGTTCTGAGCTGCTCGGCCTGCGTCGCCTGCAGGAAGGCCCAGAGCTGATCTTCGGCGATGCAGTGTTCGCTGTCGGTGATTTCCGCCTGCTCGAGTACGCCGTAGCCATGCACACGGACCAGGAAGTCCGCGACGTGCTGCTGGAAATTCAGTTCCGGCGCTCGTGTGCGTGGCATGGTCAATTCAGCCGGGCCGGGACTCGATATGTTCGAGCCATTGCCGGAAATGCGGACACTGCGCACGAATCGCGTTCAGCCCGATCTCCAGGGCGGCAAGGGTGCCGAACAGCGGTTTTTCGTAACCGGGGACGAGGGCTTGCACGCGCTTCGACGGCGCCGTCACCGGCGAGTCGTTGATTTCTTCCGGCGTGTCGAATTCGTCGCGGATGGCCTGGAAAGATGGCGCCAGTTCAGCCCTGCCGATACCCTCGGCGAAGTGTGCGCAGTCGCTGAACAGCAGCCCCTCGAACTCGTGCATCATCACGTACGGCACGAAGCGCGTCGCGAGCGAGGCGGCGCCAGCTTCGCTGCCGATGTCGGCCAGCAAGGCGTCCTGTACGGTCGCCGCCTTGCGTGCGAAGGGCAGAGATCCAGCCTCGGCCCGGCCTGGCCACGCCTTCTCGCCACTCTGCGGCAAGCCGTAGTAGTCGACCATCGTCGTCGCCAGGCAGGCGGAGTCCTCCTTGAGGTGCTTCAGGATATCCCTGCGCACCCCATTCCAGCCGCGGATTCCACCGCGCCGATCGCGCTGCCGGGCATTGCCGAGCAGGCGAGCGCTGACCTGGCTGTAGCCGCAGGTGTACAGGTGCGGAGCAAGAAGCTCATTGACGAAGCTCTCTTCCGTTTCGCCCTCCACGTGGATCAGCAGGCGGGTCATTCGCTCATTCTCCGGCCGGGCGGCCACCGAACTCGTTCTTTTCCCAGAGCTGGCCCAGGCTGTAGTCCTCCAGCCAGCTCGCCAGTCGGTCCGCTTCAAGCCGCGTGAATTGCGTTGCGCCGCCGACGCGGTTGGCGACCAGGACATCCTCGGGCTGGAAATGATCGAGCAGCAGCGGCGATTGGGTCGACAGAATGACCTGCGTCGTGACGGCGGCTTGCTTGACCAGCGAGGCCAGCAGAGTGATTGCGTAGGGATGCAGACCCAGCTCCGGTTCGTCGACCAGGATCAGCGACGGGCGATAGCTGTCCGGTTGCAGGAACAGCGTTGCCAGGGCGATGAAGCGCAGCGTGCCATCGGAGAGGGATGCCGCGTCGAAATAGGCTTCCGAACCCTTGTGACGCCACTCCAGGCGGATCTTGTCAGGATTGAGCTGTTGCGGTTCGAGAACGAAATCATCGAAGAAGGGCGCGACGCGCTGAATCGTGCGACGGATCAGGCTGTACGCGGAGTCGTGCTTCAGGCGCAGGTAATAGAGGAAGGCGGCCAGATTCGAGCCGTCCGGGCGCAGGTAGCGGTTGTCGTTGACGTCCGCCGTCTTCTTCATCGGAGAAGTCGAACTGGTGTCGTGGAAGTGGTAGAGCCGCCAGCGATCGAGGTGCTGGCGTACGTAGGAGCCCGTGGGTGGCAGTCGCGGGTCGCTGATGCCGGCTTCCATTCCGAGTGAGGCGAGGTCGTCTGAATACGGTGCCGGAGCACACTTGTCGCTACGGGAGACGGTTTCGGAAGCTGGGTGAAGCTGGTCTGCCGCGGTCGGTTCAAGAGCGATTGCGTACTGGTTAATGCCGTCCTTGAAGGAAACGCGAATTTCCAGCTTCTCGGTCGCCTTGGATCCGAAATGCAGGACTTTGTCGGCGCCACCCGCCTTGACCACGTAGTCCTGCAGATGCCCTTCGCGGATCGCGTGCAGGAAGGAAAAAACGCCGATGAAGTTCGACTTGCCCGATCCATTCGGCCCGATGACGACATTGATCGCCCCGAGCTTCAGTTTCTCGATGGCGGCGATGCTCTTGAAGCCCTTGACGGTGATCGTGTCGAGTTCAGGCATGGGTCGGTTCCGGCTGCGCTTCCGCGTCGACTCTAGCAGTTCGGCTCGTGACTGCGCGCAGATCGGCCTCCGAAATTCGCCGCTGGCCGGTGACGCATTCGTGGATCAGGGCTTTGCGGTAAGTGGTGAGGGCGGCGATCTGCGCTTCTACGTTGGCGACTATCCGATTCAGCTCGGCCGTGCGTTTATCGAGAAAAGCTGCGATTTCGATTTGCTCGGGTAGCGGCGGTCGTGGGACGAGGAGTCGACAGTAGCGAGTCGAGTTGAGATTCGATTGCTGGACCGAAGGGATGGCAAGTTTTCTTGCGAAGGACAGGAAGCCGGCGCAGTTGATCAGATAGTTCAGGTAGCGCGCATCTGCGCGGTGGTTCGTGCGAAGTCGCACGAGGTACGAGGCGAAAGTCACCTGGTCCGCCTTGCTCCGGCGAAAAATGGCGGCTTTCCCAACCTGGTCTGGGCTGTTGGTTCTGTTGAAGAGCAAATCACCCTTGTCGAGCAGCAGGTGTTCGGGAACCGTGTGCACGAAGTCGAGGTTGCGAAACGTGATTTCGCCGCGCTGGATATGCCCCATTTTAAGCACCGGGTAACGTCCTTCCGGTTCGGTGCTTTGGGAGATTCCATAATCAACGCTGGACACGATGCGCTTGATCCGACAGGCCTGCCAGTGGATGGGAATCATCGTGAGCCATTCGTTGTCGATGGTACGCAGCTCTGCGTCGACGCGCACACCTCGAGTGACAGTGTGTTCGATGAGGCTTTCCCTTGTGGTATCGAGTGTTTCGATCTGGCGGCGCTTGGCGGCTATTGCCGCGTCAATCGCTGCGCAACTCGCGTCGAGATATCCAGCGATGCGTTCTTGCTCGGGGAGCGTGGGCAGCGGGAGGCGATGCGAACCAAAGTCCTTATCGCTTATCGCCGGATAACCGACGCCGGTGGCCGTCGCTTCAAAATACTGCCGGCCGCGTTCGGATATCAGGGCGTAGTAGGCAAACTTCGGCAAGACCTTGTTTTCGATCGGCTGCACCACATTGAAACCTGTCGAACACACAAGGTTGCTACTGATCTCGCTCAAGAAGACGACAGCCTGCAAGTTGGGTCGCACTGACGAGATCAAGGTACAGTTCCGCGAGACACGGCGCCTGGCTCTTGACGGGGCGTCCTCGAAGCGCAAATTCTCAATCGCGTCGGGGTTGATGACCCCATGGTAGTCAACGTTCGAAATTTCGAGGTAGTCGAACTCGTAATCTGGATCCGTATTAGTTGGCAGTGAAGCTCCGTTGACAAGCGCGACATCTTTCAGCCGGTCTCTATGCCAGTCGGAAGGAAGCTTAGTCATTGCGCCAACCCCTCCAACATCTTCTCCGCCTCCTTCTCCAGCCTCCAGAACTCGGCGAGCAGTTCCTTCGCCGGTTTTGGCGGCTCATAGCGATAGAAGTACTTGTTGGGCAGGATTTCGTAGCCGAGCTGGGGGCTGTCCTGCCAGCGGATGATGGGTTTGGCGATTTCACGGTCCAGGAAGGCAGCAATGTCCTCGCCGTGCGGGATGTACTCGTCGTCCCTGACGTAGTGGTGGTGGGTCCATTCGACGGCGACCACTTCCGCCTTGTCGGCCAGCAGCGCCTTGAACTTCTGCGTTGCGTTGTCCCTGGGGGTTAGCGTGAGGACGCGGAGCGCCTCGCCCTCGCTCGCAGCTCCCTTTCCTCCGCCAGGCGAGGGCGTTGCGACGCGCACGCGAAAGATCAGCTCGCTGTCGTAGAACTCCTGTTCTTTCCTGAGGTTCGCGGCCGTGAAGGCTTTTTCGTAGGGCTCGGTGAGTATTGCTGGCTGATCGTTTTCGTCGAACTGCCAGAAGACGACGCTGACCTTGTGGTAGGCGAAGTCCTGGCAGCGGAAGATCTTGAGCTGCTCGTCGTGGTAGTCCGGCTGCCAGCCGTCGCGATAGCGCGTCTCGATCCAGGCGCGGTGGACGTCGGTGATGCGATTGCGTTTGTTGCCGAAGGACTTGGGTTCCTTCTCGAACTGCTGGCGGGCATCGATGAGCATCACGCGGCCGCGATGGGCAGCCGGCTTGTCGTTGCGCAGCAGCCAGACGTAGGTGAAGATTCCGGTGTTGTAGAAGAGCTGGTCGGGCAGCATGACGATCGCGTCGAGCCAGTCGTTTTCGAGGATCCAGCGGCGGATTTCGCTTTCGCCCGAGCCGCAGTCGCCATTGGACAGCGGCGAACCGTTGAAGATGATGGCGATCCGGCTTTCGCCCTTGGCCGCTTCCTTCAGCTTGGCGAGCATGGTCTGCAGAAAGAGCAGTGCGCCGTCGTTCACGCGCGGCAGGCCGGCGCGATAGCGGTTTTTCGCGAGCTTGCGCGTTTCGCTCTCGTAGCCGTCCTTGCCGCCCAGGTGACGCCAAAGGGCGGATTCGAGAGCATGAAGTCGAAGCGGTGGCGGCTTTCGGGCCACTGGTCGCCGGGCTCGCGGCTGTGCGGATCGTGCGGAATCAGTGAGTTGCCGAGATGGACGTGCGCCTGCCGGTCGTTCTTGATCAGCAGGTCGGCCTGGCAGATGGCGTAGTTGGCCGACGACAGCTCCTGGCCATGGACGGTGACGTACTTCTCGACGTCTGCCTTCTGCCTGGCCGTTGCTGCGCGGTCGAGCAGGTGTTCCTTGGCTACCGAGAGCATGCCGCCGGTGCCGCAGGCCGGGTCATAGATCGACAGGTGGTGGTCGGGGATCGGGATGTCGAGCAGTTCGACCATCAGCCGGATCACTTCGCGTGGCGTGAAATGCTCCCCGGCTTCCTCGCCGCTCTGTTCCGAAAAACGTCGCAGCAACTCTTCGTAGATGTAGCCCATTTCCAGCGGCGACAGTTTGTCGGGGCCGAGTTCAAGCTCCTTGTACTGGTTGAGGATCGGCGCCAGGCGGTTGTTCCTGACCATCTGCGCGATGGTTGCCCGGTAATTGAAGTGGTCGATGATGTTGTCGACGTTCTCCGAGAAACCGTTGATATACGCCCGGAAGTTTGCTTCGAGAAGGGTGTGGTCTTCGTCGTAGATCCGGCTCAGCGTCCATTCGGTGTGGTTGGCGAAAGGCGCGGTGCCGATTTCCAGCCGCTTTACCAGCTCATCGAGTTCTCGTCCTTTCAGCTCCGGGCGTCGGCCTTGGACCTCGGCCGCGGTATCGCGGCGCCATTTGATCAGCACGCATTCCAGGCGGCGGATGACGATGATCGGCAGGATGACGCTCTGGTATTCGTAGGCCTTGAACTTGCCCCGGAGCCGCTCGGCCGACTTCCAGATATCGGTGGCGAGATTGTCCAGTTTGGGCTTGTTCAGGGCGAGGGACATCGGGGTGTCTTCCTTCTCGTGGGGTGTGTGATCGCCTGCGGGCTTCCTAAGTTGCTGGCTATCTTTGCTGACGCGCGTTAGAGCGCTTCAGGCCTCACGCCTCACGCCTCACGCCTCACGCCTCAAGCCGCCAGCCCCGGCGTGCGGTGGCTGTCGATCACTTGCAGCAGCTGCGCGAAGACTTTCGGCGTGCCGGCAACCAGGTTGCCGGATTGCAGGTAGGTTTCGTTGCCGGCGAGGTCGCTGACCAGGCCGCCGGCTTCCGAAATCAGCAGGGTGCCGCCGGCCATGTCCCAGGGCGACAGGCCGAACTCCCAGAAGCCGTCGAAGCGTCCGCAGGCGACGTAGGCCAGGTCGAGTGCGGCGGCACCCGGGCGGCGCATGCCGGCCGTTTTCTTCGCCAGTTCCTTGAAGATTTGCAGGTAGGCGTCGATGTGGTCGTACATGCGGTAGGGGAAGCCGGTACCGATCAAGGCGGTTTCCAGTTTCAGGCACTTGCTGACCCGGATGCGGCGGTCGTTGAGGAAGGCGCCGCCGCCCTTGCTGGCGGTAAACATCTCGTTGCGCAGCGGGTCATAGACCACCGCTTGGGTGACCTGCCCGCGGTAGGCGAGGGCAATCGAGATCGCGTATTGGGGAAATCCGTGGATGAAATTGGTCGTGCCGTCGAGGGGGTCGATGATCCACTGATAGTCGCTGCCACCGCCTTGGCCGGCGGTCAGGCCGGACTCTTCTGCTAAAATGCCGTATTCCGGATAGGCCTCGCGCAGGATGTCGATGATCGCCGCCTCGGCCGCCTTGTCGACTTCGGTGACGAAGTCGCTCTGACGCTTGGTGGTGATCTGCAGGTGTTCGAGATCCAGTGCCGCACGGTTGATGATCTGGCTGGCGCGACGCGCCGCCTTGATGATGATGTTCAGAGCTGGATGCATGATTTTGACGGCGCGACGGGTGGCTGACGCAGCCCCATTGATGTAGAGGACCCCGATTCTAATATGAACAGGCCCGCAGGGTCGCATTCTTCCGGTTCGCCGCTCGCGCACATCCGCGTCGTCCTTTCGCACACCAGTCATCCCGGCAACATCGGCGCGGCCGCACGCGCGATGAAGACCATGGGTTTGTCGCGGCTGTCACTGGTCAATCCGAAGCACTTTCCCGACCCGCAGGCGGTGGCGCGTGCTGCCGACGCGGACGATATTCTCGAACAGGCGCAGCTCTGCAGCAGCCTCGACGAGGCGCTGGCCGGGACGGTGCAGGTGTACGCGCTGTCGGCGCGGCACCGCAACCTTGGGCCGCCGGCGCTGCCGGCACGCGAGGCGGCAACGGACATTCTCGGCTGGGCCGGCGAGGGCGAGGTCGCGCTGCTCTTCGGCAACGAGACGGCTGGCTTGTCGAACGCCGAGGTGCAGCGCTGCCAACGGACGGTGTTCATCCCGGCGAATCCCGACTACAGCTCTCTGAACCTGGCTTCGGCAGTGCAGTTGCTGTGCTACGAGCTGCGCCTGGCGGCCTTCGACGGTCGTCCGCCGGTGGTCACCCGCGCTGTCCCTTTTGCCTCGCCGCCAGCGGCGCATGAGGACGTCGAGCGCTTCTATCTGCACCTCGAGCGGGTAATGATCAGCAGCGGTTTTCTCGATCCGCAGCGGCCGCGGCGGCTGCTACCCAAGCTGCGCCGTCTGTTCGGGCGCGCCGAGCTTGAACGCGACGAGATCAACATCCTGCGCGGCCTGCTCGATGCGGTCGAACGGAAAGCCTCGCCAGGCGACGCGCCGCGCGCCATCCCCGGTGAGAGCCTGGGAAGTACGGCGAAGTAGTGTACTAAAATAGTCCGGTATTATATAATCGCGGTCATCGTTCAAGGATTTTCCGTTCATGTTCAACCGTCTTCGCGAAGACATCCAGTCAGTTTTCAAGCGTGATCCCGCCGCGCGCACTTTCTGGGAGGTGCTGACCTGCTATCCGGGCGTGCATGCCATCACCCTGCATCGTCTTGCGCACTGGCTGTGGGCGCGCGGTCTGCGTTGGCTGGGTCGCCTGGTTTCGCATTTCGGACGTTTCTTCACCGGTATCGAAATCCACCCCGGCGCGACCATCGGCCGGCGTATGTTCATCGATCACGGGATGGGGGTGGTCATCGGCGAAACGGCGGTGATTGGAGACGACGTGACGCTCTACCATGGTGTCACCCTGGGCGGCACCTCGTGGAACAAGGGCAAGCGCCATCCGACGCTGGAGGACGGTGTGGTGATCGGCGCCGGAGCGCAGGTGCTCGGGCCGATTACGGTTGGCGCGTCGGCGAAAGTCGGCTCCAATGCGGTGGTCGTCAAGAATGTTCCGAGCGGGGCGACCGCGGTCGGTAACCCGGCGCGAATCATCGACAACGAGCAGGACCAGAGGCGCGAGCAAATGGCAGGGCAACTGGGCTTTTCGGCCTACGCGCTGGCCGCCAATCAGGATGATCCCTTGGCCAAGGCGATTCATGGCCTGCTCGATCATGCGGCGGAAGTCGATCGGCGCTTCGAATTGCTGCTCAAGAAGCTTGAAGACGCTGGCGTGCATGTCAACGGCGACCTGGCGACGGCGGCTCGGTTCGACCCGCAATACCTGAGTAAAATAGTTGACTAATAGGTGCTTGCTCGTTATAGTGAATAGTGTAGTATTTTGATCAACAATTATTAGTACTTGTAGTATCGGAGGAGGAAATATGAGACTGACGACGAAAGGACGCTTTGCAGTGACGGCGATGATCGATCTGGCTCTGCGCGGTGGTGACGGCCCGGTGTCTCTGGCTGGCATCAGCGAGCGCCAGAAAATTTCGCTGTCGTATCTGGAGCAGTTGTTCGGCAAGTTGCGCCGCCACCAGTTGGTGGGCAGCGTGCGTGGTCCAGGTGGTGGTTATTGCCTGGCGCGGCCAACCAGCGCGATGACCGTCGCGGACATCATTCGTGCCGTCGATGAGCCGCTCGATGCCACCCAGTGCGGTGGTCGCGAGAATTGCCATGACGAAGAGCGCTGCATGACCCATGACCTGTGGGCGACTTTGAACGTCAAGATGTTCGACTATCTGAGTTCCGTGACGCTGGCCGACCTCGTCGCGCAGCAGGGCGGCAAGAGTAGCGGCGAGGTGGCGGTGATGCATCAGGAACGACGAAAGGCTGATGAGCGGCGGAAGGGCGAGCGTCAGCGCGCCAAGCTCATCGCTGTCAATAGCTAGCCGAAAACCGGAAAGCTTCGCCCGTCGCCGTGTTCGCTCCCGTCTATCTCGACCACAACGCAACAACCGCTACCGATCCGGTGGTGGTCGAGGCGATGTTGCCCTACCTCTCGGGGCTCTGCGGCAACGCTTCGAGTCGTCATGAGTACGGCCGGGCGGCGCGGCGAGCGATCGATGAGGCGCGCAGCAAGGTGGCCGCGGCGGTCGGTGCGCATGCCAGCGAGGTGGTGTTTACCAGTGGTGGTTCGGAAGCCAACAACCTGCTGATCAAGGGTGCGGCAGCGTGCCTGAAACCTGGCGTGCTGGCAGTCAGCGCCATCGAGCACCCGTGTGTGATCAGGCCCGCCGAGCAGCTCCGCAAGCGCGGCTGGACCTTGCACAAGCTGGCGGTGGACGCCGCCGGACGGGTCGATGTTGCAAGCTTCCAGGCCGTGATCGCCGAGCAACCGCGCATCGTCTCGGTGATGCTGGCCAACAACGAGACCGGCGTGGTGCAGGACGTCGCTTCGCTGGCGACGCAGGCCGGAGCGGCAGGGGCCTGGTTTCATACCGATGCGGTGCAGGCGGTGGGCAAGATCGCCGTCGATTTTCGCCAGCTCAACGCCGCTGGCGTCAATGCCCTCAGCCTGTCGGCGCACAAGATCGGCGGTCCCAAGGGGGCGGCGGCACTGGTGCTCGACAAGCGACTCGACATTGAGCCCTTGATCGCTGGCGGAGGTCATGAACGTGGTTTGCGTTCGGGTACCGAGAACGTGGCGGCAATCGTCGGTTTCGGCGTGGCCTGTGAATTGGCAGCGGCGCGCCTGGCGGACGTGGCGCCGCGGCTGCTGGCCCTGCGCGAGAGGCTCGAGAGGGGGCTTTTCAGCCTCGGCGCGACGCTCTTTGGCCAGGCCGCCGAGCGCTTGCCGAACACTCTCTATTTCGCGTTTCCCGACATCGACGGCGAGACACTGGTTGGCCACCTCGACCGCGCCGGTTACGCCTTGGCCAGCGGCTCGGCCTGTTCGAGCGCCAACCCGGAACCCTCGCATGTGCTGCGCGCGATGGGCGTCGAAGCCGAACTGGCACGTGGCGCGCTGCGGGTCAGCCTGGGTGCCGCCAACAGCGCAGCCGAGATGGATGGATTTCTGGTAACGCTGCGGGCCACCGTTCTCAGGCTGCAGCAGCTGACCGCGATGGCCGTCTGAGCAGAAAACCGCAGCGGACGGCGGAACCAACGCCCAGGACAATGAGTCAAGAATCGCACGTAACACGCAACCTGTACACATCGGAGCAAGAGCAATGCTGAAACTGCCTATCTATCTTGATTATTCGGCGACCACGCCAGTTGATCCGCGCGTCGCCGACAAGATGATCCCTTATCTGGTCGAGAAATTCGGCAACCCGGCCTCGCGGTCGCACGCCTTCGGCTGGGAAGTCGAGACGGCGGTCGAAGAAGCGCGCGAAGAAGTGGCCAAGCTGGTCAACGCCGACGCCAAGGAAATCGTCTGGACCTCGGGTGCCACCGAGTCAAACAATCTGGCGCTCAAAGGCGCAGCGCAATTCTATGCCGGCAAGGGCAAGCACCTGGTGACGGTGAAGACCGAGCACAAGGCCGTGCTCGACACCTGCCGGGATCTCGAACGTCTCGGTTTCGAAGTTACTTACCTCGACGTCCAGGACAACGGCCTGATCGACCTCGAAGTCTTCAAGGCGGCTTTGCGCCCGGACACCATTCTGGTGTCGGTGATGATGGTCAATAACGAGATCGGCGTCATCCAGCCGATCGCCGAAATCGGCGAAATCTGCCGCGCAAAGGGAATCATCTTCCACGTCGATGCGGCACAGGCGACGGGCAAGGTGGTCATCGATCTGGCGACGCTGAAAGTCGATCTGATGAGTTTTTCGGCCCACAAGACCTACGGCCCGAAAGGCATTGGCGCGCTCTACGTGCGCCGCAAGCCGCGCATTCGCCTGACCGCGCAGATGCATGGCGGCGGTCATGAACGTGGCTTCCGTTCCGGTACGCTGCCGACGCATCAGATCGTCGGCATGGGTGAGGCTTTCCGCCTCGCGCGCGTGGAAATGGGAGCCGAGAATGAGCGTATCCGCATGCTTCGCGACCGCCTTTACAAAGGCCTGTCGGACATTGATGAGGTTTATGTCAACGGCGACATGGAGCAGCGTGTTCCGCACAATCTGAATATCAGTTTTGCCTACGTCGAAGGCGAATCGTTGCTGATGGCGGTCAAGGATTTGGCGGTGTCGTCCGGATCGGCCTGCACCTCGGCTTCGCTCGAACCTTCGTACGTGCTGCGCGCCCTCGGCCGCGAGGATGAACTGGCGCACAGTTCGATCCGCTTCACCCTCGGCCGCTTCACTACCGAGGAAGAGGTCGACTACGCGGTCAAGCTGCTGCACGAAAAGATCAGCCGGCTACGCGAGCTTTCGCCGCTGTGGGAAATGGTCCAGGAAGGCGTCGATTTGAGTACGGTCCAGTGGGCCGCCCATTGACAAGGCATAACAGGCATCAAGGAGAATCATCATGGCATACAGTGTAAAAGTTCTGGATCACTACGAGAATCCACGCAACGTTGGTTCGTTTGGCAAGGACGACGAGGGTATCGCTACCGGCATGGTCGGTGCGCCCGCCTGCGGCGACGTCATGAAGCTGCAGATCAAGGTCGGCAAGGGCGGTGTCATCGAAGACGCCAAGTTCAAGACCTACGGCTGCGGTTCGGCGATTGCATCGTCTTCGCTGGTCACCGAGTGGGTCAAGGGCAAGACCATTGAGCAGGCGCTGGACATCAAGAATACGCAGATCGCCGAAGAGCTGGCGCTGCCGCCGGTCAAAATTCATTGCTCGATTCTCGCCGAGGACGCGATCAAGGCGGCGGTCGCCGACTACAAGAAAAAGCACGCCGATCAGGCTGCCGTTTGAGTTCGCAGCACTGGGCCGAAGCCAGCACAACCAAGGTCGCAAATGCAAATTACAGCAGGAGGTTTTGATGGCAGTGACACTTTCTGAAAGGGCCGCCAACCACGTCGCCAATTTCATGGTCAAGCGCGGCAAAGGTATTGGTTTGCGCCTTGGCGTACGCACCAGCGGCTGCTCGGGCATGGCCTACAAGCTCGAGTTTGCCGATAGTGCGCAACCGGACGATGTCGAGTTTGAATCGCATGGCGTCAGGGTGCTGGTCGATCCGAAGAGCATGCCTTACCTCGACGGCACCGAGCTGGACTACGCGCGCGAGGGGCTCAACGAAGGCTTCAAGTTCAACAACCCGAACGTCAAGGACGCTTGCGGCTGCGGCGAGAGTTTCAACGTTTGACTCCGCAGGGCGCGGAGCGGCGGCGGCTCGATGGCTTCGCTTCGTAGACCACTGCTCGCTGCTTGTCCCGACCGGCGTCTTGACTGAAAAGCATGGACTTCAACACCGATCATTTCTCGCTGTTCGAGCTGCCGGCCAGCTTCCGGCTTGACGCGGCACTGCTCGACCGGCGCTACCTGGAGATGCAGTCGCGCGTTCACCCCGACCGCTTTGCGAGCGCTGGTGACGCCGAACGGCGCCTCTCCTTGCAGTGGGCAACACGGGTAAATGAAGCCTATCAGACGCTCAAAAAGCCGCTACCACGCGCCAGATACCTGTTGCACTTGTCAGACCACGACGTCGGCAGCGAGAACAACGTCTTGATGCCGACCGACTTTCTGATTGAACAGATGGAATGGCGCGAGGCGGTTGGCGAAGCGCGCCTGGCGGGCGAGCACCATGAGCTCGAGCATCTCCACCATCGCTTGCAACACGACATCGCCCAACGTTATGACGAGCTTGCGGCGTTATTTGACGACGCTCACGACCTCGAACAGGCGGCGGATCGCGTCCGGCGCCTGATGTTCATCGAGAAGCTGCTCGTCGAACTCGACGAGGCGATGATCGCCTGCGAAGAGTGAACACTGAACACTGAAGAGTAAATAGCGGCTACTGAACAGCAGGCAGCAAGTGCACGGCAGTCGCATCGCCTTGGTTTGCCTTGCGTCGTAAAGCTTATTCTCACACCGGTAACAAGTATCAGGACCTCAATTTCTTCATGGCGCTATTACAGATTGCGGAACCCGGCGAGTCAGCAGCGCCGCACGAGCATCGGCTGGCGGTCGGCATCGACCTCGGGACGACCAATTCACTGGTGGCGACCGTACGCAGCGGTCTGGCCGTCGTCCTTCGCGACGAACTCGGTCGTCCCCTGCTACCCTCGGTGGTCCGTTATCTGCCCGATGGCAGCAGCGAGCTCGGCTACGAGGCGCAGGCGCAGCAAGCGCTCGATCCGCGCAACACCATTGGTTCGGTGAAGCGCTTCATGGGCCGCGGCATTACCGATATCGCCAATCGCGAGGCCATGCCTTACGTCTTCGAGGACAGTCCGGGGATGCTGCGCCTGCATACCGTCGCTGGTGTGAAGAGTCCGGTTGAAGTCTCCGCAGACATCCTGCGTGTTTTGCGCTTGCGTGCCGAAGCGGCGCTGGGCGGCGCGCTGGTGGGCGCGGTGATCACCGTGCCGGCGTACTTTGACGAGGCGCAGCGGCAGGCGACCAAGGACGCCGCGAAGCTCGCCGGACTGGCGGTTTTGCGCTTGCTCAACGAGCCGACGGCGGCGGCGATCGCCTATGGGCTGGACAATGCCGCGGAGGGTGTCTATGCGGTCTATGACCTTGGCGGTGGCACTTTCGATATTTCGATTCTCAGGCTGTCGCGGGGAATCTTCGAGGTTCTGGCGACCGGCGGTGACTCGGCGCTTGGTGGCGACGATTTCGATCATCGCATCTTCTGCTGGATCATCGAAGCCGCTGATCTCAAGCCGCTCTCGGTCGAGGACGCCAGCATGCTGCTGGCACGGGCACGCGAAGCCAAGGAATACCTGACCGTACACGGTGTGGCGCCAATCAGCGCGCGTCTGACCAGCGGCGAGCGGGTTGAGCTGCAGTTGACCACCGGGATCTTCGCCGAGATCAGCCAGACGCTGGTTGCCAAGACCATTCAGCCGGTCAAAAAGGCGCTGCGCGACGCCGGCCTGTCGGTTAGCGACGTCAAGGGCGTGGTGATGGTCGGTGGTGCAACGCGCATGCCGCAGGTTCAGCGCGCGGTGGGCGAATTCTTCCGGCAGGACCCGCTCAACAATCTCGATCCGGACAAGGTCGTGGCCATTGGCGCGGCGACGCAAGCCAACCTCCTGGCCGGTAACCGTGCGGCCGGTGATGACTGGCTGCTGCTCGATGTGATTCCGCTGTCGCTAGGCCTGGAAACGATGGGCGGCCTGGTCGAGAAGATCATTCCGCGCAATGCGACGATTCCGACCGCGCGTGCGCAGGAATTTACGACTTTCCGCGACGGCCAGACGGCGCTGGCCATTCACGTCGTCCAGGGCGAGCGCGAGTTGGTCAGCGATTGCCGTTCGCTGGCGCGTTTCGAGCTGCGTGGCATCCCGCCGATGGTCGCCGGCTCGGCGCGCATCCGCGTCGCTTTCCAGGTTGATGCCGATGGCCTGCTGGCGGTCAGCGCTCGCGAGCAGGCTTCCGGGGTCGAAGCGAGCATCATCGTCAAACCCTCGTACGGCCTTTCCGACGACGAAATCGCCGGCATGCTCAAGGACTCGATGACGCACGTCAAGGACGACGCGCAGCGGCGCGCGTTGAAGGAATCGCAGGTCGACGCGCAGCGCCTGCTGGAAGCCGTGCGCGCGGCGCTCGCCGTCGACCGCGAACTGCTGACGGCCGACGAGTTGGCGCGCGTCGAGGAAGACATCGCCAAGCTCGAGAGCGCAGCGCTCGCCGACAACCGCCGCCAGATCATGCTGGCGATGGACGATCTCGAAGCCGACACCAAGGACTTCGCCGCCCGGCGCATGGACAAATCGATCCGGCGGGCCTTTGCTGGCCGCAACATCAACGAGCTTGATGGCGATTCCGTGGCCAGCAAGACGGGAGAAACCGCATGACCCAGATCATCGTCCTGCCGCACATCGAGCTGTGCCCGGACGGCGCCGTGTTCGACGCCCGGCCAGGCGAATCGCTGTGCCAGAACCTGCTCGAAAACGGCATCGCCGTCGAGCACGCTTGCGAAATGTCCTGCGCCTGTACCACCTGCCACGTCGTTGTTCGGGAAGGTTTCAACGCCCTCGAGCCTTCCGACGAAGTCGAAGACGACCTGCTTGACAAGGCCTGGGGCCTGGAGCCGAATTCGCGCCTGTCGTGTCAGGCGATGATCAATGACACGCCGCTGACCATCGAGATTCCGCGCTACTCGATCAACATGACCAAGGAAGGCAAGCGATGAAATGGACCGATATCAACGAGCTGGCCATCGAGCTCGTCGAAGCCCATCCGGAGGTCGATCCGCTGAAGATCAACTTCGTTGACCTGATGAACTGGGTCGTCGCTTTGCCCGGCTTCGAAGACGATACTCGCCACTGTGGCGAAAAAATTCTCGAGGCGATCCAGCAAGCCTGGATCGACGAGCTGGCATGAAGCCCGACGATAGCGGCGGGCAGCAGCGCAACGTCCTCGGTGGCCTGCTCGGCGCGTGCAGCGAGCATCCGATGACCGGGTTTTTTCGTGACGGCTGCTGTAACACCAGCGAGGAAGATTTCGGCAGCCATACCATCTGCGTGGTCGCCACCGCCGACTTTCTCGCCTTCTCCAAGGCCAGCGGTAACGACTTGTCGACACCGCGACCGGAATTCGGATTTGCCGGCCTGCAGCCCGGCGATCGTTGGTGCCTCTGTGCCGCCCGCTGGCAGCAAGCCCTGCTCGCCGGCAAGGCCCCACAGGTGGTTCTCAACGCCACCAACGAAGCCGCGCTGCTGGTCGTCAGCCTTGACGATCTCAAGCCGCACGCCATCGACCTGAACTGAAGCGCAGCGCACGAACCGGCGGACGCCGATGATCCGTGCTCTGGGCGTCGCGCGGGTGAACTCATTTCGACGACCCGCCACTCATCGATTGCTACTTCGAGCGCCTGCCTTGACCCCCTTGCAAACCGGCATCTGCCGTGCCCAGCCATGAATATCCGAGTCGCCACCTACAACATCCACAAAGGCGTCACCGGCATTCGTGGTCGGCCCCGCATTCACGACGTGCGGCAGGCACTGCAGGCGATCGACGCCGACATCGTCTTCCTCCAGGAAGTCCAGGACCGTAACGAGCGCCTGGCACATCACCCCGATCAGCCGCTGGGAACGCAGCTCGAGTATCTTTCCTTTGGCGCCTATGCGCATCGCGCCTACGGCATGAACGCGGTTTACCCGCACGGGCATCACGGCAACGCCATTCTCTCGCGCCACCCCATCGTCGACTTCGTCAACCACGACATCTCCGACCACGTGCTCGAAAAGCGCGGCCTGCTGCAC
Organism: Candidatus Accumulibacter sp. ACC012; assembly: GCF_907163155.1. Taxonomy (NCBI): domain Bacteria; kingdom Pseudomonadati; phylum Pseudomonadota; class Betaproteobacteria; genus Candidatus Accumulibacter; species Candidatus Accumulibacter sp. ACC012. The sequence goes on from NZ_CAJQUC010000003.1 coordinate 309,199, forward strand.
GCCGTGATGCGCGTCGGCAGTGGCCAGGGCAGCGCGGTACATCTGATCTGCCTGCACCTCGGCCTGATCAAACGCAGCCGCCTTCGCCAGGCGACTTTTCTGGCTGACCTGGTGCAGCGCGAAGTCCCACCGGACGCGCCGCTGATCATTGCCGGCGATTTCAACGATTGGCAGCAGCGTGTCGACGGCCTCCTGCGTGCCCGTCTTGGCGTCGAGGAAGTGGCGGTCGCGGCCAGGGCTGCCTCACCCGCCAAAACCATGCTCAACTGGCTGCTTACCTGGCGCAGCGGCAAGCGCCCGGGCGCTGGCGTTTCCCGCACTTTCCCCAGCTTCGCCCCGTGGCTGACCCTGGACCGCATCTACGTGCGCGGCTTCGAGGTCCTCGACATGCATGTCCCCAACGGCCTGGCGTGGGCGCGCTGCTCGGATCACGCGCCGCTGGTTGCCGAGTTGAAACTCTGAGCAGCCTGCGGGGGCGCGCTGTTTCGCGCTTGATCGAGGTGGATCTGGCTCAATCTTTCTGGGCAATTCCCGGCGGTAGTACGACCTTGGCGATACGTTTCGCCAGGGTGTAGATCCTGCGCATCTGGTCGACGAAGGACATCTGCATGCGCACCAGAGTGAGGTAGTCCGGATCATCAGTGGCGACAAGCCGTGTCGCTTTTCTCTCCAGCAAGCGCTCGCTCTGGTCGCGGATGGTGTCCTTCATGATCATCACCGATTCCGCTGCTCGCTGGTCATTGTCGCGAATGGCCTGTACCGCCAGTCCCACAGACTTCAGTGTGGACTCATAGAGCTCGATCAATATCGTTCGGGTTTCGCCTTCCGTCGCGGACTTGATGTTCACCAGCTTGCGGGCCAGGGCAACCATATCGGTTTCGATGACGTCGGCCAGATTTTCCAGATTGTCAGTGGCCACCATCAACTGCTGCATTTCGGCGCTTTCCCGTTCGGTCATGTGGCCGACGCGAATCCTGCCCAGATAGCGAAAGATCTCCGCCTCCAGAATATCCACCTCGTCGTCGCGACGGGCGATGTCCTCGATGCGCTCAAGGTCTCGATCTCTGAGTGCCGGCCCGACGTCGCGCAACATGCCGATCGTGATCTCGCCAACCCGCCCCAGTTCCAGGCGCACCGCTTGCAGCGCCACCGATGGTGCTTCCAGCGCGCCATCATCGAGGTATTGGGCTTGCACGATTACCCCCGTGCGCGGTCTGGTACCGCCCGCTCGGCCATCTTGGCGAACCAGCCGGTGAAGCCGATGAACAGCACCGTGTTGAGGACGTTGAAAAGCGTGTTCGCATTGGCGATCTGGCGTGGGACTTCGGCCGCCGCTCTGGCGGCGCCCTGTAACTCCGGGCTGGCGGGTGAAACCCACACCGACAGGTCAGCCAGTAGCCAGATTACCGGCAACCAGATCAGGGTGCCGATGACATTGAAGGCCACGTGCACCACCGAGGCCCGCGTCGCTTCTGCGGACTTGCTGCTCAGGATACCCATGAAGGCCGTCGTCGCAGCGGTGCCGATATTGGCGCCGAGTGCCAGTGCGATGCCGGCCGGCAGTGCCAGCAAGCCTTCACTGGCCATGGCGATGGCGATACCCACCGTCGCCGCCGATGACTGCACGATGGCAGTGAACAGCGCGCCGGCGGCAATGCCCGCGAGCGGGTTCTCGAGTCCTTTGAGGATGACCAGGAAGGGCTCATAGGTGCGCAGTGGCGTCATGCCGCTGCTCATCAGGCCCATGCCGTAGAAGACCAGGCCGAGGCCCATGATCATCATGCCGTAGTACTTCACTTTTTCCCGCTTGGCGCTGAACATCATGAAAAAGCCGATGGCGACCGGACCGAGGGAATAGGCGGAAAGGTTGAAGGCAAGTAGCTGCGCGGTCACGGTGCTGCCGATGTTGGCGCCCATGGTCACGCCGACCGATTGCGTCAGGGTCATGAAGCCGGCACTGATGAAGCCGACCACCAGCAGCGTGGTGACCGTCGAGGAATTGAGTATGCCAGTCACAAATGCGCCGGTCAGGGCACCCGTGAAGCGATTGGTGGTGAGCTTGGCGAGCACCGTTTTCAATGCCTGGCCAGCGGCTTTCTTCATGCCTTCCGATAACAACTGCAGGCCACCGAGAAACAGCGCCAGGCCGCCGAAAAGACCCAGGAACAGCTGCACCCAGTCCGGGGATTCGGCAGCGACATCGGGCTCGACGGCAAATGCCGAGAAGGCGATCGCCAGCAGCAATACCGGCACGCCGATACGCAGCAGGGAGAGCTGGAGATTCGGGAAGGCGGGCGGGGCAGCTGGCAGTGATCTCATCGGTACCCTTTGCAGAAACTTGGTGACGGGAAGTTGGCCGCAGAAAAGCTTTGCCGCGACTGCAGAAAGTGCCACGCAGCTTCGCTGTTGCGCAATGGAACAGACAATGACCGCCGATGAGTATAGGAGGCGTGCACCAGGGCGGTCAATCGAGCGGCACAGCCGCACTGCCGCAGCAGTACCTGCCTGGCGAAGGCGGCGACACGAAGCGGGCTGATGGCGGCGGCGCGCCTCGCCACCGTCTCGGCACCGGCGCGATAGCTGTGGCGTTGCAGCAATTGCGCCCGTACCGAGGGAAAAGTAGCTGGTCGCGCTATGAACTGAAGAGTTCTAGTGGCCATGATGCGGGGTTGTGCACCGCACCAAAAAAGGTGTTATAGTGGCCTCAATTGCTTACCTTATAACGCTTCCCAGAAGCTCCATGTATATCGTAGATGATCCAACCCTGGCGCTGATTGCTCGGTTTTTGGGCGATGTCGCGTCTGAAGCTTACTCTGATGAAGAGTTCTTCAACCGCCAGCTCAGCGCTGTCGAAGCCTACGTCGAGGGTTTCCCCGAGGACGAACGCGACGCGCGAGCCCTGGAGTGGATCGAGGGCAACGCCATGCACTATCGCCAGCAGTGGCAGAAGCAGACGGCGATCAGCACGTTGGCGAGTCGACGCTGTCCCGATTGCCCACTGGCCGGTGGTCACCAGGAAAAACCTTGTGCCATCCACCGCCGTTGGTTGCGGCTCCTTGAGCGCTACGCCGCGGACAAGCTCTCTTCACATGAATATGTCGAAATGAGCCTGGCGTTATTGGCGGCCCACAAGAGCTGGCTGAAAGTGACTCGGCGTCGCGAGCCCGCGGATTCGGCGCGGTCGTCGGCCTTGTACGCCAGCTGACTGGCAGGCGCGGAGCGCCGCTTCCCCCTCAAGCAACAGATTTCGCCAAGAAAATGAGCACATCTGTGCATTTGTCCCTCCTTCTAAAGCGGTGTTGTTGGCGATACTTGCCACACGCGGTCGCTGGCGGAAAGGTGACCGTAGGCGATTAAGGCGATTGCCGGAAAAGAACGTACCAGATTGCGCCGGATTTTCGGTCGGCTTCAAGGCGCGACAACAGACGCATAGTCGAACTATGTAACTGTTGTCGCAACACAGAAGACGGGCAAAAAGACAAGCTAGATAGTATGTTCTTTGACAGAAATCGCCTAAGGCCTGGTGTAGGCAGCGGGCGCCGGGGGGAAGAGTCAAACCGCTGGACCATGCAGCCGTTTTCTCGAACTGAGGAGCGGGCAAGAAAGGAGTCTGGAAATGAAAGTGATGATGATCGTTGACGGCGACTGTTGCGGATTGAAGATCGATCCGGAGGATGACGAAGGTAGCGCCTTGCTTGCCGCCTTTGGAATCACGGGTACGTTCTACCGCCGGCTCGGCGGCACACAGGTACCGCTTGCCTTGTCAGCAAAGCAACTGAGCGCGAGCTACGAGGGGACGCCGGCGGAAGTCGATTGAGCTGCCGCGCGACCGAGCCAGCGGCTTCTTGCTGGCTTGCTGGCTTCCTGACTAACGCGCGACCGAGCCAGCGGCTTCTTGCTGGCTTCCTGACTAACGGTCATGACATGTCGAGACACCCCTGATGATGAAAGCCATGACCGTTTTCCCTCTTCCCCTGACCCTTCTCCCGCGAGGGGAGAAGGGAGTTTCGTGAGTCGCTTGCGCGACTTTCACATTAACGGTCATGACACGTGGAGACACCCCAAATCATGAAAGTCATGACCGTTTCCCTCTTCCCCCGGCCCTTCTCCCGCGAGGGGAGAAGGGAGTTTCGTGAGTCGCTTGCGCGACTTTCACATTAAACTGCGGCCACTGGCTCACCGCCGAGGGCCGCCAGCAGATCGTCAAGCAGTTGCGCGACTTCGCCGCTCATCAGGGTGAAGTCGAGGTCGAAGCGCTCGTCTTCGTTGTCCGCCTGGCCGTCGGCCTGCTCCTTGAGGATGTCGAGGAAGGCCAGTCGTTTGATCTGCAGGTTGTCGTCGAGAACGAAGGAAATGCGGTCGTTCCAGGTCATCGCCAGACGTGTGACCACCTTGCCGGCCTCGATATGCTGCCGGATTTCCTCGCCTTCCAGGCTGTGCTTGACGTAGCGCACGGTCGCTTTTTCGGCGGAGCGCAGTTCGAGATCCTGGTCGAGCGTGAAGCCCGCCGGCGCTTCGCCGCCGGCCACCCAGCCGGTCATCGCCGCCGACGGCGACTGGATGACCTTGAGTACTTTGGCAGGTACGCCGTCGACCGACTTGCGCAGATGTTCGAGCAATTCCTCGGCTTTCGCCGGCGACGCCGAATCGATCACCAGCCAGCCGTTGCCCCGGTCAATCCAGGCGAAGCTGATGCGCCCGCGAACAAAGGCCCGCGGCAGCAGTTCGAGAGTCATCTCTTCCTGGATTTCACGCATTTCCTTGCGCCCGATGCGGCGCCCTTCGGCCTCTTCGATGGCTTTTGCCTTGTCGCTGGCAAAACGCTTGACGATCGATGCCGGCAGCAGCTTTTCTTCGACACCGAGGGCCAGCAGCCATTGCTGGTTGACCGAATGGATCAGCGCGCCGCCGTCGCGTGGCGCTACCCAGCCGATGCTGCGTGGATCGGTCGCACTGCACCCTTGCAGCGTCAGGCGGGCAAGCTGTTCTTCCAGCGCGGCGGCATCAATGGCCCAGTTCTTGGGGAGGCGGTAGAGATAAAGGTTCTTGAACCACATGGGCGGACTCGAAATCGGAAAAAGGCGGCAATTATAGGCCTGAATCGGCGGCTTCTTGCCAGCTCAACTTTACCCGCCTGCCCGCGCGCGGTAGGTCAGCCGCTGGTCGCCAGGGCGAGCAGGCGAGGAAACTCGGCTGCGCGGCAGAGGCAAAGCCAGGCCACGCAGCGCTCCGCTGGCCTCGGTTGCGCGCGGGGGCTGACAACACAGGCTGGTCGCGGTTAGAATGCCGCACTTGCGCCGGCGCTTCGGGCCGGTGTGCTTGCCAAGTGGCTATGCCGGGAGTGCGTTTTTGTGCATGGTCGTGCGTGCGCTTGACTTGGCGACGGGCAGTGCCCAGGTGGCGAAATTGGTAGACGCAGCAGGTTTAGGTCCTGCCGCCGCAAGGTGTGGGGGTTCGATTCCCTTCCTGGGCACCACAAGGCTAGACGCAGCAAGGGTTTCAGGGCGGTCCGTGTAATTTCCCGTGTAAGAGTTGCAGTTATCCACAGGTTTTGGGCTGGTTACGTGGCCCGCTGTAACCATTGACGGATGAATTGCGCCACGGTTTTGATGTTTCAATGCTCACGCAAGTTGATGGCGTTAATGTGAAAGTCGCGCAAGCGACTCACGAAACTCCCTTCTCCCCTTGCGGGAGAAGGGGCAGGGGAAGAGGGAAACGGTCATGACTTTCATGATTTGGGGTGTCTCCACGTGTCATGACCGTTAATGTGAAAGTCGCGCAAGCGACTCACGAAACTCCCTTCTCCCCTTGCGGGAGAAGGGGCAGGGGAAGAGGGGTTTTTGATCGGGTGCATAGGCACCACTAGCAAGTTCTATGTGATTCTATCTAAAACAAGATAGACATTGTTAGATATGCCCGGAGCCATCATCCGGCAGCAAACATCAAACCTTCACTAGCTTCATCACCTCGTCCCCCAGGTGGTTGATCACCTTCACGGCGATTCGCCCGGACTTCGGCTTGTCGAACGGCCGCGAGGTGTCGCTGTTGAGGGTTGCTGTGCTACTCTGCGCAGCACCCCGCCATAAATCGAGATTTCATGGTCCGTTGCCACCTCGTCGAACTGATGCGCCGCCACCAGCTGAAAACGACCGAGTTGGCGCGGCTGGCGCACGTCAATCGCAGCACGGTGGCCGCCTTGACGCGCGATCGGGCGACCCGGGTCGATCTCGCCGCGCTGGAGCGAATCTGCACGGTCCTCGGCTGCGGGCTCGGTGATTTGCTGGAAATCGTTCCGGACGAGCCTCCGCAAAACGACAACCTGCCGACTGCCGGAGCGACCTGAATGCCCATGAGCCTCAGTCGCTGGCAGGCCGTCGCCCAGTCGCAGTTCGCCTGGGAGCGCGAGGCACTGGACTGGCTGCGCAAGCAGCTACCCGATCGCGAACCCTGGCACGCCTGGACCAACTTTGAATTCATTGACGAGGAGGGCAAGGTCAACGAGGTTGACGCGCTGATCCTCACCCCGGCGGGTCTCTTCCTCATCGAGATCAAGAGCCGGCCCGGCGTCGTCACGGGCGACGCGCACACCTGGCTGTGGGTCACCGACGGTCGTGAACGGGCCTGCGACAACCCGCTGATCCTCGCCAACCGCAAGGCGAAGCGACTGGCCAGCCTGTTGCGGCGGCAGTCATCGGTATTCAAGGCGAAGCTGCGCTTGCCCTTTGTCGAGCCGCTGATCTTCCTGTCGGCTACCAGCCTTGACTGCAAACTCGGTGGCACGGCCCGCTCGGGCACCTATCTCCGCGGTCAGCCGGACAGCGAGTCCGATACCGGGATCATCGACGCGCTACAAAACGGAACCGCCAGTGCCCGCGCGATGCAGCTCGGCCGCGTTGATCATCAACACGCCCGGGTGCTCGCTCGGGCCATGGCAGAGGCCGGCATCAGGCCTTCGAACAAGCATCGCAAGGTGGCCGATTACCAGCTCGGCGCGCTGTTGTCGGAAGGAGGCGCCTACCAGGACTGGGAAGGCACGCACACCGCGATGGAGGCCGTGCGCCGGCGTATTCGCATCTACACGGTCGCCGCTGCCGCCACTGCCGATGCGCGCAAGTCGCTGGTTCGCCAGGCGCAGCGCGAGTTCCAGATTCTCGAAGGCATCGATCACCCGGGCATCGTCAAGGTCAAGGACTACCAGGACACTGAACTCGGCCCGGCGCTGATCTTCGATCACGACCCCAGGGCAATCCGGCTCGACTTCCTGCTGCGCGAAGGGGGGCAACAGCGAGGCCAACAACTCAACGTAGACCAGCGCCTGCAGATCGTCCGTGACCTGGCCGAGACACTCAAGCATGCCCACCAGAAGCGCCTCTACCACCGCGCCCTGTGCCCGCAGAGCATCCTGGTTCAGGATGTCGCCGGCGCAACGCCACGGCCGCGCATCATGAACTGGCAGACGGGCACACGCGAGGGCACGCAAGGCACCGACAGCGTCGATCCGGCGCGGCGCACCGTCGGCGGCACCATGCACGTCGAGGAGTATGTCGAGGACCCCGGCCTGGTCTATCTGGCTCCTGAAACCTCGCAGTCCGAGGCGCAGCACGGCCCCAGCCTGGACGTCTTCAGCCTCGGTGCGATCAGCTATCACGTCTTCTCCGGCCGGCCGCCGGCCAGCTCGGTGCTCGATCTCGCCGAAAAGTTGCGCATCGGCCAGGGCCTGCGCCTGTCGGACGTGCTCGACGGTTGCGGCAAGCAGCTGCAGGACCTCATCCAGTACAGCACCCATCCCGACGTGATGGGCCGCTACGGCAGCATCGACGAATTCCTGCAGGACCTCGACAAGGTCGTCGATGAACTGACCACCCCGGAGCCCGAGGCCACCGTCGATCCGGCCGATGCCAAACCCGACGAGCGCATCGAAGGCGGCTTCACGGTTATCCGCAAAATGGGCCGGGGCTCGTCGGCCGACGTGCTGCTGGTCCGCGAGGACGCCAGAAGCGAAGAGCTGATCCTCAAGGTCGCCCTCGATGCCAGCCTCAATGACCGTCTCGGCGCCGAGGGCGAAGCGCTCGCCAAGCTTCGTCATCCGAACATCGTCGAGTGGCAGCGCACGCTTACCGTCAATGGTCGGACGGCACTGCTGATGCACCAGGCCGGCGAAAAGACCTTGGCATTCGGCATCCGCGAAGAAGCCCGCCCGTCGCTCGACCTGCTGCAACGTTTCGGTGAACAGCTGATTCAGGCGGTCGACTACCTCGACCAGCAAGGCGTCCCCCACCGCGACATCAAGCCCGACAACATCGGCATGTCGCAGGCCGGCTCCCGCGGCAAGCTGCAACTGGTGCTGTTCGATTTCTCGCTTACCAGCAGCTCGGCCGAAAACATCGCCGCCGGCACCCACCCCTACCTCGACCCCTTCCTCTCGCTGCGCAAACCGGCGCGCTGGGACCTGCAGGCGGAGCGCTTTGCGCTCGCCGTCACCCTGCACGAAATGCTCACCGGTGTGCTGCCGCGCTGGGGCGATGGCAAGACACAGCCGTCGATGCTCGATTGCGAAGCGACGCTGGCCAGCGAGCGTTTCGATCCCTTGTTGCGCGACGCTTTCACCACCTTCTTCGCCAAGGCGCTGAACCGCAATCCGCAGCATCGCTTCGACAACGCCGAAGAGATGCTGCGCGACTGGCGCCACATTTTCGAGGCGGGCGCGTCGGCAAGCCAGCAGTCGGCTGACCCCTTCGACGCCGTCGCGCGCCTGGCCACCGCCAGCACCAACATGGCCGAACTGGGCTATAGCGTCGAAGCGCAGAACGTGCTCGAAGCGATGGCCATCCACAACGCGCGCGAGTTGCTGGCCGTCGATCGCGTCCGCTTCCGCTATCTGCGCGGCGTCGGCGATCGCATCCGCAAGGAAATCCGCCTCAAGGCCAAAGCCCTGGCGGCCATCCGGCCGGACCTCGTGCAAGGCCGCCCAACGCTGCACGAGGTCGACGACGATGCGGCCGCGGCCGGCGCCATCAGCGTCAACGAGCTGGCCGCGCAGTTGCTGCCACGTCGCCCGGCCGGCGACGATCGTGTCGAAGAAGCCGCACTGGCCATCTACCTCGGCCTGGAAGAGGCCGAAGCTTCGACCCCATGCACGCCATCGCCCCTATGGACGCCGCTGGGCGTTGCCGCCAAAGCGCTGGCTATCGACCGCAACGAGCTTTCCGCCGCCTTGCTGAAAGCGCGCGAGCGCTGGCTGAAAACGCCGCAGCTCACCGAACTGCGCAACCACTTCGAAAGCCTGCTTTCCACCCAGGGCGGGGTGATGACCGTACCCGAGCTGGCGTCGGCGCTGCTCGCCATGCGCGGCTGCGCCTCGCAGGACGACGCCGAGCGGATGCGTCTGGCCACCGCCGTCGTTCGCGCCTGTTGCGAAGCCGAAGCCCATCTGGAGCGTCTGCGTTTTCAGGAATTCGAACACCGCCCCCTGCCGCTGATCGCCGTTTCCGCAGCGCTCGCCGAATACGCCCGCCGGCTCGGCGCATCGGCGGACGCCTGTGCGCAAGCGGAACCCTTGCTGACCCCGCAGCGAGCCCTCGAAACCCTGCAGTCGGTGTCCGCGCCGGAGGCCAATCCGGCTCTTTCGGCGCAGCGCCTGTTGCGCCTGGCCACCGCCGCAGCGCTGCGCGCGGCGCTGTCCAGCCGGCAGGAAATCTATCCGCGCGGCATGGCCGCTTCTCTGGCCTTGCGCCAGTCGCTCGGTGCGCTGATGGGGGTGCGTTTTCTCAAGCCGAAGGACGTGCAGGATCGCGTCGCCGGCCGTTACCCGGAAGCACAGCCGCTGCCGCGCCGCCCACTCCTCGACACGCTGCTGGCCGATGTCGGCGCGCTGCTGGTGTGGAGCGACGACGCCCCGGCCGGTCCGGGCTACCTGCCCTCGACGCAAGCACTCGGTCCGTCGGCGGGTACTACCACGCAATATTCCCGCGCCACCACGGCCATGGAGCGCGGCTTGCCGGCAGCGGATGCTGGCGCCAACGAGACCTCCGCCGCTGCCATCGAGGCAGAGAAGCTGGAAGAACGCCTCGCCCATGCGCAAAAGGCGGGTGGCCTTCTCGTGCTCACCGTCGAGCCGCGGCTGGCGCACCCTGTCGAAACCGAATTGCTGCGCCGTTTCGGCCGTCAGCGGGTGAGCTTCGAGACCCTCATGCTCAAGGCCCTGCGCGAGCAGGCCGCAGCCTTGAAGGTCAATTGGAATGTCGTGCTGATGGCCGACGCCGCCGCTCCCGCCCCCAGCAGCAGCGACTGGAGCCGCCTGATGCGCCTGGTGCACAAGGCACTGCCGCAGGTAAAGCAGGCGCTCCTCGAAGCCACGGCGCCGGTGCTGCTGGTCAATTCCGGTCTGCTCGCCCGTTATGACTTGATGCCGCTGATCACCGACCTGCGCGACGAAGTCGGCCGGCCGGGCAAGCTCGCCAGCCTGTGGATGCTGCTGCCGATGGCGGCCACCGGCCTGCCGACCATCGACGATGTCCCCGTACCGGTCATCACTTCCAGCCAGTGGGCGAATGTTCCCGTCGCCTGGGCCAGGAACCTGCATCGTGCACCCTCCGCCGCCGCCGCGGCTTGAACGCAGAAATTGCGCACGAATTGAAGTCCTCCGATGATCGATGCCAAAATCCTGCTCGCTGACCTGACCCGCCTGCTCAAGCGCCTCGAAGACGACCTGCGCGAACGCGTGCTCAACCCCGCCAGCGAAGTGCCGGAGTTGCGCATCCAGCTTCAGGCCGAGTGGCAGGCGGCGCGTGACGCCGGGCGCACGGCCGAGACTTTCGAATCCTGGGCCGGGCAGGTCATCACCCAGGCCGGGGTGCACTGGCTGCTGAGCTGCGTGTTTTTGCGTTTCATCGAAGGCAACGGGCTGGTGGAGCGGCCGTGGATCGGCGGCACGCCGCAGTCGGGCCGGCTGGCCCTGGCGCGCGACCGGCATGAGGCCTACTTTCGCGAACATCCGCACCAGAACGACCGCGACTACCTGATCGCGTGTTTCCAGGAGGCCGGCGCCTTGCCGGGCCTGCACACTTTCTTCGACGGCGCCCACAACCCGGTCTTTCGCCTCGGCATCAGCGGCGATGCGGCGATGGCAGTGATGCAGTTCTGGCAGGAGGTTGCCGCCGATTCCGGGGCGCTGATTCGCGACTTTACCGATCCGAGCTGGAATACCCGCTTTCTTGGCGATCTGTACCAGGATCTGAGCGAGGCCGCGCGCAAGCGTTATGCGCTGCTGCAGACGCCCGAGTTCGTCGAGGAGTTCATCCTCGACCGGACGCTCACCCCGGCGCTCAACGAGTTCGGCTATCGCCAGGTGCGCATGATCGATCCCACCTGCGGCTCGGGGCACTTCCTGCTGGGCGGCTTCCATCGCCTGGTCGAAGAGTGGGCAAGCAAGGAGCCCGGCCGCAATCGTCGCGACGTGGCCCAGAAAGCGCTGGATGCGGTGGCCGGCGTTGACCTGAATCCGTTCGCCGTCGCCATCGCGCGTTTCCGCCTGCTGCTGGCCGCACTGCAGGCCAGCGACGTGCAGCGAATCGCCGAGGCGCCGGATTTCAGGATTCATGTCGCCATCGGCGACAGCCTGCTGCACGGCACGCGCTTTGGACTGACTGCCACGGACGACATGTTCCAGGGCGCCGAGAATTTTGCCGATACCGGCCTGGCGCATGCCTACGCCAGCGAAGACCTGGCTGAAGTGCAGGAGATTCTCGGCCGGCAATACCACGCGGTGGTCGGCAACCCGCCGTACATCGTCGTGCGCGACGCAGCGCTGAACGCGACCTATCGCCAGCACTACGCCAGCTGCCATATGAAGTATTCGCTGGGCGCGCCGTTCACCGAGCGCTTCTTCGAACTGGCAGTCACTGGCCGCGATGCACGGCCGGCCGGCTACGTCGGCCTGATCACCACCAACTCATTCATGAAGCGCGAGTTCGGCAGCAAGCTGATCGAGCAGGTACTGCCGCGTCTGGACCTGAGCCATGTGGTCGACACCTCGGGCGCCTACATCCCGGGGCACGGCACGCCGACGGTGATCCTGTTCGGCCGGCATCGGGCGCCAGTGGGCGACGGCGTGCGTACGGTGATGGGCATCAAGGGTGAGCCGAGCACGCCAGACGATCCGGCGCATGGGCTGGTGTGGTCGGCGATCCTGGGTCAGATCGACCAGGTGGGGTCCGAGAGCGAGTTCGTTAGCGTGGCGGACACGGGGCGCGATGTTTTCGCCAAGCATCCGTGGAGCATCGGTGGAGGTGGGGCCGCCGAGGTGCTCGATTTCTTGAACGAGCACGCTTCTATCACGCTTGGATCTCTGACCAGCGCAATCGGTCGCACGACGCATACAGGTCAGGATAACGTGTTCTTCGTCCCGCCGGCGTGGGTACGTAGGTCGGCGTTGACGAGTTGCTCAGTTGGCCTCGTCGAGGGGGAAGGCATCCGTGACTTCAGTCTATCAACTGACACAATGGCCTTGTTCCCGTATGACCTGCAGACGTGCGACGTCTTGAATACGCTCCCCCAATCACTAGAACGTCACTTTTGGATATACCGCCGCGTGCTGCAGGAGCGAAGCGACTATGGCAACTACATTGAAGCGCGAGGTCTCCGATGGTACGAGCACTCGATGTTTTTTCCTGAGCGCTTTAAGACTCGGTTAGGTATTGCCTTTCCCTTCGTTGCCACCCACAACCACTTCGTCCTCGACCGCGGCGGCAAGGTCTTCAAGCAGACGGCGCCGGTCATCAAGCTGCCCGCCGGAGCCAGCGAGGACGAGTACCTGGGGCTGCTCGGGCTGCTCAACTCGTCGGTAGCGTGCTTCTGGTTGAAGCAGGTGTGCTTTAACAAGGGTATGGGGGAACAACCATGGGCGGATCGGTACGAGCACGATTCGGGAAAGGTTGCAGAACTGCCGTTGCCAACTTCACGTCCGTTGGAGGTTGGTCGTCGACTAGACAGGCTTGCTCGCGATATCAATGACTGCCTACCGGCCGCCCGCTTCTACCTCGCCGCTGAAGGTTCGCAGCCTCTTCCGAGGCGCCAAGCCCTTGACGAGATGCGTGACCGTGCCGCCGAGCTGCGTCGCCACGCGATCACGTGGCAGGAGGAGCTTGACTGGCATTGCTACCACATCTACGGCTTGCTGCCAGCCGGCGGCGACCCCTCGACCTACCAGGACCTAGCGGCGCCCGAGGTCGCGCACGGCGAACGTGCCTTCGAGATCGTGCTCGCCCGCCGCCTAGCCGCCGGCACCGAGACCACGACCTGGTTCGAGCGCCACGGCTCGATACCCGTCACCGAGATCCCGGCCCGCTGGCCCGAGGATTACCGCCAGGTCGTGCAGCGGCGCATCGAGCTGATCGAAAGCGACCGCAACATCGGCCTGATCGAGCGCCCGGAGTACAAACGCCGCTGGAACACGCCGGCGTGGGATTCGCTGGAGCAGGCCGCGCTGCGCGACTGGCTGCTGGCCCGCCTGGAGTCTCCTCGCTATTGGCCGCGCCTGGACGGCAGCGGCAGCGACGCCACTCCGCAGCTGCTGTCCACCAGCCGGCTCGCCGACGCCGCCGGGCGCGATGCCGAGTTCATGCAGCTCGCCGCGCTGTACGCCGGCCATGCCGATTTCGATCTGAACCAGCTCGTCGCTAAACTCGTCGCCGCCGAGTCAGTGCCCTTCCTACCTGTGCTGCGTTACACCGACACCGGCCTGCGCAAACGTGCCCAGTGGGAAGACACCTGGGCCCTGCAGCGCCGCGAGGACGCTGGCGAGAACGTCGGCAAGATCCCGGTGCCGCCCAAGTACCAGAGCAGGGACTTCCTGAAGACCGACTTCTGGCGCCTGCGCGGCGGCCTGGACGTCCCCAAAGAGCGCTGGATCAGCTACCCCGGCTGTGAACGCGGTGCCGACGGCAGCCTGGTCATCGCCTGGGCCGGCTGGGACCATCTGCAGCAGGCCACCGCCCTGGCGACGTACTTCATCGACATGAAGGAAAACGAGGGCTGGAGCCGCGAACGCCTGCAACCCTTGCTCGCCGGCCTGCTCGAACTGGTCCCCTGGCTCAAACAGTGGCACAACGACATGAACCCCGATTTCGGCGCACGCATGGGCGACTACTACGAGAGCTTCGTCACCGACGAGGCGCGAGCGCTGCAATTCACGCTCGATAACCTTCACGCCTGGAAGCCGGCGGCTACCGCTGCCAGACGAGGACGGAGAAAGGCCAAGCAATGAGTTTTGCTACACCGGCAGCGCAAAGGCCCGTGGACTACAAAGCGGCTGCACGTCGTCATCTTGCTGACGCGTCGGTGCTGATGCACGCCGAGAGTGCACCGAATGCTGGACAGCTATTGGGATTTTCGGTCGAGTGCGGTCTCAAGGCCTTGCTTGTCGCGTCTGGCGCGTCAGTTGACCAGGACGGAAACATCCTGAAGGCGAGCGGGTTCCGTGAGCACCTGCCGAAACTGGCAACGCTGATCTCGGCCATCGCGACACTGCCTGATGGCCGACTCTTGGGTAGCTTCCAGGCACGGATGCCGAGTCTCGCTGCGCTGCAAGATTGGCACGTCGATCACCGATACTGGCGGGAGTCGGCGCTGCCTCTGGCATCCTTGTCAGCTTGGGAACTGGCGGCCCGGGAGGTCGATGCCATGCTGGATCAAGCTACTGCAGATGGAGTGCTGTGATGAAAATCGTTAGATTCAACGACGCCTTGCGTATTGCGGCGCTGGCGGCAACCGATGCCGGGCTGCCTGTGCAGTGGCCCGTCGGTCTGGTGCGAGATGTCTACGGCCGACTCCGGTTCGCCGTCAATGCCGAGCGCGCAGATTACCCGGAGCCTGCCCGCCTGCAACTCGAGTCTCGCACTGCTCAACTTGGGGCGTTTGCAACCTCGGAGCGGGTTCTATTTCGCGACGACTTCTCGGATGCCGACGCTTTGTTCTCGCATCCTGACTGGCATCAGACCCTTGTGGTAGGCAATGTTGAGGACGAAGAGGAGGTGGGCGGCCTGGCCCCGGAGATTCCAGTGCCCTTGCTTGACAGGCAGGTCACTGGCCAGGACTGGCTGCGCACCGAAGCGAGCGAATCAGGAGTAGCGCATCCGCCGCGAATCGTGTTCTACGGCCTCAAAGGGGGCGTTGGTCGATCGACTGCGCTGGCCATGCTGGCATATCGCCTGGCGCGCGACGGCAAGCGGGTTTTACTGATTGACTTTGACCTCGAATCGCCCGGCCTGTCTGGGTTGTTGCTCCCGGAAGAGCGAGTGGCGCCTTTTGGACTAGTGGACTGGTTTGTCGAGGATGCCGTCGGTCAAGCTGATGACGTCTTGTTTGACCTTGTCTCGGACAGCCCGCTCGCAGAGCAGTCGACGGGGTCTATTCGGGTTGCTGCCGCGATGGGCAACGGCGAGACCGCCTATTTGGCAAAACTTGCGCGTGTCTATGCCGATGTGCCCAATCCCGGTGGTGGTGTGCAGCGATTCGCGCAACGCATGCAGCGCGTTGTGGAGGCTCTCGAGGCCCAGGAAAAACCGGATGTTGTGCTGATTGACAGCCGTGCTGGCCTTCATGATGTGGCGGCGGTATCCATCGCTGGCCTGGCAACGGTGGCACTGCTTTTCGCCACCAACTCTCCGCAAAACTGGCAAGGCTACCGGCAGCTTTTCGCCCACTGGCAACACCGGCCGGAAGTCCTGCGGCACATCCGATCGCGACTTGCCATCGTTCAGGCGTTGTTCCCTGAGACCGATCAGGCGGCGAGAGCCGCACGATTTGTGCAGCAGTCGTACGACCTGTTTGCTGACCATCTCTATGACCAGATCGAGCCGGGCGACACAACCCCCACCGATGCGTTTACGTTCGACATGAATGACCAGGCTGCACCGCACTTTCCATGGCGCGTGCGATGGAGCCCCAGGTTGCAGGAGTTCGACCCGCTGCTTCGAGTTGAAGATGGGGGCGCGGACAACACGGATATCGAGCTGGCCTTCGGTCCCTTTTTTCAAGAAGTGATTTCTGCAGTATCGGGAGGCTGAGATGCGGGAGGCGGAACGACTAAGACAAGCGCTGAGGGAATCACTGCCTGAAGTCGATCACGCGGGCGCTGATCCAGATCGTGAGCCCGCGTTTACTTACGTACCTCCCAGCCACGCCAAGGCCCTGGATCCGGACGTAAGCGTCGTGGAGGGGATCCGTGGTTCAGGGAAGAGCTTCTGGTGGGCGCATCTTTCATCCGAACCACATCGCAAGTTCATCGGTGCCGCCTTTCCAGAGACGCGTTTTGGCGACCAGGTGAAAGTCGAGCAGGGGTTTGGTGCGCAGCCATCGTCAACGGACGCTCCGAGCCAGGAGGTTCTAGCGGAGCTTGTGGAGGCAGGCTACTCTGCGCGGGCCATCTGGCGCGCCGTTCTCGCCCACAAGGCGCAATTTGGGGCTCCCTTTCCAGCGGCAGCCAAGTGGCGAGATCGAGTTCAGTGGGTCCGATCGAACGCAGAAGACTTCGATGAACTCCTGCTGAAGGCTGATCAAGCGCTGCAAACTGATGGCAAGACCCTTGTCATACTGTTTGACGCCCTGGATCGACTGGGGGACGAGTGGGCCACCATTCGTCCCTTGGCGAAAGGACTGCTGCAGATTGCGCTGGATGTCCGTGCAACGAAAAGAATCCGCCTCAAGGTTTTCGTGCGCCCTGACATGCTGCAGGACCGCGAAATCATCGGTTTCCCGGATGCCTCGAAGTTGCTCGCGCGCAAGGCGGCTTTGGTATGGCGACGGGCCGACCTCTATGCCCTATTGTTCCAATGCATGGGCAATGCAAATAACGGTGGACGAGAATTCCGGCAAGTGTGTCAAGACAGTTTAGGGTTGGCCTGGACAAGTTCGGTTGATGCGTGGGTATTGCCATTGTCCTTGCGCACGGACGAGGCAGTTCAGGAGCAGGCCTTCATACAACTTGCTGGCAAGGCCATGGCGTCGGGACCCAGTGGATACAAGCGCGGCAAACCCTACACCTGGCTCGTCAACCACCTTCAAGACGGACTCGATCAAGTCAGCCCGCGAAGCTTCTTTGCGGCGATTCGACACGCTGCAGACAAGACGTCCGATGCCACTAGCCTTCCTCTCGACTACAAGGCTATTCAGTCTGGAGTACAGGCTGCGTCGCAGATCCGGGTCAATGAGATCACCCGGGAAGACTACCCGTGGGTGGAAATCGTGATGCAGCCGCTCAAGGGCAGGCTAACCGTCCCATGTACGGCCAAGGATGTGGAAGTGCTCTGGAACAACGACAAGACGCTGCAACAATTGCGCGACCGACTGAAGCAGTCTGGATTTGGCGTGAAACTTCCGCCCCAACAGCTCGACGAGGGTGTTGAAGGCGTGCTGAGTGATTTGGAGTCTCTAGGGCTGATCAAGCGCCTGTCCGATGGTCGCGTGCAGATGCCCGACGTGTACCGCATTGCATTTGGTCTCGGCCGTCGTGGCGGGGTCAAGCCGTTGAGATGAGACGCTTACTTGCCTATCGGCAATGCAGATCGACCGTTAAGTGTTTGCAGCCGGGCGAATTGAACAAAGGAGTTTTCGCATGCAAGCTATAGAACTCGAAACCACGATTTCGGCCCAGGGCAGCATCTTGCTGCCTCCCGATTGCCAGGCCTTCTACGGCCGTCATGCGCGGATGATATTGCTTTTGGATGATGAAACGCCGACCCCCGCGCCGCAAACCCAGCGCACTGAGCGTCAGGCAGCCATGCGTCAGGCGCTGGACGCCGTTGCGCAGGCCGGAATGTTTGCCCATATCGACGACGCCGCCGACTGGCAGCGGGAGCAACGCGCCGAGCCCACACAACCGGGGCGCGAGGACTGAGCCATGTGGCTGGCTGACAGCAATATCCTGATTCGCGCCGTAGCACGACCGGGTCATCCACTACAGGACTGGCTACTGAATAATCTGCCCGCAATTTCGGTCGTTACGCGTATCGAAACGCTTGGCTATCATCGCCTTGGTGTCGACGAGGAAAAGTTGCTGCAAGCCTTGTTGGGTGCATTCGACGAGTATCAGATCGGGCCGCAAACCGTCAGTCTCGCCATTAGTCTGCGACGGCAGCGGAAAATGACGCTCGGCGATGCCCTGGTCGCCGCGACCTGTCTCGAACACGGGCTGCAATTGGCGACACGGAACGTCAGAGATTTCGACTGGATTCCCGGCCTTCGCGTCGATTCACTGAGCGAAATTCCACTTTGATGCCACCTGCGAAGTCGCCTTCCGCCAAGCTTGGCGGCCTCTGGCCCGTGCCTGGTTCCGGATCTGCCGCGTTGGGAGAAAGAGAATAAATGCCCCTGATCAGAGAACTGATCGCCATCCCGGAGCAGGTGCACCAGGGCGACTTCGTCCTGAAGCTGGCCGAGGGCGTGGCACATGCCGAAGCGACGCTGCGCGACTACGTCGTGACCCCGCAGCTCAACGCCTGCTTCAATGACGCGCTGAATTTCATCAAGCAGTCGGTCCAGGGTGGCACCAGCAAGGCTGCGTATCTGCATGGCAGCTTCGGCTCCGGCAAGAGCCACTTCATGGCCGTGCTCAACCTGCTGCTCGACAACAACGTGTTGGCTCGCTCGCTGCCCGAGCTGGCCAACGTCGTCGCCCAGCACAATGACTGGACGCAGACTCGCAAGTTCCTGCTCGTGCCGTATCACATGATCGGCGCGCGCAGCATGGAGTCGGCGATCCTCGGCGGCTATGCCGAGTTCGTGCGCCAGCGGCATCCCGACGCGCCCATTCCGGGTTTTTATCTGTCGGAGCGTCTGTTCGAGGATGCGCTGCGCATGCGTGGCCGTCTCGGTGACGAGGCCTTCTTCCGTGATCTGAACGCAGGGTCGGACGATGGCAACGATGGCAACGGCGGCGACAGCGGCTGGGGTGAGCTGAGTGGCGGCTGGGATGCCACGAGCTTCGAAGCCGCGATGCTCGAGCCACCGAGTGGCGACGACCGCGTGCGCCTGGTCGGCGACCTGATCAGCTGTTACTTCACGGCCATTGCCGACGTTGCCGAAAGCCGCGGCGAAGCCTTTGTGCCGCTCGACGACGGCCTCAGCATCATGAGTCGCCATGCCAGGGCGCTTGGCTACGATGCGGTGATCCTGTTCCTCGATGAACTGATCCTCTGGCTGGCCAGCCGGGCGGCCGATGTCAGCTTCGTCAGCAGCGAGGGTACCAAGCTGGTCAAGCTGGTCGAAGCCGGCAACGCCGATCGGCCGATTCCACTGGTCAGCTTTGTCGCGCGGCAACGCGATCTGCGCGAACTGGTCGGCGAGAACCTCGCCGGCTCGCTGCAACTGCAGTTCAGCGACGTGCTGCGCCACTGGGAGGCGCGCTTCCATCGCATCACGCTCGAAGACCGCAACCTGCCGGCGATTGCCGAGAAGCGGCTGCTCAAACCCTTGTCCGAAGCGGCCCGGCAGACTCTGGGCAATGCCTTCGACGAATTCCAGAAGGTCAGGCCCGAGGTCTGGAATACCTTGCTGACCGAGACCGCGGACAAGGAGATGTTCCGCAAGGTCTACCCCTTCAGCCCGGCACTGGTGCAGACCCTGATTGCCGTATCGGAGGCCTTGCAGCGTGAGCGCACGGCCTTGAAGCTGATGCTGCAACTGCTGGTCGATCGGCGCGATGACCTGGAACTGGGCCAGATCATCCCGGTTGGCGACCTGTTCGATGTGATCGCCGATGGCGACGAGCCGTTCTCGGAAGCGATGCGCATCCATTTCGACAACGCCAAGCGGCTCTACAAACAGAAGCTCTTGCCGCATCTGGAACGGCAGCATGGCGTGACCTGGGAAAACATTCGTATCGGCGACGCCGACCCGGCCAGGGCCCGAGTGCTGCGCAACGACGCGCGGCTGATCAAGACGCTGCTGCTGAGCGCCCTCGTTCCCGAAGTCGATTCCTTGAAAGCCCTGACAGCGCAGCGTCTGGCCGCACTGAACCACGGCACGATCCGCTCGCCCATTCCCGGCCGGGAAACCCAGGACGTGCTGCGCAAGTGCAAGGAGTGGGCGGCCGACATCGGCGAGATAAAGGTCACCGACGATACCAACTCACTGATCTCGATCCAGGTCACCGGCGTCGACATCGAGCCCATCGTGCGCGGGCCGGCGGCCTCCAGCGACAACCCGGGCAACCGCCGACGCCGCGTGCGCGAGATGCTGTTCGAGCAACTCGGCGTGACCGACAGCAACGACCTGTTCGCCACCTACACGGTGCTCTGGCGCGGGACCAGGCGCGAAGTCGAGGTGCTGTTCGAGAACGTCCGCGAGCTGTCGGACGACAAGCTGCGTGGGCGCCCGGGTAGCTGGACGGTGGTCATCGACTTCCCGTTCGACGACTCGACGTTCACCCCGGCAGACGACCTGGCTCGTCTCGGGAAGTATCGCGGCGATGACACGCAGACGCTGGTGTGGATGCCGTCGTTCTTCAGCGCCAAGGCGCAGCATGATCTGGGCCGCCTGGTGGTATTGGACTACATCCTGACCGGGGAGCGCTTCAACGAGCTGGCTGCCCACCTGGCGCTGGTCGATCGCGCACCGGCGCAGGCGCTGCTGCGCAACCAGCGTGACCAGTTGCAGCAGCGCGTTCGGCAGTATCTCGAGGTCGCCTACGGCATTGCCGGCGACTCGCGCGATGCGGTGGTGAATCCGCTGGCGCCCGAAGATCAGTTTCGCTCGCTCGACCAGACGCTGACGCCGCTGCCGCCGGTGGGGGCGAACCTCAAATCGGCCTTCGAAGCTCTGCTCGACCAGCTCTTCAGACACCAGTACCCGGCGCATCCGGTCTTCGATGCCGAAGTGAAACCGGCCGCCGTAAAGAAAGTGTGGCCGGAACTGGAGCGCGCCATCGCGACCGCCGACGGGCGCGCGCCGGTCGGCGACCGCGTGCTGCGGCAACTGATTCGCTCGATCGCCGACCCGGTGCAGTTGGGCAAGACCGGTGAGACGCATTTTGTGCTGGGCAACCACTGGCGCTCGCACTTTCTCCGCGAGCAGGCCAAGGCGAGCGCCGCGATCACGGTGGGCAATCTGCGCAAGTGGCTGGACCAGCCGCTGGCGATGGGCTTGCCGAGCGAAGCGCAGAACCTGATCATCCTCAGCTTCGCCGGGCAGACCAACCGCAGCTTCGTGCGCGGCAAGGTCCCCTACACGCCGAGCATCGATCAGATGCCGGACGACCTGGAACTGCGCGAACAGACGCTGCCCGACCCGGGCGACTGGGAAACCGCCTGCAAGCGTGCCGCCGCGCTGTTCGGCCTGACCATCCCGACCTCGCGCAACGCGGGCAACGTCGCCAGGCTGGCCGAAGAAATGCAGGCCAGGGCACGTGAAACACGGGAGTCGATCGGCAGCCTGGTCAAGACGCTGACCGAGAAGTCCGTCTTGTTCCCGGCCGCTGGCGACAACCATCGCCTGCAGACGGCACGTTCCGCGCTGGCCTTGCTTGCCGGCCTGTTGAATGCCGAAAGCGCGGCAGTGGTTACGACCCTTGCCGGGGCACCGATAGACACCTCAGAGGTCGCCATGTGCCGGACACTGGCCAGGGCACGTGAACTGGATGAAGCGGTGCGCACCGGAGCCTGGGACATCTTCGAGGCGATGAAGACGCTCAGCGACGAGCGGCAAACCGCGGCGCGGGCGATTGTCGCCAAGGTGTGCGAGACACTGGCGGCCGACGAGCATGCGATTGGCTTGAAGGCGGCGCTCGACGAGCAGCGTGGCAAGGCCGTGCGCTTGCTGACCGTGACGCCGCAGCCACCACAGCCGCCACAGCCACCGCCTCCACCGCCGCCGCCGCCGCTCGTGCCGGCGGTGATCGTGCAGGAATCCGCAGCGGCTGACCTTGAAAGCACGCAGGCGCTGGCCTTGCTGGACGATCTGCACGCCAAACTCGACAAGGACGCGGACCTGCGGCTGTCGATTTCGTGGCGGCTCGAAAAACCGGGGAGCAGCAAGTGAGCGGTGCCAGCGGACCGCTGTCCTTGCCGCAGATCGAGGCGCAGGCGCTCGCGGTGCTGGAGCGTGCGAGCGACGCAAAAGTCATCGCCATCCAGACCAGGACGAAGGCGGCGTGGCCGGACGCCATCAAGCTGTCGGGCCGGCCGTTCCGGCTGTGTTGGTGCGAAAGTCCGTTGATGGCCCGCGAAGCGCTGTCCGCGCTGGAAGAGGGGGCCGACGAGCAGGCCGGGGCCGGGCTCATCGTGCTGACGCCGCTGTCTGCACGCGACCTGGGCGGCGACGTCGTCGCGCGACTGGCCCGTGCGCAGGTCTTTCAGCCCGACGCCTGGGGCATGGTGCAGCAGCTCTTCAAGGCGCGCGAGGTCGACGCGCGACTCGGCCGTTTCCGGTGGATGGCGCAACTGCTCGTTGAGCGCTCCAGCATGGGTGCCTATCCGCCCGTGCCCAACGGTTTCCTCGACACGGACACGGCGTGGCGTCATGTCCTTGGCCGCTGTTTGAGTCTGCAGGCAGCGCAGCCGGATGCGGCAATACTGTTGAACTGGTCTCTGGGCGCCGACTCGGCCGGGTATTTCGAAGCTCTGCCCGCTCAGGCCAAAGCGCCGATCGCCGCCTGGTTTGGCGATTCGGCCGGAGCGGTAGGCACGCTGGTCATGGGTTGCGTAATGGCCGGCAACACGCAGGATGCCGTCCCGCTCGGACTGGTGTGCGGCGTGCTGTTGTCCGCTCAGGGCGAAGGCGTGCATGAGCTTGCCGCCGCCGCGATTCGTCTCGAGCGCTTCATGGGGGACAAGCGCATCGGCATTGCCGAGGGGCGCGCGTGGGCGAACGATGCGGCAATGTGCCTGAAGACCTTGACGCCGGCCTTGCGTCACGAGGTGATCGAACGCGCCGAGTGGCTGTTGCGCGAACTGCATGTCGATGTCTACGCGCATCTGAGCGATGTGCTGCCACTCGGCCTGGAGCAGCGGCTTGCGCTACTCGCGGATGCGCTCAAGGCCTTCATCGCCGGGCCGGCGACGGCACAACTTCAGGTCATCGAAGGCGCGGCCGATTCGGTAACACGTCATGCCCATGCCGATCCGACAAGCACACGCATGCTGCGCGTGAACATGGCCGTTCGCCTGTGTCGATGGATGATGGCCGAGCGGCCAGACAGCAAAGGTTCGAGCGGGCGTCAGGCAAGCGGCTTCGCCGAGCTCGCGCAAGGCTATGCCCACCAAGGCGCCTTCGTCGATTGGGCACGTTTCAAACTGCTCGGCGGCGACGAGCTGCCGGGCCTTTCTTCAGCCTTTGTTGCCTTGCGCGACGCGGCACGCACAAGAGCCGAGGCCTTCAATCAAAGCTTTGCCAAAGCCCTGCAGGTCTGGAATCGCGAGCCCCGGGCAGAGCCCGCATGCATGCCGGTGGAAGCGATCGTCGAACGCTTCCTCGCCCCGCTGGCAAAGCAAAGCCCGGTGCTATTGCTGGTGGCGGACGGACTGAGTTATCCCATTTTTCGGGAGCTTTTCGAGGACCTGGAGACCCGGGGCTGGGACGAGCAGGTCACGTGCGCGCCGACGACACTGGCGGTCGGCATCGCCGCCTTACCGACGATTACCGAAGTGAGCCGGAGCAGCCTGTTGTCGGGTCGCCTGGTAGTCGGCGCAGCAGCGCAGGAAAAGAGCGCGTTCGCGACGCATCCTGCCCTCGTCGGCGCGTCGCGCGCCGGAAGCAGGCCGGTGGTGTTCCACAAGGGCGATCTCTCGGACGCCGAAGGCTTGTCGTCGACGGTTCGCGATGCGATCGCCTCGACGCAGCAGCAGGTGGTGGCCGTCGTCTACAACGCCGTCGACGACCACCTGAGCGGCTCGAACCAGATCCAGGTGCGCTGGACGATCGACGATCTGCGGCTGCTTGGGCCCTTGTTGGGCGAAGCACGTCGGGCGCGGCGGGTGGTGGTGGTCACCGCCGACCATGGCCATGTGATCGACGCTGGCACGGTGCAGCGTGGCCAGGGGGAGGGCGATCGCTGGCGGCTGCCGTCGGGCACGCCGGACGCGAGCGAGCTGCTCTTCGAGGGTGGTCGCGTGAGAACGCCGTCCGGCGATGCGGTGGTCTGCACGTGGTCGGAAGGCGTGCGCCACGGAGCCAGGAAGAACGGCTATCACGGCGGGGCATCGGCACAGGAAGTCGTCGTGCCGCTGAGCGTGTTCACACCACGCAACATGGTGCTCAAGGGCTGGCAGGTCGCAGCTGCGCCACAACCCGATTGGTGGGCGCCGCTGGAGGCCGCATTGCCAACAGGAGGCCCTGAAACGCCGGTGCTCCCGAAGAAGCCGCCCAAAGCGAAACCGCTGGCTGCGCCCACACCGCAGATCGACCTGTTCGGTGGGACGCTGCCTGCGGCGTCACCCGACCCCGCAGTGAACTGGATCGACGCTCTGCAGGCATCGCCCGCCTACGCGGCGCAGAAAGCACTGGCGGCGCGCGTGGCGCCGAGCGATGCCGACGTGCGCTCCTTGCTGGAGGCACTGGCTGCGCGTGGTGGAAAGCTTTCCAAAGCAGCACTTGCACAGCGGCTTGGCATGCCCGCGATGCGCATCAGTGGCTTTGTCAATGCCGCCAAGCGCGTGCTCAACGTCGATCAAGCCGCGGTACTGGTGCTCGACGAGACGGCGGCTACGGTGGAGCTGAACCGGGAATTGTTGGGGCGGCAGTTTCGGGTGGCGGTGCGATGAGGGGCGGAGTGCGGCGGAAACTGCCGGTGCTTCGAACTGCAGACGGGGCAGGGCTTCCGAAAGCGTTGACGGTGTACCGTCGCCGCGGGTCGCCGCCTGTTGATTTGATTTACAGCGCCCATTGTCGTTGTTAGCATTTACCGCATGCCAGCCGTCCTGATCCTCGCTGACCGCTATCCGCAAGGGCGACCACTTCCACCGTGGCGAAGCGGACGCGTCTTACCTCTTCACCTCGCTGGAACAACCCCTGGCGGACTTCTGGACCGCCGTCGATGACTGGAGAAAGTGACATGACCAACACCGTAACCATCGGCGTTGCGTCGCGGGCAGAGATCAATGCTCGCTTCACCCACGCAATGACCACCGGCGAGCACGCCACGCCTTTTATCGGCTTTGTCGATGAGCAGGCGCTATGGCGCACCCTGACGCCGCTGCGTTGGGACATCCTCAAGCTGATGACCGGTGCGGGCCCGCTGCCATTGCGGGAAATCGCACGGCGCGTGGCGCGCGACGTGCGCGGTGTGCATACAGACGTGCATTCATTGCTGGCAGCGGGGCTGATCGAGCGAGACGAAGCAGGGTTTCGTTTTCCTTACGATGCGGTGCATGTAGATTTCATTCTGACGGCGGCGTGACTGTCGAGAACGCTGATGCTTGCGGCAAGAAATGAAAGATCTTGCGCTTTGTCCTCTCCCGGCCGATTGCTGTCGTTCGATGATTCTGGCAAGCAGCCATCTGAACGGCTGCTGTATTTCGCAAGCTGCCAGAGAGCCAATGGACACAACTCGGCCAGAGCAGTCGTTGGGGGTGGCGAGGATGTATGGCTGGAATCTCACAGATTGCTGTCGCTGCCAGCTTGAATGGCCGACCGTTAGCTTTCCCGGATGACGAACGCGAACTACCGACCCAATTTGGCCAGTACCATTGAATTAGCTGGTAAACTCAAGAGCGGTAATTGTCTGCCCCAAACACGATGAAGCGTCGCTACGCCCAGTTCAATCCCAAGCGCAAACTACTCTCGCCCGCTGAGGCGGAAGTTCGCGTGGCCGAACTATGGGCGTTGGCCAGTCGCGCTCGCTATGGCGGCAACCCAGAGCATAAGAAGAACCCCGGCGATTTTAGGCTCGTTCCACCTTCCGATCCAAGACAAGGGAAATCGCTGTGCGATTTCGCCAAGATTTTTAAGCGTAACGAAGCTGAAGAGTTACTGCGCGCGGGACTGCGCAAAGGCCTTGTGAGCGACCGGATGGTTGGCGATTGGCCGAAGAACGTATGGGCAGTCACTGACGACGGTTTTGCCATGGAAGCGCAGCTTGAAAACCCCG
Source organism: Candidatus Accumulibacter sp. ACC012 (assembly GCF_907163155.1). Taxonomy (NCBI): domain Bacteria; kingdom Pseudomonadati; phylum Pseudomonadota; class Betaproteobacteria; genus Candidatus Accumulibacter; species Candidatus Accumulibacter sp. ACC012. The sequence goes on from NZ_CAJQUC010000003.1 coordinate 335,276, forward strand.
ATTTGGGGACCTATCACGGATACCCCATGCCTGAGACTGATCCGCTGTCGCTGGAAGTCATTCGTCGTTGGGGGTGCCTCAATGGCTGAGCTGCGCATCAACGCAAAGTGGATGGCATCAGCATGCGGGGAACCGGAAGTCATGGCCACAGCAGCCTGGGTCGACATGGATGTCGACAACATCAGCCTGACTCGGAACCAGGACATCTGGGCGGAGACCGTGCGTGACAAAGTCTTCGTCTCTGCCTACCCGCTGGCTATGTGGTTTGCGAGTTCGTGGTGGCGCCTCAACCATGAGCCACTGCCAACGCAGCAGCCTGGCCATAATTGGCGTATGGTCCATGAACTCGGTGCAGCCAATCACGGCTTCGTATGGCCGCGCGTCATCTTTATCCCAGATGGTGAGGCGATTCACGTGTGGGCCGGGACGTCGATGACGCCGGACCAGTCGGTGCAGTACCTGCAAGCGCTGGATGTGCCGAGAATGATCACGTTGACTGGCTTTCAGCAGAGCGTCGAGAGCTTCATATACAGCGTGCTGGCCCGCTTGGATGCTAAGGGCCTCGCTGGGTCGAATTTGGCGCACCTGTGGGCCCTCGTGCAGGAGGATTTAGCGGACCCCGAGGCGGTCCGCCGGAGGAAGCTGGAGGCCGAACTGGGATTCGATCCCGAGGAGTGCCCGGAGCAAGCGCTGAACGCGGCACTGCAGTGGGAGAGCCAGGTCGGAGACGCGGCACTGTCAGAGCTGGCACCGGCGATTGCAGCGTCGGGAGCCACCCCGGATTTGGCGCTCATTGGGCAGCTGGCTAGCGCCGGCGGAATTGTTGGCATCCCCGATATCTCGCCTGGCAGCATCGATCACCTGGACCACGGGGCACCCTGGGAGCGCGCGATTCATGACGCTCGTGCGCTTCGTAACAAGATGGGCAATGTCAGCGACCCAGTTCCCGACCGCAGTCTGCATGACCTGCTTGGCATGAGCAGTGAAGCTGCTGCCAATTGGTCGGCGCCGGTTGGACGGTCGCCAGTCGCGGTGGCGATACCGATGAACGATCGCCAATTGAAGTTCGTTCCGCGCAAGCACAACCCTGCCGGGAAACGCTTCGAGCTGGCACGTTTCTTGGGCGAGTACGTCCGTCCCTCGACTCACGAATCGCGTTGGCTTGTATCAACTGACCTATCGACTTTCCGTCAGAAGTACCAGCGCGCTTTCGCCGCAGAGTTTCTTTGCCCCATCGATTCATTGACGTCCTTTTTGGGCGGTGATTTCTCTTCATACGCCATCGAAGAAGCCGCCGCCGAGTTCGACGTCAGCGAGCAGACGGTAACAAGCCTGTTGCTCAACAATGGCTACATTCACCATCATTGGACTGATAGGATGCCGTATCGAATGGCAGCCTGATCTGCTTTTCGTGATCTCAACTTCCGCTTAGGGTCGAGAGTTCGCGTTCCCCAAGGTAGTAGGCTGATGTTCATCCGACCCAAGCCGCCAACGACAGCAATCCGGGCGATACCGGCTCTCTACCCTCGCCATCCTCAATGGCCGGTGAGGCCGAGGAGCACTCAGCCAGCTACCACTCGGTGCGACTGCTCCGCTCCGAAACCTGTCGCTGGAACACCGAGACGATGAATGTCTCTTCGGGGTCGGACGCGGTCGTTTTCAAGCCAAGAACAAATCAGTTCAGCAGAACTCGTCCGAACCCCTGGTCGAGTTTGCATCGTGATCGGCAGCGGCTTTCCGTTGTTTCGGCGAGTCGCTGCCGGGTGAAGTAGGCAATGAGGGTACATAAGTGATTAGTCCGCAACGCCGAGCCGAAGTCATCGAGGCCTTGAGACGCGGCACGGTTCCTAAGGCTGGCCTCGATGCGCTGGCCGTGGGCTATGGCCGCCTGCAGGGAACTCTCGATGAAGAGTTGGACGCCGTGGCGTCCGGACGCGGAGCTTTCAAGGCTATCCGCGGTGAATACGGCTCGGGCAAGACTTTTTTTGGCCGTTGGCTGCAGGAACGAGCCCGGGCGCGTGGTCTCGCGACCAGCGAGGTGCAGATCTCGGAAACGGAGACGCCGCTGCATCGCCTGGAAACGGTGTACCGCCGCTTGGTCGAACGCATTGCCACGGCGGACAGCGGCGAAGGTGCGTTCCGGGGCATCGTCGATGGCTGGTTCTATGCGCTGGAGCGCGACGTGCTGGAGGACAGCAGCCTCGACCCGACGGACGAAGTGAGCTTGCTCGCCAGGACCGAGGCACTGATGGAGGCGAGATTGGCCGGCGTGAGCAGGGTGGCGCCGGCTTTTTCAGCCACGCTTCGCGCCTACCGCCGCGCGCTGCAGGCCGGCGACAAGGCCACGGCCGATGGGCTGATGGCCTGGCTCAGCGGCCAGCCCAACGTCGCGGCATCGATTCGGCGCTCGGCTGGTGTGAAGGGCGATATCGATCACTTCGGCGCGACCAACTTCCTGTCCGGCTTGCTGACCATGCTGCGCGACTCGGGCTATGGCGGCCTGCTGCTGGTCTTGGACGAAGTCGAGACCCTGCAACGCATGCGCGCCGATACCCGCGAGCGGGGCTTGAATGCCTTGCGCCAGTGGATCGACGAGATCGACGCCGGTCGTTTTGCGGGGCTATATCTCCTGATCACCGGAACCCGGGCCTTCTATGAGGGTGCTCAAGGCGTTCAGCGCCTCGTACCGCTGGCACAACGACTGCACGTCGATTTCGGTACCGACTCGCGCTTCGACAACCCACGCGCAGTGCAGGTGCGCCTGCCAGCTTTCGGTCACGATTCGCTGCTCGAAGTGGGACACAAGGTGCGCGACATCTATGCCGAAGGTGCCGTTTCCGGCGATCGGGTCCATGCTCTGGTCGACGACGATTACGTCGAATCCCTGGCCAAGGCCGTCACCGGGAACCTGGGCGGCAGGGTCGGCGTGTCTCCGCGGTTGTTCCTGAAGAAGCTGGTTGCCGACGTGATGGATCGCGTCGATCAGTTCGAGGACTTCGACCCGCGCAAGCACTATGCGCTGACAATTTCGGAGAGCGAGATGACTGCGCAGGAACGTGCATCCGTGGGCGTCAGCTCGGTCGATGACATCGAGTTGTAGGCAGCTGGGCGCTCCGGGCGCTCCGGGCGGCAATCAGTGAGCGTGGAAGGCTTTGAGCGCCTGCACGGCGCCTTGCAGTACCACATCGTCAACTCACTGCGCTGGGCGGGCCTGCGCTCGACGCAGGCCGAGGCGGTAGCAGCGATCCTCGAAGGCAAGCATTGCCTGATCCTCGCGCCGACGGCCGGTGGCAAGACCGAGGCGGCAATCCTTCCCGTCCTGTCGTGCATGGCGAGCGAGGAGTGGCCGGGGACCAGCGTTCTGTACGTGTGCCCGATCAAGGCGCTGCTCAACAACCTGGAATCACGCTTGTCCGGCTATGCCGGCTTCGTCGGCAGGACGGTACAGATTTGGCACGGGGACGTCGGGCAAGGGAGCAAAGCGCGGGCCAGGCGCTCGGCACCGGACATCCTGCTGACCACACCGGAGTCCCTCGAAGGGATGCTGATTTCGACGAAGCTGGATCGAGCCTCATGGTTCGGCGGTGTCCGCGTCGTGATCGTTGATGAATTGCATGCCTTTGCCGGTGACGACCGCGGCTGGCACCTGCGCGCAGTAATCAAGCGGATCGAGGCTTACGCCAGGCAGCCGATGCAGAGGATCGGCCTGTCGGCGACGGTGGGCAACCCGGATGAACTGCTGGACTGGTTTGCCGGAGCAGGTGAGCGCCAGGTCGTCGGCTCGTCGTCGGTCAGCACGGACGCCGATGTCAGCATCGATCATGTCGGCTCGATGGCCAATGCTGCGACGGTGATCTCACGGCTGCACCGTGGCTCGAAACGTCTGGTTTTCTGTGACAGCCGCGCCAGGGTGGAAGAACTGGGGGTGGCGCTGCGTCGCCTGAACACGCGCACCTTCGTCTCGCATTCGTCCTTGAGTGCGTCCGAGCGGAAGCTTGCCGAAACCGCTTTCGCCGAAGAGCAGGACTGCGTGATCGTCGCCACCAGCACGCTGGAGTTGGGGATCGATGTCGGTGACCTGGACTACGTGATTCAGATCGACTCCCCGAGCACGGTTTCCTCCTTCCTGCAGCGGATGGGGCGCAGCGGCCGGCGCACCGGCAGCCGCCGCAACACCCTGTTCCTGACAACAACTGACGAGGCCTTCCTGCTGGCTTGTGCAATCACCACGCTGTGGCGCGAGAGGTATGTCGAGCACATCAAACCGCCGCCGCTACCGTGGCACATGGTGGCGCAGCAGATGATGGCGCTGGTGCTCGAATACCCCGGCCTACCGGCGCACGAAGTGATCGGCGTGGCGCGAACTCAGTTCCCCGAACTCGATCGGGAAACGGTAGCGACGGTGTTTGGTTTCATGGCGGCCAAAGGCGTCCTGTTCGTCAGTAGCGGCCTCGCGTCGATGGGGCCTGAAGGCGAGAAGCTGTTCGGGCGCGCTCATTTCCTGGACCTGCTGTCGGCGTTTGCGAGCCCGATGACGCTAGCGGCACGCCACGGTTCCAGCGAGCTGGGTCATGTCGATCCGCTGGCGGTTCAGCAGCACGGCCCGACGGTCCTCCTGCTTGGCGGCCGAAGCTGGAAAGTGATTTCAGTCGAGTGGTCCAGGCGCACGGTGTGGGTGGAGCCGAGCGACGAGAAGGGAAAATCGCGCTGGCTCGGGACGTCTCGCTGCCTGGGTTTCGAGGTCTGTCAGGCCATGCGCCGGGTGTTGTTGAAAGAAAGCGATGTGGAGTTGGGCCTGTCGAAGCGGGGCATTCGGCAACTCGCTGAAGTCCGTGAGCTGATCTCCGCGCCAGAGCGCCAGGGATCGCTCCTGCTGGAGCAGCTGCCGTCCGGACGGCAGCGTTGGTGGACATTTGCCGGCGGTGCCGTCAATAGGGCATTGGCGCTGAGACTCGCTGAGCTTGGAAGCATACGGGTGGATGATCTGTGGCTGGAGACAGGCATCGGGGTCCCGGTAATGAAGCTCATGCAGGGTCGAATTGAGCCTGTGGCAATAGCAGCGTTTGGCGCCAGCCTGGCGGCGCGCGCCCAGTTGAAGTTCGCTGCTTGTCTTCCCTCTGACCTGGTGGCCGCAGTTGTTCTAGGTCGCTCGCTCGATGAAGCGAATCTGCAGCGACTCGTGTGCGGAGAGCTCGGTGGCGTGGGTAACGGTCATGACAGTCGAGATACCCCGGATGATGAAAGTCATGACCGTCCCCCTCTTCCCCTGACCCTTCTCCCGCGAGGGGAGAAGGGAGTTTCGTGAGTCGCTTGCGCGCCTTTTCATTAAGGGCACTAGCGTGGGGCTTTCACCAGCATGATCAGGAGAATGGCCATGACCGCGGCCGCCCCTGCCGCAGGCGAGTCCGAGGCTACCTGTGCGAGAGGGCATCAGCGACCTTCGCCCGCTCCAGTTTGTGGAAACCCATGCCGAGGTTGGCCGGGTTGATCTGCAAGTCGAACGCCGTCGTTTTCACAGCCTTCTGTTCGTCGCCGGTCAGGCGCGCCAGGCGGTCGGTGAACGTATCTGCGATGCGGAATTCCATGTCTGCTTTCTTGCCTCGGTTACAGTCCGGCCGTCAGGTCGACGAGGCTCTGTGGCAATACGTCGCGCTCCTGCAATGCCGCCCTGACGCTCTCGCCAATGTCGGGGGCGATGGCCACATACTCGCTGGTCCACCCTTTGAACTTCGGATGCACGGCAAGGAAGCGGTCGGCGCTCTTCTTCAGCGCATCTGCCGAGCCAATCAGACGTTCGGGGTTGCGCTTGCAGGTGCCGAAGCGAATTCGTTGTTCGTCTTCGTTCACCGCCACGAGGTCGATTTCGACGTCGGAGCGATCCCAATAACCACGGATGCGCTCGCTGAGCGCGAAGTCGCCAATACCCAGGCGGCTGCGCTCCTCGTATAGCTGGCCCGCGAGGTCTTCCAGCGCGTAGCCCTCGACGTCGGCCAGACGCCCATCGGCCTGGTCGATCAGGACGTCGATCGGACGAAAGGCGACCGCCGAAACGGGCCGCTGCAAGGCCGACAGCCAGGCGCGCAGGAAGTTGTCGCGGATGTAGTAGCGGCCGCTGCGTGCCCGCGCCGGCGAGAAGATCGGCAGGCGCCGCTCGATCATGCGGTAGCGTTCGCTGAGGACTTTCAGATAGCCCCCGACCTGGCGTACCTCGCCGGGACCGGAAAGCTCGACCATCGTCGCTTCGATGTCGGCGTTGGTGCAGCCCGGGTGTCTGGCCAGGTACTGCAACACCATGTCGTAGCGTCCGCGCAGTTCGCGCAGAAACCAGTTGTCGGCTTCGTTGCGCAAGGGTGAGGAACTGGAGAAGAACAGGCTGCGCAGCAAGGGCCGGCGCTCCGCGTTCAGCACCCCCTGCTCGTAGGCGTCGCGGTAGAACTTGGGTACACCCTCGAAGAGATTCCAGAGAAACAGCAGCCGTGAAGGATCGTCGTTGGCGTGGACGCGCAGGATCTCGAGCACCGAGGCGATGTCGAGATGCCCCAACTCGATGGTATCGGTGCTGCGGTTGAACAGCGGAGCGTCCCGGTCCTCGAGCACGGCAGTCATTTCGGCGTGCAGCGAGCCGAGCACGATCAGGCCGCCGACGACCTCGGCCGCACGCGCAGCAAGGCGATCGACTTCCGCTTGCAGCAGCGAACAGAAGTCGGCCAATTGTTTGCGGTGGAAATACTGGAACTCATCGAGCGCCACCACGTAACCGGCGCTGGCCAGCCGCCCGATCAGTTGTGCCAGTTCGCCGAGGCTGGAAACCCGCGCGTCGATCCCGAACGTCTCCAGATAGCCGTTGCAGGCGGCTACCACACCTGCAGGGTCGGAATCCGGGATCTGAATGTAGAGCGTTCTGTCGATAGCGGCTGCGCGCAGCGCCTCCTGGATCAGCGCGGTCTTGCCGATACGCCGCCGTCCTGAAATCTGCAGGAAGAACCACCGCCGCCGCTGGAGAATGCGCTGCATCTGTTGCAGCTCGGAGCGGCGGCCATAGAACGACCAGGGAGCCATGTCAGTCATGTCGAATGCGTTGCGGGCCTTAATATAAAAGTTTTTACCTTAACCGGAAAATCGCAGCAAGCTTTTGAATAATAGATATAAATAGCTGCCAACGAGAGGTCGATAGGGCATGGAGGCAAAGCTAGACCCTGAACACCTTCATCACTTCGTCCCCCAGATGATTGATCACCTTCACCGCGATCCGCCCGGACTTGGGCTTCTCGAACGGGCGCGAGGTATTGCTGTTCAAGGTCGCCCAGGCCTCCGGGTCGATCTCGGCCTTGAGGGTTGTCTTCAGGGACTTGTAGGGGTCGTTGGCGCCGAGGAAGTAGGCGTGGCGGACGAAGAAGCTTTCTTCGTTGTAGTCGGTGTCGATGAACCAGCAGGCGATGCCGTCGGCGCCATCGCTGACCACTTCGCCGGTTTGCGGCTTGAAGACGTCGACGCCGTTTATTTTCAGTCGCAGCTTGCCGTCGGGCGAATTTTCATCGTCTCGGAGCAGGGTGATGTCCGGCTCGCCGAAAATCACGAAAAGGTTGCCCTGGCCGGTGTTCTTGAGGTCCTCGGCCATGTGCAGGTCGGCGTTCATGCGCGCCTTGAGTATCGGGATACGGCCGAGCTTGCTGAAGTCGGTGGCGTGCGCCTCGTAGTTGAAGGCGCAGGCGATCAGCACGTCGAAGCCGCCATCGCCGGCTTCGCGCGCGGCGGCGACGAGGTCGGCGCGCTGGACGGTGCCGAACTCGGGGCCGATGAAGATCGCCGCGCGCTTGTCGCTGCCGGTTTCGGCGCTGCCTTCCAGGTAGCGGCCTTCGGCGCAGACCAGATCGCCGGGCCAGGGGGTGAGGGCGGTGAAGCTGATCCGCCCCTCCTTGTGCGCCTGCTGCACGCCGGCCGTCTTGAGGTTTTCGAGGACCATCTGCGGGAAGGACTGTTTCGCCGCGTAGTCGGCGCGGTCTTCGTTCAGGATGTCGATCAGTTCGTCGTCCTCATCGACGCCGAGCACGCGGTGCGGGCTGAGGCTTTCGACGGTAAAAGGGCCGGCGACGCGGACCGTTTTCCTGTCCTCGTAGGGCTTGTCGTAGAGGGTCTCGAATTCGGCCCTGGCGGCGATCGAAGCGTCGATTTCCTGCTGCCGCGCGATGCGCGCCTGCCACCAGTCGCCGTGCAGCTTCTTGGTCGCGTCCGGCCACCTGGCGTCGGCGTCGCGCGGCAGCTCCCACTCGTGCCAGGATTTCTGCAGCGCCGCGTTCAGCGCCTCGCGCAAGGGCTCCAGCTTCGCCTGCCACTGCTCCCAGATGACGTCGATCTCGGCGTTGTTGGCGATCGACTTGAGCGTGATGTGCGGCACACGCTCATAGACGAAGCCGTGGCGGATGTCGCCGTGCACCGGTTGAGAACTCGGCGCGGAACGGGTGACCTCGGCTTCCTTGATCTGGCCGGCACGCGAATCGGCGAGCAGGTAGAACGGATAGCGCGCGCCCATGATGCGGGCGCGGGCCAGAGCCAGCGCGACGCGCGAGGTGTCGATGGTGATCCAGCGGCGGCCCCATTGTTCGGCGACGGTGGCAGTGGTGCCGGAACCGCAGGTTGGGTCGAGAACGAGGTCGCCGGGGTCGGTGGCCATGAGGAGGCAGCGTTCGACCACTTTCGCGTTTGTTTGGACTACATAAAGCTTGTCCGACGCGAACCCGGCAGTGACGGTGTCATCCCATGAATTGTTCAGTGGATAGACTGGAAAATCTTCAATGTAGCGAATGTAGCTAAGCGTGTTTCCTGCCAGTCCAAGGCGCCGCGCGATATGGAGCCGTTGCATACCAGTAGAGGTTGTCTTCCAACCGCTCTTTCCAACGGGAATCGTTCGGCCCTCGAACCGGACCTCGAAGTACTGCGGGCCTCCTGAGCTTTGGCTTGTTAGGTTGTCGAAGCGGAAGAGTCGCGCGCCGTCAGGAGTATTCACTCTCTCGTGATCGTTGGCTCTCCGCCTGTCGGTGCGATCGCCGAAGTCGAGTTTGTTGTAAGCCGCTGCACCACCGGAGAGATCGCCTTTTGACCTATACGCCTGCCGATACTTAATCAAGGTCCCGTTTTTCCCAAACCAAAGTATGAAGTTGTTCACGGAAGCAAGGGTGTCGGTGCCGCCTGAAGGCGAACCTGCCCCGCCGGTCGTCTTGAAGTTGATTTGGCTTATGAAGTTCTGATCACCAAAGACCTCATCCATCACCGCCCGAACCCGGTGCACATTTTCGTCGCCAATCTGCACATAGATCGACCCCGATTCGGTCAGCAGATCTCGCGCAACAGTCAGCCGATCCCGCAGATAGGTCAGGTAGCTGTGTATCCCATCCCGCCACGTATCCCGAAACGCCTTGACCTGCTCCGGCTCACGCGTGATGTGGTCGGCCTTGCCGTCCTTGACGTCGCGGCTGGTGGTGCTCCACTGGAAGTTGCTGTTGAACTTGATGCCGTAGGGCGGATCGAGGTAGATGCACTGCACCTTGCCGCGTAGACCCTCGCGCTCGGCCAGGCTGGCCATGACCTGCAGCGAGTCGCCGAGGATCATGCGGTTGGTCCAGTTCTGGTCGTGCTGGTAGAACTCGGTCTTGTCGGTTCCAGTCGGGATGCCGTTGAAGTCGGCGAAGAGATCAGGCGTCGTCTGCCCGGCCTCGTGTGCTCGCTCCCTGGTGCTGCGCAGCAGATCGTCGATCAGCACCTTGGGCTGCACCTTCTCCTGGATGTACAGCGGCGGGGCGTGGACGACGAGGTCGCTCCAGTCCTGCTGGTCCTTGCCACGCCAGACGAACTGCGGATCGAGGTCGCGATTTCGGTTGGATTTTTCGTCGCTGTCGCCAGCGACGGTGCGCGGGTAGCGCACCTGCTTCGGCTGCTGCTGTTCCGCGTCGAGCACGGACTGGTATTCCGCCGTCGGGATGTTCTTGCGCTTCGCCTCGTCGTGCTTGAGCGCTTCGACGGTTTTGGTGCTTGAGTTCGTGGCCATGTCTATTGCTTCCCTGTCGCCGCTTGCGCTGCGGCGGACTCGATCATCTTGTTGAACGCGCCTTCTACCTTGGCGGCAAAGTCGGCCTCGATCTGGTACACCTCGGTGAACTCGGCAAAGGCCCAGCGTCCGTAGCTGCCGAGGTGGTTCACGCCGGGGACCCAGTAGCTGTCCATGGTCGATTTCTTCTCGACCGCGTCCTCGCGACGGTAGCCCTTGATCTCGACGACGAGATGCAGCAGGTCGTCGTCACCATGGCCGTCGTCGACCAGTACGATGAAGTCGGGCAGATACTTGCGCATCGCCGACCCGAAACGATACGGCACTTCGAGGCCGAGATTATGGTTCTTGACGTAGGCGCGAACCTTGGCGTGCGCTTCCGCTACGCGGCAGAATTCCCCTTCCCAGTCGCTGTCGAGAACGACCCAGTTGATGTGGCAAGACCGTGAGCTGCTTTCCCAGCGGTCGGTCTTCGAGGTGTTGAAGCGGACGTGCATGGTCGAGCCGGTCGGGTTGTAGGCATCGAGCAGGGCCTTGATCGGGCGCTGGCCGATGAACTGGCGGGTAATCGCGGCGGTGATCTTGTTGCACGCCATGTCGGCGAGTTCCTGGTACATCAGCAGGGCGGGATAGGTGCCGCCCTTGCAGACCAGGTAGCTGTCCAGCCACTGTCGGGTGATCCGTTTGAGCTGGCCGAACAGATGCAGTTTCGGCTCCTCGCCGGGGTCGCGCCACTTGCTGTAGAGAAGCCGCCTGGTCAGCTCGAAGATCAGCGTCGACGTGCGCACATCGCCAAGATGCTGGAGGCTCATGTCGACGCCTTCGCCGATGATGCCGGAGTTGCGGGTGATCGACGGGCCGACGAGGTCGGGGCTCAGCGTCAGGAAGGACTCGTCGTTGAACGCGGCGCTCAGTCGTTCCTGCGGCAACTCGACGCGATAGCCATCGACGCGGGGAAAACGGATTTCGAGGGCGTCGCGCTCGGGGCGCATCGCCTTGACCTGTACGGTTTGCCGCGGCGGCTGTGGTGGCGCGATGACCGGCTTGGCGGTGAAGTCGAAGGGGATGCCGAAAACATCGGCGTACTCGACGTTGAACAGCCCTTCCTCGTTGAGCTCGTAGGATTGTCGGCGCAGCGCGCGACCGATCACCTGCTCGCAGAGAAGCTGTGTGCCAAAGGCACGTATGCCGAGGACGTGGGTGACGGTGTTGGCGTCCCAGCCCTCGGTGAGCATGGACACCGAGACCACGCAGCGGATTGCGCCGCCAAGTTGTCCCGGCTTGCCGACGGTGTTCATCACCTCGCGCAGCAGTTCCTGGTCGCTGATGTTGTCGCCGGCACGGGCGTCGCCCGAGCGCTCGACGATCTCACGGCGAAAACGCTCGATCTCGTCGGCGGCCATGCCGCGGAAACTGGCGTCGAGTGCGTCGCCCGCTTCGAGCTGCTCGCTGTCGATGAGCAGGGTATTCGGGCGTGCGAGAGGATTGCCGGTGCTGTCGTCGAAATTGCGGAACAGGGGCAGGCGGCCGTTCTCGAGAGCGCTGCTGCCGTCCTCGCGCTGGCGGTGGAAACCGGAGACGTAATCGTAGACCAGCTTGGAAATCGCCGTGTTCTGGCAGACGATGATGAAGCAGGGAGGAACCTTGATGCCATGCTCGTCCCAAAGCCCGAAGGTTTTTTCGTAATGACCGTAGAGCGCTTGCAAGGCGGTCTGCAGGCGCGTCGGCAGCTTCAGTGGGTCGAGCTGCCCACCCTGGCCGCGGCCTTTCTTCGGCATTTCCTTGCCGATGTTCTCCCAGAGGTTGCGGAAGACCGGCATTTCGTCGCCGGGGATGTTCTCGGCGACCGGCACGCGTGGCAGTTTGACGATGCCGCATTCGATGGCGTCCATCAGCGAGAAGTCGCTCATCGTCCATGGGAACAGCGTGCCTTCGACGTAACCCGAGCCGCGCAGGAAGAACGGCGTCGCCGAGAGGTCGATGACCCGTGCTGCACCAAGCTTGCGCTTGACCGCCTCGATACCGGAAATCCACAGGCGGGCGGCTTCGTTGTTCTTCTCGGCTTCCTTGCGCTCGTCGCCCTTCAGTTCTTCATCATCAGCGTCTTTCGGTTTCTCGCGGTAGCAGTGGTGCGCTTCGTCGTTGATCACCAGAATGTTCTTCATGCCCATCAACTCGGGCATCACCCGTTGCAGCATCTGGCCTTCGCTTTCGAGCGTCTGCAGTTCTTCGCCGCCGCGGCCCTGCAGCAGCTGCCGTCCGCCCTTGGCCAGCTGGACGCGCTCGCGCAGCTTGAAAGCGTGATAGTTGGTGATGACGATCCTGGCACGGCCCATGTCGTCGAGCATGTCGCCTGGCAACAGTTCGCGGTCCTTGTAGTAACTGTCGGGGTCGTTGGGCTGCAGAACGCGCAGACGGTCCTTGATGGTCAGGCCGGGCGCGCAAATCAGAAAGCCGCGCGTGAAGTTCCTGCTGGCGGGGCGGCGCACCGCGTTGATCGTCTGCCAGGCGAGGAGCATGGCCATCACCGTCGTCTTGCCGGCGCCGGTGGCGAGCTTCAGCGCCAAGCGCAGCAACTCCGGATTGGCGTCCTGGTTGGCCGCCGCGAGATGTTCGAGGATGCCCTTGCCTTGCTTGCTCAGCGGCGCAACTTCGCTGAGCCAGATCGCCGTCTCCGCGGCCTCGACCTGGCAGAAGAATGGCCGAATGCTACTGAAAGTGTGGTGACGCCAATGCTGCAGCAGGCGCGCGGTCTCCGGCGTCACCTGCCACTGGCCGGGATTGGGCAAGGCGCGCCAGGAATCGACATGCCCGCGCACCTGATTGATGATCGAAGTGGGGTCGTACTGTTGCTGCTTGGTTGACAGTCCCTGGCTGTCTTCGAAGACAAACGCTTCCTGCTTTCCCTTGGCGGCGCTCTTGCGCTTCCTGGGCTGGGGAATCGGCGTAATGAACTGCGCCCGCCTGCGTGTTTCGAGAACCTGCTCGGTCGGTTGCCCGTCTTCGTTCAGTTCCCAATGTCTTGCGGGGCACGCGTAGGGCGAGTTGAGAATCGGGTGGTCGAAGAAGGGGTTGGACATGGTCGCTATCGGTTGTCCTGGCCACTGGCCAGACGGTTTTGTTCTGCCGCATCAATGATCTGTGGGCGCGCGTCAAAAAAGTCCCGATAGGCGCAGCCCTCACTGCAGGTAATGCAGGAAAATCTCCCGGCCGGAGGTGGCTGACCATGGCGATGGAGCACCTTCTCACCTGGCTGCGCTACGTCCTCGACCGTAGGCGAATGTACAGTAACATCCGGCATAATCCAAAAGCAAAAGAAAGCCAAACTCGTCTCGGATGAAGGTTCTCGGCGCCACTAACGATCATGACAGTCGAGATACCCCGGATGATGATAGTCATGCCCGTCCGCCGCTCACTTGCAGTGCGCATTCCGGCTTGCACGCCGGAATCGTTCGCCGGGCAGCGAGCATGCTCCCTGAATTCCCCGCTTCACCCCCGGCCCTTCTCCCGCAGGGGGGGAAGGGAGGTTCGTGAGTCGCATACGCGACTTTCACATCAAGAACTGGCTCGATCAGGGGCTGAATTCAGGCTATCTGTGCGGCCCGAGCGCCCAGGCTTTTCACCCCCCGTGACGGTGAACCTGGGTCGATGCTGCTCGTTTGGGGATCTCTTGCAGGGCGGGCGACTGCCCGGCGGCGGCGTGGCGTGAACTTGGGCGGGGGGGCGACCTCCGTGGGGCTCGCGTTGGCGCCGACTGATCCTCGCTGTAGGAGTCACGCTGACCGGGAAATCCAAGACCAGAAGGCCAATCTTTGGCTGTGACCGCGAGCACAGGCGCGCGGCGTCCCGCCGAGCACGAACAAATGGCGCGGCGCGACTCGCGGCAGCGGCGACAACGCGTAGGCCGACACTCGCCTGCGCCGGTGCGCCGATTATCCTTCGCTGCGTGGCGTCGGAACCTTGTGCGCAGAGGGTCTTGACGACGCTCGGTGAACCGGCCTTTAATTCCATTGCCTGCAAAATGTCTTTGCACGCACGACCATTAAGGAGACGGCCATGGGCAGCAATCGCATCGACGCCAGCTTCACTTCCGAGCAACGCGAAAAGGCCAAAGCCGCGCTGGCCAGCCTTGCCGAATCCTTGCCTTTCCTGATTGACCTCGGTACTGACGAGCGGATGACGATGCTCAAGTTCGGCGAGAAGAATCGCTCCTTCGTGGTCAAGGCCCTGGCCATTGCCGAAGCGCAACCGGAAATACTCCCGAGCAGCTTCCCGCTCGGGGAATTTCGCAGCGATGTCGCGCTGGTCGAGAGCCTTTATCCGCTTCGCCACGCCATCGAAACCCTGTCGCGCCAAGTGGACGACACCTATTTCGCTGCCGGGAGCGAGGCCTACGCCGCCGCCCTGCGGGTTTATCAATACGCCAAGGTGCACAACCTTGTTTCCGGTGCGCTGGAGGAAGCGATTGGCGACCTCGGCCAGCGTTTTGCCCGCAAAGCCCGCCCTGGCACGCCGGACGCCTGAGTCGGCGATTCCAACGATTCCGGCGATTCCAACGATTAACGATTCCAACGATTCCAACGATTCCAACGATTCCAACGATTCCGCGCACCGCCAGGCGGCCGCTCGGCCGCTCGGCCTGCGGTCGCCGCTCGCCGGGGGGCGGGTGCCGCGGCGAAGGGTCTCCCGCTGAGCGGGGAATGTCGCCTGCTCGAACTCCTTCCATGGACGATCGCCGCGCGAGAATCAGCCTTCGATCTTGAAATGTCGTGCTTGAATCCTGGCGATAGAAGCCTGGGTGAAAAAGATCCACGCGTCGGTAAAAATAATCCAGGTTTTCATGGTCGCCATCGGCGCATCGATGGCGACGATAGAACGATCGATGATGCGCATCGATCCCTATCGATGCCGCGCACTGGCCGTTCGCTGCCGGCGATGCAAGGATGGTTGCGGAAAGATGAGTCTTGGAGCAAAAAGTATCCGCCCTGGGTCGCCACGGATGAAGCATGGATCAAAAAGATCGAAGCGTGATCCGCGCTCATGCAACTGTCGATCAATCCGCTACAAACTTCGCCGGCGACGCCCGGCGCTTCTATCAAAAAGACGCAGCAATCGCTGTTGCGCAGCGAATGTTTCATCACGGCGATGAAACGATCGGCGCCGACGCTGAACGGCTCGATTGACGGCGCCCAGCCGTCGGTCAACAGCATTCAAATGAACACCGCCCGGCCCGGCGGCAGGCAGTCCCGCCGGGTCGATCGAAAGCCGCCGCTTGGACGCGCCGTTTGAACGCCGAACGAGGTATTCCAACAGTGTGCTCGCCCCTGCGGCTGCCGAGCAGCAGCAGGATCGCAGATGCGTGCGCACGGCAGCTTGAGGCTTCGCCAAGCGACCGTAGCCGTAGCAGACGTCCTCAGGCGGGCATGGGTCGCTTGCTGCCTTAGCTTCACATGAAGAGCAGGGCAGAGAAACCACTGCCAGTGGTCAACAGGCGCAGGGCGACGTCGGTCGGCAGTCGGCTACCAACGGACGTTGCGCCTGAAAAAACAGCCGGCGCGAACGCCAGGTAACTGATCTCGAACCAGCCATCCGGTTGCCTTCGGACTCGGGCAGATCCTCGCCCAGAGCGGTCATTGACGGCACACTATGCGGCCGGCCGGTATGGATCCTTTACCGGCCATCCGGTGGCCAAGCACGCCGAACGGCGGCTTCGATCGTTTCGCTACGCCCGGTTCCGACCCATTGCCGCCGCTCGCCACGGCACAGACTCAACGGCAGGTTTAAGAGCTGACCTGCCGCTCGTCAACCAACTTTGTGCTGCTGTTGGTCGGTTTGCGGAACGAACGCGTTGCGGGACCCAGAAAAATACATGGTACCCAGTTCGGGATTTTCAGTACTAGACCGCAAGTTTTTTTTGTTGTCACGCAGTTAGACTTAAGAGCGTATGACGATGAGCGCGATAGTTAAAACTCAAATCAGACGACCGCAGGAATTTTGTCGAGCTTCTCGGTTGCTTCACCCGCTGCAAAAACCCCAATGGCAGGACTTCCTGGAGATTCGTCTTCATCTACACCACATAATCGAGCGTTCCGCGTAATCGGCGATTGCAGACGTCCGACAGCTGGGCCAAGAGATAGTACAAAGGGCGCGCAACCGTGTCCCCGAATACCCGAAGTTTGGCCTGTTAGTTGATCACTGTTGCTGACCAGCGCTTGCGCGCACCCTTATCCGCCGTATTGTGGCCGGCGGGCCAGCCCGCAGCTTGCCCCCCCCCGTAACTCAATCCGTCAGCTGCGTAGCAGCGCTCAAGCCGGCGCGCTGCGCTTGTGCCTTCATCGCCAGTGCTGCAGTGGGATTGCTCGCCTTGAGACGCGCGTAAGAGCCTGCAGCAGCGGCGGCGTTGCCTTCCAGCAGGTAGCTCATGGTCAGAATGCTCAGGCCGCCCGGCTGATCGGGCAGGCGAGCGAGTACGACGCTCGCCTGCTCACGCGCTTTCGCCGACAGGCGCGCACCGAGGTAGCTCTGGGCGAGATAGAGTCGCCCATCGAGGGCGTCGGGCTTGAGGGCGATGGCTTTTTCCAGCGCTTCGATGGCGCGCGCGAGATTGCCGCTGCGCAGTTGCACCTGGCCAAGATTGATCCAGCCGTTGACCAGCTCGGGCGCGAGGCGCACCGTCGTCTCCAGCGCGTCCCTTGCTTCGGGCAGTCGCCCCAGGCGCATCAGGGCATAGCCCTTGCTACTCCAGGCCTCGGGGCTGCTCGGCTGGGCAGCGATGGCGAGCTCGATGTAAGGCAGCGCCGCGGTGACGTCGCCCGATTCGCCGAGCACCTTAGCCATCGACAGCGGCAGTCGTGGCGGCTGCGGCTTCGCCGCCTCGGCACGGCGCAGCACGCTCAGGCCATCGGCCAGCCGGCCGACCGCGGCCAGGCTTTCACCGAGCGAAACGAGATCGTCGGGGGTCGCTTGCTGCAGCGCGTCCAACTGGCTGAAAGCCGCCACCGCATCCGGGTAGTTCTTTGCGTTCAGGCTGATCGCGCCGAAGATGCGCCAGACGTTGGCGTTCAGCGGCGCTTCGCTGGTTGCTTGCCGAATGTCTTCGAGTGCCGCCGCCTGCTGGCCAAGTGTGCTACGTACGCTGGCCCGATTGGCGCGCGCCTCTGCGTTTTTCGGTGCCCGGCGCAGTGCCTCATCGTAGGCCTGCTCGGCTTCGGCCAGGCGGTTGAGGTGGGTCAGGGCCGTGCCCAGCCCATTCCAGGCGCCCGGGGCGTCCGGCGCTTCCGGCGCCAGCTGTAGCGCCTTGCGGAAAGCGTCCTGTGCCGGCCCGTAGCGCTTGCGCTCAAGCTCGCTGAAGCCGATCGTCCGCCAGGTTGCCGCCTCGGAGTTGGCGTTGGCAGGGGCGTCGCCAGCGTCGGCAGCGCCTGTTCGCGGTGCCGAAACGCCCCGCCTGGCGTCTTCGCTCTTACCTTGTTTGGCCAGCGCCTGCGCTAGCTGCTGGCGGATTTCGTCATTCTGCTGGTCGAGACGCAGCGCGATGCGGTAGGCATGCGCGGCGTCGGCATGTTGACCGAGCGCGTCTTCGATCGCGCCGAGCCGGCTCCAGGCACTTGGCTCGCCGGCCGCGAAGCGGGTCGCCGCCTGTGCTTCAACACGCGCTTCGCCGAAGCGCCTGGCAGCGAACAGCCAGTCCGCACGGATACGCCGCGGCGTCGCATTGCTCGGCCGCAGCTCAATGGCACGGACAAGAGCCGCTTCGGCAGCGTCGTGATCGCCACGCGCCTTGGCCAGCACGGCTTTCTGCGTCCAGCCGGTGGAGGAGTACGGGTCGAGGCGGAGCGACTCTTCGGCGGCTGCTGCGGCTTCCTGGTGGCGGCCGGATTGGTCCAGTGCCTGGGCGAGATAGATATAGGCGAGGGCAGAAGTCGGTTGCGCTTGCAGCCAACGGCGGGCGTGCGCGGCCAACGCCGGCCAGTCGGATTTGCTGACCAGGGCCGTGGCTTCGTCGCGCCAACGTGGCTCGGGCGATGGGATCGCTGGCGCCGCCGGTGGCGGCTGGCCCTGCGCCGACAAGCGATCGACACCATCGGCCGAGAGCACCAGATTGAGGTTCTGGCCGGTGCCGAGGATGGCGGTGGTGAAGCCGATCAACCGACCCTGGCCGTCGAAGAGGCCGCCGCCACTCGAACCGGGCGAGATCGCTGCGCTGGTGAGCAGAGTCTTGTCGCCGTCGTGCTTGCCGACCAGCAAGCCGCTGCTCGCCGCGAGACCGAAACCAAGCGGATTGCCGACTGCCAGCACGCGCTCGCCGACCTGCAGCGAGTCGCTGCTGCGCAGAGCGACGGGCTTGGCCTTAAGCCCGTCGACGGTGAGCAGGCAGACGTCGCGCTGGCCGTCGACCCGTGTCCAACGGCCGACCAGTGCCTGCGTGCCGGCTTCGATGCGAATTTGCATCGCGTCGCGGACGACGTGGCAATTGGTCGCCACCTGTTCCGGGCCGACGACGACGCCGCTGCCTTGAGCCAATTCGCCGCCCTGATCGTCGACGGCGCGCACGCTGACCACAGCCGGCGAGACCATGGCGAAGAGTTGCTCCGGCGACAGATCCGCAGCCGTGGCGGTACTGAACAGGCTGGCGCAGGCGGTAGCGATTAGCGCCGCCGAGGATACTCTTCCCGGAATCATTGCGCCCCCTCCTCATAGGTGACGATCAGCGTGCGATAGGTATCGCGGGCGTATTCGGGGTCGACCGCGCGCAACTGTTCGTAGGCACGGCGGGCGGCGCTTTGCTGCCCGTCGGCGTGGCAGACTTCGGCCAGCGCCGCCCACACCTTGGCCTGTTTTGGATCGAGTTCCAGCGACTTCTCAAGCGCCGTAATGGCTGCTTTGCGCTGGTCCAGAACCGCCAGCGCGAAGCCCTGTTGCCGCCAGGCGGCGGGGTCGGCAGGATGCGCCGCAGTCAGCTCGCGAGCGATCGCCAGCGCCTCGTTCGCCCGGCCACCATCCTTCAGCTCGACCGCCAGCCAGAACTTGGCGGCGTCGCTCTCTGGTGCGACTTTCAAGGCCTGGCGAGAGGCCTCTATGGCCTCAGGGTGGCGGTCCAGTTCGGCCAGAGCGATGGCCAGCGCGATCCACGCTTGCGCCTCGCCCGGCGGCGCTTTGGCGATGCTTCGGCGCAAGGCGGCAACGCCGTCCACCGGCCGGCCCAGTTGGCGTAGCGTCAGTCCTTGCAGGTAGTTGGCGGTGGCAGTGTCGACTTCGCTTGCCGGCAAGCCGGCGAGGCTGATGAAGGCCCGCTCGGGCTTGTTGGCCTGCAAGTACAGGCCGATCAGTTGGTAACGGAAATCGGTGTTGGCAGGGTCGAGACCTGAGAGCCGGCTCCATATCGCCGCCGCCGTCGCGTGATCACCGCGCTGCTGGGCGAGTTCGGCCAGATTGACGTAGGCGCGGATCAACCACGGGTCGAGCTGGGTGGCTTGGCGATACGCCGCTTCCGCATCGCCGGCACGCCGTGCGGCCTGCAGAATACGGCCGTAGAGGAACCAGATCGACGCATCCTGGCGGTCGCGCGCCAGTAGTTTCTCGACCTCGGCCAGGGCGTCGTCGAAACGACCCTCTTTGAGCAGCGCTGCGCCAAGGCCGATGCCACCCTGATTCGAGCCGCGATCGAGCCCCTGCAACCTGCGCCAGGCGCGCTCTTCCTGCGCCACGTCACCAACTTCTCCGGCGGCTAGCGCTGCATAGCGCCAGGCCTGCGGCGACGCCGGCGCCTGACTGGCCCAGCGTCTGGCCAACTTGTCGAGCTCCGCCCAGCGCCGCTCGCTGACCAGCTTGCTGGCCTCGGCGTCGAAGCGATTCGCGTCGCCCTGGGTCGCGGCGCGAGTCTCGATTTCGGCGATCCATGCCGCCGGCGCAGCGAAGTTGACGTTCTGACCGCTGCGCTGCCGGTAGTCGACAATCCCCAGCAGTTTCCCCTCGCTGTCGAGCAAGGCGCCGCCCTGCGCACCGGGCGAGATGGGTGCCGAAAACTGGATGTAGTCGCCGCTGGGGAAGGCCCGCAAGCCGCTGACCAGGCCATCGGAGATGCCGACACCGTAGCCGAGTGCATTGGCCACGGCAAAGACGCGCAGGCCCGGCTGCGCAGCCGTCTGGCGAAGCGCCAGGGCCGGCAGCGCGTGACTGGCAACCGGCGTCGACAGAATGCACAGATTGCGCTCCGCGTCCTGTGCCTCCAGGCGCGCCGCAAAGCGCCCCGACGGCAGGCTGATCTGCAACGATCCGGCTTCCGCGAGTCCATCGCAAACACTGACGAAGCGATCAGGCACCACCAGCAACGCGCTGCGCAGATCGCTCTGGCTACCGTCCGCGCTACGTAGCTCCAGCGTGCCGATCGCCGGTGCAGCGAGCGCATAGACCTCGGCGGGCGACAGCTCCGCCGCCACAGTCGGCGGGCTGGCGAGAGCGATGCAGCCGCAGCCGGAGAGCACGGCAAAGAGAATTTTCATTGGCGACCTCGGGGTTGGGCGGCTGAGAAGCTGTCGGCGAAAGGGCAAGCAGAGCGGGCAAGCGCCCTATCGGCATGCTCGGAGTCGGGCGTGGTTTTTTTTTGGTGAACTTCGGGGACGCAAGGATTGTACACACGCTTTACTTGCCGACGATCAAGAACTCGAAAACGGGCAAACCAGCGACAAAAGTTTATTTTCCAGCTATCGCTGCAAGTGACTCGCCTACCAATATAATCGGGGTTTAGGTCGTTTCCTGTGGAACGGGCAAGAACGGGGCGAAGGGCGAGGTGGGCAAATGAGTGAGCTTCCCAGCGATAAGGTAGGCCATGGCGATGAAGTTTTCGACGCGGCGATAGCCGCGCGCCCGTGCGCGCGCCTCCTGGAGCGATCGATTCATCGCTTCGACGCGGCCGTTGTGTTTGCCGGCGTTAAAACCGTTGAGTACGCCAGGAAGATGCTTGCTGATCGTCCTGCCGAGGCGCTTGAATGGTTCGAGTCGGCAGCGGCTGGCCCAGCTGAGCCAGCGCTTGAGCAGGGGCGTGGCCTCGTCAGGTGTCGTGGCGGTGGCGTAGATGGAGCGCAGCGCCTGCTTGATCCGCCAGGCCCGTGCGGTCTTGAGGTTCGAGCGCTGCAACCAGTGCATGGTCTCGGTTTGTTTGACGGTCCAGTCGGCGGGCTTCTTGTGCAGGCCCCAGCGGGTGCCCTTCAGTTCGGGTTCGCTCTTGACCTCTGCTCGTCGCACCTCGTCCAGCGCCGTGCTGCTCAGAGCAACGACGTGAAAGCGGTCAAAGCAGACCTCGGCTGCTGGAAAGTGCTCGGCGGCGCCGGCCTGGAACGAGCCGCTCATGTCCATGCTGACATGGGTGATCGCGGTCGGCTGACCACCATGCTCGGTAAGGTCGCTGGCGAACTTCCCGAGCGTGGCCTTGTCCCGTCCCGGCGTCGCAAACAGCAAGCGCTGTGCATCAAGATCATAAAAAACAGAGATGTACGTCTGGCCGCGCTTACTGGCGGTCTCATCGACGCCAATCACGCGAACCTCGGCATGACTTTCCTGCGCACGCGCTTGGCCCACATGATGATTGATCACGCGCCACAGTCTGCGACTGCGCACACGCAGCAGTCGGCCGGCCGCCAGGACCGACATGGTCGGCGCCAGCATCAGCGTCAAAGCCTCGAACAGCAGGGTGAAGCGACTGCCTTCTCGCGCCCAAGGCACGGCGATCTGCGTGACCTTGCCGCAACCGGCACAGGCCACTCGCGGCACCTCGGCATGCAGGTGGGCTTCGTACTGAAAGAAATCCATATGGCGCCAGGAACGCGCCAAGCGGTCATGCAGCGGCTGCGCTGCCGCACCGCAAGCCGGGCAAGCATGATTGGCCGCGCCAAATCGGACCTGGAAATCGATCCGTCCCGACTCTGGCTTGAAGATGACTTCAGCTACCTGCCAAGGAGCAACGAGGCCCAGAGCCTGGGTGAACAGCGTTTCAATCATGAGGAAGAGGCCGCGAGAGGAAAGGCCGCTATTGTCCTCCATGCCGAGGGCGGCAGACTGCCTTCCTCGGCCCGGAGGAAGCGTAAGCGAGCGGGCAGCGATGTAAAGGGTTCGGCTGCGCCCGGACTGCGTCCGCCCTTGACATCGCCGCCCCCTCAAACCGCCAAAACCAGCGCCCGTTCCACACGAAACGACATAGAGCCTATAATCGCCTCGCACAGCGACCGACTACGGTCCCATGAATGCATGCAACGCTGACGACAGCTTTACCATCCAAACACGGGAGCAATCATCTTGAACGCGAATAAATTCTTTAAATCCTGGTGTGCGGTTGTGTCTCGGCTCGCGCAAGGCTTGCTGCTGAGTTTGATTGCCAGCAATGCGCATGCGCTGGTCGTAACGATCGATGCCAACCAGAGTATGGTTACTTTTTCCGGGAGCCAACAAATTATCTGCGACGTATCCGGAAACTGCGGCCAGCCGCCACCGCAGACCTTTGCTCTCTCGGGCAGTTTCGATGTCGTTTTTGAATCGCAATCTTTTCCCGTTTCCTTCTTTCCGCTGCAGTTAATCGACGTGGACCTCGTTCGTTTTGACTCCCCGGTCGTTGACGCCGGTGGAGGGGCGGCGCTGGGGTTTTCTTTACCGCGCCATTTCGGCATCGTCAGCGGCCAGAGCTTCGCCTCAAACGGCAATCCCTGCGAATTGCATTTTGCGGGCGGTTGTAGCGCATTTGGCAGCAACGGTGAATTTTCCGGCGAGTTTGACGGCGTCACACTTCTGGTTAGCGGCCACGGGCCAAGCAGCTTTGGCAGTGTCCAATCCTACCGTTACGACATCGTTGCGCATGCAGCAGCGCCGACATCGGTGTCCGAGCCTGGCGTTCTGGCCTGTCTCGCCCTTGGAGTGATTGGCTTGGCAGCTATTCGGCGGCAGCGACTGGCCTGAAAGCCATCCGCCGTATTGTGCGCCGCCTGTGCATCTCATTTTTTTGGCGTGCAGGGTCTCCGCTTTCGGCAATTACGCCACTTAGACAAGCCATCGCGTTTGGTCGCAGGCCCTGCAGCGCGTTCGACGGTGTTGCAGTCCGACCGGTAACTGATCGGCCTTATGTGGAGCTCCACATAAGGCCGGGTTGCACCCACAGGTCTTCCGGCAGCTATCAGAGTAGAGCGGAAGTCTGAATGGCTGCTCTGTCGAAAATGCGAATGGCTGTTCGTGGCCGATACCGCCCAGTGGCCAAGCCAAGTTTACCGCCGTAAAGCAGTCGCTCGGGGTTGGCTCGTCCGGCCTCCGTTGCGCCTCCCAGTCTCGCCGACGCCTATAACGCACGTCGTCAAAAGCAGGGGACCATCGCTCGACGCCAAGGGGCGTGCCCTCCTCGAGGAAGATCTGCGTTCGCCCTGCACCGAGGAAATTACAGACCTCCCGGAATCCCCGGCGAACGTGGTCGAATTTTGGACAGTAGGTCGGCGAAGGCCGTCTCATAGCGGAGACTGGCCGACCTCGATGCGCAGCCATTTTCCGCCGGGAATCCTGGCGCCGAGGCCAGTGAGCTTACGGCACAGCTGTTCTTGGGCATAACGGCGGGCGGGTTGCTGTAGCGGCTCCAGGCGCACGACCACCCAGTGCTCGTCACTGCGTACCCAGCCATGGCAGTTGAAGATCGCATAGAGCAGGTCCACCCGATCGCTCTCCTTGGCATAGCTGTCGTCAAGTCAATCGAGAAGCTGGCGGCGCACGTTCCATACGGAACTCGTAACGAAGTCAAAGAGATTCTTGCCCTCGTTATCGATGGCGTTGAAGGAGCGGTAATCGGACAGCCCCGCGACATTGATGCGCTCGGGCAAGCGAGCCTTGTCGGCCTGGAGTTGTTTGAGTTGCGTTTCGCTCACGGCGATGGCCGCAGCAAGCCGACGATGCCACTTATCGCAACTCGTACCAGACGCCTCTGCCGGCGCCGTGTTGACCAAGGTGGCCTTGCTCCACGAGCGCCCGGAAATGTTGCTTGAGCGTGTTGCGATTGCCTTTGGTCAGCCGAATCGCATCGCCCATGGTGATACGTCCATGCTCGCGTGCGAACTCGACGATTTGTAGCGAAAGCTCCGGTAGCGAGGCCAACACTAGCTTCTCGCGTTCGACCTTGCGATTGAGGCGGCGGACCTGCTCCGCAAGCGCGCGCAGGAAGAACGTCAGCCACGGTTGCCAATTCGGCTCGTTCGTGCGGATCGAGCCTTGCGTTTGCCGCAACGCGAGGTAGTACGCTTCCTTGCTCTGCTCAATCACGCTTTCCAACGAACTATAAGGTACGTAGGCGTACCCCGCCTGCAACAACAATAAGGTAGTGAGAACCCGGCTAAGTCGGCCGTTACCGTCCTGGAATGGGTGAATCTCGAGGAAGACCACGATCCAGATGCCGATCAACAGCAAGGGGTGAAGCCGTGCCGTTTCGCGTTCCGCATTGAACCAGCTGATCAGTTCAGTCATCAGGGATGGCGTATCGAATGGTGTCGCGGTTGCGAAGACAACGCCCAGTTGCTTCCCGTCCTCGTCAACAGCGACCACGCTATTCGTCGAAGTCTTGTAATTGCCCCGATGCCAGGCGTCCTTCTCGCTGTAGGTCAGGAGGTCGCGGTGCAGTTGTTTGAGGTGGTTCTCGGTCAGTTCGATGTCCTGCCAGGACGAAAACACCAGTTCCATAACCTCGGAGTAACCGGCAACCTCCTGTTCGTCCCGGGTTGCAAAAGACTTGATCTGCAGATTGGAGAGCAGGCGCTCGACCTCGCGATCGGACAAGCTGCTGCCCTCAATACGGGTAGATGAACCGATGCTCTCGATGGTGGCAACCCGACGCAGAGCGGATAGCCGATCAGGCGCTAGCGTACCGAGCGCACGCCATGCACCCTTGAACTCATCGATTCCAGCGATGAGAGTCAGGATTTCTGGGGTTATCTGAACGGCATTCGAGGGGATCATGGGCGCCAATACTACATCCATTTGCACCCATTTAAACAGGGAGATTTATCAAATACGGAGCGCGTAACGTTTCGCCATGTAGCGGGTAATCGGTGCATAGCGGACGCAGTTGGCGAAGATCGTCACCGACAGCTTTGGCCGAGTTGGGTGAATTGCCCTTCCGGCAGGTTCGGGGGTGGAGCAGTCGCTCGGATGGCTGCTTACCGGGATCATTGAACGGCGGCACCTGGCCGATACCGCCCAGTGGCCAAGCCAAGTTTGCCGCCGTAAAGCAGTCGCTTGGGGTTGGCTCGTCCGGCCTCCGTTGCGCCTCCCAGTCTCGCCGACGCCGATAACGCACGTCGTCGAAAGCAGGGGAGCATCGCTCGACGCCTAGGGGCGTGCCCCCCTCGAGGAAGATCTGCGTTCGCCCTGCACCGAGGAAATTACCGTCTTTCAGGCGTTTTCCCGGGTCATCCGCGAGGCCGGCAAGAGGTTCGTGGTGATGGATACCGCGCCGACCGGCCATCCGCTGCTGCTCCTCGACGCAAGCGGGGCCTATCACCGCGAGATCGCCCGCCAGATGAGCGGCAAGGACCTGCATTTCACGACGCCGATGATCCTGGATGCCTCTGTTGAACATCGGGCGAAACTGCTGAAAGCTAGTATTGGCAAGCCTTTGCGGGCGATTATTGCTAGCGCGCCACAGTTCCTTTTGGATGCCGGCGAAGGGGGCAAGAACACGTTTATCGACAGCAAGTTAGTCGGCTGCGCCACCCAATGCTCCCAACTTGGCGCACCATTTTTCTAACGTCTTTTTTCTCACGCTTTTTTCGTCAAGTCGCGTCTGACAGAAAAAGCGTTCTCACGAACAGGTGTCCTCAGTTTCCCCCGCCTGATCGCCTGCCTGCTCGGCGGATACACCTCCAAAGTGCAGTCTGAACTGGACGCGTTCTTTGCCAGCCTGGCCAACCGCGCCGATCTGCTGCGAGAAGTCTCGGCGCAGGCCTTTGCCAAAGCCCGAATGCAGGTGTCGGTCGCAGCCTTTGAGGTCCTCAACGATCATTTCCTGGCCCTGGTCGATGCGCAGTTCGGCTTTCCCCTCTGGTACGGCCTGCGCGTCGTCGCCGGTGATGCCACAGTCCTGCGCTTGACCCTCTTCGGGAAGACCCGTGACGGCAAGCGATTCGTCCGCCACATAGTCGACGCCATTGGCTTCGCGCTCTATCTGCCCGGTATCGGCTGGCGCTGGCGCTCCTTGGCTGCTTACCGGGAGAGGGGGCGGAACTGAAGGTCGATGGACAAGAGTCTTGTCAGTTACGCGTGCTCAAGGTCCAGCGGCCAGTGGGATAGGCGGGAATAGGCCGGGACAGGGCGGGGTCCTTGCGAACCCGGGACACGCAGCCCTTCCCTTCGCTCAGAGGTGCGGCGTGATTTGCGGCATCAGGTCGGCGAAGGTTCTCCCGACGCCGTTTTCGCCGATCGCATGCATCTTCCATTCGCTGTTGTGGCGATACACCTTGGTCATGATCTGGGCCGAGTGGTTACCCTGCACGCTCAGGTCGTAGCGGGCAATCTCCTGACCGTTGGTCTTGTCGATCATCCGGCAAAAAGCGTTCTTGACCTGCGAAAAACCCTGCCCGGTAAAGGAGTTGACGGTGAAGACCAGGGACTTCACGTTGGCCGGAACCGCACCCAGGTTGACGATGATCTGCTCGTCATCGCCTCCGCCCTCGCCGGTGCGGTTGTCACCGCTATGCTGGATGCTGCCATCGCGGCTGCGCAACTGGCGAAACCAGACCGTATCGAGAAGGGCGCCGCGCTCATCGAAGAGCAGACAGGAGGCGTCGAGATCAATCTCCTGTTTGCCGCCGCCGAAGCCCAGGAAACCTTTTTTCTCCATCACGTCCCAGCCCAGCCCCATTACCACGGTCGTGAGTGCACCACCGCCTTCCTTGGCAAGACTGATCTTCTGCCCCTTCTGCAAACTGATTGACATATCGACTCCCTGGCTGTGAAAACAAATTAGAGAAAGGTTTTGATGTCGTGGTCGAGCGCCCGGCAAATCTGCTCCAGCGTCTGCTGCTCGGTGCTGGCGAGGTTGCCATCCGCGTTGGCGATGGCCAGGCACACGCTTACGATCAGAGGGGCCTCGGGTTTGCCCTTGAAGACGGCAATCTTCTGCAGCGCCTCGCCACTGGCAATGGTGGCGTCGAACTCGAAGCGCGACAGGTTCTGATTGAAGGCCTCGATCACCTTGTCCGACTCGAACACGCTCAGTTGCTCGGAATTGCGCACATAGCCCATGAGCTTCTGTTTTTCGGCGGAAGACACTTGCCCGTCACTGTAGGCGATCATCGTGGAGCCCGCGACAATGGCCTGGAGCAGCTCCTTCGAGCGAAACTTCTTCATCTCGGAATTGAGCGACTGGGTGACCTCGCGTACGGATTGTTTGAGGGAATCGAGGAAAGACATGGCCGGGTTACCTTTGCATGACGGGATTGAGGGAGAGAAAGGCACGACGCCCGGCGTCGTGCCAGGAAGACAATCAGACCGATTCAGACCGATCAGACGCTGACGCCAAAGTTCTTGGCCAGTGGGCCGAGTCCCCCCTGGAAGCCCTGGCCGATGGCCTTGAACTTCCAGTCACCGGCGTGGCGATAGATTTCGCCAAAGATCATCGCGGTTTCCACCGAAGCGTCTTCCGACAGGTCGTACTTGGCGACTTCGCTGTTGGTTTCGGCATTGACGCAACGAATGTAGGCGGCGGCTACCATGCCGAAATTATGGCGCCGTGCTTCGGCCTCATGGATCGTGACGCACACCGAGATCTTCTCGATGTCCGCCGGTACACGGGAAAGGTCAACCAGGATGGCTTCGTCGTCACCGCTACCGGCGCCTGTCCGGTTGTCTCCGGTATGCTCGACCGAGCCATCGGCTGACTTGGCCTGATTGTAAAAAATGAAATCCGCATCACCGCGCACCTTTCCCGCAATGGTGAGCAGGAAAGCACTCGAATCGAGGTCGAAGGCCTCGCCATCGGTGGCTCGCACATCCCAGCCCAGCCCGACGAGCATTTTTTTCATGCCTGGAGCTTCCTTGCTCAGATTGACGTTGCCGCCTTTTTGCAGACTGATTGCCATGGTATGTAGTTCTCCATCTTGAAGGTGAATGAAAAGCTGATGCGTCGATGTTCATGCCGGGCTGCTGCAGCATGCACAGTGAGTATAATCCGGGTTTAGCGAAGAGGGGAGTATTCGCGGGCAGAGAGATAGCGCAAATCCGCCTGGCGAAGCCTTCGCGCCCGGCCGTCCGCTTCAGGGCGGCCCCTTTTCGCCGGCCTCGCCGAGGGCGCGAAACGCTTCGGCGGGGCTCAGAAATACCTGTCCGCTCAGTTGCCCACAAAGCAGTTCGCTGCGCTGCAGGCGATCCATCACCGGTCCCTTGACCTCGCTCAGGTGACGCCTGACCTGCCGGGCCTGCAGCGGGCGATTGATCTCCTGCAAGGCGTAGAGGCCGGAAGTCGGACCCGTTAATGTGAAAGTCGCGCAAGCGACTCACGAAACTCCCTTCTCCCCTTGCGGGAGAAGGGGCAGGGGAAGAGGGAAACGGTCATGACTTTCATGATTTGGGGTGTCTCCACGTGTCATGACCGTTAATGTGAAAGTCGCGTATGCGACTCACGAACCTCCCTTCTCCCCCTGCGCGAGAAGGGCCGGGGGTGAGACGGGGAATTCGGGGAGCATGCTCCCTGCCCGGCGAACGATTCCGGCGTGTAAGCCGGAATGCGCACTGCAAGTGAGAGGCGGGCGGTCATGGCTTTCATCATCAGGGGTGTCTCGACATGTCATGACCGTTAGCCGGAAGCCCGCGCTTTCGCCGCTGGGGCGGTCAGATCGCGGTGTGCTGGCGGCAAGTGAGCGCTGGCTGCGTGGGTGGTGTAGGGTCCGTGAAGAGGGTGTCGGCGTGTGACAGGGTCTCGATCTCCGGGAACAACAGTTGCAGGTTGGCCAGTAACTGGGGACGGGTCATTTCGCGGTTGGCCTCGCGCCGGGAGGCGAACTGAAAGGCGAACATCAGCAGACCCCAGAGCAGGAGCACGGTCAGCTTGTGCCGGCGCTTCCCGGGGTCTCTCGGGTCGGGAATTTCCGTCAGCTGTGCGAGCAAGGCCGGCAGCTCTTTGCGCAAGAGGCGGACCTGTTTGCTCACAGCGTCCTCGCGGGCCGCTTGTTCCTCGGCGATGGTCGCGAAAGGCGAGCAACTGTTGGGCAGGGGCGCGGGCGAGGTGGGGACGAATCCCAGCGCACGCCGCTTCGCGTTCAGCGCCTTCTCCTGCCGTCTCTTGTGGCTGCGTTGCTCCCGGATGCCGGCACGCGTCGGACGACGGCAGGCTTTGCTCATGGCCGGGAGATCCCGGTCACGGCGCACAGCCGGTCGCGACCATCGCCGCCGAGCGGCTTGACCCACACCTGGCGGGGCGTGCTGTGATAGGACCGGCCAGGACCGGCCAGGGCGGGCCAGGGCGGGCCAGCGCGCGTCCGCTGGTCTCTCCGAGCAACTGCCAACCGGCAGCACGGTAGCAGGTGCCGGCATGGTGTCGCGGGTCGACAAAGCTTTCCAGCAGCAGCGGCTGGTACCCCCAATGTTCGAGCCAGTCCCTGCGGATGCCAGGGCGCCACCAGCGCATCCCAATGCGCCACCACAGCCGGGTCGCGAACGACTTCCAGAGACACCGGTCCGAGTGCCGACAGCGTGCCGTGCACCGGGGGCTCGGCGACTGGCTCGACCGGTGCGGCGACGGCCGCGCCACGACCTGCCGGCGACGGCCGCACCGCCGGCAGTGCCAGCAGTCCGGCGGCCTGCAGACGCTCCAGGAACTCCAGGCAGGCACTGAGCTTCGCCGTCCCCGTCCGCGTGGTCCAGCCTAAATGCTCGCAGACCGTCGCTGCCAACTCCTTGCGCGCCAATCCCGGCAGCCACGCCACCGTCGCGCAGAGGTCGGCAATCTCCGTGGCGCGGAACACGCGACCGCAGTGCACCCAATTTCCGGCACTCGTTGCAACCACCGTCACTCCTCCGGCCAAGACGTGGATCCATGACGCTCCACTTCTCCTGCCAGAAGTCCTCGCGCTCGGCGGTGGTTGATTCTCATTGTGTCGGCGTGCCACGGACCCACCATGGCCATGATATCTCTGCGATACCGGGAGTGAAGTGCTGGGCGAGGAAGGCGCGACGACCGCTTCCGCAGCACCGCGCACGCAGATCAAGAAACACACCGCCCCGCTTGGCCGGGCTTCGTGCTTTCTGGAGCTTGGCCTCGTCGGCTCAGTCCGCTTCCTGGAACGTCTCCTGGCGTTTGGACTTGATCGCCGGAAACGTCGCGATGCCCAATAATGCCAGGGCCGCAAGCAGCAGGCCGAGCGAGAGCGGGCTTGTGACGAACGTGGTCGGGTCACCGCGCGACAGCAGCATCGCCCGCCGCAAGTTCTCCTCCATCATCGGGCCGAGGATGAAGCCCAGGATCAGCGGTGCGGGCTCGCAGTGCAGCTTGTAGAACAGATAACCCAACGCGCCGAAGAAGACGGTCACTAACACGTCGAAGGTCGTGTTATTGATCGAGTACACGCCGATACAGCAGAACGCCAGGATTGCCGGATACAGCATCCGGTACGGCACCTTGAGCAACTGGATCCACAGCCCGATCAGCGGTAGGTTCAGGATCACCAGCATCAGGTTGCCGATCCACATCGATGCGATCAGGCCCCAGAAGAGCGTCGGATTGCTCGTCATCACCTGTGGGCCGGGCTGGATGTTGTGGATCGTCATCGCGCCGATCATCAACGCCATCACTGCGTTGGACGGTATGCCGAGCGTCAGCATCGGGATGAACGAGGTCTGCGCGCCCGCGTTATTGGCCGACTCCGGGCCGGCGACGCCGCGGATGTTGCCCTTGCCGAATGGCGGATCGGCATTCGGACCCGCGAGTTTCTTTTCGACCGCGTACGCCGCAAAGGCCGCGAGCAGCGCGCCGCCGCCAGGCAGTATGCCGAGAATCGAACCGAGGAGCGTGCCGCGCGCGACCGCCGGCGCCGCCTCCTTCATCTCCTTGACGTTCGGCATGACCGAGCCGACGTTGCTGGTCAACACCTCGCGCTGGCCTTTCTTCTCCACATTGGCGATGATCTCGGCAAACCCGAACACGCCCATCGCCACCGCGACGAAGCCGATTCCGTCGGTCAGCTCTGGAATGCCGAAGCTGAAGCGTGACACGCCCGAGTTCACGTCGGTGCCGACCAATCCGAGCAGCAGCCCGAGCACGATCATCCCGACCGCCTTGATCAGTGAACCCGACGCGAGTACGACGGCGCCGATCAGGCCCAGCAGCATCAGCGAGACGTATTCGGCAGGACCGAACTTGAACGCGAGTTCGGTCAGCGGCGGCGCAAACGCCGCGACCAGAACCGTTGCGAAGGTTCCGGCAATGAATGAGCCGATTGCCGCTGTACCGAGCGCCGCCCCCGCGCGACCCTGGCGCGCCATCTGGTAGCCGTCGAGACAGGTCACGACGGAAGACGATTCACCGGGCAGATTGACCAGAATCGCCGTCGTCGAGCCGCCGTACTGCGCGCCGTAGTAGATCCCGGCCAGCATGATCAGTGCCGAGGTCGGTTCCAGCGCGTAGGTGGTCGGCAGCAGCATCGCCAGGGTGGCGACCGGTCCGACGCCGGGCAGCACGCCGATCAGCGTGCCGATCAGGCAGCCGGCAAACGCATAAAAAAGGTTCTGCAGCGTCAGCGCAGTGTCGAAGCCGATCGCGAGGTTGTCCAACAGTTCCAAAGCCGTCTCCGCTGAGTCCGTCTAGTTCCTGAGGAACGCCGGCAGGACCGGGATCGTGAGCTTTAGGCCCATGATGAAGACGAGGTACGTGATCACGGCCATAACGATCGACAGGATGATCGCTTCCTTCCAGCGGAACTCGTGGCTCGCGAAGCTGGAGATCACGATCAGTGCGAGCATGGACACCAGCAGGCCCGCCCAGCGCAGTATCGCTGCATATATGAGCACCGCACCGAGCACCCATGCCAGCTCGGCGAAATGGAACCTCTCGAGCTTGCCGCCTTCTCCCTCACGCCCCAGTCCGGCCAAGGCCACCAGCACGCCGACAAGCGCGAGCAGCCCGCCCAGCACGGTCGGGAAATACGCCGGCCCCATGACCTGTGCGGTACCAAAGTCATAGCGGGTCGCGAACGCCGCGAAAAACAGCCCGAACGCGATGAACATCACGCCCGACCAGAAGTCGGTTTCGTTTCTGATTCTCAGTTTCATCTCCTCGCGGTTGCTGCGCGTTTGGCAAGGCTGTTGGGACGACTTCGTGGTCAGTCTATGGTTCGGACGGTCGGGAAATTGGGAACACTTCGCGTACGTACTCCGCCAGCATATCGCAAAAGGCCGTTGCGTAGGACGGCAGGGAGCGCCGCTTGTCCCAGAAGACGGCCAGGTGCTCGCGCAACGGTTTGCCCCCGTCGGTGATCCGAACGATGTGCAGCGGATACCGATCGATACGTACTGCAGAGGGAACGATGGCTACACCGTGCCCACTCTCAGCCATTGCCAGCAGCGTATGCGGTGTCCGGCTCTCAAAAACGATATTGGCCTCGATGCCTGCCAGGCGGCAGGTGGCGTCGAAGGTGCGGCGGGATAAAAAGCTGGTATCCAGCACAAGGAGCGGCTGGCTGGCGAGGTGCGCGATCTCGATCGCTCCGCTCTTTCCAAGCATCAACGGCGCATGCGAAGCGGCAAGCAGGTCTACCGCCTCCAGCGGGTGGCTCGCAAAGTGCGGATCGTCGGGCTGAACCACACGAAGCAGATTCTGACCAAGGTGAATCTCGCCACGCTCGAGCATTCCGAGGGTGTCGGACCACGCAATTGCCTCGATCACCTTGACCTGCACGTTGGGGTAACGCTGCGTGAATCGGTCCAGGAACCCGGAAAGGGTGCCTTCGATGAACTGAGGGGAGGCCGCTACCTTCAGTATGCCCCCGTCGCCGCGCCGAAGCTGTTGCGCGCGCTCGCCGATCGAGCTGGCGCAGTTCAACAAACTACGGCAGTCGCCAAGCAACTGCTCGCCCTCGCCAGTCAGCACGAGACGGCGTCCTACACGATCGAAGAGTTTAAGACCGAGCTCCTGCTCAAGATCGCGGATCTGCCGGGACAGGGCAGGCTGAGCAATGTGCAGACGTGCCGCTGCCTTGGAGACGGTGCCCAGGTCTGCAACGGTGACGAAGGTTCGCGCGTGTCGAAGGTCCATACCAGCAGTTATGCCTGATCGGCATAAGTAACGAGAGGAATTCTATATTGGATTGCTAAACTGCATTGCGCCATAGTTGATGTGCAAATTGCGTTCCTCTAAAAGGAGAAAGCCGTGAAATCGATGCTCTTGATGCGCGTCCTTGCGCTCGGCCTGACCGTCACGACATTCGCCGCCGAAGCACAGACCTGGCCGTCGAAACCGCTGAGGGCGATCGTGCCGATCGCGCCCGGCAGCATGGCCGATATTGCCGCGCGTGTCGTCTTCGAACAGGTGTCGACGCAACTCGGGCAGCCCGTCATCGTCGAGAACCGTCCCGGCGCAGGGCAAACGATCGGTGCAAGCGTCGTTGCCAAGTCGGAACCCGATGGCTACACCCTGCTGGTCAACTCGTCCGCACACGCCATAGCGCCGTCGCTTCATCTGAACCTGAACTACCACCCGGCGCGGGACTTCGCTGCAGTCATCCCGCTCGGCATCCTGCCCAATGTCCTGGTCGTCCCGCCAGCCAAAGGGTGGACGACAGTGGGCGAACTCGTTGCCGCAGCCAAGGCGACGCCTGGCGCGATGAATTACGCGTCAGCCGGTGTCGGGACTGCGACTCATCTCAGCGCGGAACGTTTTCGGTCGAGCGCGGGAATCGAGGCCGTGCATGTTCCACTCAAGGGCGGGTCGGAAGTTCTCACCGAGGTGATGACCGGACGGGTCGATTTCTTCTTCGGGCCCGTTGGCGTCGTGGCGCCTCGGGTTCGGGAGGGCAAGCTCACTGCGCTCTTGGTGAATGGCGCCCAACGTTCTTCCTTGCTGCCGGACGTGCCGACTACACTGGAGGCCGGCTTCGCCAATGCCGAGTATCCGCTCTGGTTGGGCGTGTTTCTGCCGGCGAAGACGCCGCGCGGTATCGTCGAGAAGCTTCACCACGAGACGCTCAAAGCGCTGCAAGAGCCCAAGGTGAAGAACAAGCTGGCGACACTGGGCATCGATCCGATGGTCATGACCCCGACCGAGTTCGACGCGCATGTCGAGAAGGAGATTGCCGTCAACGCAGCGCTTGTCAATGCGATTGGCTTGAAGCCGCAGTGACAGTCGACCAAGCCTGAGGCCGAGCGCTCGGTTAATGTGAAAGTCGCGTATGCGACTCACGAACCTCCCTTCTCCCCTTGCGGGAGAAGGGGCAGGGGAAGAGGGAAACGGTCATGACTTTCATGATTTGGGGTGTCTCCACGTGTCATGACCGTTAATGTGAAAGTCGCGTATGCGACTCACGAACCTCCCTTCTCCCCTTGCGGGAGAAGGGCCGGGGGAAGAGGGGGGACGGTCATGACTTTCATCATCCGGGGTATCTCGACTGTCATGATCGTTAGCGGCCAAACCAATGCATCTGTCGCAGAACACATGGCGATTTCATCAACATTCGTTGCCTCGGACGGGGACGGTTACGAGGTCCAGATGGGCCGATGGAGCCGTCGTCTCGCGCCCCTGTTCATTGACTTCGCGGGGATTGCCGCAGCAGAGCGCGTCCTCGATGTCGGGTGCGGCACGGGCAATCTGAGTTTCAGCATTGCCCGGAACCCGGCCATTGGCAGCGTGCGTGGCATTGATTTTTCGGCCGCTTACGTCGACCACGCCAAGCGACGGAATCGCGATGCGCGCGTCGACTTCGAAGTGGGAGACGCTTGTGCTCTGCCATTTCCGGACGCTTCGTTTGACCACACCCTCTCGCTGCTGGTCCTGCAATTCATTCCCCAGGCCGATCTCGCTGTGCGCGAGATGCGGCGTGTCACGCGTCCGGGCGGAATTGTCGCCGCCGCGACGTGGGACACACGCGGAGGGCTCGTCTGCGTTCGTCTGATCTTCGATACGGCAGCCATGCTCGATGAACACGGAAATGAGGACAGAGCGCGAGCGTACACCAAGCCCATGAGTCGCCCCGGAGACTTGGCGCGCGCGTGGCGTGAGGCCGGTCTGGTTGGTGTCGTGGACGGCATGCTGACCATCCGCATGGATTTCGCATCCTTTGCCGACTTCTGGGCACCCGCAGAAGGCAAGGATGGACCGATCGCGGCCTACGTCGGCACCCTTGGCATGCAAGCGCGGGGAAAGCTTCGAGGCATGGTCAAGCTGGCGTATCTAGACGGAGAGGTCGATGGTCCACGGTCCTACGCCGCAACGGCCTGGGTCGTGAAAGGCAAAGTGCCATAGTCGCTGGAGCCCCTGTGGCGTGGGTCGGCACCGAACCTGTTCAGCGCCAGATACCCATCGTAGTGTTGGCAGGGCCGACCTGCCGCCAACCCCGGAGAAGCCCCCTCAAGACAGCCAGCATTCCGCGATTGTTCCGAATGGCTGGATTGGCCCGAGATGCTGGCAGTCGCAGAGATGTGCGAGCGTCAGCAGGCGATGGGCGTTGCTGACGCTCATCGCCTCAATTGAGGGGCTGGCCGCTGGTCCGCTTGTGGTCGTTATGGATAGATGTTCATAACGGCCACAAACAGCCGTAGCGGCTTCGAAAATGGAGCTACGCGAACGGCAGGTAACTCATCAGATACCGGTCCCTCGGCGTTGTAGTACATTGGCCAGATCCTCGGCCATTCCAGAGATAGCAGGAGTGCTCTATGTTGCGGTCTCGACCCATCACCCACGCCCACGAACCCGCCGCTGAGGACGGCAGCAACTCGTCATACGGAAATAAACCGATAACCTACGCCTGCTTCTGTAATGATGTGTCTTGGCTGCGACGGATCATCTTCGATTTTCTTCCGTAGCAGCCCCATATAGACCCGAACGTAATGACTGTCGTCGGCATGGGATGGCCCCCACACGGTCTTGAGCAGTTGGCGATGCGTCAGAACGCTGTCTGGATGGGTGATAAGGTAGGCCAGCAACCGATACTCGATAGGAGTAAGGTGCAGTGGCTTGCCCGAGAGCTCGACAATCCGCTTGCCGAGGTCGACACGTATCTTGCCGAACTCGAAGACCGTAGAGCCGCTACCGACCGTGCTCGATCGGCGTCTCAATTGAGCACGAACGCGAGCCAGCAGTTCTCCGGCCCCAAAGGGTTTGGTGAGGTAGTCGTCGGCGCCAGCGTCCAGAGCCCCCACCTTGTCGGCTTCGGTCGTTCGTGCCGACAGCACGATGATAGGGATATCGGACCACGCGCGCAGGTCGCGGATGAAATCGACGCCGTCGCCATCAGGTAGGCCGAGGTCGAGTACTACCATGTCCGGCTTGCGGGTACCGGCCTCGATAAGGCCGCGCTGAATGGAGTCAGTTTCGTAGACCTGGCAGCCTTCTGCTTCCAGGGACATCCTGATGAAACGCCTGATCTTCGGCTCGTCCTCGATGACGATGACTACGGGCAGCGGTTCGCTCACTTCTGGCTCTCCTCCTTCAGAACATCCTCCTCGGCTGTATCAACGGAAGGAGGATTACCGCGCGGCAGCGAGAATACGAAACGCGCTCCGCTACCGCGGCGGTTCTCGGCCCGAATGGTGCCGCCATGCGCTTCGACAATGGCGCGACAGATGGCGAGCCCCAGGCCCACTCCTGTCGTAGCGCTTTCCTTCTGGCCACGCTCGAATTTTTTGAAGATTTCCTCTTCCTTTCCAGCCGGCAAACCGGGTCCATCATCCTCGACCGATATGTCTTCATAATCGCGGGCCCCCAGTGTTGCGCCGATTCCGATCATGCTTCCGGGGGGGGTGTATTTGGCGGCATTCTCCAGTAGATTCGACAGCACACGTTCGATCAGTACGGCGTCGAATTGCAGCAGAGGCAAATCGTCCGGCAGGTTGACGCTCACGCGGTGGCGAGCGAGGGTCGCTCCCGTCGCCTTGATGGCGCTGCCAACTACTTCCTCGAGCGGTTGCCACTGCCTGTTGAGCTTGACTGCACCGGCTTGCAGACGGGCCATATCGAGCAGGTTGTCGACCAGCGAGTTCATGCGTAACGACTCTTCGCGCATCGACATAGAGATTTCGCACTGCTGTCCTGTCAGCGGTGGCTGCGTCATGGACATCGAGTCGGCCAAGCCGACCAACGCCGCGAGAGGCGTGCGCAGGTCATGCGAGATGGCCGATAGCAGCGAATTGCGCAGCCGCTCTGACTCCATCTGCACTGTGGTCATCTGCGCCACATCGACGTAATGAACTCGTTCGAGAGAAATGGCGGTCAGCCGCGCGAAGGTGTCGAGGAGACGACGCTGCTCGGGAGCCATCAGCCGCCTCTGATGGCGCGGCTCCAGTACCAGCACGCCGCGCGTGCGCATCGGCGCCTTGAGTGGAATATAGAGGAGCGGGCTTCCCGCCAGGGTGTCTGTGCCGCAGCCGGCCTCGGCACCGTGGTCGAAGGCCCACTGGCTGATACCCATGTCCACCGCCGGCACGCCGCCGGGGATCTGGATCGGCTCCTGCAACCGGCCTTTTTCGTCGGCCAGGACGATGGCGGTTCGGGCGCCGAATCCGGTCTCGGCAAAACGCTGGCTGATTTCGGCGATCTGTTCCGGCACTAGCGCTCCCGACAAGTCACGCGACATTTCATAGAGTGCCCTAACCCGTTGTTCGCGGCGGCTGGCGACGCGGGCCTGGAACTTGAGACCCGCGGTGAGCTTGGCGGTAACCAGGCCGACGGCCAGCATGACGGCGAAAGTCATCAGGTACTGGACGTCGCTGACTGCGAATGAAAATCGCGGCGGCACGAAGAAAAAATCGAAAGCCGCAACGTTAAGGAAGGCTGCCGCGACCGCCGGGCCGAGACCGTAGCGAACTGCGGACAGAACGACCGCCATCAGGAAAAGCATGGCGATGTTGGCAAGATCGAACACCGAATGCAGCGGCATGGCGATGAGTGTCGCCAGCGCGCAGAAGACAACGCTCATCGCGAACGACTGCCAGGGTGCATTCAGCCGATCGAGCAGCGACTCGTCAGTTGGCTCCTCCTGGCGCTTGTCTGGCCGCGCCTCCTCGCGCGCAACCTGAATAACGTCGAGATCGGGTGCATGCTTGCCCACACGGTCGGCGAAGGAGCGGTACCACGGCCGCCAATCGCGCACATGATCTCGGCCGACGACAATGTTCGAAAGGTTGTGGTCTCGGGCATAGGCGACGATTGTCTCGATGGCGTCGCTGCCGGCCAGGCTTGCCGTTTCTGCCCCAGTCTCCTGCGCCAGTTTAAGGTTCTTGAGGATAGGCAGGCGCCGCTTCTCTGAGAGGTGCCGCAGTTCCGGCGTCTCGACATAGATCACGTGCCACGGTACGTCAAGCCTGGTGGCGATGCGGGCGGCGCTGCGGATGATGCGGTCGCTGCCGTCTCCCGGGCCGATACAGGCCAGAAGCGATTCACGGGTCTGCCAGGCGCGAGCGACAGATTGGTCGCGCCGATACTGGATCATCTCGCCGTCAACGCGGTCGGCGGTGCGGCGAAGGGCGAGTTCGCGTAGCGCGATCAGATTGCCCTTGCGAAAGAAATTCTGGATCGCACGCTCGGCCTGGTGCGGAAGATAGACCTTTCCTTCCTTCAGTCGCTGCAGCAGTTCGTCGGGCGTCAGATCGACGAGCACGACTTGATCAGCGGCGTCGAAGACATGATCAGGAACTGTTTCCCAGACACGGATACCGGTAATGCCACCGACAACGTCATTGAGGGTTTCCAGGTGCTGGACGTTAACTGTCGAATAGACATCTATACCCGACGACTGAAGTTCCTCGACATCCTGCCAGCGCTTGGGATGGCGCGAACCTGGCACGTTGGAGTGAGCAAGCTCGTCCATCAGAATAAGTTCGGGCTTGCGCGCCAG
The DNA here is from genome assembly GCF_907163155.1 of Candidatus Accumulibacter sp. ACC012. Taxonomy (NCBI): domain Bacteria; kingdom Pseudomonadati; phylum Pseudomonadota; class Betaproteobacteria; genus Candidatus Accumulibacter; species Candidatus Accumulibacter sp. ACC012. Next base: position 374,366 of record NZ_CAJQUC010000003.1, read on the forward strand.
AGCGCCGTCGATGTCGAATTCCTTCAGCACCTTGTCACGGTAGGCGACCTCCTTCAGTGGCAGACGTGCCAGTCCGGTCAGCAAGGCTTCGGTTTCCTTGCGACCATGGGTTTCCACGACACCGATGACGACGTCCGTACCTTGCTCGGTCTGCTGGCGCGCGGCCGACAGCATGGCGTAGGTCTTGCCGACACCCGCCGAAGCGCCGAAGAAGAGCTTCAGCTTACCGCGGGTGGCACGAATCTCCTCTTCCTTGATCCGGCCGAGGAGTTCGTCGGGATCGGGACGGGCGTCGTTCATTTTCCTTGCTGGTCATCCAGCGTCAAGTTCAGCAGCAATACGTTAACACGAGGCTCGCCGAAGAGGCCCCATTGCCGTCCTTCGGTATGTACATCGATCAGGGCCGCTACCTGTTCCGGTGGTAGCTTGCGCGCTGCGGCAACGCGCGCGACCTGGTAGCGGGCCGCTGCCGGGCTGATATGCGGATCAAGGCCGCTGGCGGATGCGGTGACCAGATCGGCCGGGATGGGTAACTGGTTGCCGGGATCGACCGCCTTGAGAGTCTCGATGCGCTCTCTGGCGGCAGCCACCAGCGCCGGGTTCAACGGCCCCTGGTTTGATCCACCCGAAGTGATGCCGTTGTAGGGCTGCGGTGACGTGGCTGACGGTCGCCCCCAAAAGTACCTTTGCTCAGCGAAGTTCTGACCAATCAGTGTTGAGCCGACCGGCTTGCCACCCCTGACGAGCAGGCTGCCGGCAGCAGTACCTGGAAAGACCGCCTGGGCAATGCTGGTTACCGTCAAGGGATAGACAATGCCGGTAATGGCGGACAGCAGCACGAACAGAGTGATGGCTGGACGTAACAGTGTTTTCATGACGACTTCCTTTCTCAGGCGAGGCTGACGGCGGCGATCAGCATGTCGATCAGTTTGATGCCAACAAAGGGCGCAACGAGGCCGCCGAGACCATAGACGGTGAGGTTGCGGCGCAACAGCGCGGCGGCGCCCAGGGCCCGGTACTTCACGCCTCTCAACGCCAGCGGGATCAGGAACATGATGATCAATGCATTGAAGATCACTGCGGATAGGATGGCCGAGTTCGGGCTGGCGAGCCCCATGACGTTGAGGGCCGCAAGCTGCGGATAGACGGTGACGAAGGCCGCTGGGATAATGGCGAAGTACTTGGCGACATCGTTGGCGACGCTGAAGGTCGTCAGCGAGCCGCGCGTCATCAGCATTTGCTTGCCGGTCTCAACAACCTCGATCAACTTGGTCGGGTTAGAGTCGAGATCGACCATGTTGCCGGCTTCCTTGGCAGCCTGGGTACCCGTATTCATGGCTACAGCCACGTCGGCCTGGGCCAGTGCTGGCGCGTCGTTGGTGCCGTCGCCGGTCATGGCGACGAGGCGGCCTTCGGTCTGGTGTTGGCGGATCAGGGCCAACTTCGCTTCCGGCGTGGCTTCGGCAAGGAAGTCGTCGACCCCGGCTTCTGCGGCGATGGCGGCAGCCGTGAGTCGATTGTCGCCGGTAATCATGATGGTGCGGATACCCATGCGACGCAGTTCGGCGAAGCGCTCCTTGATTCCACCCTTGACGATGTCCTTGAGCTCGACGACGCCGAGAACGCGGGTACCCTCGGCTACTACGAGGGGCGTGCTGCCGCGTCGGGATACCTCCTCGACGGCAACGAGCACTGAGGGCGGGAAGTGGCCGCCGAATTCTTCCACATGCTTGCTGATCGCTTCGGCAGCGCCCTTGCGAATCTGCGTGCCATGGACATCGACCCCGCTCATACGCGTGTGAGCCGAGAAATGGACGAACTGGGCTTCAAGCGAATGGATGTCGCGCTCGCGCAGATTGAATTTCTGCTTGGCCAGGACCATGATGCTGCGGCCTTCCGGGGTTTCATCGGCGAGCGACGCCAGTTGGGCGGCGCTCGCCAGTTCTGCTTCAGTGACACCGTCGGCGGGCAGAAACGCAGAAGCCTGTCGGTTACCGAGAGTGATCGTGCCAGTCTTGTCGAGCAACAGGACATCGACATCGCCCGCAGCCTCGACGGCGCGACCGGACGTGGCAATGACGTTGGCTTGCATCATGCGGCTCATGCCGGCCACACCAATCGCCGAGAGCAGGCCGGCGATCGTCGTCGGGATAACGCAGACCAGCAAGGCGATGAGCACCGTGATGGTCACGGGGGTACCGGCCTTCGCTACATTAACGCTGAATATCGAGTACGGCAGCAGCGTGACGGTGACGCCGAGAAAGACGATGGTCAGCGCCACCAGCAGGATGGTGAGCGCGATCTCGTTGGGCGTCTTCTGGCGCTTGGCACTCTCGACCATGGCGATCATGCGGTCGACAAAGGTTTCGCCGGGATTGACGCTGACCTTTATGACGAGCCAGTCGGACAGCACGCGCGTGCCGCCGGTCACGGCCGAGAAATCGCCGCCCGACTCACGAATGACCGGCGCCGATTCGCCGGTGATGGCGGACTCGTCCACCGAAGCTACGCCTTCGATGACTTCGCCATCGGCCGGGATGGTCTCAGAGGCATGCACCAGGACGATGTCGCCCTTGCGCAGATCGGCGGACGGCACCGTATGCCACTCGGCGGTGGCATGCGGTCCCTTGAGCTTCTTGGCCCATGTCTCTTTCTTCAGACCACGCAACGAGGCCGCCTGAGCCTTGCTGCGGCCTTCCGCGAGCCCTTCGGCGAAGTTGGCGAACAGCACCGTGAACCACAGCCAGAGGGCCACGGAGAGGATGAATCCGGCCGATGCCTCACCCTGCCCGGCAAGCGCCTGTCCCCAGAGCACCGTAGTCAGGATACTGCCGACATACACCACGAACATCACCGGGTTGCGCCACTGGGTGGCGGGATTCAGTTTTCTGAACGAATCGACGATGGCCGGTTTCACCAGCACCGGGTCGAACATCGCAAGTTTCTTGTGAATCATGATTGTCTCCTTCGGCTCAGTGGGCGGGGTAGAGCATTAGATGCTCGACCACCGGCCCCAGCGCGAGCGCGGGAACGTAGTTCAGGGCGCCAACCAGCACGACGGTGCCAATCAACAGCACGACGAACAGGGGGCCATGGGTCGGCATGGTGCCGGCACTGGCGGTAATGCGCTTCTTGGCGGCGAGGCCGCCGGCCAGGGCCAGTACCGGCACGATGACGCCGAAGCGGCCGAACCACATGGCAACGGCCAGCAAGCCGTTGTAGAAGGGCGTATTGGCTGAGAGTCCGGCGAAGGCACTGCCGTTGTTATTGGCGGCCGATGTGAAGGCGTAGAGAATTTCCGAGAAGCCGTGGGCGCCAGGGTTGGCGATACCGGCGATACCGTCTGTGGTCATCACGGCGATGGCGGTGCCGGCCAGCACCAAGAACGGCGTGACGAGGATGGTGATCGACACCATCTTTATTTCATGCGCCTCGATCTTCTTGCCCAAGTATTCGGGCGTGCGGCCGATCATCAGCCCAGCGATGAATACCGCCATGACGGCGAACACCAACATGCCATAGAGGCCGGTGCCGACGCCGCCGAACACCACTTCGCCGAGCATCATGTCCCACAGCGGCACGAAGCCGCCCAGTGGAGTGAAGGAGTCGTGCATGGCGTTGACGGCTCCACAGGACGCCAGCGTGGTGATGGTAGCGAACAGACCCGATTCGGCGATGCCGAAACGCGTTTCCTTGCCTTCCATGTTGCCGGCCGCCATGTCGACGCCGAGATTGGCCAGCAGCGGGTTGCCCTGTTGCTCGAAGCTGATGGCCGCGATGGCCACGACCACGAACATCAACGTCATGGCAGCCAGCACGGCCCAGCCTTGGCGCATGTCGCCAACCATACGGCCGAAGGTCAGGCACAGGGCCGCCGGGATCAGGAAGATCGACAGCATCTGAATGAAGTTGGAAAGCGGCGTCGGGTTTTCGTAGGGGTGCGCCGAGTTGGCGTTGAAGAAGCCGCCGCCATTCGTGCCGAGGGTCTTGATGGCTTCCTGCGAGGCGACCGGGCCCATCGGCAAGGTCTGCGTCTGCGTAGTGGCGGGTTCGGTGATGGCGACGCCCTTATCGTCCTTGAGCGGCTGGCCGGCGGCGTCGAGCTTGGGATTGTCGTATTCTGTCACTTGCAGCGTTGTCACGTCCTTGTAAGGGTCGAAGTTCTGGATCGCGCCTTGGCTGACCAGAAACAACGCGTAGACCAGCGCTATCGGCAGCAGCACATAGAGCGTAATGCGGGTCAGATCGACCCAGGCGTTGCCGATGGTCCTGGCCGTATGACGGGCAAAGCTGCGGATCAGCGCGATGACGACGACGATGCCGGTGGCTGCCGAGAAAAAGTTCTGCACCGTGAGACCTAGCATCTGCGTCAAGTAGCTCATCGTCGATTCACCTGAATAGCCTTGCCAGTTGGTGTTGGTAGCAAAGCTGACAGCGCTGTTGAACGATGAATCCGGGCTGACGTTGGCCATCCCCTGGGGATTGAGCGGCAGCCAGAGTTGCAGCCGTTGCAGGGTATACACCGCCAGCGCGCCGAGGACGTTGAACAGCAGGATCGCCAGCGCGTAGTGCAGCCAGCCCATTTCCTCGTCGCGGCGCACGCCGCACAGGCGATACAGCAAAGATTCAATGCCACCACCAAAGCGGAGGGCGAGGCCGCGGCCTTCCATCACAGCAGCAATGTAGCTGCCGAGCGGCTTCGCTGCGAGCAGCAGCAGCGCCAGGTAAACCCCGAGGAGAAGCCAGGCATGAATGGTCATGAAAAATCCTCCGGGTTGAGCAGGGCCGCGATCAGGTAGATAAGCAGCGCGACCGCGGCGACGGCGCTGACGATATGAAGCCAGGTCATTTGGCACCTCCAAGTTTGGCGCAGCCGATGGCCATGAAAGCCACCAGACCAAAGAACAGACCTATGCCTGCGAGATAGACGATATCCATGTTTGCCTCCGTAATGGTCTTGCAGCGACCCCATTACTATGGGCAAGGGGATTTCAAGATGCTCAAAAGGTTTGCGGCGGCGATATAAAAATCGTGACAAAACCGCAGGGAAGTCAGTCCTGCAAAGACGCGCAACCATTAGCTTCAGAAGACACTCTCTTGCCTTGCAGCCGTCGCTGTTGATGGACTGTTTTGGGGCGCGCGTCCCGTTGATCATCGCTGACCCGATGGACCGCTTGGGCCGATGATGCAGACCGACGTCAGACTCCCGGCACCGGTAGCTTCATGATCTGTGAGCGGTCATTGCCAATGAACAGGTCATCGGGCAGGTAGGGGTCGAAAGGGTGAGTAGCGCTTTCGGGTAAGCAGCCGCTCGGATTGGTCTGCCCCGGCTTTTCCGCCGGACCTCCTCGAACGTCGGCAATGCGGAGTACAGCAGCCGTTCAAGGCGCATGGCCCCAATGACCGCAGCGGCCGAGGACCAGTCCGACATCAGATTCCCGTGACCGCCAGCTTTCGCATCTGTAAGCCGCCGTCGAACATGATGAATTCATCAGGTAGCTGAGGGTCGGACGCGGTCGTTAACAAGCCAAGTAGACATCAGTTCAGCCGTCCTCGCTGAGTGCGGTCAGCCAATTTGATGTTCCGATGTTCACGTACGGTGATGGTTGCGGCGATATGCTAAACGCACTAAGTGTCGCCCGATCATGGACGACAGTCGGGCAAGAGCGGCCCAGGCGAGTCGATCCTGGGGCTCTGCCCCAGACCCCGCACTCGCCGTGAGGCAGCCGTCGGGGATGTAAAACCCCCATCCCCGACAACTGCCTTGAGCGTCGGCGCCCTCTAGGGCGTCAAGGGGCTTTCGCGGCATAAACGCGGCGATGAAACATGCCGCATTTATTCCACGGTCCCCGTGACCCCCTTCCGAGCGCGGTTCGAGGGATTTGCCAACATCTCAAGAAGCCATCGATTGGCGCACCAGCGCGGGATTCGAAGCAGCGAAGGACATCGTCAGCCTCGAAATCAGCGACCCGCCACCGCACGCCGTGGCGCCGGCCTCTCGGGTTGGGCAAAGACCTCCAGATAAAGCTTCTCGTCGAGTTGGGGAAGGTCACGCTGCGCCGCGGCGGCGAGCAGTTCGGCGGCGAGCGTCGTCAGGATGCGGTAATTTCCTGCGGCGTGATCGCACAGCGTGTGTTGCAGCGCCGGTGTCATCAGACTGGCGTTACCGGCGCCGGCGAGCAGATGGCTCAGGCAGGCGAGCAACTCCTCGCGGCTGGCGTGTTCGGTGGCGAGCCGGGTGCGAATCCGCGAGCCCAGCGGGATCAGTTCCTCGCGCCGCAGCTTCTCGATCAGGCGCGCATCGCCCGCCAGTACCACACACAAAAGCGGCTGTGAATCGAACCGCGCACTGGCCAGAAGACGTAGTTCGCAGAGCACCGGCGGACTCATCTCCTGCGCCTCGTCGACCAACAGCACCGCGCGTCTTCGCGTCGTCTCCAGATGCGCGAACCAGACCTCGCGCAAGGCCTTGAAGCCACCCCAGCGGTTATGCGGGCGCAGGGGCACAGCAAAGATATCGCCCATCTCGCGATAGAAGTCGGCGAGGTTGCTCTGCGGGTGATTGATCGCGCCCACCGTGATATCGGGCAAGCGCGCGAGACGCTCCGCCAGGAGGCGCAAAGCAACGCTCTTGCCGGTACCCGGGTCGCCATGGATCATCGCAAAGCCCCCCTCGCGGATCTGGGCCTGCTCGATCCGCCAACAGAAATTCTCGATCCGGGGCGGCACGTAGATCGCCTCGGTCGGCAAATCCGGGGAGAAGGGATTCCACTTCAGCCCACACAGGGCAAGGAGTTTCTGGTTCATGCGGGGTCCTGGTCGAGGGGTGGCAAGTACGCAGGCGGCAGGCCGGTGGCGGCGTAATCGGCGAGCAACTGGCGGAGCAAGGGCGCCAGGCCCGACGACGGTAGCGGCGACAGATCGGGGGTCACCGGCGTCAGGCGCCGGCGCTGGCCATCGGCGTTGGCCGACTTGTCGAGTGGCTTGACCGGGCAAAGAAGCCCACCGCTACGCGGATCGACCAGATCGACCCGTGTCAGATCCCAGCGGGCGTAACGCAGGTGAAGCACGGTGAGATGGCGATAACGGGCGGGAATCTCGAAGCGTGCTCCGGCCAGACTCACCGTGCCATCGGAGCGTCGTTGCCGGCGCGCCACTTCGATACGGAATGCGGCAGATAGCACTTCCGTCGTCGGGCAATCGCGACGGACATTCGGGCCGGCAAGATAACGCGTCAGCGGCGTTGTCTCGATCTCGGCATGGCGCGTGCGGTGATATTCCTGTTCGACCCAGGCTTGGGTCGCCTGATTGAGGAGATCGAGCGTCAGCGAGTCCTCGCCTTCCAGCATGGCCATCAGGCGCCCTTCGACACGGCCCCAGAAGGACTCTTGCTTGGCGTTTTGGTAAGGGGAATATGGCAGCGTCGTCTGATGGACAATGCCCAGACAAGCCAGGCCGGAGACGGTTTCATCGGCCAGCATGGCGGCGCCATTGTCGGTCATCAGGGCACGGGGCAGCCCTCGCTTCATGAACGCTTGCGACAGTCCGTGTATCAGGCTCTCGGCCGTTTCGTCGAGATACCACTGCAAGTGGCAGACGAGCCGCGAGCGGTCGTCGATCACCCCGAGCAGCAGCGGCTTGACCCAGTTCCCCGCACGTGTCAGCACCTTGCGTTTGGCGTGATGGAAATCGAGGTGCCAGAGGGCCGACACTTGATCGACTTCGAAGCTCCGGACCTCCAGCCGTTCGAGGCGGTCACGGGCCAGTAACGCCCCTTCGGTGGCGCGCTTGGGATGGGCTTGTCGGAACATGCCCTGCGCCTTGAGGTAGCGTCGAACGGTGGGGTAGGACGGCAAGGGTGAGTCGCTGCCCGCCAGTGCGACGCGCAGGTTGTCGAAGTGCAGTTGTGCGGTCCAGCCGGGATGTTCGCGGTACTGGGCGGTCAGCACCTCGACGGTTCGTGGACTCATGCTGGGGAAACGGCCGATGTTGCCGCGCAGTTGGTTTCTGAGCGTGGCGACCGGGTCGGCAGCGCGCCGTGCTCGGTAGTACCAGCGCTCCAGCGTCGACTTACCGAAACACACTTCGAGTCCCGAGAGGGGGTGTCGCCAGCGCTTGACGGCGAGCAGGGTCAAGGCGGCCTAATTCGCCGGCGGCCGGCGGTGCGGCCAGCAAGGGGCCGATGATCGAGAAGCGCAAACGCGCCCAGCGATCGCGTTTCAGCGGATCGATAGTGGAACTCAAGAAGGTCTCCCAATGTGGCGGCGCCGACGGCGCTCAAACCAGGAGCGAAGGCTACAAAGCCTCGATCAGGATGACTATCAACATCTTCTGCGGGCGATCAGCGACCCTCAGGCAAGTCGATCGGCCTGACCGTGAGGGGCGACAGGAAAACCAGGAGTCGCATCAGGGCTTCTTCGGCGTTTCCCGAAAACCGTTCGAGCAGGCTGGCGGGGAAGAGATCGCTGACCACAGGGGGCATGAAGTGGGCGCAGGTGGCTTGCCAGAGCGAGGTCTGCGGAAACTCACCCTGCCACCAGTGGCGCCAGCGTCGCAGGGTCAGCAACGGGACGTTGAGGGTTCCGGACAGTCGCGTCGCCGCTGGGTTCTGCCCGGCATGCCGGGCAGAACCCAGCACCACCGCCAGCGCGAGATATACGCGCCGACCGAGGAAACGCACCGACATCGAGGTCGTGCGCCGCCGGCAGCGATGGCAGCAGAAGCTGAAGCGCGACTCGAAATCGCCGCGAACCTCGCTCAGGCAGGCGCGCGGCTTGCGTGGATAATTCGCGCGGTGCAGAACACCGCCGCACCGGCAACCGGCGGCGTGTGTCTCGCTGGCCAGTTCTTCATCGATGCGCAGCAGCAAGCGGAAAAAGTTGGGCGATTGCAGGAGGGCGTGGCACACTTGAATGGTCTCTTGGCTTGGTAACCAGAGACTCCCCCAAAGGGTTCGTTTGTTCAAGTTCCCCGAGGGGGGTCACCTGCTCTCCATCACGCTGCGTGACCAGAAAACCACCAAACACCATCACGAGCGGTGACCGTACTCACCTCGCCCGAACCCCTGATCGCGTTTGCATCATTATCGGCAGCGGCTTTCCGCCGCTTTGACGAGTCGCTTCGGGATGAAGTAGGCAATGAGGGTTCATCAGTGATTAGTCCGCAGCGGTGAGCCGAGATCAGCGCGGCCTTGAGGTGAGGAACTGTGCCCGAGTCTGGCCTGGAGGCGCTGGCCGTGGGCTGATGGCCGCCTTCCGGGAACGCTCGACGGAGAGCTGGACGCCGCGGCTTGCGGACGCGGTGCCGGCAAGGCTAGCGGTGGCGAATACGGTTCGGGCAAGACGTTTTTGGCCGTTGGCTGCAAGAACGAGTTCGGGCGGGCGGGCGGTCTCGCGACTCAGCAATCCCGTTCCATCCTCTCACTCTTTCCCTGCGCATTGACATAGCGAACACTGGACACGCGAAAAGCCGAAGCTCTGGATTGCCGCGTCGGCTTCGCCTCCTCGCCATGACGGCGGGTAGGAGAGGCTTGCCGAAAGTCTCCTCAAGAATGCAAGCCTCCACTCGGTCGCTCGTTCGAGGAAGGGCGAGGCGAAAACAGCGCAGATCAGGAGCGGTGGCGCGGTCGCCGCGGCGATGATGATCGTCAAGGAAGGTCTTACCCTGACGAAGGCTGCTGCGGCGATTTCCAGCGCTGGACGATCTGCTCAGCGAGGTCGGTGAGTTCCGCTGCCACCACGTCCGGGACAGGTACTTCTGCGGCGGGCAGGATCGCGTTGTGCGGACGTGTGACGAGTGCGCCGCGGCAGCCGGCAGCCTGGGCACCAATCGTATCCCATAAGTGACAGGCGACAAGGCACAGCGCCGACGTCTCAACGCGCAGTTCTTCGGCTACTTGACGGTAGGTCTCGGGGGCGGGCTTGAATTTGCGAACCGACTCGACACTGAAGGAGCGTTCGAAGAATTCGCCAATGCCGGCGCGTTCAAGCGGCGTCGGCGAAGAGGCGCTCGCCGAGTTGGTCAGGGTCACGAGCCTGAATCCCGCAGCGCGTAAGCGGCTGAGCGCGGGAACGACGTCGGCATGGGCCGGCATGGTGTTCATGCGCGTCTTCAGTTCCTCGATGTCGCCGTCGGCGATGCTGACGCCGTGGATTGACGCCAGCATGCGCAGGCTCCCGACGCCCAGTTCTCCGAACGGTGCGTACAGGCCCGAGAGGGTCATCGTTTGGGAGTAGAGAATCAATTGCGCAAACCACTCGCGCAACACGGACGGATCGCCAAAGACGCGCTCAAACAAGGGTTCGAGCGTGGTGATGTCGAGCAGCGTCTCATTGACGTCGAAAACGATGATCGAAGCAGCGGTGTCGTGGGCCATGGGGCATCCTTTTTTCGGTGTTGCTGTCGCATCATCGGCAATGCCAGCTTCCTGACAGAGCATTTCGACAGCGCAGATTGAAAAGTGGGAGGAGTCAGAACGGTAGATGGCTACTCGCCCCGAGCGATGGACGAATCAGGCCCCCTGGCGCCACGCAAACTGGCGCAGCGGCGCATCAACGGGGGTTCGCGCCAGGGGGTCAGTATAGTTCGACATCCTCTTCTGGGAGACACCCCGCATCGCCTCGAGAATCCGGCGATCGCGTCGCTTCGTCAACAACCGCCTGGCAGCGAAGCGAAAGAGCTTCACAGCTGCTGACTTTTCGGCCAGAATCTTGGCCTGCCACGGGCCGCATCACCGCTCTGGGGCTTGATTTGGGGCCATCGATCAAAGCAGGAGCTTGTAATCTTCGCGATGGCACGGGGTTTCCTGGCCGGGTTCGATGCCCTTCCCGGCAGCACAAGAAGACGTCGAAGGTGACGGAGAGAAGCGCAGGAGTGGCACGTCGAGCCGCGTTCTGCCTGGGCCATTATTCAAAACGGTCGACTGTTGCGACCTAGGATGGATCGCCATGAGCAAGATCACCGGCATCAAACCGACCCCCAGGCAGGCCATGGAATGGGTCAAGGAAGTCGGCAACGGCAAGCGCCGCCTGGTTTTCAGCGAGAATGCCGAGGCGCGGATGAAGCTCCGCCACATCGGTCGCCGACAGGTGCTGGAAACCTTGAAGAACGGCCTGGTCAGCGAGCCGCTGCACAAGGATGCGCGGGACGATTGGTGCTGTAACCTGAGCTGGTTCCATGCTGGCGCTCGCTTGACCGTCGGCGTGATCTTCAAGCTTGGCGAGGCCAGAGGAGAAAGCGCAGACGGCCAAAACGGCCCAGGCCGTGTTGAGGGTGGCGAGTTGGCCGTGGTGGCGACGGTAGTCGAGGGCTGAAATGAGCGACATGCTGAAATATGAAGACTGCGGCCTGAAAAACATCTGGCTGGCGAGTGGTTTCGGCTACGAGGAGGTCGACGGGCTGGGGGCATGCCTCGAGATTTACGATATCGACGGCTTGCACCGGAGCATCGGTCATCACCTGGTCGACTACAAGCGGCGCCTGACCGGCGTCGAAATTCGCTTCCTTCGCCTCGAAATGGGCATGTCGCAGAAGCGGCTGGGTGACTGCCTGGGTGTCGACGAACAGAGCACTGCGCTCTGGGAGCGCGGCAAGCGCCGGCCAACAGTGGCTGCCGAGCGGATGCTGCGCCTGATGTACCTCGAGCATATCCACGGCACGACCCGCGTGACCGAGCTGATCGCCCAGTGGAATGACACCGATCGCCAGAAAGACGAAGCGCGCCAGGTGTTCGAAGAAACCGAAGCCGGCTGGCGACTGGCAGCGTAGGCGCCTGGCCGGCGAGTAGTCCCGGCGCCGAGGGTTCAGTGAGCGCGGCTCCGCCCCTGACAGTTGGCCTCAGCCTTAGGCGATTTCTGTCAAAGAACATACCATCTTGCTTGTCTTTTCGCCCGTCTTCTGTGTTACGACAACAGTCACGTAGTTCGACTATGCGCCTGTTGTCGCGCCTTGAAGCCGACCGAAAATCCGGCGCAATCTGGTACGTTCTTTTCCGGCAATCGCCTTACTTGTTTTCGTCCGCATCTGCCTGCTTTTCCGGCTTTCTCCGGACAGTACTGCGGACGGCGCCAAACGCCTGCACGGCGAGCAAGGCCAGGCTGCCGCCAACGACCCCCAGCAGCATTTCCAGGGACAGTGAGCTCAGTGCCGTGAGCACGCCGCCAACGCTGCTCACCGGGGTGGCGAGTTGAATGAGCTCGGCGACGTTTTCGATGAAGTGATGGACGGGCGGGATGCCGTGGCTGAGGATGCTTCCGCCGACCATGAACATCGCTGCCGTGCCGATCACGGTGAGCGCTTTCATCAGGCGCGGCGCCGCCAGCACGAGGCCTTTGCCGACCGCTTGCGCCAGCGCGCCGCTCTTCTTCAGCAGGTACAGCCCGAGGTCGTCCAGCTTGACGATGCCGGCGACGAGGCCATAAACGCCGACCGTCATCAGCACGCCGATTCCCGAAAGAACCGCCACCTGCGTCGTAAACGATGCGCCAGCGACGGTGCCCAGCGCGATGACCACGATCTCGGCCGAAAGCACGAAGTCGGTGCGGATCGCGCCCTTGATCTTCTCGGCTTCCAGGGCCGCCAGATCGATGTGTTCATCGCTTTGTGCCGCCGTTTGGTCGGCCTCTTGTGCCGGCTCCTCGCCCGTCGCAGCGCTTTTGCCGTGCAGCCACTTGTGGGCGATTTTCTCGACCCCTTCGAGGCACAGATAAAGGCCGCCGATCATCAGTAGCGGTGTCACTGCCCACGGAATGAAGCGGCTGATCGCCAGCGCCGCTGGCACCAGGATCAGCTTGTTCTTGAAGGAGCCGACGGCGACCGCCCAGACCACGGGCAACTCACGCTCGGCGCGCACGCCGGACACCTGCTGCGCATTCAGCGCCAGGTCGTCGCCGAGCACGCCAGCGGTTTTCTTGGCCGCCACCTTGGTCATTAGTGCGATGTCGTCGAGGACGCTGGCAATGTCATCGATCAGGGCAAGCAGGCTGGCTCCGGCCATCGTGGTCTCCAAGTACCGTGAAAGTCGCGTCCGCGACGGGTGAGCGCTGCCACGCCGCTGGCAGCCAGGAGTGCTGCGCATGATCCTCTACCGGCGGCGATAGCCAGGCGAGGCCGCTGGCTCAAGGTTCGCAAGTGTAGCTGCTCTGCAGGCTCATGCGGAGGCGGGGCGTTCGTCGGCAAGGGGGAAGCCTGGCCCGCGATCGCCAACGATTGTTCATTGCGACGATCGATCGGCCAGCATGCCGGCGCCGCTACGCTGCCTGGCTTGACTAGCGCGGCGTCCGGACTTGGCGTTATCCTGCATGCCTTGTGGCGCACGGACGCGCCGTGTACTCACTTTCACTCAACTCCGCTTGCCCAATCACCGCATGGAGACAATCGTGCCCGCACTCCTTCCCCAACCCGATCCCGACGGTCTGCTCGAATACTCGGTGGTCTATACCGACCGCGCCCTCAACCACATGTCGCGGCGCTTCCAGGGCGTGATGAACGACATCTCGCGGATCGTCAAGACGGTCTACAACGCCAAGGCTGCCATCGTCGTTCCCGGCAGCGGCACTTTCGGCATGGAAGCCGTCGCCCGCCAGTTTGCCACCAACAAGAAATGCCTGATCATCCGCAACGGCTGGTTCAGCTTTCGCTGGACGCAGATCCTCGACATGGGGCGGATAGCTTCCGAAAGCGTGGCCATGGTCGCGCGGCCGGTCGATCAGCAGCCGCAGGCAGCGTTCGCGCCGCCGCCGATCGAAGACGTCGTGGCCAGCATCCACGCCGAGAAGCCGGAAATCGTCTTCGCCCCGCACGTCGAAACCGCCTCCGGCTTGATGCTCCCCGACGATTACCTGCGTGCCATCGGCGCCGCCGTTCGTGCCGTTGATGGCCTCTTCATTCTTGATTGCATCGCCTCCGGAACCGTCTGGGTCGATATGGTCGCCAACGACGTCGACGTACTGATCAGCGCACCGCAGAAAGGCTGGAGCGGCTCCCCATGCTGCGCGCTGGTGGCGCTTGGCGAGCGCGCGCGTGCGTGCATCGACGCAAGCACCAGCAGCAGTTTTGCCTGCGACCTCAAAAAGTGGCTGCAGATCATGGAGGCCTACGAGAAAGGCGGTTTTGCCTATCACGCGACGCTGCCTACCGACGCCCTGGCAGGCTTGCGTGACGTAATGCTCGAAACCGAGGAATACGGTTTTGAGCGCGTCTGCAAGGAGCAGCAGCAACTCGGTCGCCGGGTTCGCGAGTTGCTCAGCAGCAAGGGCTTCAAGAGCGTCGCCGCGGAAGGATTCCAGGCGCCCGGCGTCGTCGTCAGCTATACCGACGATGCGGATATCCAGTCCGGCAAGAAGTTCGCCGCCAGCGGCGTGCAGATCGCCGCCGGGGTGCCCATGCAATGCGACGAGCCGGCGGATTTTCGCAGTTTCCGCATCGGACTGTTCGGCCTCGATAAACTGCACAACCCAGACCGGACCGTCAGCAGCCTGGCCGCTGCGCTCGAAGCGCTTGGCAGTTGAAACAAGGCAGGGAAAGGCTTTCCACTTGCCCTGCCGTGGTCGCCACACAGCGGGAAAAGGTAGCGGACGAGCGCAGGTTGATTAGTTAAAACTCAAGAAGAGCAGAGGAAACAAGTATGGAAGGAAGCACGCTCGCCGCGGTCGAGAAAGCCGCTACGCAAGTCCTCGATTACAGCAACATCGATCAGTTGATCGTGCTGGCGACGGAACAGGGGATGTCGATCGCCATGAAAGTCGTCGCCGCCATCCTGATTTTCGTTGTCGGCCGATGGCTGGCCCAACTGGTGACGAATCTTGCGCGCAAGGGTTTCCAGAAGACGGGCATGGAAGACACGCTCGAAAAATTCCTCGGCAACATGCTCAGTGCCGTGCTGCTGGTGGTGGTGATCATCGCCGCGATTGGCGCTCTCGGCGTGCAGACGACCTCGTTGCTCGCCGTGCTCGGTGCTGCCGGCCTGGCGGTCGGTCTGGCGCTGCAAGGCTCGCTGTCCAACTTCGCGTCTGGCGTGCTGATCGTCGCCTTCCGCCCGTACAAGGTCGGCGACTTCATCGAAGCCGCGGGAGTCGCCGGTACGGTCAAGGAAGTGCAGATTCTCACGACCATCATTCACTCCCCTGACAACAAGAAGATCCTGGTTCCCAACAGCCAGATCATGGCCGGGACGATCATCAACTATTCGGCCAACGACACGCGGCGCCTGGACATGATTGTCGGTTGCAGCTATGGCGACGATCTGGACGCGGTTCGCAAGCTGCTCAATGAGCTCGTCGCCAGCGACGAGCGCATCCTCAAGGAGCCCGCGCCGACGGTCGAAGTGGTCGCGCTCGCTGACCACAGCGTCAATTTTGTGGTCCGCCCCTGGGTCCATTCAGGCGACTACTGGGCGGTGCACTTCCATCTGCACGAACAGGTCAAGAAACGCTTCGATGCTGCCGGGCTGAACATCCCCTTCCCGCAGCGGGATGTGCACGTTTATCAGCAGCGGGCTGGCAGCTGATCCTTGGGCGGGAACGCGGCACAACGCTGGTGATCACGCCAGCGCGCCGACCGACGGGCAATTTCACCGTTCATAGCGTCTAGCGCTCGTCTAGCGCTCGTCGAGGACTTCGCCATGGCCGACTTCAAGAAGATCCGCATCATGATCTCCAGCCGTTGCTCATCGCTGGTCGCCGACGGCGAGCAGCAAGTGAGCATGACCGTTGTCCGCAAGCGCCTGCACGACAAGCTGTGCGCGGAGCCCCTGCTCGGCGAAGCCTTGTTCGAAGTCTGGATCTCGGACAATGCCCCGGACCAGTCGCAGGGCGACCTCGATACTGCCTGGAACCGCTCGCTCGAAGAGGTGCGCAAGGCCGACGTCGTTCTTGCCCTGTACACGGGCGAAGCCGGCTGGGCACCGAAAAGCGGCGAGATCGGCATCTGCCACGCCGAGTTTCAGGAGGTCTGGAACAACGGGCCGGCCCGGCTAAAAGTCGTGCGCGTCCTGGACGTCAAGTTTCCCGCCAGAAAATCGGCCGCCGAGAAGAAGGCCGACAAGATCTTCCAGGAGTACTTCCTGACCCTCAACCCGACTTCGCCGGAAGCGCGCAATGCCGAAGACATCGTCGCGCGCAGCCTGGAAGCCCTGCGCGAGGGGGTTGCCAGTCTGGTCAAACTGGGCGGTCGCGAAGCACGCAAGGGGCGCTTCGCCTACGGCACCGCCCTGGACTGGAGCCGGCTCGATTTCAGCAGCCGCAAGCAGGCCATGCAAGAAGCGCTCGGCGAAGCACTAAGCGACCTCGGCGCGAATGCGCTGTCCTCCGTCGCCGGCGGCTGGGACTGGCCGCTGGCGGGCGAATCGCTGCTCACCATCGTGCACGGCCTGCCGGCCGCTTTTGGCGTCGCCGCCGCGCGCGAACTGGTCGGGCAGCCTTTCCTGAAGGATCACAGCTACGTCCCGGGTGGTGCTACCCCGTCGCTGGCCGGGCCGGTGCACCTGGTCGCCTGCCTGAAAACGGTCAGCGAGTCACAGGCCATGCGGCAACTGGGCTTCCCCGATGCGACCATCGTCGCCGCGCCTTTCGGCGTCTACGTGACCGACAAAGTACAGAAGATCCAGATGGTCTTCCTGGCCAACTGCCGCGACGCCACCACCACCCGTCATGCCCTGACGCGCCTGGTCGAATGGCTCGACTCGACCGGCGAGGAGGCCAATCTGGTCAGCCGCGCGCGCGGCAGGCGACGCATCGTCGATGCGGTGAAGCTCGCGCTGGATGAAGGGGTTCACTAGTGGCGGGTGGATTTCGGCTGGCGATCTGGAGACTGTAGTGAGGAGGGCGTAGGTTTGGTGACGGCCCTGGCCTGTACGATCTGTCGCGAAACAGGTGTTTTCCGCCAGATCGAGGCCCGCACCGCTATCGATTACGGTTATACTTCAATATAACTTGACTCGATAGAGGTGCACCATGCATACAACGAATCTGCGCAAGGTCGGCGGCTCAGTGATGCTGGCAGTTCCGCCAGCGTTCCTCGATCAACTTCAGCTGCAAGCAGGCGCCACGGTAGGAGTGGCCGTCGCTGATGGCCGCTTGGTGATTGATCCTAAGCCCAGGCCGCGTTACACGCTGGCGGAACTGCTGGCCGCTTCGGATTATTCACAGCAGCAAGCGGCGGAAGAACGCGAATGGATCGATGCGCCCGCGGTCGGTGGGGAACTGATATGAGACGTGGTGACATCTACCTGGTCTCGCTTGATCCGACCGAAGGGCGCGAGCAACGCGGTAGCCGTCCAGTTCTGATCGTGTCGCCTGCCGCGTTCAACGAGGCAACCAGGTTGCCGGTGGTCTGCCCGATCACCAGCGGCGGTGGCTTCGCCAGGCGAATTGCCTTCGCTGTCCCCGTGACTGGCATCAGAACGACCGGCGTAGTTCGCTGCGATCAGCCGCGTGTGCTCGATCTTGGGGCGCGCAATGGGCGCAAGGTGGACACCTTGCCAGCATCGACCATGGAAGAGGTGCTGGCGAAACTTGCCCCGATTTTTGAGTGAGCAATAACGAGGCAGGCGGGCGGGCAGGTGGGCAAGCGGACGCTCTGCTCCATCCGGTCTACAATGCGCTCATCCCCTTGCTCATCAGTCCCTGTTTCGCCAGTGCGCTGGCTATCGACCATTCCCTCTCATGACCCTCCACTCGAACATCGACCAGCATAGCGGCGCGCTGGCACTCCTGCTGCCGCTCACCGAGCTGTTGCCCGAGAATTACGCGCCCTATCGTCCACTGCTCGCCGACGGCCTGGCTTTCTTCCTGCAGCGCCTTTCGCCAGACCGTCAGCAAGCCATTGTTGCCGCACAAATTGAACTGCCGAGATCTGCCAGTCGTGAGCGGCGTGTAATCAGCCTGTTTCGTCTCTGCCCGACCCTGCACAAGCTGGGGCAGGTGGTGGCCCACGACCGGCGCCTGTCGGCCGATTTGCGCCAGCGTTTGCAGGAACTCGAAACGCTGGCGCCGACCGATTCGCTGGCGGCGGTGCAGCCGCTGCTCGATCGCGAAGTGGGTCCTGTCGCCGGTCTGCAGTTGGGGCAGGAGACAATCGCCGAGGGCAGCGTCGCCGTGGTCGTGCCTTTCGTCTGGCAGCAGGCGCAGGATGCAGCGCCGCAGCGCGGCGTCTTCAAAGTGCTGCGGCCGGGTGTGCAGGAGCGGCTGGAGGAAGAACTCGCCATCTGGCCCTTGCTCGGCACATTCCTGGAAGAACGCTGCGCCCACCACGGCCTGCCGGTACTCGACTACGCTAATACCCTGGAAACGGTTGCCCGCCTGCTCGCCAACGAAGTTCGTCTGGACCAGGAACAGGAGCACCTGCGGCAGGCGGCGGATTTCTATGCCGCTTCACCGGATATCCTTATCCCCCGCCTGTTTCCCTTCTGTACGCCCTTGGTGACGGCGATGGAAAGGGTTGATGGCTGCAAGGTGACCCACCAGGACTTGCCGGCCGCAGAAATGCGCCAGCGTGCCGAGCGGGTGATCAGGGCTTTGCTGGCCCAGCCCTTCTGGGGCAGTGGCGAGACGGGAGCGATGTTTCATGCCGACCCGCACGCTGGCAACCTCTTGGCGACGCCAGATGGACGTCTGGCGATTATCGACTGGGCACTCACCACACGCTTGACCAAGGCCCAGTGCGAAGCGGTCGTGCAACTCGGTCTGGGGGCAGTGACGCTCAACGAGACGCGGGTGTGCAGGGCCATCGCGGCGCTCGGCCAGGTGGTCGACGAAGCCCGCGTGCGACTCGCGGTAGGTGCAGCGATTGAGCAGGTGCGTGCTGGTCGCTTTCCCGGCTTCGACTGGATGACGTCGCTGCTGGATAGTCTGGCAGCAAGCTCGGCGGTGCGTTTTCCGGAGGAGATCGCGCTTTTTCGCAAGGCCTTGCTGACGCTGTCGGGGGTTGCCGCCGATGTTTCCGAGCACATGGCGATCGATCGCGTGCTCGTCCGCCACGGCGCGGGCAGCTTCCTGCAAGGCCTCCTGCGGCGCCCATGGGCCTGGGCGGATTCCCGCGCTGTCGGCGGCCATCTGTCGACCGTCGACCTGGTGGGGCTCTGCGTCGACCTGCCGGCGACCACGCTGCGTTTTCTGGCGGGAGATCGCAGCGGGTCTGGTGGCCTGGCAGGACGGCACGCCGTGCATCCCGGCGCGGAGCCGAGCAAGCGGTCAGTGGAGGGCGTGTCGTGCGAGAGAGGGCTTTGGCTGTGCAAAGCAGAGGGGTTGCAGTAGCTTGAGACGTTCTTTTTTGTTTCTGCAGGGTGTTTGTTCGCCATTTTTTGGACGGCTCGCTGATCAGTTGGTCGCTGACGGACACCGCGTTTTCAAAATCAATTTCAATGCTGGCGACGTCGCCTATTGGGGTTTTCGGCCGGCGTGGAATTTTCGCGGCGAGTTGTCCGGCCTGCGCGACTTTCTCGACGACAAATACCGCCGCTTCGGAATCACCGACCAGGTTCTGTTTGGTGACCGGCGTCCAGTGCATAGACCCGCCGTCGATCATGGCTCGGCTCTGGGCATGCGCACGCACGTTTTCGAAGAAGGCTACTTGCGGCCTTACTGGGTGACTCTCGAGCGCGAGGGGGTCAATGGTCACTCGCTGCTGCCGCGTGATCCCGACTGGTTTCGCCGCGTTGGCGCGAAGTTGCCGGATTACGGTGACGGCGAGCCGTTTCATTCGCCGTTCCGAGTACGTGCGGCACATGATGTGGCCTACCATCTCGCCGGATCCGTCAATGCCGTCGCCTTTCCGCGCTACCAAAGGCATGCGCCGCTCAACGCGGCGCTCGAGTACGCCGGCTACGCCGGGCGCTTTTCGATGCTGCACTTTCGCAAGTCGAAAGACCAGGCCTTGATCGACAAACTCGTCAGCAGCGGCGTGCCGTACTACCTTTTGCCACTGCAACTGAACAGCGACGCACAGATTCGCGATCATTGCCGATTCGACGACATGAGCGGCGTCATGGAATTCGTGCTGGAGTCCTTCGCTACGCACGCGGCTGGCGACGCACGCCTGGTGATCAAGAACCATCCGCTCGACGCCGGCCTGGTGAACTTCCGTCGCGTGATCGCCGCTCTGGAAAAGCGCTTCGGACTGGCCGGACGCATCGCCTACCTGGAGAGCGGCGATCTAGGCCCCTTGCTGCAGCACGCGCAAGGCGTGGTCACCGTGAATAGCACCGTCGGTCTCCTCTCGCTGGCCGCGGGATGTCCGACCGTGACCCTGAGCGACCCCATCTACAATCTTCCCGGGCTCACTTTTCAGGGGCCTGTCGACGATTTCTGGACCCATGCCGGCAAGCCCGAACGCGAGCTTTTCCGCTGTTTCCGCAATACGGTGATTCACGCCACCCAGGTCAATGGCGGCTTCTATTCCGCCCAGGCAATCCGCATGGCCGTCGCCAACTGCCGCCGCTTTCTTGAACCACAGCGCTCACCGCTGGACGAGTTGTTGTGAGCCTCGCTACACGACCGCAAACGGTGCTCATCACGGGTGCCACCGGCGGTATCGGCGGCGCGCTGGCGATGGCCTATGCCGAGGCGGGCAGTACGCTGATCCTGCAGGGGCGCAATGCTGCGCGGCTGGCAGAGTTGGCGGCGGCTTGTCAGGCGCGCGGCGCGCGGGTGCTGATCCAGGTGCTCGACCTGCGTGATCGCCGGGCACTGGCGAACTGGCTGAACGACCTTTGCGGATCAGAACGGCTCGATCTGGTGATCGTCAACGCGGGCGTAAACACGAATATCGGGCCAGCCGGCGCGGGCGAACACTGGCCGGATGTCGAGGAACTCATCGAGGTGAACGTCCTGGCAGTAATGGCCACGGTCGATGCGGTGCTGCCGGCGATGCGCGCCCGCGGGCAAGGTCAGATTGCCCTGATCAGTTCGCTGGCCGCGTATTACGGGCTGCCGGTGACGCCCAGCTACTGCGCCAGCAAGGCGGCGATCAAGACTTACGGTGAAGCGATACGTGGCTGGCTGGCAGGCGAAGGGGTGCAGGTGAGCGTGGTCATGCCGGGCTATGTCGAATCGAAGATGTGCCGCGAGATGCCGGGGCCGAAGCCTTTCCTGTGGACTCCGGAACGAGCGGCGCGTACCATCCGGCGCGGTCTGGCGCGCAATCAGGCGCGCATCAGCTTTCCGTTTCCCCTCAACTTCGGGACCTGGTGGCTGTCGGTCCTGCCGTCGGCGGTCTCGCAACGCATTCTGCGCCTGCTCGATTACGGTGGCTGATTCCTTCTGGTCGGCGGTTGCCCCGTCTGCGCTCGCTGGCGCCGGCCTTTGCCTGCTACTTGAACGCTTGCTGAGACCAGCTGTGCGGCCCTTCTGGAAGCGGCCTCTGGCGGCGCTGGCGATTCATCTTGGCGTCTGGCTGGGCTTGTTTACTTGCCTATTGCTGGTTCTTCAGCGGCCGCTCTTTGCCGCCAGCGCGCTGCTCGCCGGGATGCTGTTTCTGGTGCTGGTCAGCAACGCCAAATACCACGCCTTGCGCGAACCCTTCATTTTTCAGGATTTCGAGTACTTCAGCGACGTCTTCAAGCACCCGCGCCTGTACCTGCCCTTTCTCGGCGCGGGGAAGGCGGCGCTTGCCGTGCTGGCGTTTGGTGGCGCAGTCTATGCGGGGCTGGCCCTGGAGGAATCCTTGTTGCTGGTCCTGTCGGTCGGCGACTTTCTGACCGGGTCGGCAATGCTCGCGCTGGCAGCGGGCCTTGTGCTGTGGTGGGCGGCGCGGAGCAAGCTGGCGGTGACATTCGAAGCGGCAAGCGACCTGTGCCGGCTGGGCCTGCTTTGCGCCATGTGGCGCTATGGCGAGGAGGAGTTGCTGCCTTGCCCCTTGCATTCGCCGTTTGACGGCGGGAGCGCAGGCGCCACGAATGTCACGAATGCCGCGCACCCAAGCCGAGACAAACCCGCGCATCTGGTCGTCGTGCAGAGCGAGTCCTTCTTCGATCCGCGGCGGCTCGACGCGGGAATCCGTAGCGAGGTCCTGCGGGAGTTTGACGCTTTGCAGGCTGAGGCAGCTTGCAGCGGACAACTCGAGGTCGCTGCCTGGGGCGCCAATACCGTGCGCACCGAGTTTGCTTTCCTGTCTGGACTCGCCGGCGAGTCACTGCGGGTGCATCGCTTCAATCCTTATCGTCGGCTGGCGCGGCAGGGGGTGGCGACCCTGGCCAGTTTCCTGCAAGTCCGCGGTTACCGGACCCTCTGCGTCCATCCCTACGCGGCGAGCTTCTACGACCGCCACAAGGTCTTTCCACGCCTTGGCTTCGATGAGTTCATTGATATCCGCAGCTTCATGGACGCAGCAAGGAGTGGGCCTTACGTCGGGGACCTGGCCGTCGCCGAGAAAGTCTGCTCCCTGCTGAAGGGCGCTAGCGAGCAGCCACTCTTCGTCTTTGTCATCAGCATGGAGAACCATGGGCCCCTGCATCTCGAGAAAGTGCGCTCCGATGAGGCGGAGCGCTTCTACTCAAGGCCGCCACCGGCTGGCTGCGACGAGCTGACCATCTACCTGCGTCATTTGCGCAATGCGGACCGCATGGCGGGCATGCTGCGCGCCGGGCTCGCGGCTTTGCCGGGCCGCAGTGGCCTGTGCTGGTACGGCGATCACGTGCCGATCATGCCGGATGTCTACCGGACCCTGGGCGCGCCCGCGGGGCAGACCGATTACTTCATCTGGCGGAAGAACGGTCAGCCGAAGCCGGGGATACGGCGCGATTTGAAGGTCGAGGACCTGGGCAGCCTGTTTCTGCAGGAAATGGGCTTGCTTACTGCTCAGAGCCTGCCGAGTTCCTCCGCCAAGGCCTCGACGGTTTGCTGAATCTGCAGTTCGCTATGCTCGCAGGAGATGAAAAAGCGTAAGCGGGCGGATTTCTCCGGCACTGCCGGGTAAAGGATCGGCTGCACATTGATGCCGCGCTCGAAGAGGGCGGCAGCCAGGCGTGCCGCCTTGATCGAGCTGCCGGTAATTGCCGGAATTACCGCGAAGCCGGCGCAAGTCCCGGTATCAACGCCGGCCGCTTTGGCTTGCGCCAGGAAGAATCGGCCGCGTGCCTGCAGTGCGGCGACGCGCTCGGGCTCGCGTTGCATTACTTGCAGCGCGGCAAGCGAGGCCGCGGCAACCGGCGGTGGCATGCCGACGCTATAGAGAAAGCCGGGCGCCAGGAATTTGAGGTGTTCGACCAGCGCGGCTTCGCCGGCGATATAGCCGCCGCATCCCGCCAGGGCCTTGCTCAGGGTGCCCATCCAGATGTCGACCTCGGCGCTGTGCAGGCCGAAGTGCTCCCTGATGCCGAGTCCTGTGGCGCCCATGACGCCGAAGGAGTGGGCTTCGTCGACCATCAGGAAGGCGCGATGCTTGTTCTTGATGGCCACGAAGCGGGGCAGGTCGGGATAGTCGCCATCCATGCTGTAGATCCCTTCCAGAACGATCAGCACTCTCTGGAAGTGCTGGCGCTGCTGGTTGAGAATGGTATCCAGTGCCTCCGGGTTATTGTGCGGAAACGACAGGCGGCGGGCGCCAGAGAGGCTGATTCCCTGCACGACGCTGTTATGGATCAGCTCGTCGTGAACCACCAGATCCTGGGCGGCGAAGAGATGGCCGATGGTGGTGACGTTGGCGGCGTGGCCGCTGACGAAGGTGATCGCATCGTCGGTCCCGTAGGCACGGGCGATGGCATCTTCCAGCTCGCGGTGCAGCGCTCGCTCACCAGAGACCAGGCGGCTGGCTGAAACCGAGGTCCCGTAACGATCAATGGCCTGCTTGGCGGCCTCGGAGATCTCGGCATGTCCCGAGAGCGCGAGATAGTTGTAGCTCGCGAAGTTGATGTAGTCGCGGCCGTCGATGCGCGTGCTGGCGCCAGCGATACCTTCGTGGAGCTTGAAGAAGGGGCTGTCGATGCCGAGGCGAGTCGCGCCTTCGCTGATGATGCGAATCTGCTGGTAGCCGGGATGCAGGTGAAAGCGGTAGTGCTGCTCGGGAGTGGTGGCGGCACCGCTGGGCGTCCGCGCCGGGGCGTCGTAGTTCTTCCCTTGATCGGCCTGGCGGAGCCGGCGCTCGAGCGCCTGCTGGATGAGCTTGTCCTTGATCTGGGCGGTGAGCCCTGGCAATCCTTTGCGTACCATCCTAGTCGATCACCTTGGCAGTCGCCGCGGCCCGTGCGGTCCGTAGGTCCTTGACCACTCCGGCGATCACTTCTGGCGAAGCGTCGGCGCCCTGCTGCCTGGCCACCTCTTGCGTCTGCGCCAGCAGCAGCGCTTGCTGATCCGACTCGCCAGCGTCGTCGGCTCCGCGCAACTGCTGGATCACTCGCGCCGCCAGTTTCCTAATCGTCGGACTCTGGCTCAAGGCCATTACCGGCAGGCGAATACCGAAACGAGATTCGAGGGCGATCATCAGTTCGACGCCCATCAGCGAGTCCAGGCCCATGTCGTAGAGCGAACGCTCGGGGTCGATCTTGTCTGCGCCAACGCGCAGGATCTCGCCGATTTCGTTGCGCAGGATGTCCGAGAAGGTGGCCAGAAGCTCGTCATCGGAGAGTTCGGCGAGCAGTCGCTGAATGTCTTCCGAGTGATCCTCCTGCCCGTCGCGGTCTTCGGCATGCCAGGCCAGTTCCTGGAATTTTGGACTGCTGGCGCTCGGCAGCAGGCGGCTGAGCGCATGCCAGTCAAATTCGAGCACCGCCAGTCCGGAGCGATCGGCGAGCAGCATGCCTTCCAGGGCGTCGAGAGCGGTTGCCGAGTTGAGAGCGCCGCCACCCATGCGGCTTTGCAGGGCGTCCTTGATTTTTTCATTGCGGGCCAGGAAGCCGACGTCGTCGATCGGGCCCCAGCCGACACTGGTGGCGCACAGACCGAGTGCGCGGCGATGTTCTGCAAGCGCTTCGAGGAAGGCGTTCGCCGCTACGTAGCTGGCTTGTCCAGGATTGCCGAAGACGGTGGTCGCCGACGAAAAGAGAATGAAGAGGTCGAGCGGGCAGTCGCGCGTCAGCTCATCGAGGTTGCGGGCACCGAGGATCTTGGGGGCGAGCACGCGGCGCATCTGCGCGGCGTCGAGATTGCGCACCAGACCGTCATCGATGACCGCCGCCGCGTGTACCACTCCTTTCAGCGGCGGCAGGCTGCGCGCCGTTTCCGCCAGCAAGGCCGCCAGTTCGGCGCGCTTGCTGACGTCGCAGGCAGCGGCGTGCACGCGTACCCCTTGCCTTTCAAGGCGTGCAATGGCGCTGCGGGCTTCGTCGGATTGTTCGGATTGCGGACCGCTACGGCTGATCAGGATCAGCTGGCGGGCGCCTTTGCTGGCCAGCCACTCGGCAGTTCGCAGACCGAAACCCTGCAGGCCACCGGAAACCAGATACGAGCCGTCAGCCGCCAGCTGCAGGTGCCGACGCGTTGGCGCTTTCGGTAGATACACGTCGTTGATGCCGTGACGATAGGTGATGACGATCTTGCCGATCTGGCGTGCCTGTTGCATATAGCGGAAAGCGTCGACCACGTCCTCGGCTTCGAAGGCGCGATAGGGGAGGGGGTGGAGAACACCATCGGCAAACAGCGCCATGATCTCGGCGAAAAGGCGGCGCGTCAGATCGGGGCGGACCAGCATCAACTGGTCGGCATCGATGCCGAAGTAGCTGACGTTGTTACGGAAGGGGCGCAGGCCGATCCTGGTGTTTTCGTAGAAGTCGCGTTTGCCGAGTTCAAGAAAACGACCGAAAGGTTTCAGGACCTGAAAATTTCGGTTGATCGCTTCGCCGGCCAGTGAGTTGAGGACGACATCGACGCCTTGCCCACCGGTTTGGGCCATGATCTGGTCGGCAAAAGTAAGCGAACGCGAGTCGAAAATATGATCGACGCCGAGCAGGCGCAGGAAATCACGCTTCTCGTCGGAGCCGGCGGTGGCGTAGATTTCGGCGCCGAGCCACTTGGCGACCTGGACCGCAGCAATCCCGACGCCGCCGGCGGCTCCGTGGATCAGCACCTTTTCGTCGGCTTGCAGCTGTGCCAGATGATGCAGCGCGTAATAGACGGTGAAGAAGGTGCTGGGGATCGTCGCCGCGGCTTCGAAGGAGATGTCGGGTGGCAGATGGGCAATGGCTGCGGCTTGGGTGATCACCCGGTTGCCGAAGCTGGACGGGCCGAAGCCGACGACTTCATCGCCGGCATTGAAAATGCTGTCCTCGCTGCCGCTGCGGCTGACGACGCCGGCAAATTCGAAACCAAGCGTTGGCCCGGCAAAGCCGTTTTCGATGGCTTCGTCGGAAAGCAGCCCGAGCGCATACATGACGTCGCGGAAGTTCAGACCGGTGGCGCGCACATCGACTTCGATCTCGCCGGGTGCAAGTTCGCGGCGTGGGTGCGCTTCCCAGCGCAGATTCCGCAGTTGTCCGGGAAGCTGGAAGCCGAGCGACAGGGTGGGCTGCTCCAGGGCTACGTGTACCTGCCCGTCGGGGCGCTCTTCGCTACACAGGCGCAAGGCGTAGCGCTCACCGCCGGACGTCAGCACCACCTCCTGCTCGTCATCCGGCTGCTCGAATTCCTTGTCCAGCGCCGTTGCTGCCGTTTCAACGCTCAGCGGCGTTTGCAGGTCAATCAGGCGGATGGCACAGTGGTCGGCCTCGTTGAGCATCGTCCGGCCAAATCCCCACAGCGCGCTGTCCGCAGCGAGGCTTGCCGCGGGCGTCGCGCCGGTGTGCTTGGGCAGCAGGCTGCCGGCAGCATTGGCGGTAATCAGCCAGCAGGTGGTTTTCGTTTGCGTGCTTGTACAGGCCTGGAAGATGTCCGCAGCTGTCGCACAGCGGGCAAGCTGGCGATCGAAAACCTTGTCGGTGGCGTCGGCAAGCGCGTCGTCCGGCTCGGCAACGATGCCGGTGAGATGGACGATGCCGTCGAGTTCGCCGTAGTTGGCCGTGGTTTCACGGAGCAGCGCTTCGATCTGCGTGCTTCCGCCGGCGCGGGCCTCGATGACCAGATCGCCGCGCGCTTGCAGCTTCTTGCTCAGCTGGTCGGAAAGTTGCGCCGAAAAACCATCCGCATCGGCGAACAGGATCCAGCTACGCAGCGTCGACCGTGGCGTGTTGCTTGGCGACGTGTCGCTTGCGCTGCGCTGGCCGAGCAGCAAGTAGGGACCGGACAAGGTGTCTGGCGAGAACTCGAAAGGCTCGTTCGCCGAAAAGCCGGCTTCCTGCAATTGCTGTAGCCAGAAATGGCTGGGCCGTTGACTCGACTGCCAGCGACCGCTTTCCGCTTGCGACCAGCCCGCCCGTTGCGCGCCGAATACGAAGTCGATCCAGCGCGACGGGTGCTGGCCGACGACGATCAGCGAAGCGTCCGCAGCGAGGCGGCTACGCGCGTAATCAATGGCCTGGAGGGCCTGCTCGACGCTGTCGAAATCAAGCACGACGATGGCCAGTGCGCAGCTTCCGGCTCCCCCCGTGCCATTGCCAGCGGCTTCCGAGGCGCCGCCAATGAGCTGCGTGGCGATGGCTGGCGAGCATTCCTTGAGTTTGGCGGCCACCTCGTCCAGAGTGCTCGCCGAGGTAGTGGCGAAGCAATAGTCGGCACGGTTGAAGTCGAGGGCGGTGCACGCATCCATGACAAACGCTGGCCCGCCGGCGCTGATCTCGACGATGCCCAGGCGCCGCCCGGCGGGCAAATCCTGCAATCCCCGGCCAATCAGCTCGCGCAGCGCGTGGCCAATCTTCTGTTTGCCGTTGCTTCCGAGTACCTGCCGCAACAGCGTTGCCAGCGACGACTCTTGCGGGCAGAGGTCGCGCAGCGTCCGCTGGCCGGCCAGGAGTTCGCCGAGATGCATCCCGACCAGCCCGACCGAATGCACGATCTGAAAATAGTCCGGATCGTCGGCGACCAGGCTGTTCCAGATATCCTGCGCTGAGGACTGGTCGCGCTGATCCGGCACGATCTTCCAGCCATCGGCGGTAGCGGCCAGAGAGCGATCGTCCTCGGCCAGCGACAGCAGTTGCGCCAGATACGGTTCGAGCTCCGGGGTGGCGGTCGCGCAGGCGCGGAGGGTATGCGCTGGCAGGCTCTGCCCATCGGGCGAAAGTGCTTGCAGGGCCAGCCGGCTGAAGCGGCTGCACAGACTGTCGAGCAGCGGATCGACCTCTTCCGAATAGCGGCGATGGCTTCCCTTCAGCGCCGCCCGTCTGACCAGATCAGAGAGCGCAGCCCTGACGCTGGCGTAAGCGATGCTCGGGCTGGCAGCGGGCGTCAGCGGGTGTGGCCTGGGGGTGGCGTGGTAAGCGAGACAGCGTAGTTGGTCGGCAGCATTGCGGCTCAGACGCACACTGCGGAAGCGGACGTCGCTGACGACGGCGATGGTGCTCCCATCGGCCGCGAAAATCGCGAACTCCGCTTGCAGCGAACGTGCGCTCCGCCTGAGCAATGTCGCCCGCGCATGGCTCGGCCTGGCCAAGCCGCTGCGCACGGCGATGCGGCCCATGCGCACGGGCACGAAGGCCAGTCCCGCGTGGGTTTCGACGGCGTTTTTCAGCAGCTGGAAAATGAGTTGGAAAGCGCAATCCAGGAGCGCTGGATGGAGGTGGTGCGAGGCTAGTTGCCTGTCGACGCTGGCCGCGATGCGATACACCGCCAGGACCGAGCTCCCTTGTACCCAGCCGTGCTCGATGCACTGGAAGGCCGGGCCATAGGCGATACCAACGGCGCGCGTCAGTGCCGCGTGGCTGCGGGCATCGAAATCCGGGGTCCGGCTGGGCAGGGCGGGCCCTCTCTCGCGCAGCAGGATGTCGTCGGTGTCGTGCAGCAAGCGTGCCGTCGTGTGCAAGGTCCAGGGATCGCTGGCGAGTTGCTCCCGGCTGCTAATGGTCAGACTGCCGTCCTGCGCATCGATCGTCGTGCGCACGCTTGTCGAGCGCTCGTCGCTGAGCAACAGCGGCGTGCGGATTTCGAGATTCTCGATGACCGCGACCGCGTCTGGATGCCACGCCGCAGCGGCCGCCAGAGCAATCTCGGCGAAAGCGGAACCTGGGAAAACGGTGGCCTCACCAACGACATGGTCGGCGAGCACCGGATACAGTTGCGTATCGAGCTCATTTTCCCAGGTAAGTTCGTGCTGCGGCAGCGGATAGCCGAGCAGCGGGTGCAGCTTGCGCCGATAAATCAGTCCGCCCGATGCCGCAGTGACCGGATGCCAGTGGCGTTCTCGCTGCCAGGGATAGCTGGGTAGCTGCACGAAGCGACCCGGTTGCGGGAAGAACTGCTGCCAATCAGGGTCGCATCCGGCGATGATCGCCTGGCTGGCGGCACCCCAGACGCTTTGTGGCGAGTCGTCGGCAGGGCGGACGGTGCCGATCACGCGGCCCTCGATCGCCCGTTCTTTCAGGCAGTCGTTGAGGTAGCTGCGCAGGATCGGATTGGGGCCGATTTCGACGAAGATGTTTGCGCCGTCGTCCAGGATGGCGTTGATCGCCGACTCGAAGAGAACCGGTTTGCGGATGTTCTGCCACCAGTATTCGGCATCGAGCTGGCGGCCACTGAGCCGCTTGCCGCTGACCGTGGAGCAGAAGGGCAATTCACCTTCCCGTGGTTCGAGCTCTGCCAGTACGTCCTTGAGTTCGACTTCGATGCCGTCCATGGCCGCGCTGTGAAACGCGTAATCGAGGTCCAGTCGCTTGTAAAAGAGGTTTCGCCCTTCCAGGGCAGCTTCCAGAATGGTGAGCTGCTCGGGGTCACCGGCGATGGTCACGCCGCGCGCGCTGTTGACACCGGCGATGGCGAGCCGCGCTGCGAGGCCCAATTCGGCGAGCAGGGCCTGGGCGGCCTCTTGCCCGAGGGCGATGGCGCACATCTGTCCCTGGCCCTTGGTCGTTCCCTGCAGGCGGCTGCGCTGGTAGATGACGTGCACGGCTTCGGCGAGGCTCAGCGCGCCTGATGCCCAGGCGGCAGCGACTTCACCGACACTGTGGCCGGCGACGACGGTCGGCGCGAGTCCGCGCTGGGTGAGCATGCGCGTGATTCCCACCTGCATGGCGAACAGCACTGGCTGGGCGATTTCAGTCCGCTCGTAGCGGTTTTCTTCGCCGTTGACGCCGGCAAGTTCGTCTTCCAGCGAATAGTCCGCATGACGACGGAAGAAGGCGTCGACCTCGCGGACCGCGGCGCGGAACACGGGTTCTTCGCCCAGCAGGCGCTTGCCCATACCCGCCCACTGCGAGCCGTTTCCCGTGTAGATGAAGGCCAGGCCCACCGGCTTCGCCAAGCTGCTGCCGGTCTCCAGCGTAGCTGCTGCTGTGCTCGCGCTCACCGTGTGCGCTGGCGTCGCCGTGGTGATCTCCTTCCTTCCCTCGGCGAAGTCCAGCAAAGCCTCGGCGATGGTCGTCGCGTCCTGGCCGAAAACGAGGGCCTGCTGCGGGTGCCGCTCACGACGGAACGCCGCGCTATAGGCAAGGTCGTAGAGCGCGTGTTCCGGCTGTTCTGTCAGGAAAGCGGCGAGCTCGCGTGCCGCTGCCTGCAGCGCCGCGCTGTCCCGTGCCGAGACGATCAGCGGTAGCAGGCCTGCGGCCGATGTTTGCGGGGTCTTGGCGTCGGCCGGCTGATGGCTTTCGAGAATGACGTGCGCGTTCGATCCGCCAAAACCGAAGGAGTTGACGCCGATGATCAACCTGCCGGACTGCTTCAGCGCAAGCGGCCTGGTGACCACTTCGATGTTCCACTCGGCAAGCTTGATGTGCGGATTGGGGGTTTCGACGCCGATGGTCGCCGGGACCACTCGATGCTTGATGCAGTGCAGGGCTTTGACCAGGCCGGCAACGCCGGAGGCGGTTTCAAGATGGCCCAGATTGCTCTTCACCGAGCCGATCGGCAGTGGCTTGCCGAGGGCGCGGCGCTTGCCCAGGGCCTCGCCGATGGCCAGGGACTCAATCGGGTCGCCGACCGCCGTGCCGGTGCCATGCGCTTCGAGGTAATCGATCGCCTGCGGATCAATGCCCGCCTGCGCGTAGATCTGTTCGAGCAGCGCTGCCTGTACGCGTGGGTTGGGAACCGTCAGGCCCGATTTGCGGCCATCGGTATTGACCGCCGAGCCGGCCACGACGGCCAGGATCGGGTCGCCATCGGCGAGCGCCTGATCATAGTCCTTGAGAAAGAAGACGCCGCCGCCTTCCGAACGCACGTAACCGTCGCCGGAAGCATCGAAGACGCTGCAGCGGCCGCGCGGGGAAAGCATCGTGGCCTTGGCAAAAACCAGGAAGCCGTAGGGATGGAGATGCAGGCTGATGCCGCCGGCAAGCGCCTGCGTGCTTTCCCCGGAAAGAATCGAGCGACAGGCCTGGTGGAAGGCGACCATCGACGACGAGCAGGCGGTGTCGATGGCCATGCTCGGCCCGCGCAGATCGAAGACGTAGGAGATACGGTTGGCGGCAATGCTGGCGGTGTTGCCGGTGGCCGTCATCGAGTCGATGACGGCGAGATCGTCAGCCAGGCGATAGGAGTAGTCCGCGCTGGCGATTCCGATGTAGACGCCGCAACGGCTAGCGCGCAAGGAGGAGGGCTTGATTCCCGAGTTCTCGATCGCTTCCCAGCTCATTTCGAGCAGCAAGCGTTGCTGCGGGTCCATCAGCGCGGCTTCGCGCGGCGAAATGCCAAAGAAGGACGCGTCGAAAGTCGCGATGTCGCCCAATGAGCCGGCGGCAAAGGTGTAGCTGGTCCCCGGATGGTTGCGGCGCGGATGCAGGAAGCTGTCCTGCGCCCAACGCCCGGGATCGACCTCGCTTACCAGGTCGCGACAGTCGAGCAGGTCTTGCCAGTACTGGCTGGTGCTTGTACCCGGCATTCGGAAGGAATAGCCGGTGATGGCCACGCGCCCGGTCATTGGTGGTCTCTTCTCCGTTGCTGTCGGCGATGCCCGAAGTGCCCATTCTGGCCGCTCCGAGAGTCGGGGTGGGGACGGTCAGTGCTGGCGAGCTTCACACGCCCGGTTTGCCGGCAGAAGCGCCATACGCTCGGGGTGACCGGAGGACGGGCGCGAGCGACGAAGGCGTGCGGCGCTTCTCGGCAGAGTCGGAAATCCGGCCATGAGCGTTACCGCCATGACTTCCCGTATAAGCGTGAGGTGCGAAAGCGAAACCAAGTCCCGGCAAAGGAGTTGTCCGTAGTCAAGTGCCGTGCCTTCTGTTTGTCGCTGTGCCGAAAGCGGTGCCGCGAAAGGAGACGAGAATTGGCGACAAGTAACGATTCCCTGCTGGTTTCGACGTTTCGAGTTTTTGGGGCGATGTACGGGGCTCGAACCCGTGACCACTGGAATCACAATCCAGTGCTCTACCAACTGAGCTAACACCGCCACTGATCTGGCGCGCCCGGCGAGACTCGAACTCACGACCCCCGGCTTAGAAGGCCGGTGCTCTATCCGGTTGAGCTACGGGCGCCTGTACGAGGGTTCCTTTGCAGGACTTCCCGCGGGTACTGCCTTTTTTGACACTTGTACCACTGGTCGGGGCGGTGGGATTCGAACTCACGACCCTCTGCTCCCAAAGCAGATGCGCTACCAGGCTGCGCTACGCCCCGAGGAAGCGCGCATTCTACAAGCTGACATCACGGCGGTCAATGAGGTCCGGCATGAATTTGATGACTGTACAAGCCGCCAGGATTTTCGGCGTGCAGGCGCAGGATCTGTGCTGCTGGCTTTTCTCCTGGGCAGGTCGGCGTGGGCTTTGACAGTGCCCAGTTGGCGAAGATGATTTCGGCGAAGAGGCGGTCAAAACTTGACCCCGCTTCCCGGCTGCGGTATATCCCTGAAGCGGTGTCGATCGATGGGTGTTCAGCGCGAGCACCCTCTCTTT
Organism: Candidatus Accumulibacter sp. ACC012; assembly: GCF_907163155.1. Taxonomy (NCBI): domain Bacteria; kingdom Pseudomonadati; phylum Pseudomonadota; class Betaproteobacteria; genus Candidatus Accumulibacter; species Candidatus Accumulibacter sp. ACC012. The sequence goes on from NZ_CAJQUC010000003.1 coordinate 407,193, forward strand.
ACTGGTGTGCCGGCAGACGGCGACCTATGAAAACTGAGAAACCTTGGGGAGCGGCAATGGAACGTGAAGCGATGGAGTATGACGTAGTGATTGTCGGTGCGGGGCCGGCAGGCTTGAGTGCGGCGATTCGTCTCAAGCAGCTCAATGCCGAGCTGTCGGTCATGGTGCTGGAGAAAGGCTCGGAGGTCGGTGCGCACATCCTCTCCGGCGCCCTGTTCGAGAGCCGCGCGCTTGACGAATTGCTACCCGACTGGCAGGCCCTGGGTGCGCCGCTGCAGACCCCGGTCAGCGAAGATCAGGTGTATCTGTATCGCAGTGCAACCGCGGCCGTCAAGCTGCCCGCGTTTGCCGTGCCGGCACCGATGCACAACACCGGCAATTACATCATCAGCCTGGGCAGCCTGTGCCGTTGGCTGGGCGAACAGGCGGAAGCCCTGGGCGTCGAGATCTTCCCGGGTTTCGCAGCTGCCGAGTTGCTCTATCACGACGACGCCTCGGTGAAGGGTGTGGCCACCGGTGATCTGGGACGTGACAAGCATGGCGAGCCAAAGGACAATTTCCAGCCGGGCCTCGAACTGCACGCCAAGTACACGCTGTTCGCCGAAGGCGCGCGCGGACAGCTGGGCAAGGAACTGATCGCCAGATTCGATTTGGCGGCTGGCGCTACCGCCCAACACTACGGTCTCGGGATCAAGGAGCTGTGGGAGATCGAAGCGGCGAAACACCAGGCTGGCCTGGTCGTACATGGCGCTGGCTGGCCGCTTAGCGAACATGGCGCTACCGGCGGCTCCTTCCTCTATCACCTGGCCGACAATCAGGTCGCCGTGGGGCTGATCGCCGATCTCAACTACGCCAATCCCTATCTATCGCCGTTCGAGGAATTTCAGCGTTTCAAGTCGCAGGCTCAGATCAAGAAGTATCTGGAAGGCGGCAAACGCTTGTGCTACGGGGCGCGCGCCATCACCAAGGGGGGGCTCAACAGCCTGCCCAAGCAGAGTTTCCCTGGCGGGCTGTTGATCGGCTGTGACGCCGGGACGCTGAATTTCGCCAAGATCAAGGGTATTCATACAGCCATGAAGTCGGCCATGCTGGCCGCCGAAACCGTGCACACCGCGCTGCAGGCGGACCCTGAAGGGCGCAGTGATCTGGTCGCCTACGAGCAGAACTTCAAGGCTTCCTGGTTGTACGCCGAACTCCACCAGGCGCGCAATTTCGGGCCGGCGCTGCACAAGTTCGGCACTTTTGCCGGCGGTGCCTTCAACTGGATTGAGCACAATCTCTTTGGCGGTCGCATGTTCTTCACCCTCAAGGACGAAAGCAGCGACCACGAACAATTACAGCCCGCGGCGAGTCATCAGCCGATCCAGTACGCGCGGCCAGACGGCGTCTTGAGCTTCGATCGCCTGTCGTCGGTATTCATTTCCAATACGGCGCACGAGGAGGAGCAACCGGTTCATCTGCAGTTGCTCGACAGCAGCAAGGCGATTTCTGTCAACTTCAATGAATACGCTTCGCCCGAGCAGCGTTATTGCCCGGCGGGGGTCTATGAAATCGTCGAAGAGGCCGCCGGCCCGCGTCTGCAGATCAATGCCTCGAACTGCGTTCACTGCAAGACCTGCGACATCAAGGATCCGACCCAGAACATCCGTTGGGTAGCGCCCGAGGGAGGCGGTGGGCCGAACTATCCGAACATGTAAGCGCTCTGTGCTCTGGTTGCTGCCAATCAGCTCGCTGGCAAGCGCTGCTGCGCGAGTGCCCAGGCAACATGCTCTCGCAGCAGCAGCGAGGGGTCGTCCTGCCGCGAGCACAGCGCCGCGATGATGGCCGGCGAGCGCGGTGCGTTGCCAAGGGCGACGGCGATATTGCGCAGCCAGCGCAGGTGGCCGATGCGGCGGATCGGGCTGCCGGCCAGGCGGCTGTTGAAGTCCTCCTCGCTCCAGGCGAAGAGGGTCGTCAACGGCGTCGCGTCAAGACCGTTGCGTACCGCGAAGTCGGGGTCGCCGATCTGCGCGAAGCGATTCCAGGGGCAGCACAGCTGACAGTCGTCGCAGCCGTAGATGCGCGTGCCGATCAGCGGTCGCAGGGCGATCGGGATGGCGCCGTGCAGCTCGATCGTCAGATACGAAATGCATAGCCGGGCGTCCACTTCGTAGGGGGCGACGATGGCTGCGGTCGGGCAGGCGTCGAGGCAGCGACGGCAGTCGCCGCAATGGTCGGCGATCGGCGTATCGGCGGGCAGCGGCAGGGTGCTGTAGATCTCGCCGAGGAAATGCCAGGAACCCTCGCGGGTCAGCGACAGCGTGTGTTTGCCGCGCCAGGCGATGCCTGCCTGTCGGGCGAAGTCGGTTTCCATGACCGGCGCCGAATCGGAAAAAACGCGGCAGGCAAAGGGCTCTGCCAAGTCCAGTGTCGCCACCTCCTGGCGGAGACGATCGGCGAGTTTCTGCAGCCGCTGGCGGACGGTCTTGTGATAGTCGCGGCCGAGTGCGTAGCGCGAGATGTAGGCCAGTTCGGCATCGTCGAGCACCTGCTGTGCATCGACAGCCGCGGGCCAGTAAGCCAGCCGTACCGAAATGACCGACAGGGCGCCCGGCAGGAGCAACGGTGGTGCCGCGCGCAGCGCCGCATGTTTGGCCATATAATCCATTTCGCCGTGCCGGCCCAGCGCAAGCCAGCGCATCAGCCACGGCGCTGCGGCTGATACATCGGCCCTGGCGATGCCGATCGCGGCAAAGCCCAGTTCCTGACCCCAGTTCTTGATTTTTTTCGCTACTGCGGCGTAAGCGCCTTGGCCATCGGCCAGGCCGCTGGCGGCGCCTGTTTGGGAGTTCACTTCTTGCATAGCAGCGATGATAACCAGTCGGCAGTCCGTCTGCATCTCTCAGACGAGGCCGCGACCGCCGAGCTTGGCCACCAACTGGCGCCCCTGCTCGCTCCGGGGATGGTGGTCTGGCTCGACGGCGACCTTGGCGCCGGGAAGACTTCACTGGTGCGCGCCATGTTGCGCGCGCTCGGCCATGTCGGTCCGGTAAAAAGCCCCACCTACACATTGGTTGAAATTTATGTGATTTCGAGGATATACTGGTATCACTTTGATTTCTATCGGTTCAACTTTCCAGAAGAGTTCGTTGATGCAGGGCTTGGCGAATATTTCCGAGACGATGCCGTTTGCTTGGTTGAGTGGCCCGAAAAGGCTGCCGGGCAGGTACCTGCGGCTGACATCGTCCTTATGTTCCATATCTGCGGGAACGGTCGGATGCTGGACGTCGTTGCGAGTACCGAGGAGGGACAAAAATGTTTGAACGCGCTGAAGAGAGGTTGGCAGGACGCCGGAGACTGATCAAGTTTGCCGGTGCTTCGCTGTTTCTAACAGTCAGTCAGGTATCGCAAGCGTCTGCCAGGAGAAGTCCAGCTGTTCTTGCCGTTCGCGTCTGGCCGGCAGCAGAGTACACGCGCGTGACGATCGAACTCAGCGCACCTTTGAAATACACCCAATTCACGGTCAAAGATCCTGACCGCCTGGTCGTCGACCTGGAAGGCATCGAGCTGACCAGCGTGCTCGACAGCCTTTCCAGCAAGGTGCTTCCCGACGATCCGAATATCAAGCTGTTGCGCGCCGGGCGCTACAAGCCGGGCGTCGTTCGTCTGGTGATGGAGCTCAAGACCGAGGTCGCACCGCAGGTTTTTGAACTGGCACCGGTGGGTAGTTACGGGCATCGTCTGGTTCTCGACGTTTATCCGTCGACGCAGCCGGATCCACTGCTCTCGCTGCTCGACAGCAAGGACTGGAAAGTCGCACCCGGTGAGAGCCGGCCGGAGATCATCGCCGAAAGCCGGCCCGAACCAGGCGCCGATGCCAGGATCGACGCCAAGCCCGAGCAACTCGCCGAGCACCGGCCAGTGAGCAAACAGCGGGGCCGGTCGGTCATCGATCGCCTGGTGACGATCACCCTCGATCCGGGGCACGGAGGCGAGGATCCTGGTGCGATCGGGAGCGGTGGCAGCTACGAAAAGCACGTCACGCTGGCGGTGGCAAAGCGTTTGCGTGCGAAAATTGCGGCCGACCCGAACATGCGTGTAGTCCTGACTCGTGACTCGGACTTCTTCGTGCCCCTGCGCGCACGCGTGGATAAAGCGCGTCGAATCCAGTCCGACCTCTTCGTTTCGATCCATGCCGACGCCTTTGTCAGGCCGGACGCCAATGGGTCGTCAGTGTTCGTTCTTTCCGAGAGCGGGGCCACGAGTTCGGCAGCGCGTTATCTGGCCCAGAAAGAGAACGCCTCCGACCTGATTGGTGGCGTCAATATCGCCGTCAACGACCCCGTCCTGGCTCGTACGCTGCTCGATCTCTCGCAGACGGCAACGATCAGCGATAGCCTGAAGCTCGGCAAAGCGGTCCTCGGCGAGATTGGCGGTATCAACCGGCTGCACAAGGCGCATGTCGAACAGGCCGGTTTTGCCGTTCTCAAGGCGCCCGATATTCCGTCGATCCTGATCGAAACCGCCTTCATCTCCAATCCTGAGGAGGAGAAGCGCCTGAACGACGACGCCTATCAGGACAAACTGGCCTCGGCCATCTTTGCGGGGATAAAAAAGTACCTGGCCCTGAATCCGCCGCTGGCCAAGTCGACCCTGGCCAGGCTCGATTAGCTTTCTCGCTTGCGCTCGCGGCGAGTACGCCGACGAGCAAGCGACAGCTTTTTGGGCCGCAAATAGAGGTTCCAAATATCCGCTGGCGCTGCTAGAATGCCGACCCTGCACGTGCTTCAAGAATCACCGTGCCGCTGTAGCTCAGTCGGTAGAGCAGCGCATTCGTAATGCGAAGGTCGGCAGTTCGATTCCGCCCAGCGGCACCAGTAAATCAATCACTTAGCCTCGGTCAAAAGCCGGGGCTTTTTGCTTTCTGGGTTTCTGGGAACGACTGGGGAACGACCAGATTGCAAGTGTCCCCGCACTCCGTCGGTGCCCCCGCCAAAGTGGAGCGCTACGCGCCGGCTGAAGTGGTCCAGGCGGTTCAGTCTGGTGCCTGTCACAACGCCATGTCGATGCCCGGCTTAACCGTCTTCCTCGACCGCTTCCGGGTTCGCCATTGGCCTGATCACGTTACCAGACAAATTCTTCATCACGTCGTCCAGCAGGCTCTTGTTGCCTAGCTTGGAGGGAAGCATCGACGTCTTGACCAGCAGCGCGTCCAGTTCCGTGCCGCAGTAGGTCACGCCCTTCTTGGTTCTCGGCCTCTCTGCCGGCTTCATCGGCACCAGCAGGATGAGAAAATCTCCACGAGCTTTCGCTTGATCAACCTGCCGCCGGTGTTCCGTCCATGCCGCGGCCGGGGCATCGCTCGCCGGCTCACTCAGCATGCAGACCGGTGGCCTGGGCTTCGGCAGCAGCACGTCTTCCAGTTTCTTCAGACGACGTTCCAGAACCATGCTCATCGTCTCCCGCCTTTGCCCAACAGAATCATGCGGCAAGGGCGGCGGACAGTGCCGGCCAGCGCTTCGACCTTCGACCGTTCCATGAAGGCGGCTTCGGCTTCGCCGGCGCGTCGGTCGACAACGGTGTTGCCGATGACGACGCGGACAACTTCATTGCCGATGACGCGACGGATGATGAAGTTGATCTGGTTCGCGTCCGGACGTGACGCCTCCAGCTTGGCCGTGCGACGTTCAAGTACGCTCATTCCAGTTACCTCTTCGGGTAGGAAAATCACGCGCCAGTGTCGGCGGTCTGTAGCGCCTCGTGCTGGTCAAAAATCGAGTCCCATTTCACGGACACCGCGCTATCGCCTTGCCACTTTCGATGGTGCGCGGATATTGGCACTCCAGCCTGATGGTCGGTCGCAGCGCTTCGCGTGGCCAGCCAGTCACGGAATGCAGTCAGTGTGCCGAAATCGGCCAGCATGGCGGCGCGGCTCGTTCCCATCTTTTCGAGCGCGTTGTCCACTTCTCTCCCCACGTCGTTGCGGTCCCTGTTCCCTTCCAGTTTGTTCAGCCGGCGTTGGATTGTGCTCATTGGTTTGCCTCCAGGGCGATGATGCGCGCTTCGATCTCGTTGACGTCTTCATCGACTTTCAAAGCGCCACCGCCAGTAATCAAGCGAAGGCGTGAAGTCACCTGCATGGTGCCAGGCTCAATTAGCTGGATGATGATGTCGATCTTTTCGCCCGCCTCGATCGGGCCTTCCAGCTTGCTGACCCGTTTTTGCAATGCGCTCATTTCTTCCCCTCCAGCGCGGTGATGCGTTGCTCAAGCTCCAGCGTCTCCACCGCCTTGCGTCGCGCTTCGACGATGCCGGCCAGAGTCGCGGCCTCGCCGGGCAGAAGGTCGCCGGCCGCCACCGCTTGCAGGATGGCAGCCTGAGCCTGAGCGACGCCCTCGGCCGATCCGGTATCCGGCAAGGCGAGGAAGATCGGGCGCTCCTTGGCCACTGGAACCAAGCGCTCGATCACCAGCCGTGCGGCGCTTATGTCACCTTCCTTCGCCATGTCCACCACCTTGCGGGCGATGGCGTCGGCGCCTTCCTCCATCGCGGCCAGGGCGACCAGGGTAACCCGGTTGCGGCTTCCCCTGGGTCGGCCCTTCGGGTTGCCGGACTGGCCAGGCTTCCAACCGGGGCGCAGGTGTTCGCCTTTCGTCATTTCGCTCATGCTCTGTTCCTCGACGGTGTATCTTCAGTGCTGCCTCGTTCTGTGACACTCACGAAACCATAGCGCCGTCCGATTTCTGCCCAAGCGCGCTGCGCAGAAGGCCGGGCTGGTTCCGATGCTTCGATCCGCCCCAGAACCGCAAGCAGCACCCGCAGTGGTGCGTTCTGCTCATCGCCGATGGCATTGATGGCCGCCCGCTTGTCGCGCGCCCGCTGGGCGCGCTTGCGCTCGGCAGCAGTCATTGGCCCCTCGCTCTTGGGCGGCCTTCCTCGTTTCGCAACTGTCACGATTTCGCCGCTCATCGTGCTCGTTTCTGTTTTACGTGATGGTCACAATAATACCAGGCGAAGCCCCATTTAGCACGCGGTTCCTCACTGAAGGCCTGTTGTCGTTGCCGATGTGGCACTGGCCCCAAGAAGCCTCGGTAAGAGAGTAGCTCAGAATTTAGCGTGACATTTGAGGGCGATGGCCAGTGCGCAATTACACTGTACGGCGTCCTGAAGCGGTAGGCGCCGTGAGACAGTCCGGAACTGCAACAAGAAGTCCAGCCGAGCGCTGGAGCGGGAACTGACACGCTAGACGGAGTGAGTCGAAGCTCAGCGAGAAGCAGCGTCGTGGTCGCCCAACGCAAGTGCGACGTACTCGTCGCGGACGGCATCAATGTCGTTCGCGTGACACCGGATACCTGACAGAGCCGCTGCGGCAAGCCGCGACTCGCCGAAGAGAACACCGCCAATTTCACCACTCGACCGCCCGAGGCACACGCCATCGGCGGTCTTTTTTCGTTCAGTTATTCATCATTCCAGAACCAACCAGTAGTGGAGTCGCCGGGATTGGCGGCCGGGCCATTGTGGTCCAGTACCTCCGCTGTAGTCTGCCGGGCTCGGAGATCGTGCGCTGAGTCTTCAACCTTATCGAGAACAACTGCAACGTCAGAATCGATGAGGTCGCACAAGAAGTGAAGGCGGTGTTGTGATGGGGCTCGGGCGCCGCGCATCTCCCTTGAACGTCACTGACGGAAGATATCCACCTTGGTCTCCAGGCACCGTCGCAAACTCAAGTCATTCGCGCCCACCTCGAACCAGCTGCAGGGCTTCTGGTAGAAATCCAGTCCCCGACCGATCTTGATGACCCAGCCGGTGTCGAGCCTGATTTCTCGGTCGTGCATGTTCGGGTTCAGCTTCACTTCCAGTTCGACATCCAGTTCCAGCAGGCTCTGCTTCAACTCCTCCAGCTTTTCCGCAATTTCGGCGAGTTGCGTCTTGTCGTCGTAGCCGGTGATCAGCCGGATCTTCTTGACGCTACCTACCTTCAGCAGCGTCTCGCAGAAACGGACGAAATTCTGGATCTGATGCTGCATTCGGATGTACGGGTCTTCGACGATTACCGCCTTCGCGCCTTTCAGATAGGGTGCCATGATCGACTCGTAGCTGTAACCGGTGTCTCCGTAGAGGATCGTGAAGTGCTGCTCCCTGAGTTCGGGAGGCGCGGGCGCCTCCGTGATGGCGGGCTGATCTTCTGTAGAGGCTTCCACCACCTTCACTTGGGCCGGCGCCGCAGTTGCCGTCGCGGCACTCTCTTTAGCCTCGCCCTCCATCTGACGCAAGCGGCGCCGTGGCGGCTGCTGCGTTGCCACGGCGTCCTTCGACTCCGGACAGAACACCACCACCTCCTCGCCGCCAACCTTGAAGTAGGAGAGGTCGATGCGTGCAAACTCGTCATCGGGTTTGCGCTTGTTCATCTGCTCCTTGACCCGGCGACGACATTCGGTGGCGTAGGCCACGTACTCTTCGAACTCTGCCTCGGTCGGCGTGCCACCGGGGTGGAGGATCTTCAGGAAGGCGCAGACGGTCTTCTTGATCCCTTTTTCATCACGCCCCTCGATCGACTTGCCGAGACGGATGCGCTTGCTGACTTCTTCATACCGGTTGTTGTGCTTGAACTGGTAATGGAAAGCCTCGGCCAGGTAGTCGGTGATAAAGCCATAGTGGCTGGTCAGGAACTCGCTGCTGTTCTTCGGCATTTCCCAGCCCGGGATGTAGGCGGCGAAGCGGTCCATCACCGCCAGGTCGAGTTCCTGTGGTAGGGGCTGGAACAGGTCGTATTCGGTCGAGTTGACGACCTGGCTGATCGACAGGTCGATGTTGCCGACAAAACTCAGGCTGGCGTCGGCAATCACCTCCGCACCTCGCGAAAATCGACCGTTGGCCATGAAGTCCTTCATGATCTGGATGGTGTCCGGATCACGGACCTTGATCCCCCCAACTTCGTCGAAGGCAACGGTATCCCAGTAGCCGACCAGGCCCACTTTGCGGCGCGCGTTGTTGTAGAACAGGGTCGCCTTGGTCGCCTGGCCGCCGGAGATCAGCGTTGCGTAGGGCGAGAACTCGCTGAAGAAGTACGACTTGCCCGTGCCGCGCGGGCCGAGTTCGATGTAGTTATAGTTGGGCTCGACCAGAGCCGCCAGACGCGCGATGAAGTGCATCCGGACCCGGTGCGTCAGCTTGCCCGGCTCCAGGCCCACCGACCGCATGATGGCGTCCAGCCACTCGTCACGCGTGAAGGCGGCACGTCCCTCGGTGTAGCGCCCAAAATCGAACCTTGAGAGCTGGATCGGTCGCATGTCTTCGATGTAGAACGCGTAATCGTCCTCTTCGATGTCGTTATGCGCCACCGTCACTTCGGCCCAGATACCGCCCTCCAGCAGGCGATCGTTGTCGCGGTAGAACTTCTCGCCGATCGCGATACGCTGCGAGTTGAAGTTTTCCAGTGAGGCCCAGTGGCGCTTTTCCTTCTCGACATAGCGAACGTGCACCTTGTCGATGAAGCGGTGCTTGCCTTTGGTCGCCACCCTGGATTGGGCCGCGTTGGCTTCGTCCGGGCGCACGTAGTTGTCCTGGAGCGTCGCCAGCACGGCTTCCATGCCCGCGTCCATTTCCGCTTGGTCGTCACTGGCGCAGAAGCGCGCCAGGAGAAACTCCAGGACGAAGGTGGGAACGTTGGTACCCTTTTTGATCCGATGCAGGAGGTCCTTGCGCAGCACTTTGCCATCGAAGCTTGCATTCAGCTTCTTATCGAGTTCGTCCATCGCGCTCATACCGTGTAGTCCGTTTCCAGGTTAAGCGCGCAGAAGCTTGCCAAGGTGGTCGGGTTCAGCGCCTTAACGGTGAACTTGCCCTCGAATTCCGGGTCCATGCGCAATGCTAGTTGCTTCAGCTGACCCGGCATCAAGGTCACGAGGCGCGTTGCGGGGTCCACATCCCCACCGGGCCGCGGTTCGCCTACCACGTTGCCCTTCTTGTCCTGGGCCTCCACGAGAATTTCCACACTCACTTCTCGTGAAAAGAGGTCATTGTCGAGCAGAGTGACCTCAACCACAGGAACCCTGGTCGTGATGCGCTTGGCCCCACTCTTGTACGATAGCTCGACCACCACCTTGCGCAATGCAGGTTCTGTCGCCGCGCCAAGCCGACACACCAGTATTGGCACGACAGCCTCGGCCAGCGAGGCGCCGCCATGAAAATACAAATGCCCGGCGCGATACGGAGCCATGCTGCGCGGTATCGCTGCCTGCGCGAAGTCGCCTCGAATGCCAACCCTATCAGCGCCAACCACCAGGCTGTGGCCATCGGTCGTACCGTTGCCCAGCATCATTCGGTCATGTGCAGTGATCGGCCAACTACCCTGCGGTTTGGTGCAGACATCACCGGCTTCGGCCTGGGCATTGAGGAAGAATCCGTGGTCAGTCACGATCACAGCCTCCTTGAAACCCATGCCACGCAACTTGTGCAGCGCCACCCGAATGAGCTTGAGCGTGCCGGGGATCAAGCCCAGTGTCGTCTCTGGATTGCTTTCCAGTTGGCTGTCGATCTCGGTTGAGCGCAACACCAACAGATCCACCGTTTCAGGAATCCTGGGTTTGCCGCGCACGAAGTCGTTCAACGGCATCTCTTCAAAGCGGTCGCCGAGACGTTTGCGCATCACCTCCATACGCTGGGCAACGTTGCCGACCGAAGCGCCGGCCATCTTCGGCATGATCGCGCCATTTTCGAGCGCCAAGCTCAAGCTGCCCCGCGCACCAGGGAGTAGACTCGCCATGCCGACTAGGGTGATGGTGGGAAGCTGTGCGTAGGCAGCCTGAAGTTCAACTGGCCCATCTTCGGACAACAACTTTTCCAGTGCCACGCCCAACTCATAGCGCAGGGCATCCACCATCAAGTAAGCCACCTTGCGACCGCTTTCCTTCAACCGGTCTGTCACCAAGCGATCAAATGCATCGGCGTTGGCCATGCGACCCGTTGGCGGCCATCCGGCAGTCTCGACGTATTTCACAAATACGCCCTGTACCTTCTCCGCCAGACGGCGATATCGGTCGCGGGCCTGGTGAATGATTTCGTTCATCAGGCCGTGCGGATCAAGAAAATCGCCTACCGCCTGTTCAAACTCACGCTGTAGTCGATCGGCCTCACGCAAGCTACCCAGATAAAAGTCCAGAAGATCGGCTTGCGAACGCGAATGCTCGGGTAGTTGGCGCTCGAAGTCTTCGCAGGATTCCACCAGACTCAGACCGGCACGGACCAATTCCCACTGCGCCTGGCTTTCGCCCATACCGAGCCACACAGAATTCTTGCGCCGAGACAGAATGGAACGAACAACATCTGTATCCCCGATAGAAATCCCCTTGATGGCTGTACGCAGGAAGGTACGTTCCTCAAATGGGAAGGTGTCACGCTCGCCCAAGTCGTCAATGTCACCACACAGCTGGGCCAGATTGAGTTCCGTCTCGACGATCTCCGCGCGCTCGATGTAGCTGGAACGAGTCTTCGGATCACTGCGCAAGCGGTCACAAACGTCCTCGACGATCGGCCTGGCTTCCATCGGCGCGTGCGGCACACCCTTGAGGGTTTCCGGCAACGCTACTGGCAAGTCGAAGACAAATTCGCTGAACAGCACGTAACGCCACAGCTCGTCGGCCAGACTCGTCCACGTCTTGCCCCGGGTCTTGACCGTCATGGCCAGTGTTGCCCGGAGGAAGTCACGGGCTTCTTGTACCCACCCTTCTTGCGCTTTCAGCGCCTCGGTCTGGTGTGCGTTGGGTGCTAGTAGTGCTGCCAAAATCTCACGGCCCGATACGGCATCCAGCGTGGCGCGCAATTGCGGCCAACTGACGCCACCACCGATTGCGTCGATCACCGCAAATACAGGGCCAGACGGAGTCTCGGAAAATACCCGGCGAATATCCGTAGCGTGATCGGGCTTGGCGCGCAAGCACAGGCTCAAGTACTCGTCGCCATCGTCTTGGGGAAATACTGCGCCGCACTCGGCATACAGAGCGAATGGGTCAATCTGCTTTTGCTCGTCGGTCTGTGGCCGCTTGCCGGGCACATAAATCAGCACCGCTTCGGTCGGTGCTTTGGGCTGGCCCACCTCGCGTAGTGCTTGCAAGGCAGCCTCGCGGCTTTCGATGCTGCTTTCGGCCGTATCGACCACGCGCACCTTCTCGGCGCCTAAGTCAAAACACTGCTCGCGATAGCGCTTGTCGGCGTCGTACACCACCAAGCAGCCCCACTGCTTCAAACGTGGTCGCAGCACACTTTCACGAATGAACTCTGCAATGCTCATGCTTCAGCCTCCACCTTGTCTTTGTTGGCATCGGCGAGGTGCGCTGACCACAAGGTTTCCAACGACGGGCTATTGCCTGCCGTGAGCGAGGCCATTGCAGCCACAACCAGCTTCGCCCGATCACGCAAAAAGCCGTTGAAGTCTTCGGCCAGCTTTCGCTTGAGTGACGGCCCGTCGAGGTTGGCGTAATGCGCCTTTGACAATAGATCGAAAGAGATCAAGTGGGATTTCAAGCGCTCGCGAACAACGCCTTCATCGGCCCATTGAACACGCTCCTGTAAGTATTCCAGCGGATCCTTTCGACCAATCATGCGATTGGTCTTACAGGTGATGAGGGCACAGTTCAACGCCAAGTAACTCGGAATCTCCACCTCGGAAAGCAGCGCATCTGGGAAGACGTGGTGGTACTCGCGTTTCTGGATGCTGTCGTAAGTTGCAGTCTTGTGGTCAGCAAAATCAATCGCACCAAGATAGGTGGTTACCGCAAGAATCGCTCGCGCCTCTATGCCTGCCGCTTTCGGCCAACCGGCTGCCATTAACGAATCAACATCCGCCAATGGGAATTCAGAGCGATTTAGTGCCGGCACCGTGGCCACGTCAACTTCTGTGAACCCCGGATTTTTGAGCAGCGCTTTGATTGCCTTGAAGTCGGCAAAGGCACGGGAGGCAGCGGTGTTCTCATAACGGTCAGTAAAGAACGCAGACCAAAGGTAGCGGCGCAACAGCTTCTCTGCCTTGGCCAGAAAATCCCCGTTATCCGGGATCAACTCATACGCGGCGGCAATGACGGCCAAGACAGCGTTCGTCGGCAATCGGGTTTCGTCGAAAACTCGCTGCCCCTCAAGGAATGAGGCCATGCGCTCCAGACCACGTTCCAGCTTCGGCCAGTTGGTAAGCAACTGCTTCTTGTCCATCTCGATCATGCCGCGCGTGTTGGGTAACTTCTCTTGAAGCAGGGCGGAGGTGGACAGAATGAGGTCGGACACGTTGCCAAACCGACTGGCAGCCGGGCATTTGTCGGTCAGGCTGGCTTCAAGCGCATGAAGTGACTTCTCGGCGACGTTTTCCACCTCGGCAACGATAATGTCGTAAAGCGACAGCGGCTTGCTGTTGGTGTTCATGTTGATGAACACTTGCAGCGCCACATCCTTGCTGGTTTCGGCGGGCAGAGAGAGATAAGGCAAGTTGAAAAACTTCACTCGCTCACGAAGGATGGTGACTTCCTTTTTGATCCTCTCCTTGGTTTCGTTAAACGCTTCGAGCTTGGCAAATGCATCCGGGTCTGTCGACAACGGCTTCAATGGTTTGGTGGCTTCGTTCACCCAGTCATCGACTTCATGCGAAATATCCTCCGGTCTCAGCAAAGAGACCGGAAGCAGGCCGCGCTCCAGACACTTGGCAGGCCCCTCAACCCAAAGCGGCATACGCAGTTGATTTTTGTTGACCCAGCGCGGAATGCAACGAATTTCCGCATCAGTCCCAGACTTGGTTTCTCCTCGATCAAGCTGCGGCAGATAGACGAAGAACGTTTCCCATTCGTAGTTGTTGTGCACCGAGCGCCAGAATGCTGTCAAGCGCTGCTGACCGTCCAGCAAATGCTGTGTCACAGGACCTGTCGATTTTGGCTCAGACGTGGCGATGTAACGAGACTCGAATTTCTCAGCGCCAGCGACCTCAAGGGCAAGTGTTACGCCAACGGGCAGGTTGTTAATGATGGTGTTGAGAAAGCTGGCGATGCGGCCACGATCCCATGCCTCAAAACGTTGGAAGCGCGGAAGCTTGATTCTTCCCTGCTGGATGTCCTGAAACCAAACACCCAAGGTGCGATCCTGGGCCTTGCTCGATTGATTCATGATGCTCATTTATTTTCTCCCCACGCCCATCTATTCTTGTTGGCCGGTGACGGTGGTTGATTGACTGCTATAAATGCACGATCTCTAGATCGCCCCAACGAGACTTCAGGTATTCCGCGACCAAGCGCCGGTGGCAATGCTCTGGCGTCGGCTCGCTACAGAGTAGGCAGCCCCCGTTGATGGTGTCCTTCGAGACCTTGTCCTCGACACGCCGCTTTTCCATCAGCACAAGAAACTTGCGCTCATAGGTCGCCCAGTCACCGCCGTTTTTCTTGTAGTCATCCAAGATGTCCTGGGATGGCGCAAGCTCGGGCATATGCAGGTAGTCGATATTTCTGATCTGACGCAGGAAGAAGCGAAGATCGTCTTTCTTGGTAAAGCCAGCCAATTGCGAAATGTTGTTCAAGCGAGCATCGACCAGTCGCACCAGGCCCGGCTGCTTCAAGCGACCAAAAAACTGTTCGGCATTCTTCTTCGTAAAGCCAATTGTAAATACCTTCATTGTTTGGGCCCTTCGCTGGTTTCTTCCCTGAGCATCGCGTCATCCTGATAGGCGATCCTCTCCCCATGAATCAGGTACGCATCGGCGACAACTTCGTCTCTGGATCGAAACATATCGGTCTCAGACATCTTGTGAAGCTGCAGCATGCGTGACTCCATCGCCGGATGCTCCTCAAGGTGGCCGTCAGCATGGATGTGCTGCACCGGTGTTCCCGCCTCGTACATTCTCCGCGCCACGAGTACGGCGCGGTGACATTCCAGCGGGTCTTTCTCAGCGCACATCAATGCGATCTGGAATTTCTGCATCCCCTGGCGCAGGCGTTCCAGGCCTTGTGCAAACAATTGCTCCTTGGCCAGCAATTCATATTGAACCTTGCCCTGTCGGTAGCACGCCGGGTTTCCACTTCGCGCGCCGAGTTCCTTCCCGAGAAACACATAGGTGATGCCGCTCTCTTGAAGAGCATCCTTCAGCGCATTCTTGGAATACTGGGGAAAGCGCCTGCTGTATGGGTGCGAGCGAACATCAACCAATGCTGTCACACCATGCATCTGTAGCAGGCTGACAAAGGCTTCAATGGGGTGGGTCGAATGCCCGATGGAGTACAACACGGTCATGAACTAGCTCTCTGCTGGGTAATGATTGATGCGACTACTTTGTAGGCATATCCATCGGTGTGCAATTCGGCGAGACTGATGCAAGCAAGTACCGATTTCAACTCGTAATCGCCATTGCCCTTGTTGAGGCACTCTTTTTCCAACTCGGGATCAGTTAGGTCCAGTTTGTAATGCTGGCCCGCGTAGTCAAAGCTGGCCCGAACTATTAATTTCATGTTTCCGAAATCAGGCGCCTTGGGGCCGGCATGCAATACGATCCGATCAAGCGGGATGAGTTTCAGCGACCCACCATTGAGATCCAGAAGACCCTCGGGCACGCGATTGTTCTGGTTGTAATAGGCGCTATACCCGTTTGCCCACAAAGGTCCAGGGGCGTCGACCATCGCCTGCAACTGCTTCCACGTTGGCCGACCTTTTAATTCCCAATAGAAGCGATCGTCAATCAGGGCGTTTTCCGTCTGGTGCAGCGTCGGACGAGGTTCGATGCAGGGGATCTCAATGATGTCCAGAAACTGCGCCGTGTGCCCGTCCAGACAGCGACGATCGTCTTCCGATATCGCGTGGCTCTGCTGGGAACTGATGGGGCGAATCCAGGTTCCGACTTTCGAATTGGAATCGATCCGTTTGCCGGCGATGCACCGGCCCAGCGGCTTCCTGGAATTGGCTAGGCAAACAATGCGCTCGATAAACTTTGGTTGAACCTCGGTCATTTTCCCACTCCCTTGGCAGCTCGAGTTTTCTTCGGTTTAGCCTCGGGCTCGACGTACAACGCTTCCATGTCGTGGGCGATAGCCAGTGATTTGTCGGTTTTGCACTTCTCCCGAACGCGGGCTGGCCAGTAGCTCATGGCCAAGTGTGCCCAGTCGTAGTCGCCTTTTTCGAGCTTGGCCCAGGTGTCCTTGAGCACTTTCTGCCACGGCTTGTGGCGGAACAGCGGCCACAATGGCGCGGCGGTGATTTGCACGCCGTCGTCGTGGTTCGGTTGGTAGCCTTGGGCGATCCCCAATAGCGTGTCGCGCAGTTCGATGAGTTCCAGCTCGAATGCTTGGAGGGTCTCGAACTGCTTTTCGTCATCTCGCGAACGAGCGGTGCCTTTGTTGCGAAGTGCGGCTACGTCGCCAACGACCTGCTTCAGCTTTGGTTCGACAAAGTCGTTAATCGCCGTGTAGAGCGTTTGACTAGAGAGGCTGGGGTAATAAAGCCAAAGTGCATAGCGGTTTGAGGATGTAGCAATAGGCCAATAGATCGGTGCCTGGCGACGACTTAGTGAGTATTGCGTAAGGTGGGCATCAAAAAATCCACTATCTCGGCGAAGGTATTCTCTAATGGACTGTGTCCCTAGCGCTTGGTTTATGTGATGTTCTTTTTCTGATGAAAATGAGCCGAAGATATTGTCAAGATAAGATGAAACCATTCGACAGATGTCGTTAGGGTGATCTTCATCCAGCGGAATAATTCCGGGCCACTCACGAGCGATGGACGAACTTGATACCAATTCTTGATGGCGCCCAGCACTATCGAAAAAGCTGGGGATTTTCTCAAATGGCGACAATTCCAGACCTAGGAGCATTTGTCCTGCTTCCGAAATGGGCCATAGAGGCCACCTTCCAAATGCACATCCAACAAGAAACGCTATTAGGTCGTGAGGTCTATCTGGTTCCAATTCTTTTAGATCGTCATAACCCGTAGCCAGCCAAGCTAAGTAATCCGGGCCTCTGAATCCATATATTTTTTCAAGTGCTGAATCCAGCTGCTTTCTCATTTGACGGATTTCGGATACTAGTACGCTCTTGTATTGCCCCCCCAACAATCCCGAAAATGTCCTCTTTGTCTCACATCCGCTATCAAGCTCTCTAAGCTTTCCGATAATTCTCGAAGCAATATTTTCGACTTCTTTGGGAACATCATCCAAATTTGGGGCTGGAGTTTGCGCAACTGCTTTTTCTCTATATGACTTCCGCATTGTGTCGCCACTTGTCGTGGTCAAATTCACCAATGCTCTGAAAGAGCTACTTGATATTATTGCCAATAACCGCAGGTATCGCTCTTCGGTAAACTGCTCGGAGGAGAGCAGCACAATTGGGCCCTTGCAGCCTATTACATTCCCGCTTGGAACGATGCGAGGACTGAATTCAACACGCGATGCTGGATAAACAATTCCAGGCTTCCCGTAATGATCTGAATTTGTGATCTGCTTAGTCCAAGTACCATAAATAGACGCACTGAAGGCTTTGACTTCACCCCCTTCGTTTTTCCAATTTACCGACACGTCAATGTCGCGCCACTGGGGGCCAAAGGAACCGCCCTTTGAATATGGCTTCCAGTAAGTCGCAAGTGGTGACGGTTCCCACCAAAGTCTTACAAACCTAAAATTATCTGAAGACTCCATTCCCTGTTTTACGATTACACCTTGCGATTCTAATGTTGGGAATTCGCTATAAGCAGCAAGCCATTTCTCTGGAATCCAATAGGAGAAGGGAAATCCAGGCAATTGAGAAAATGAGCGAACATCTATCTTGTATGTGGAATCAGTAGGTCTTGCTGCCCTATATGCTTCAATATGATGACCTACAGTCTCTGGAGCGTCAGATTCTTTGATAAAGACTGTCGGGGTTATGCCGTCGGACTTTCGGCTAACGCTGGCCATCGCTTCCACCATAGCTGAATCAAGGACGCCAAGTCCAAGATCAAGACAAACATCTAAGGTGCCATTCTCGATAAAAAGTGCTTTTCTCCAGTTCTCAAGCATTTGCCCGAAGAATATCGTCCGATTTGCTAGGCAACCAACGAGACCATTCTTGTTGAGAACTTGAGTTGCACGCTCCCAAAAAGTGGCAGCAAGATCGTATTTTGAAACCGGATACTTTTCGAAAACGTAGTCTTTGCTGTTTTCAGAAGGTTCGCCAAACGGCGGATTCATTACAACAACATCGAATCGCTCGCGGGTTAGATCAATGAGTCGCAAACCTTCTAGTGCGTCTTGTGCAAAGAGACGCCCTTGATAGTTAGATCTGGCAGCCTGAGTGAACTCAGTTAGCGCCATGCGTAAGCGTGCTTCGGCTTTCTGCCACTGCTCCAAGTCAGCTTCTTTGAATAGGCTGCCATGCTCACCAAAAACCTGCCGAATCAAATTCCGCAGTTCGCGCTCGATCTGTAGCAAGACCCCAAGCTCTGGCAGCCCCTTGAGCAGTTGCAGCGTTTTCTCGAACAACTCTGCGTCCAAGTGGTCAAGATCACCCACAAACTGCTGCCGCAACTCGCGTTCGGCGGGTGGGGCAATGGCTGCCACCACATGGCCGCGACCGATCAGCGGACGATCTTTGGCTTTGACATCCTCTTGATGCCAGGCGCGTTGAGCACGTAGCCACAAAGCCAGTGACGCGATCTGCGCGGCGCGCGGGTCAATGTCCACGCCGTAGATGTTGTGTTCGATGATGAGGCGCGGCACATCGCGCAGGAAGCTTGCATGGTCGGCGTAGGTCTGATTCAGCGGTTTGAAGTGGGCGGATGGCTGCGTCGAGATGTCCAGTGATCCGGGGCCGTGTTCCTGCTCCCAATCCCATGCCTCACGATAGATCTCCAAAAACAGGTCGAAGGCATAGAGGCCGAAATGCATCGAACCGCAAGCTGGGTCGAGCAGCTTCAGTGTTCGCGGATCACGCAGACGGCTCGCCGCAACAGGCTGTTCGTCCGGTTTCATCAGGAGACAGTGGCACCGTCCCGCCAGCGCCGACTTTCCGCCGGTGGCGTTGAACCACAGCCGCCCCAGCGTGTTGTCGACCAGGAACTCCACGACATAGCGCGGCGTGAAGAACTGATTGCGCACGGCCAGCTCGCGACTGTTGCGCGGCGCCTGTGACGCATCGCGCATCGCTTTGCGCTCTTCCTTGGAGTTGAAGTATTGGTAGATCCAGCCAATGGTTTCGTCTTCTGCCCACAGAGGCTCGATCTCGGCATCGTTGATCAGCGCCAGCAATTGCAATAGTGACGATTCACGAGGAAACAACCGGCCCTGCGGCGAATAGCGATCGAAAAGTCCCGGCAGGTCCTGGGCGAGTTCGTCAAAGACGCTGAACAAGTAGACGCGGTAGGCATCGCCGGTTTCCCCGAGACCCGTGCCGGCCAGTCGGGCATAGAGTTGAAAACCCTTGGCCTGGTAGCCATTCCCAACCGACTCGATCAGCAGCCCACGCGCTTCGGCCATGCGCAGTGCAGCCAAGCGGTTGAGCACTGTGAAGGCCTGCTCGCGCACGATGCGCTCAAGGCCCGTTTGGGCGTCGACTTCTTGGCTGGCACAGTAGTGGGCCAGTGTGTCGCGCAAAATCCGCGCGGTTTCACGCTGCGCGTCGTTGAGGTGGCGCAGGTTTTCTAGCGGCGTGATCGTACCGGAGGTTGGGTCCAGTCCGTAGTCGTTCTGGAGTTGCCGCGTGAATTCTTCTTCCTGCACCTGGCGCGCATCGTTGACGAAGCGCTGCAGGCGATTTCTTGTTGATTGATCAAAGGCCATTGTGAGCGTCCAGGAAAATATTCATGGGGCCACCCAGTCGGCGACGAACATCGGCCGCAGCGTTGAAATGGCGCTCGGCAACGCATCGTCGCAGGTCACCCCTAAATAAGTTGCTGCGCGCGTCGTGCCGACATAAAGGTACTTGTCGAAAAGCTGTGGGTGCAGGCTGGCCAGGCGGTCGATGCCAATGAAGAAAACCGCTTCGAACTCCAGCCCCTTGATGTGCTCGACATCAAACACTCGCACATCATTGTCTTGACCCATCACCTGCCCTTTGGGGCAGGCCACTACCTGGGTATTCTCGTCAGCTAGGGCGGCATTTAGCGCGTCGGCGATTGGCTGTACCTCAGCTTCGCTTTCGACAAAGATGGCAATCGACGGCAATTGACCGACGAATCGTTCTATCTCGCGAATGCGTTGCGCCAGCCAATCGACAACCGCAGCCGGGTCCGATGCACCTTCCAGCAGAGCAGGCGCGACGCCGTCGCTGTCTACATACTCTGGCAAGGTTGCGCCCTGGCCTGTGCCCCCTGCGGCCTGGATGAGGGCTTGCGCCAGCTCGTTGAGTTGCCGGCTCTGGCGGTAGGAGACCGTGATTTCCTTGACTTCGATCTCGGGAAATACCCATTTCATCTGGTCGACCGAGCGGCTCCCCCAGGTCGTCAAGCGCTGATTGAAGTCACCGCAAGCAAAGAAGGAGCGAATGCGCGGGTGCGATAAGGCCGCCATGCAGGCAATTTGTACCGGCGAGAAGTCCGTGGCCTCGTCCACCAGAATCTGGTTTTTGTAGAGATCAAACACGGGCCTGAGTGACGACCATACGGGCGCGTCGACATCTCGGACAATATTCGGCTTGCTGAGCAGGTCATTGGCGGCTCTAAGAATACCCAAGAGAATGACATCCAACTCCAGCGGATGCAGGTCTGTGGGGCTGAAGCCCTCTTTGCGATACCACTGACCTTCTTCCTGGCGCAGGCGACGGAAGGCCCGGTAGCGGCGGGGAATGCCATCGACGAAGCGCTTGACGGGATTCACGAAGCGCCGAGCGCTGGCCTGAACCAGAAGGCTGGCACCGACTTCGGCGCGATCCGCCTCGCCGAGGCCGCGATCACCCAACCACTCGATCACTTTACCGTTGCGAGTGTTTTTGCCGATGCTTCGCTTACTGGCTTGTGACCTGGCCTGAGCACGCGCGGCCTGCATATAGGCGGAGGCGGCGGCAGCCCGGCCGGTACGGGGAATATTGGCTTCCTCTTCGTCGCCGTCTTGATCGTCCAGCTCATCCGCTTCCGCGTCGGGTGCTTGCTGCAAGCCATCGATGAACTTCGCCAGCTCGTCAATGAACGTCTTGTTGCGGTTGAGCTGGAGGTTGAGTGCGCCGTGAATTTTCTTGTCAGTGATCTCCTTCATGCCAGCGACGAGGGTCTGAATACCTGCGACTTCAGCAGCGAGTGATGAGAACGTGGCAGAAAGCGAGCCGCTGCCAGCGCGTTGGATAATCGCCAGGAGGCGCTGACCAAGCGTGCTGATATTGGATGCTGAGTTTTCACTCAAACCTTGGGCAGCCTGACGAATCTCATTGATAAACGTTGACCGCTGCCATTCATTGAAGTCAGTAAACCAGGGAATCGGGTTGTCGATTGCGGCGGCGATCAAAATTTCGACTGCGTCCTTCAGTACATAGGAGCCACCACCGGTCGCGGTCCTGAGTACGCCGAAAGTATTTCTCGCCAGTTCTCGACGATAGTCGAACCAAGTGCGGATGCGCAGATCGGATGCTGGCACGCCCTCACGGGCGAATGCTTCCTTGAGATACTGTTTCAGTAGCTCAGTGGGCGTGAACATCAACCAGCTATTGGTGTGTGCCGAGCCGTTGGTGGTGCCAACGCTCTCGACAGTGCGCTGTTCATCCTCGTCCAGAAATGCGGTATCCAGCTTCTGGCCAAGGCGACGAATCAAGGTGGTGGTCTTGCCCGTACCGGGTGGGCCGAGTATCAACAAGCGCTTGTCGAGCGGTAGGCGAAAGATTTCGTCTTGGTATTGGTCAAGAACCGGCTGATCCCTGAGCCCCATCTTGGTGATGACGCTGCGACGCACGCCTTCGATGACGTTGGCTGTTTCGCTTTCTTCGGCGAGCAGTTGCTCAAGCAAGTCCTCGGTGATTTCCGCGCCCGCGACCTTGCTGAGAAACGCGCGCAAGGACTCGACGGTGATCGGCCCAAAGTGATCGCCTTCGACGACGGTGTTGCGCGAGTCCCAGCCCCGATCTGCCTGGCTTGGATGGAGTTGGGCTCGTTCAAGAACCTCAACTATCCTGCCGTTGGGTAGCGAAAATTCGGATCCGATCGGTAGGGACGCCAAACGACCAACTGGCGCACGATAACTGGCGAGATTGGAAACGCCCGAAATAGGCATCGTGCGGCAAATATAGTAGGTGCGTTGTTCGCCATCCTCATCGGCAACTACAACGCGCGCAATTGCGGGCTCATGCGCGAGTATTTGGTAGCTTTCTCTATTCGCCTGGCTGATTTGGTCGAGTTTCTGAATCGCCGAATTAGACGTCATGGTGTTGACGCTTGCGAGCGAGGCAGTGCCCAAAACAGATCCCGCACGAAGCGCGCTCTGTGCCACGGCAGCCACCTTCTCAAATTGACTGAGCGTATCGTCGGCAATCAGATCGATATGTCGCTTGGTGTCTTGTGCTAGATCCATAGTCACCTCCCATCCGATGTCTGTTCTTCGCCGACGACAAACGACACTTCAATTTCTGCATAGTGGCCGATCTGGGCCCTGATCTCGTGAAGCTGCTGGATCAGTGCATCAAGGTCTGCTGCGGTGGTGAGTTTGGCAGGCACGGCGACCGACTTGGAGAGCTTGGCGGAACCCTTTTCCCCCTTCTTGGCGCGTTCTTCTTCGATGCGCTGACGCAGCCGTTCTTGCCCCTGGCGCTGGATGGATCGCTTAAGATCATCGATCGTGCCGTTGATGTCGTAGTCGCGTGCCAGGAGCCTTTTCAGCCCAGCCAAATCTTGCGTTGTGGTCAGTGCCAAACCATCCAACTGGCTCACTGCGTTGCCGCGTTCTTCTTGGGTGAGTTCTTCCCACTCGGGAATGCGCTGCATGTCTTCAACGCCTTCTCTCAACCGCAGCTTTTGCTGTTCTGACAGCGTGATGACCGCATCGCGGACGCGACCTTTGAGGTGCGTGAGCTGCGAGTTGAAGTCAGCGGTGTGCTTGTAGAAGTCTTCCTTGCCCAGGCGCTCCGAGAGCTGAGTCAGGTTTTCCGCGACTTCGTGGCGAAGATTGCCCGGTATGCCAGTGTCCGGCAGGGCCCGGATGTCGCGACGGTGTGCTTGTAGCTCGCGCAGCGTGGCGTCGAGGCCGTTGTCGAGCACCCGCTTTACTTCGAGCGCCCATTTGAGGTTGTCGTAGATGGACGATGTCTCCGCACCCAAGCGTTGCGGCGCGTCCGACGCATCGATGAACAGCACGTCGGCAATATCCTGGTTCAAGGTGCGGACGCGATCACTGCCTGCCAACCCGAGGCCACTGAGCTTTTCCGCCAACGAGCCATAGTCATGCTGGAAGCGCGGGAAATTTTTCGCAGCGGCCTTGCTGATCTCTTGCTCCAGCGGGATGACCATGTCGCCCACCAACTCGGTCAGCCGTTCGGCGGCGCGTCCCAGAGTCTCGATGGACGGGCGCTCGTCGCGCAGGGCAACACCGATCTGCTTGAAGGAGTTGTTGGTCTTCAGCGCATCAATGGCCTGTTGGCCAGCGGCGGTGACTGCGCGGCCTGAAACCTTCAGTTTGATTTCGCCCGCCATCAGCATGGCAGCGATGATGTAGCGCGTGGTATCCGGCGACCAACCGAACGGGTCGCCGCTGAAGTCATCGAGCAGGCGTTTGCCATCAACGGTACCGCGCTTGTCGATGTAGTCGCGAATGCTGATCATCGCTTTGTGGTCGGTTTTGAACGATGCGCGACCAGCGACCGTCTGCACCAAGCCGAGGGGATCGAGGGCGCTGCCAATGGCCGCTGGGTTGGCAACCTTCAAGAATTTCTCGGCGGTATCCGTCGCTGCGCGAACAGGCGCTTCGACATAGCGATCGAACACCTGATCGGCAACATCGGCGAGCAGCTTTTTTGCAGCTTGCAGCAATTCGGCATCAAGCGCGGATACCGCGGTGGCTTGACCCCGGAAAACAAACGATCCCGACTGCAGGGTCTGCTTGATCTTGCTTTGGAGTTGGGTGGCGAGCTTGGCCGCACGGTCAATTTGTCCGGTGCAGTAATCCTTCACCTCCTGATCCGGCTCGTTGCGGTGAAGCTCGGCAATGCGCTGGCAGCGGTAGATTTCGTTCGCAATGTCGTCGAGTTCGGGGTTTGTCCTGGCGAGCAAGCCAATCACATTGCGCCCGGCGCGGCTGCGGGAGTCGTCCAGCATGCGGTTACGAGCGGTGTCGTAGTCGCTGGCGGCCACCAGTTCGACGATGGTCTGGATGGTGCTCTGATCGCCAGCAAGGCTGGTGATGGTGCTGCCCGCTTGAACCTTTAGGCCAGCGGCAACCGCCATCGTACCGTGGAGACTGACGCGTGGCAGTGGATCGAACGATTCGCGCAGGGCATCGTTGAAAATGCGTTTCACATCCACAGTACGCAGAGCAATGGAACCGCGCTCTTGCTCGATATCCCGCAGCTTTTCACTCAAGAAGACCAGGTTGCCGTCCTTCTCGCCGAGCGGAACATGCACATCGTTCAGCATTTCGTCGACGGCTTTGCGGATCGTCTCGAGCTGCGAGGACGCGGTGACGGACGGGTGCATCAAGCTGGTGACATTTTGCAGCGTCACCGGGAGGTTGCCGAGGATCTGCAGCACCGCGACCGACTTGGCGATGTTTTGATGGAGTTGTGAGTCAGGGAAGCGAATTTGAACCTTGCCGACGGCTTGGTGAATCGAGGTGAAGGCGCGGCTAATGTCCTTTTCCAACTCGTCGTAAAGCGTTACGGTGGTGGCAAGCCAACCCACGGGCTGGTCGGCCATCGCCTTGGAGCCGCCTTCGCCCTTGAGTACGTCCTGGATCACCTTGATTGCAGAGCGCAGGCCAATGCCGCCGGTCGACTTGGCCAGCGCACCAAGTAAATGCAGCAGGATGTCGAAGTGCGCCGGCAGGAATGGATACAGATTGGTGAAGCTCTGACGGCTGAAATCAGCGTCGTAGTACCTGGCGTCTTGCAGCTTGGTGTTGTGGCGTAGCGCCTGGCCCTGGGCATCGAAGAGTTTGCCGAGTTCCGTTTCACCCGCCGGCGATTTTCCGAGCAGACGCCGATAGCAGATTTCTTTGATGTCGCTCGATTCCAGGTCGATCTGGATCGGGAAGCGGTCTTTCAGCTTGTACAGCTTGTCGGAATTGAGTGCCGCGCGTGGGTCGTCTTCGGTGAGGGTCTGCTGGGCCGTGGAAATGATCCAGGCCTTGCCGTCACCCAGGCGCTTAAGGTTCTTGGCGAGCCCATCGAGGTTGAGAATCAAGTTGTCACGCGAGGCGACATACTGGCCGACTTCGTCAATGATAAAGATGATGTTCTGCTTGCCGCTCTTTTCGCGGACGATATCGATCATCTCCTGGACGCGCTGGTCTTCGAACTGGAAGAAGCCATCCGTGCTGGAGGAGAAGGACTTGGCTTCCGGGAACAGCGCCGGATACATCTCGTGGGCGATTTTTGGAATCAGCCCGTCAATGGCCAATGGATTGTTCTGTATGCGAACCCAGGTCGCACCAGGTAGTGCCGAAGCCACCCGCTCATGCAGCTCGGGCGTGCGCCCATCTTCTTCGATCATCCGCTCGAAGGCGGCGACCTTCAGGTTTCTGGAGTACCCAGCCCATTGGAGCACCTTGAAATACAGGACGGTGGAAACGTCTTCCATCGTGGCCCCGGCAAGCATTTCGCTGGCCAGGTCGAGCATGACCACGGCCGCCGGGAAGCGTTGCGCCACGGCACCCAGGAGCGCTTTGGTCTGCGGCTTGTGCAGACGATCCTGCAGATGCTTGATGAAAGGCGTGCCATCGATCGTGCGCTGGTCGTCAAAGGCCAGGCCGAGATACTTGGTAAACGAGCTCTTGCCGGAACCGTAGAAGCCCGATACCCAGACACCGACTTCGCTGGGGTTGCCACCGGGACCACCGGTCTCCATCGCAAGCTGCATCCGGTCGAGGAGCTTGCGGAATTGCTCCTCGATGCTCTCGGTAACCACGTACTCCGAGATCTCAGCCTTCAGGCGGCCTTCCTGAGACGCACCATAGCTGATGACCTTCTCAATGGTCCGGTAGATGTCTTTGTTTGGGTCGAAGAGAGATCGGATGGTCATCGTGTTATCCCCGGGTTCCTTGATTTTGCTTATTGGCTAATTAGCCGCCGACGTGGACGGAGCGATAGTTGCCGTCCTCGGGGTAGAAGCCGAGAAACTTCAAACGTGTCTTCCCGGTACGCACGCCCGGGTATAGGAAAACGGTCGGCACATGAAATTTGCCTTGAAGCTGGCTCTCGATGGCACCGATGCGCAAGAACGGATGCAATGCTTCAAGATCGGTGACCAAAAGCAATGCGTTTTGCCTTCCTTCCAGCGGCGCAAGTTCATCTTCGAGCCGCTTCAACAGGGCGTTGTCGGCTAGCAAAATGTCGGCCAATGCTTTGTTCGTTCTCGCCCAGTCCATCGGTGCGGATTTGTCCTCCAGCACGCAAAGGGTCCAAAGCGGGTCTTCCTTGAGCAGCGACCAGATGTGCTCGGCGATGGAGAAGGTGTGCACATCCCATCCCTCTTGATGAAGTTTGGATGCCCATGCGGGCGTCTGCCGCTTCACCGCAAGGATTTGATCGGGCGAAAAGACGAGGTAGTAAATTGGCTCGAAGCTCGCATGACCGAGCTCTCGCCCATGGCGAATACGCTCGCGCAATTCGTCAAAGTCAGCTTTGAGTGAGGACATCGCAGAGCGCCTCCATGTCTTGTAGTTTCCAGCTAATCCGGATGACGTCCCCGGCCGCCTGTACGATGAGCAGCCCCTTCAACGAAAGCCGCTTGATCTCTTCCAGTACATCTTCACGCGCCAGCCCGAATAGCTGCCAGTCTCCGTGTGTCAGCAGGGCGTTATCGCCAGCACCGGCAAAGTGAAGTTCGTAGGCAAGGTATGCCGCCACGGACGGAGAAACCCGGAAGGGGATGATTTTGCGGCTGGTTTTCTGCCCTCGTTCGAGCATGCCGTAGTCAGCGCAGCAGCCGGTCAGATACGCAGAGACGCGCCGCACCGTAGTTTCCGACCAGCGCTTGACCGTTTTGCCGTCGTCAATCCCTCGCTCAACAAAGGCTCGGGCATCGTCATTGCTGATTTGCGAATATCCGCCTGCGTAACGTGCCCAATAAACGTGTCGGACGAAATCGCCGAGAATCGGATTGGCCCGACTCGTAAATAACAGCATGATCTGAGTCAGGTCAGCCGTGGACATCTGCACCGATAGTCGCTTGAGGTGCGCAACAGGCGCTCCTCCTGAAACGAGATACCGTGGAGCAAAACATTCGACGACGATGTTGCGCAGGCGACGCGCCGTAACGGTAGGGAATCGGCCCGATTCGAGAGCGACCTGGTGCAACTGAACCGCTGACATGCCAGGCGACCACAAGTCGAGCAGGGCCTTGGTCTCATTCACGAGCCCAAGGCCGGCCTGCAACTGTGTCGTGTAAGGCTTGTTTTCCGCCACAGTTAACTCACCAGATACGGGTATGTTCTTGTGCTCTGGGAGAAAGCTGACCAGTAGGCGGATGCGATCGCCGTCAATACATCGTCGGAATCGAGTTCCTTGATGTTTCCGACAGCTGTCGGGCCCACGCTGTTAGGCGAACATGTGCCGGCCAAGCGCCTCAACGAATCCAGCGCGGGCTCTTTGCTCGTGGGAACCTGGCTAACAAGTCCGTCGGCAGCGCTGCTCTGCAACATCGTGTGCAGATCTTGCTCGGTCTCTTCGGGCAGACGGAACAGGTGGTAGGTCCCGACGCTCAAGTGTTCGTCGTGAAGCCGTCGGGCGGCTTCAAGGACGCCATGATACTGAGCCAGCCGAGAGGTCTTCGAGAAAACGGGTTCCAGGAAGAGGCGGCTTGACGGCTCGTAGAACGCTGTTGGCCACCAAGCAAACTGGGCGCGTTCACCGAGAAAGCCGACGAGCAGTCTTAACCGTAGCAGGGTAGGTAAGTAGGATTCTTTCAGATGGTCGCTCATCGTTCAGTCTTTGTTCGTTGAGGCTGAGGGCATCTGCGTGCTCGCCTTCGTTGTTGTATATCAGCGCAGTCGTGTGAATTGCGGGCGAAGGTCGCTGGCGATTGCTCAAAGCTTTCATGGGACAGAAGACAAAGCCATCTTGACGCGCTTCAACCCGCTGGCAACTACCTCCGCCAATTTGACCACATCGGGGTTGTCAAACACGTTCTCCATCGTCCATGCGCAGAACGCAGCAATGATGGCAGCGCGTTCTACCGTGAGTTTTGAGTCGGCCAAGCAAGACTCGATCAGCGGTTGGAGGAGGAATCTGCTTCGACATCTCAGCATTCTAGCGAGGACTAACGCCCCGGGATACAGCACCGCAGGATTGCTCCGTACCACCGATCCCGATTTGCGCTCTGAGCCTTCTACTCTTCAGCAACAAAGACTGATCACGGCCGAAGTAGAGCGTTTCCTGCAGCGCGCCGCTCGACCTGGAGGTGGCAGCCACGGCGCGTCGGCGTCAGTTCTCCAGTGACGACAGGCGAAGATGCCAGCGTCGCCGGGTCGCCGCCCTTCGCCGCTTGCAGTCCGCCGTTACCACGTCCCGCCAATCGTCCAGACTCACGGTATGAAGCAGCACGCTCATGTAATCGCTGTCGGTGCGCCGACGCGCGGCTGGACCGTGAATGAACGTTTCTTGCTTGCGCTTCGTCGTTATTTCTCCCTCTCGTGTGATTGGTCAGTCCCGGCCCTGCCGTTGATCGGTGTCACTGGCATTCGGTGAAAAGCCCGCGCATCGTTGCGGGATTTCCACCAGCGACGGCCTGTACCCGCTGTTCGCCAAGACGATACCGCCCGGCTTGGCGACGACGCAGGTGCCAGACCGCAGATTGCCACACTCGGTACAGCGCCTCCGGTCATCAAGATCATCGCGGGTGGTGCACTCGCGGGCCCGGCCAAGAAAGTATTGCCGCGCATCCTCATCGTGCCGACACTGCGCGAGTACCTCGCCGACAATGCCTTCGTCGAATTCGCCGACCTGTGTCAGCCAGCCGACGACCATAGCTTCCTGCTTGCCAGTCAGCATCGTTGCGGGATGTCGTCGGCCAGCTTCGATCGGTTCAGGCGCTAGCGCACTGGGGTAGCTGGCGAGCACCTTGCCATGAGTCACAGGGGGCGAGAAAACCACCGTCAGTGGCTTGCGGTCGGAGAAAAATAGCAGCCAGCGTGACGCCGCCTGGCAGGGCTTCCTGCTGGCTGCTTCCGACAGTAGCGTAATGATGTCGACCTTGTTCTCTTTGATCGTCGCCAGCCAAAGACCCACCGCGGCCTTTTCGCCCGTCGCCTTGATCATTCCGGCGGCCGACAGAGAGAGAGTTACTCCCGCGGCCGCCAACTCTCTGAGGATTGCCGCCGCGGTCATATCTCTACTTCCACCTGATCAACCGGCGTTTCCATCGCAGGACGCGAACTTGGCGAAAGTGGCGAACTTGGCCTATCTGCGGGCTTTCCGGCAGATTCGCACGCTTGCGAAGTTGGCGAAGTTGGATTCTTCGCAGCAATTCCAACTTCGCCAGTTTCGCAACTTCGCGGACTTGGCCGATTCCTTGCCGAATGGGCAACTTCGCCAGATTCGCCAGTTTCGCAGCAGCGATAGAATTTCGGCCGCTTGCCGTTTTTCTCGTCCTTTTCGCCCTCCAGCACCTCAATGGTTGGCGGGGTGTTCATCAGAAGGCTGTCTAGCGCCTCATCTATCCGACTGGCCGACAAGTGCCCTGAGAAGCATTTTTTCGACAGATCGGAGCGCGTGGTCTGGCCGTTCTGCTTCAGGTAGTCGAGAATCTTTGCAGCGCCGTCCGAAGATTCTCGCGCGGCCAATTCGCCGGCAGCGTCGTTGAAAATGAACCTCACCGAATCTCGGTGAAAGCGCACCCAGGCCAGCGCCGCGTGGATGTGGGGCAGATCGATCGTCAGCGTTTTGTCGGTCAGCGCGAAAATCATCGCCAGCCGGAGCAGCATCGGCGCGCGGCGCTCGATCAGCGCGGCAACTTTTTCGCCGTCCGCCAGTCGCGACAACTCGCCGCGATACAGCCGCGCATATTCCGTTCTGGCGTCAGCCGATAATTCCATCGGCCTGCTGTCCTTGTTTTCCGGGTAGCCTTCCGTCGCGAAGCGAATCACTGCCTTTGTACGCTCCGCCAGGTCAGTGACTACCGGTCTCGGTGTCGGCTTGGGGAATGGCTCGATGCGCTCGCGCTCTGCCCAGAAGATCAGGAAGCGATTCGCGAAACCATTGGACATCTCACGCGACTCCATCAGCCCAAGCAACTCGGATGGCGTGATATTGCCCGTCAGCGAAATGTGCGGATTGCTCGCCCATAGCCGAGAAGTCTTTGTTGCCGGCCTGATGCTAACGCCATCCCACGAATCACGCAGAGCAGAACTCAGCGTGTTCCCGTCCCGCTTGGCCTGGTGCAGCACGTTGGCAAACTCAGATTCGATGACCCACAACCGTTTATCCTCAATCGGTAGAACGTCTTCCTTGCCCACTCTGTAGCCGTCGTGGATCAGCAGCGCCAGCCCTTCCCGCGTACTCAAACCACCGTCGTGCATCTGTCCGCAGAGGGGGTCAGCAAGATTTCCGGTGTCTTCGCTGTGATGCTCTTCGATTTCCCACCTGATACGCTTCGTCAGCGAAACTGCCTCACCTTTGCGGCCTCGCCCACTGCGCCCAACGTGCAGCATGAAGATCCGCGCATGGTGTTTGACGTTGCCGACAGGCAGGTAGACGTTTCGACCTACCCCCGCAGACAGCAACGCAATATGTGCCGCTGCGACCGCGTAGCGGTTTGCCTCGGTAGTTTGGGCCGCCGCCCGTGCAACGTCACCGATCAACCCGTACAGCATGGTCGTGTCGGGCTTTGGTGCATTGCGATGAGGGTCGACAGAATCATCCGTCGATTCTTGCTCTCCCTTCCATCCGTGCGTCTTGGCCAGATCAAAGACGCTCGCTATCGTCACTGGTTTTGTGGCGCAGTATTCAGGGTCGGAAGTCTTGAATACCGTCAGCGACGCGCCGCCGGTCCGCTTGTCCCATCCAGCACACAGCGTCGCGCCTTCGGCCTCTTCAAGCCCGGAAGTCGAATGCCGCAGCGCCCAACCAATAACACGCTCTGCCGGGTGCTTGTCGTGCGTCACGTTGCGGGGAATGGCCGCCAGTGCGTGGGCCAGCTTGCGCCCGTCGTCGCTCAATGCAGCTTGATCGACTGGCTGATGCGTTCCCTCCGCCGGTGCTCTTGCTCTCGCTGTAGAGCCTCGCATGGATTCTGCCGCGCCGTCGAGAAACGATGTTCCGCGTGCCTCTCTCCTATCCATGACTCACCCCCGCTGCCGTCATTGCGGCCTGGATTCTCGATACGGCCAGTATCAGGCGATCACGGTCAATATCGTTGAACGGCTCACCGGCCAGCATCGCCACCGCAGCCGCCGCGACGACAAGCGCCTCAAAGCCAATGGCACGCAGCACGTCAGCCGCGGGAAACGGTCGCCGCTCCGGCTTGTGCCTGAGATCGACGGCACGAGGAGGGAAGAGGTCGGAAACATTCAGATCCACGGCGGCCAGAACGTCGTGCACATCGCATCCGGCAAAGCAATGAAGCAGAATGCGTCCATCATCAAGTTCCCGGACGGCGAGACTTGGTCCCCGGTCGTCGTGAGCAGAACAGCGTGCTGACCACGTGCCAGGCCCGGTACGCTTCACTTTGTCGAGGCGGGAGAGAAGGACGTCAACTGCCGAGTGCGTGATAATATGTGCCTTGTCGCGGGCGCTCTCGATTGTGGTTTGGTCGGGGGCGCTTTTCATTTAGCCACCTCGCCAGCGGTCACTGTCTGAACTTCGACGGATTTGACGGTCAGGCGCCTGGCCTTGGCAGCAGCCTTGCCGGCAGCCAGTCGTGCGGCAGAATCGCCGACTTCGGCGGGCGGCGGCATCTCGCCGGCCAGTAGGCGATTGACTTCATCCGCGGGCCACATCAGGCGGCCATTCGGAAGCTTGACGGGCTTGATTCCGCAGAACTCGCCACGGCGATAAACGCTCGTGTTTAGGCTCGCTCGCTTCCCGCCAAGCAAGCGGGCAAAATCTGCGTTTGGGATTAGTGCTTGTTGTTTCATGGCAACCTCCGTCTATGGAAGTCGCCAGTTCAAATTACGGCACTTGCTCTAGGCATTACCGCCGGTATTCAATCCCAGCAATGACAAGGGTTTCCGGCGTGCTTGCCGGTACTGGTGCCGGTACGTTGTGCCGGTATTGAGGCCGGAAGGAGGCTTACCGATACTCTTGGAGCCTCTCCCACTCGGGCAGCCACTCGGCAAAGTGCCGGCCAAGGAATAGGCCTATCGCTTTCTGATTGGCATATCGTTTACTGACAAGGCAATCCGCAAGTTTGGCGGGGTTCCAGAGTGCAGACGCCTTGCCAGGCGAGCCTAGTGCGGTGCGGGCAGGCTTCAGCCATTCGCGCACGTCAGACAGGGCAGCGGAAAGACTCTCTTGGTTGAACTGTCCATGTAGCGGCCAATCGACAGCGAGAACCTCCCTTTTGGATATGCCGGTAGGTGTTACCTCTGTCGCGATCTTCCCCTGCGATTCGGCCGATACCAGCGGGAGGGTATCGGTCGTCTGCTCGCTCTCGGTCATCGCCTGTCGAAAGACATCCGGTAGGCTGAAGCTATGACTTCCGGGCGGTGCTGCGTCGATGAACTGTATGAGATCCACTGGCGTGCAGGGGAATTTCAGGGGTATTGCCTCGTTATCGCGGTGCATATCGACTTGTTGGTCGACAGACGCTTCCGTGATTTCGGGCTCAGTCCAATTTCTAAAGGCGACTCCCTCGGTGGTGACGAGATGCGACCAATGCACGCCGATACCTATTCCGGTCAGCGAGGTCCAGTCCGCAATGCGCAGTTCATGCGAATGTGCAAGCTCAATGCACCTCGCGTCGGTCAGCTTGACGGCGGCAACTCTCGCCTCAAAGTTCCGTTCGCCGGCCTTCTCTCTCGTAACCTTGTTGAAGCCGCCTTCAATATGGCGTTGCGCAAATCGATCTGTCGCTGCATCTTCCCCGGCACTCAATAGCAGCCTCGGTTGGTCATTTCGTATCTTGTCCACCAGCAGATCGTCCGCCGAATCCTCAAACCCCTCCATGACCACGCCTCGCATTTCTGGCGGGGAAATTAGCGGCGAAAATCGCAACGTTAGGTCGCCGGGGCGCTCATCAAGCAAGCTAAAGCGCGGCGGAGAGTAGCTTCGGTGGAATGCCTGCTCGAATTCGTCGCGCCAGAGAAAAACTCCCGCGGGCAGTTGCTTTGTCGACTCGGTCAGCCAGACCGGGCGAGTCAGCTTGCGGTCATCGCTTATAGCATTGAGGCTGCTGTCGAGCCCCTGCAAAAGATCGTCAACAACATCCCAGTCTCCAGGCAAAACTTGAGAATATCCCCCATCCGCCAGCAGTTGGTAGGCATATATTCCCTCAAATCTGTTCATTGAATCAGTGTAGGCGAGTGATTTCGCAACAACATCGGGCGACATCCACCTACCGGTCACGTAAGGAATGGCGCGCACTGGAATAGCCTCGCGACCATTGATGAGAACTACGACATTCATGCTGGCGCTCCTTCAAGGGGTGTGCCGCGCCAGTCATGGGAAGGTGTCCCGGTTTTCTCTCCGTGTGGATAGGCGTGGCAAAAGTCGGTCAGGCCGCCGGATGTTCATTCCTTCGGGCCACTGCTAGGCGCAGGCCAGCGGCGGTTACACTCGGTCAGGCGGCGATTCGTGCCACCGGCGCCCGTCCCTTGGCGCGCTCGCCAGCGGTCCACAAGTCGCGCTGAGCTTGCAGGCGCAGCCAGTACCCAGGTGAGGTGCCCAGGGCTTCATGCAAGCGCAGGTCCATGTCGGCGGTGACGGCGGCGTGTCCGTGCAGGATGCGCGACAGCATGACGCGGCTGATGCCCACGTGGGCAGCAAACGCGGTCACGCTTATGTTGAGGTCTTCCAGCCAGCCGGCAAGCAACTCGTCGGGTGGCGCAGGGTCGTGCATGTCCATGAATCGGGCCTCAGTGATAGTCGATGTGGCCAAGTAGTTCCACGCTCGTTTCGTCAAACCGGAAGACCAGCCGCCAGTTCGCCTATACCGTCATGGCAAGAAAGCCCACGCGATCGCCGAACAATCCATGCAGCCGCCAGGATGGACGGGCCAAGTCGTCGCGGCTGGCGGCGGCATGCAGGGCAGTCAGCATTTCCCGCAGGCGCTTGGCGTGAATCGGCTGGATTCCGGCTTGCGTGCCAGAGCAAAAGAAGGCTTCAAGCCCCTTGTGTCGGAACGAGACAATCGTAGGCTGTATATCTGCGATTTACAATCCACTGCTCACGACTCTCAGGCGCGCGTCGGACTCGGCAGGCTGCTCGATACTTGCCTCGTTGAGAATCCAGCCTTCAATCTTGGTGTGCCACATGCGCAGCAGATCGAGAGGACGAACTCGATAATGCTTCTCGGCGGTCGCGCTCGGCTTGTGGCCCATGATCTGCGCCGAAACTCCGGCAGGGCACTCCACCCATTCCGCCAGAGTGCCAAAGGAACGACGCAGGCCGTGGATAGACAGCGCAGGCAGGCCGGCAGCGATCAGGGCCTTGTTGTGCATGATGCGCGGCTCCTGAAGCCTGCCAGATGCCGCGGTCGGGCTGCTGAATACCCACTCGTTACGACGCGGCAGGGCGGACAGCAAGGAAGCAACGTAGGGCGTCAGCGGAATAGTGCGCTCGCCGTCGACCTTGTCCTTGATGGTGATGGCCTTCCACCGAAAGTCGAGGTCTTCCCAGCGGATGCCAGCGACCTCTTCCCGGCGGGCGCCAGTCAGCAGCGCAGTTTGCAGATAGGCAGCGATGACGGGATTCTGAATCTGGTGAACGGCTGCGAACCACGCCAGCAACTGCTCGCGTTGCAAGCAATCGTCCTTGGCGATCTTCTTCGGTAGTTCGTCGCGGGCCGTGCGGGTAATGCAGGCGTCGGCGTGTGCTTGGCCGCGGTACTCGGGGCGATCTGAGCACCAGTTCAGGAAGGCGCGCAGGCGAACGAAGGCGTTATTGGCCTGGGTCGGGCGGCGCGTGGCTTCACCCTGCAGCCAGACACGAACCCGGTCGGCGTCGATCTGTTCCAGAGGAAGCGCCAGCAGCGGCAGGAGGATGCCGGCTTGCGTCGTGTCGCCTTCACCAGGTTTTCCGCCTCGCGTCTTGGGTATCCCGCCAGCGTCAGACAGTCTTTGATGGTCCAGCAGACTGCGCGGACTCCAGCGGGCGGCGCGCGCGACCAGATACGCTTGCCACGCTTCCGTTGCCGGCGCAGCGAAGCGCTCCGACTCGATCCGCTTTGCTTCGGCTTCGGCCTCTCGCCGGCTGAGTTCGGCGGCGCGGTCGGCCTCTTCCTGTTTCAGCACTGCGCGCGGATCTAGTCCCTCATCAATCATCCGCTGAAATCGGTTCGCCTCCTCGCGGGCCTTAGCGATCGGGCACGATTCGACGCTGCCAATGGTGACGCGGATGTCGCGGTAGTTCAAGGTGCCTTTGAAGATGAACGTCTTCGCACCAGAGGGCCGGGCACGAACTGCCAGTCGCGGTGCGACATCGTCCCAAAGGAAGCTTTCGGTCGCCGGCTTGAAGGCTGCAATGCTGGTCGGTGACAAGTGTTTGCGGGGCATATCCGAAGGTCTCCTTGGAAAACTCGGGGAACGACTGGGGAACGAATAAAAAGGATTCTAGTCGTTTCATGTCTATCGTGCAATTCCTGTGCATAGAAGACAAACTGCGTAAGTTCAATTAGTTAAACGTATTTTGCGTTTGTTGTCTATGCTTCAAAACCCCGTATTTTCCGCATTCGTAATGCGAAGGTCGGCAGTTCGATTCCGCCCAGCGGCACCAGTAAATCAGACATTTAGCCCGACTTGCAAGGTCGGGCTTTTTGTTGGGCTATCACCGGGCCAGCACTCGCCGGTTTTTCTTGGATTTGCAGCATGTCTTGCACTTCCGATCGGCAAATCCCGCCGGTCGCCGGCTGAGCCTTCGCCCAATCCTGGGCGCTGGCCGCCAATGCCTCGGTAATGGCAACCAAGCACCGCCACCGCAAAGCGCCGCACGTCGATTTCCACGCCCGCCGCCGCTGCCTGCTCGGCCTGCTTCAGCAGAGCAGCATTAACGGCGTCGTCATGTGCGCGCCTCGTCGCGGTCGGTGTTGGTTTCTTGGCGCCGGACGATCTGGGTGAGATTGGCCTCGGCCAGAAAGCGAAGCGGGGCACCCGGCTTGTCGTCGAGATACGCCGAGTCGGTTGCGAAGCGTTTGCGTGCGTCGTCAATGAATGCGACATCTGTTCCCGGACTCAGGATGGCGTAGCGAAGTTCCTCGGCGTTGAGTCCGCGCAAGATGTCTTTGAACGCCAGGGTATGAATGAATGCGCAGCGGGCAACGTACGATCCGTACTTCGGAAGGCCCCTGAACGGCCGTGCAGCGAGTTGTTCAGCCAGCGACGGCGTGGTTTCGACGGCAGCGATTTCGGCCTTGATGGCCGGCACGTAGATGTCCTGCTTGAGGCGGGTGACGAGTTGGAGACGGTTCGGCTCGAACCCGAGGTCGATGTGATGGGTGTGAATTGCGTAGGCGTCGGCGGAACGTGTCTGCCAAACGCGTGCAACCGTCCGGGCAAGCAGTGAGTGAAAGTCAGGCCTGCTTGTCGGCAAGCGCCGGGGCTGTGGCGAAGCTGACACCGTGTCGCAGCAGGGCCGCTTTGCCGCGAACGGTGAGGTCGCTGATGAAGCGAAACTGCTGGCGCGCATCGATCGGATAAGCCTTCAAGCGGTAGTGGGTGCCCCAGGGTTTCTCGTGCACGACGACCATGATCGGGTCGTCGAAATAGGGATAGGGGCTGGTCAGCGCGACGTCCTGAAGTACCGCTTTGGCCGCCGCCGCGTCGTGCGCGGGATGGAGATAGAAATCGGCAGCACACTGGAGCTGCGGGCGACCGCAGTTGGCATTGAAAATCGGATCGCTCCAGAGGCGCAGGTGGGGGATGCTGACCAGGGTATCGTCGGCGGTGACGATCTGCACCGTACGCATGCCGATATGCGTCACCTCGCCGTAGATTCCGTTGACTTCGATCCAGTCGCCGTTGCGATAGGGCATTTCGCCAACGGCGACGATGCCGGCGATCAGGCTGCTGGCGTAGTCCTTCATCGCGAAACCGAGCGCCAGTCCGATGGTGCCGAACAGGGCCACCATGTTCTGCAGCGAAGGCTTGACGATCAGCGGCACGATCCACAGGAAAGCGACCACCAGGATGCCGAGCCGTAGCAGCGGCACGATGGCCAGCAAGTAGAGACGGTGCTTTCCATGCATTTGCTCGGCAAGCCATGGCAGCAGTCTCTGCACGCTGACGATCAGCGTCGTCGTGAGAACAACGATCAGCAGTAATTCCAGCAGCGTACCGGTACCGAGGTCTTTGAAGAGTTGTTGCAGTGGTGGCACTTCCATGTTCGAGACCTCAGAAGTTATCCCGCAGAAAACCGCGCCGCCGCAAGAATTCGCGCACCACGGCGTAGGCCGATGCGCTGATCTGCCAGCGACCATCGGCCAGGGCGATGACGCCCTGGGTCTGCAACTGCAGCACGCTGGACGCGATGCGGTGCTCGGGTTGTGGCAGCAACTCGGGCAGTAGTGTTGCCGGCAAGCCGTTGTGCAACAGCAGCGCGTGCAGGATGAAAGCCAGGCCTTCGCCTTTTTCGGCCGGCAGGACGGGTTCTTGGCGGACAGCGGACACCCAGACAATTTCGGCGCCCCGATCCGCGCCAGCTTGGGTCTCGCCGGCCTGTTCCGTGCCGTCCTCGCCCTGATCCGGCGTTGCCCTTAGTGACGCCCGCCAGGAGTTCCAGGCACAGCCGATATTGCCGCGGCTGTAAACGGCAAGCTGATTGACTTCCGGGCTGAGCGCAGTGTTGTTTTCGCCGAGTTCCAGGTGTACTTCGTTGCCCGTCCTGGCGTTACAGAAGCGCAGGCGATCACGCACCGGGCACGGCATCAACTCGGCGAGAAAGTGCGACAGGCGCTGCCCATCGAAAGCCTGCAGGGTCAGCGCGCCCGGCTGCGGGAGCGGCCAGACTTCCTGCAAATATGCCCAGGCCCAACTGTCACAAGCAATCACGCCGCGTCCCAGAGCACCACTCGCCGCCCGTTCAAGGAGGCGCCGAACGAGTCCCAGGCCGTTGGCGTGACGCAGATAGCAATGTTCCAGATTCGCCAGTACCCACAGGCGATCGGTCGCTGGCCAGGCTTCCAGCCAGCGACCGTCGTCGCCGAGAATCTGCTCGCTGCTGGGCGCCTCGATCCGGAGCGCGTCGTGGCTGGCGGCCCAATGCGCAAGGATTTCCGGGTGGCCGCAATGCGGCTGCCCGATGACGAACTTGACCGCCGTGTCCGCATTGCTGGCCTGCAGCCAATCGGCCAGTGCCGCGTCCAGCGCTGCCGCCGCGCCGCGCCAGTCGATCGGCCGTGCCAGATCGTGCAAGCGCGACTGCGACAAGAGGCGCAATTCGTCCTCGGACTTGACCGGCGCCTGTTCGTCCCGTTGGTCGACTTCGTCGCGCCGGAAAAGCTGTCTCAGTGATGTCCATTTTTCCAGCGCCGCGCTCGCGCGGGCAGGGCTGGGAACACGATAGTCGGCGAGCTTGACAAACTCCCACAGCATCGGCGGCGATTCGCGATCCGGCTCGTGCAAGGGTGGGTTTTGTTCCATGCTCATGCAGCGATGGTACGCGAATGGACTCGCCACCGCGAGACCCCTTTGGCACGACGGGGGCAGGTCTTAACATTTGCCCAAGGTACGGGGAAAGACCTGAGCCGGGAAAGTGCGAGTCCGGGTCGGCAATTGATGCTGCCCTTTGAACTGCTCGCGTCGGATGAGGGGAAACTCTCACGTCCGGCTCCTTGCGGGCTGGGCGCGGGCCAGTTCGCCTGGCGACCATGTGAGCCGAAAATACCCGCTGTGATGCAGGGCCAATGGCTCCACTTGGGGGGTAGAATTCTCCTGTCGAATTGCACTTTCTGCTCTGAGCGGGGGCATCTGCCTGACCGCTCCTGCGAAGAAGCGCAGTTGCGACGCCAATCAAACGCGTGAAGGGGGCGATTATGCAGAGTTTCTTTGTCTATACGCAGCGCCGGCGGCCTGGGTTGCACGTTTGGCGGGTCGGGACCTCCACCAGGTTTTTCTTGTATCCGGTCGTCGCACCTGCAGGGCCGGGATGGGTAGAGTTCCAGTGCGATCTCGAAACATCGATCGGCAATCCCGTTCGATTCATGCTGTTCTCCTTCGACGATCGCGGCTCGCCTGAAGATTTCGAGAGCGACGTGTTTCAGCGGGTACTTCCACAGTTGCACTCGGGAGGCTTTCACCCCGCCGTTTGGTTCGTGTCCGAAGCGTCGCGGGTGGTCACGAAAGATCCCCGGGGTAAGACTGAGTCCAGCCTGCGGGTGCACTTGATATCCCAGTCCAGGTATCGACCTGGCGAAATGTACCTTTGGGATTCAGTCCAGGGTGTCAGCCGACGCATCTCCCAATCGGGACTCGATTCCTTGGGACCGTACTTTGATTTGAACTTGGCGCCTCACGAAAGCTCCTTTTTCAACTTCAAGTTCATCCGCGCAAATGATGGACAGTTCGTTGACTTCGAGCCGGATGCTGCCAACCGGTGGTGGGTCGCGGACGACGGCACCGAGATCTGGACGCATAGCGGTACCCCGGCAATCGCACAGCTGGTGCCAAAGAGCTGCACGCTGACACTGCATTGTCGTCAGGAGTTCAACGCTCCTGCGAAGCTGCACCTGTGGGCCGAGAACGGCGATTACGTCACCGAGGTCGATGGCGTCGATGCGAATGGCTGGACCACGTTTACCAGCCAGATTTTCACGCAACTGCCGTACAGCTGCCAGATTCACAACCCCGGTATCGCTGACGAGTGGGAACACGACGAAGCCAGGCGTGAGCACATCACCATCACAGACGACAAAGAATACTGGACGCTCGAAGGGGACAAGACCTTGTTTTCGTCCGCTCCCAAAGCCAATGTGCAACTCGACCTTTCGATTGCGAACTCGGACTTGAGCACATTGCAGGGTTCGCCGCTGGCTCATGTGTGGGTCAATCGGGCGCGCGGGCCGCTCGCCGTCAATGTCCCCGTCACTGCCAGCGGCGATGTCTCGCTACAGGTCTATCCTGAAGTGACCACGTCGTTCAAGTTCCATGATACTCAAGGTAACTGGGAGCGTTTTCGGCATGCGATCCAAGTACATGGCGTTGGTTCACCGGTACACCGATATGTCGTACTCGACCGTCCACCGCTGCTTTCCGCCAAGCCGCCGACCGATCTTGTAAGGGATCCGCCATTTCGGATCCGCCGTCCCGGCGCCTACGCCGAAGGGGACGAAATGCGCTTTGTAGTGCACACGCCTCACGCAGCCGATGTCAGCCTGATTGGCGAGTGGACCGACTGGACGACCAACCCTGTTCAAATGCGGATCACTCGCGACGGCACGTACTGGTGGGGCAGCGTTAAGATTGCGGATCTGCTTTCCGGCCTGGCCTGCGGACAAAGCGATTACCACGGCGTCAAGTACCAGTTCCTGTTTAACCAGGGCGATCGCAGGCAAGACCCGGCGGCGAATTGGGTGGAAACTTCCCGCATCGATGCGGCGTCACGGCTGGTGAATCACGCACGTTTCGATTGGGGAAGCCAGTCTTGGGAGCGACCCAATCTCGATCATTACGTCATTTATCAGCTGCACCCGAGCCGCTTCACCAATCGCTTTCAACAGGAAGCACCGTTGCGTCGCGTTGCTCAGGAAATCGCAGACAACGCCGCCTATTTCAAGGAACTGGGTGTGACGGCGATTCAGCTGCTGCCCGTCAACGAAGTGAGTAGCTCGAATTCCTGGGGTTACGATCCAGCCTATTTTTATGCCGTGGAGAACGGTTATTGCGGAGCCAATGGTCCCGACGATCTTAAACACTTAGTCCGTACAGCGCACGAACATGGCTTGGCGGTGGTGCTCGACGTCGTGTTCAACCATGCCGGCGGCGACAACATTTTGTGGGCCGTGGCGCGAGACAGCTTCTTTGACGGTGACACGCAGTGGGGCGCGCTGGTCAACTTCGACCATCCGCAGTGTCTTCATTTCTTTGCTCAAAACCTGGTATATCTAGCCAACGAGTTTCGCGTCGATGCCTTCCGGCTGGATCATACCGCGACGATTGTGCACTCTGCCGCTTGGGATGGCTGGAGCGGGTCGGTGCGGAAGTTGGGTTCCGGCGGCGGTTGGGAATTTCTGCACGGACTCCGGCATGCCGTGCGCACGCAAGTCGGCGGCAACTGTATCCTGATGGCCGAGCATTTGCCAAACGAGTGGAGCATGACGAACTACGGCGGGCCGATGGACTCACAGTGGGGCGATGATTTTCATGATCGCTTGATTGACGCTTGTCGCCGGCAGTTCGGCATGTCCCGTCTAGCAGACGCAATGAGGCTTACCCATACTCAGTGTGACCGCTGGTATAAGATCGTCAATTATCCAGAGAGCCATGACGAGGTTGGCAATGTGCCCGATCGAGTGGCGCGCGTGGCGGGTTATGGACAAGGCTGGCGGATGTCGAAAGTCGCGGCGGCAGCGACGCTCCTTTCGCGTGGCATACCGCTGTATTTCATGGGAGCGGAATCGGGTGAAGACAAGCAGTTCAGCTTCGGTAGCGATGAAAAGCTGGATATCGAGGAATACCTTGCCAACGCCGACCGCGGCCGCATCCGCGCTTGGTGGCGAGAGCTTGGCTGCCTGCGTAAAGATCAGTGCATTCAAGGGCCATCCCGCATCGACGTCTGCTTTACGGAAGAACAGCTGTTGGCCTTTACGCGCGGAGATAATGGGGACTACTTTGTCTTGCTTAACTTCGGCGCTTGGTCAGGCCACAGGAAACTCGCTGAACTCAATCTGCCTTGGGGACAGTATCGTGAACTTTGGAATTCGACTTGGCCAGCATTCGCGATTCATGAAGAACACGAGGGCGAGCACAGCAACGGCGGTCGCGACGCTCGCCTGCATGGTGGACACGCCCTGAATATTCCGGCTTACGGTGCAGTGATCTTGCAGAAGACCTGAAGTGATGTGGGCAAGGTCGACCAAAGGTTGAGTTTCCGACGAAGGATAGCTAACGGTCATGACAATCGAGACACCACAGATCATGAAAGTCATGACCGTTTTCCCCTCTTCCCCGACCCTTCTCCCGCGAGGGGAAAAGGGAGATTCGTGAGTCGCTTGCGCGACTTTCACATTAACGGTCATGACACGTGGAGACACCCCAAATCATGAAAGTCATGACCGTTTCCCTCTTCCCCTGCCCCTTCTCCCGCGAGGGGAGAAGGGAGTTTCGTGAGTCGCTTGCGCGACTTTCACATTAAGCCAAGACCTCCACGACGGGGTCACCCGACGGGGGCTGGCTTTGACTTTTTCCCAAGGCACGGGAAAGGCCTGGCCTGCGTTTCGCTTGATGATGAAGTGATGTAGGCTCAGTCCATTTCGTCATTTCTCGGCGCGGAAGGTGGACACTACTGAGACTTGCCAAGTGAAGCCGATGAAGGTCCATGCCGATTGTCCCGCCGTGCCGCTTGCCAGCTTCTCGCTGGCGGTCGTCTTGTCCTGGCTGGCTGTCGGCGTTTGCCGTGCCGACGTGCCGACTCCCGAGCAGGAATGCCGCCTGCGCAACGCGGCGATCTGCGAGCTGAACGGTGTGCAGTTCATGGTTGACGGAGCTTGCCCGCCGCCGGCGCGGACGTTCCGGCCGCCGGGTAGCGAGCGTTGCGACGAAGCTGGGCGGACCGAAACCCGCAGCCGACAGCCGTCCCCGGCGCGCATGCCTGCAGCGCAAGCGGCTGCGGCGCCCACCGTCGTGGCAGCAGCGCCAACACCAACTGGCGCCGCCGCGTCGCCGGCCCCGGTTCGCGATCTGGCGTGGGTCGGGCGGGCCGAGCGCTGGCTCTTGCCGCTGCTGCTGGCGTTAGGCGGCCTTCTGCTTGCCGCTCTGTGCCTGCTCCTCGTGCGCGCGTGGCGTGCGGCTCGCAAGCATGGGCCTACTGGTGAAGCGGCGCCTGAACTTGCTCGCCCGCTGCTGCAAGGGGTGGTCGCTGCCGTCTGCGCGCTGCCACTCGGCTACCAGGCGGCAGCGCTCACTTTTGAGCGTGTTTTCTCGAGTGCCAACAACCATGATACGGCGCTGCCCTGGCTGCTCGCCGCTCCGCTCGCCGTGCTGGTGTTCCTGCTGGTCACCGCTCTTTCCTTGGCACTGCTTGCATTGCTGCTCGGCTGCCTGTTCAAGGGAGCCGGAAAGCGCTCGCAGTAAGCGGGGGCAGGCGGCAAGTTGAGGTACCGCGCAAGTCATTGCAGGCACTTCGGCCGCTGTGTCATCTGCCGTCGAGGCTTGGCCAAGCGCCCGCGATTTGTCGGAGTTTCTTACATCTGCTGCGCGGGGATGTCTGCGCGATTCAATTAACTGTCGATTAAACAAGAGTGTGCGATTTCGTACACACTCAGGAATAGGAATTGCTTATAGTTCTAAAACCCGTCTTCCGCGATAAGCAGTCTTGCTTCCTGCTGCGAGAGCTGTGTTGCTGACGTCAAGATTGAGTGTTGGAACCGTAGGCTCAAGCATCGCGCGCCAAGGCCGAACCGTGGCCAGGGACGCGATGCCCCCAGCCGTGTTCGTGCCAGCTGGCCTGGAGGAGTGGAACAATGGATACCGAGATCGCACTACGGTCGTACTGCTGATGGATAGCAAA
Organism: Candidatus Accumulibacter sp. ACC012; assembly: GCF_907163155.1. Lineage (NCBI taxonomy): Bacteria > Pseudomonadati > Pseudomonadota > Betaproteobacteria > Candidatus Accumulibacter > Candidatus Accumulibacter sp. ACC012. Next base: position 451,097 of record NZ_CAJQUC010000003.1, read on the forward strand.
GCGCGCCCGGAGATTTTGCCGTCGCCGACCGGCGGGTCGGCAGCGAGGAAAGCACAGCGCAGTCATCGTGGTCGTGGTTTGGCGTGGCTGAGCGGGTTTCTGGCCAAGGCCTTCAGGCCAGCGGCCGGCGAGCTGCCGACAAGCGCCGGGCGCCTGAACTTCGAGGCGCTCGAACCGCGCATCCTGCTCGACGGCGCGCCGAGCATACCGGTCACCCAGATCGATGGCTCGATCGACGTCGCCGGCGAGACCGATCGCTACGGTTTCACGCTGAACGAAACGGTTCGCGTGGTGTTCGATTCGCTGACCAACGATGCCAGCATGCACTGGTCGCTCGAAGGACCGCGCGGCACGGTGGTCAGCGAGCGTGGCTTCAACGCTTCGGATTCCTACGAGCGGAGCGGCGATGTCGCCCTCGATCTGGGGGCGGGCGACTACACCTTGAGCGTCGATGGTGTCGCCGACAACATCGGCGCCTACAGTTTCCGCTTGATCGATATCGCGCAGGCGCAGGAGTTGACACCGGGAACGACGGTCGACGCACAGCTCGATCCAGGCAACAAGACCAACGCCTACCGCTTCAGTGTCGCGGCTGGTCAGCGCTTCTTCATTGACCGCTTTGCGAATACCGGCGACATCTATTGGCGGCTGCTCGATCCCTACGGTCGCACGGTCGTCGATCGTACGCACATGAGCAATGATCTCGGCGAGTTGACGCTCGCCGTGGACGGTAGTTACACGCTGTTGATCGAGGGCCGTGCCGCCAGCACAGCTCCCGCCAGCTACAGCTTTAACGTCGCCTTGCTCGACGAAACCGTGCCGCAAGCGATGGCCGTGGGTTCGCTGGTCACCGGTCGTATCGCGCAGGCTGGGCAGCGCGACATCCACAGCTTCACGCTGGCTGCGGATACCCGTGTCGTCTTCGACTCGCTGACATCCGACTACCAACTGCTGTGGTCGCTCACCGGCCCCAACGGCACGCTGCTTGCCGACCGCCGATTCCAGTATTCGGACTCCTCCGAGCTGGCCGGCAATACCAGCATCCTGCTGCGCGCCGGTAGCTACACGCTGAGCGTCGATGGTGACCGCGACCGCGTTGGGGACTACGCGTTTCGCGTGCTTGACCTGGCGGCAGCCTCGGCGATCGCGTTGAACACGACGGTGACCGGGAGCTTGAGCGACGCCGGTGCCGGCGGCGGCACGGCGAGCAATGCACCGGCCACGGAGACGCGGCTGTACAAGTTCACTGCGCTTGCCGGCGAGCGCTTCTTCTTCGACAGCCAGGGGCTGTCCGGCGACAACTTCTCGCTGCGCATCTTCGATCCCAAGGGCGGCCTGGTCTCCGGGCCGCAGTTCTCCACGGGTGACGTCGAGGTGTTCACTGCGCTCTACGATGGCGATTACGTGCTGGCGCTGGAAGGTCACATCTACAACACCCGTTCCAGCGACTACCAGTTCAAACTGCAGCGGGTCGTCGATGGCAGCGCGCCGCTGACGCTGGATTCTCGCGTCGACGGCACTCTCGACCATCCCGGTCAGCGACAGGCCTACACTTTCACGCTGGCGGCGCCGGCGCAGTTGCTCTTCGACTCGCTGACTTACGACAACGATTTCAACTGGAGCCTGGTCGGGCCACGCGGCAGCGAGGTCGCCGGGCGCAGCTTCGTGTACTCGGACGCCGCCGAATTCGGCGGCAATCCGCTGCTGAGCCTGGCCGCCGGGGCCTATACCCTGACCGTCGACGGCAATCTCGATAGCCTTGGTGCCTACGCTTTCCGTCTGCTGAACGTGGCCACTGCGAGCAGTGTCGTCGCTTACGACAGCGACGTCAGCGGCACGCTCAGCCCGGGCGGCATGACTCGGGTCTACCAGTTCACCGCCAGCGCAGGCGACCAGGTGCTGTTCGACCGTATCGCGCTCAGCGCCGGCAGCCCGTACTGGCGGCTGCTCGACGAGACCGGCTTGCAGCTCTTCGGGCCGGAGCCTTTCGCCGACCGGGAGAGTGCCAGCCTGCGCCTTGGCGGCACCTACACCCTGCTGGTCGAAGGCCGCAGCTGGGAAAGCAGCGCTATCGATTACAGCTTCAAGATTGCCCTCGAGGGCAATACCCCGGTCGCCGCGCTGACCGGAACGGCCATCACGCTGGGTGCCGCGGTCAGCGGCACGCTGAGCGCCGCGGGCGAGGTGGACGACTACGTCTTTGCCGTCGCCGGTCCGACGCGACTCTACTTCGACAGCTTGGCGCCCAGCAGCAGTGGCGAGTTTCACTGGTCGCTGCGCGGTCCGCGCGGTACCGAGATCGCCGATCGCAGCACCTATTACTCGGACTCCTACGAGTTCGGCAACGGCAACCCGGTGATCGACGTGCCGCTGGCCGGAAGCTATCAGCTACGCGTCTGGGGCAATGGCAACACCACCGGCAACTACAGCTTCCGCGTCCTGAACCTCGCCGACGGCGTGGCGGTGACACCCGGCACGCCGCTCACCGCGAGCCTCGACCCAAGCAACGAAACCGACGTTTACCGCTTCACCGTCAACGCCGGCGACCGGCTGTTCTTCGACCGCCAGACGTTCAGCCCGGCCAACTCGGGCTGGGTCAGCTGGCGCTTGCTCGACCCCTACGGCCGCCAGGTCTGGGGACCGGCGAATTTTTACGACGACGTCGACGTCAGCACGCTGGCATTTACCGGTGTTTATACGCTGCTCATCGAGGGGCGGATCTGGAGCACGGGATCGTCGGTTGCCCGCTTCGACTACAGCTTCAACATCCAGCCGGTCGCCGATGATCCGGTGAGTGCGCTGGCCATCGGCGAAGCCGTCAACGGCAACATCGACCACGCCGGACAGCAGGACAGCTACAGCTTCTCGCTAAGCGACGAAACCCTGGTCTATTTCGACAGCCTGAGCAACAGCAACATCGCCTGGACCTTGCGGGGCCCGGACGGCTACCTCCTGAGTCGCCATCTGCAGAACTCGGATTCCTACGAACTGGGCCAGACCAACCCGCTGCTGCGGCTGGCGGCCGGCGCTTACACGCTGACTCTCGACGGCAGTGGCGATACCACTGGAAATTATAGCTTCCGGCTTGTGGACGTGGTCAGTGAAGCCGCCGCGTTGATCCCCGGCACGGCGCTCAACGACAGTCTGAGCAGCGCACGCGTCACCGATTTCTATCAGTTCGACGCCCTTGCCGGCGAGCGTTACTACTTCGACCGCATCAGCTATGACAACTACTACAACACCACCTACCGCCTGATCGATCCGCAAGGCAGGCAGGTCTGGGGCGGTTACGTCTGGCCGGAAGACCAGGAGATGAGCGCCTTCACCCTGTCGGGCACCTATTACCTGCTGGTTGAAGGCCGGGTCGGAAACACGGCGGCGGCCAACGCCTACGGCTTCAACATCCACAAGGTCGTCGATATCAGCGACAGCCTTACCTTGGGTCAGGCGGTGAGCGGCAGCTTCGGCACACCCGGCCAGCGCGCCAGCTATCGTTTCACGCTCAGCGACGCGCGGCAATTGCTCTTCGACGGCCTGACGCCGAACAGCACCAATCCTGATATCTACTGGACGCTGACCGGGCCACGCGGCACCGAGATCAGCAATCGCCGTTTCTACGGCTCCGAATCGCACGAGTTGGGCGCCACCAGTCCACTGCTCGATCTCGTCGCCGGTGACTACACCCTGACCCTCGACCCGCAGGGTGATCAGACCGGCGATTTCAGCTTCCGGCTCCTCGACCTTGCCGCGGCGACCGCGTTTACCAGCAACAGCGTCGTCAGTGGTCAGCTCGACCCGGCCAACGAAACCGACGTTTACCGCTTCGACGCCACGGCCGGTACGCGCTACTACCTCGATCGCCAGAACCTGAGCAGCAGTGCCGACCGCCTGACCTGGCGCCTGTTCGATCCCTACGGTCGGCAGGTCTTCGGCCCCACCTACCTGAACGACGTCGACATTTTCACGCTCGCTGAAAGCGGCACCTACACGCTGATCATCGAGGGCCGTATCTGGCAGACGCAATACAGCGCCAAGATCGACTACAGCTTCAAGCTGCTGGAGATCACCGACGACATTGTCGACATCGTCCCCGGCGTCAGCCACGGCCTCGACCAGTTCAGTACCGATGGTCAGCTCGGTGGCGCCCTGAATGTCAACGGCCTGCGCTACGCACAGGTGGCCAGTAATGGCGACATTGATCTGACCGGCTCGCTGACACTTGAAGCCTGGATCAAGGTCGACGCCTACGCCAGCACCTGGCAGCCGCTCTTCTACAAGGGCAACGGCAACAGCAACCAGCGGACCTACACCCTGTGGCTCAATTCCGCGGGTTACCTGCACCTGTCGACCGGCAACGATTCCAACAACAACATCAACACCGCCGCCGGCAGCGTGGTCACCGGTCAGTGGCACCACGTCGCCGTGGTGCTTGATCGCGACAGTGCAAGCGGGGTGATGAAAATCTACCTGGACGGCGTCGAGGCCGCCAGCGGCGCTCTCGCCAAAGACGCGGCAAGTTCCAATACCAATCCGCTGCTGATCGGCAGCAGCCTGGAAAATTACCCGATGTTCCAGGGTGCGGTCGACGAGGTCCGTTTGTGGAACAGCGTGCGCAGCGCGCAGCAGATCGCCGATAACAAGGACCAGGCGCTGGTCGGCGATGAGGCCGGCCTGCTGATGTACCTGAAGGCCGACGAGACCAGCGGCGGGACGCTGGCCGACGCCAGCGGCCGGGGCAATGCGGGACAGATGGTTCATCCCTGGTCGAGCGTGCCCGGCGTCGTCGCCGGACGCATCGATTTCGGTCAGCAGGACTACTACCGATTCACGCTTGCCGATACGACGCGTCTGTATTTTGATTCGCTGACCGACCACAACAATCTGCGCTGGTACCTGAGCGGCCCGCGTGGCACGGTGGTTTCCGATCGTCCCTTCCAGAGCAGCGATTCGCAGAACGGACTGAGCGTCTTCGACCTGGTGGCCGGCGACTACACCTTGCGTATCGACGGCGTCGGCGACGCTACCGGCGACTATGGCTTCCGTCTGCTCGACCTTGCCGGCGCCCTGGAGCTGGACTTCGATACCGTGGTCAACGGTCAGCATACGCCGGCCACGGCCACCACCGCCTACCGTTTCACCGCCGAGGCGGGCGAGCGCCTGTACTTCGACGAGGTCTCGGCCAGCGGCGGCTATCCTTACTGGCGCCTGCTGGACCCCTGGGGTCGCAACCTGTGGGGACCCAACTACCTGCCCTCGGACGACGTGCGCTTGCAGACCCTGCCGTTTGCCGGCGTCTACACACTGCTCGTCGAGGGCCGCCGGGATGGTGGCAGTGGTAGCAGCAACTTCAGTTTCCGGGTGCAGCGGGTCCGGGACCTGACCCAGGCCATCACGCTGGACGGCGTGTACGGCATGCCAGCGCCCTGGGCCAATGGCCACTTTGGCGGCGCGCTGCACTTCAACGGCGTGCAGTCGGCCCAGATCGACCATGCTGCGGCTCTCGACCTGACCGACACCCTGACCCTGGAGACCTGGGTCAAGGTGGACCGTTTCGACAATACCTGGACCACGCTCTTCTACAAGGGCAACCCGGAGAACCCTGGCGAGCGCAGCTATAGCCTCTGGCTACACTCCAACGGTAGCGTCGCTTTCGATACCGGTGACGGCAGCAACCAGTCCACCCAGACCGGCAGCGGCCTGATCACCACCGGGCAGTGGCATCACATCGCGGCGGTCATGGATCGCACTGCCGGAACGGTACGCATCCTGGTGGATGGCGTGTTGCAGAAGAGCGGCACCAATATCCGCAAGAATCCGGCCAGCAGCAACAGCAAGCCCCTGTACCTGGGTAGCGCGCTGGAGCCTGGCAGCAGCTACGCCAGCCTGGTGGGCAGCATGGACGACATCCGGGTCTGGAACGTGGCGCGTAGCGACGCCGAGATCCTGGCCTCGATGAATGCCCCGCTGGTCGGCAACGCGGCCGGGCTGGTGGCTTACATCAAGGCTGACGAGGGCGTCGGCAACAGCGCTGCCGATGCTACTGGCCACGGTCATGTCGTCCGCCTGAGCGAAGCCACTGCCCCGGTCATCGTGGGCGCCATCGAACATGTCGGTCAGCTGGTCAACTACACCTTCACCCTCAGCGAAGCCAGCACGCGCGTCTACTTCGACGCCATGACCGATAGCTCCAATGTGCGCTGGAGCCTCACCGGTCCCCGCGGTACCCTGGTCAGCGGCCGTCACTTTCAGCAGAGCGATTCCGTCGACGCTCTGTCCTTGTTCGATTTGCCGGCCGGCGACTACCAGCTCAGCATCGCCGGCTATCAGGACTACACCGGCGAATTCCGTTTTCGCCTGCTCGATCTGGCCGCTGCCAGCATCCTCGCCCCCGGCACTCCGGTCAGCGGCCGCCTGACCCCGGCCAACCAGACCGATGCCTATCAGTTCACCGCCAATGCCGGTGAGCGCTATTTCTTCGAGCGCATCAGCGAGGTGGCCGGCGATATCTATTGGCGCCTGCTCGACCCCTGGGGCCGGACCGTTTGGGGCGCCAGTAACTTCAATGCCGACGCCGGCCTGTTTACGCTGGCCTACGACGGCATTTATACCTTGCTGATGGAAGGCCTAAAGTGGTCCCCTGAGTCAAGACAAATATCGATTCATTTTAAGTTGTGCATTTGACTTCGCTAGCAGCTGGACGGCGCTGCCCCGGTGTTGCCTTTGACTCTGCTTTTGATGCTGTCGTTGACTTTGCTTCTGCGGGTGGGGAATCGCCTGTGGAGCGTAGCGGAACAGGCGATTCCCCACCCGCGCGGCCAAACTTGTCGAGGATCAACGCTCCGCCACCTATGCCATTGCGATAGACGACCGCGGGTGCCGTGTTGCCCAGCGACTGGTGCGGACGCTCGCCGTTATAGAAGGCAAAGTACTCGGCGAGGCCGACCATCAATTCGCCCATGGTGGCATATCCCTTCAGGTACACGTCCTCGTACTTGACGCTGCGCCAGAGCCGTTCGACGAAGATGTTGTCGAACACGCGCCCCCGCCCATCCATGCTGATGACCACGCCTTCCCGCTTCAGCACTCCCGTGAAGGCTTCACTGGTGAACTGCGCGCCCTGATCGCTGTTGAAGATTTCTGGCGTGCCGTGGCTACGCAGGGCCTCCTCCAGGCAGTCGACACAGAACACCGCTTCCATGCTGTTGCTGATCCGCCAGCTGAGCACCTTGCGGCTGTACCAGTCGATCACTGCGACCAGGTAGGCGAAGCCGTGCGCCAGCCGGATGTAGGTAATGTCCGTGCTCCACACCTGATTGGGTCTGACCACAGCAACGCCACGCAGTAGATACGGATAGACCGGGTGCTCAGGGCGCGGACGGCTAGTGTTCGGCCCCGGCGCCATGCCCGACAGCCCCATCAGTCGCATCAGGCGTCGTACCCGCTTGCGATTGACCGTGTGCCCCGCTTGCGCAAGAAAAATCACCATCCGGCGGGTGCCGTAAAACGGGTGCCGCGTGTACTCCTCGTCGATCAGCCGACTGTGGACGAGATCGCTGGCATCGACCACCGGCGGCCGGCGCTGCGCATAGACCGTGGCTCGGCATAACCCTGCCAGAGCGCATTGCTGCACCACGGCGACGGGCTCGCCTGGGTCGATCCACCCATGCCGTATCACGGCAGGCTGATCCCAGACTTTTTTTTGAGCCAGTCGAGTTCCATCTTCAACTTGCCGATCTCGCTGTACAACAGCTCTGGCTCACGGTGCGCCGCCGCTGGCTTGGGGCCGCGCTTACCTTCAAACAGCGTCTTGGCATTCTCCTGGATGGCCTTCTTCCATTGCCCAACCTGGACAGGATGCACGCCGTACTCCCGCCCAATCTCGTTGATCGTCTTGACCCCACGTACAGCTTCCAGACCAACCTTGGCCTTGAACTCCGGCGTATGTACCTTCCGCGTCGCTACTTCACTCATCGCTTCTTGCTCCCTATGACCGAGCACAGCTTAAACCACTGTCTGATTTCCAGGGACCACTATAGCCGGCGCAGTGTCGCCGGAAATGCCTCCTACTCCTTCAATGTCCAGCCGGTGGCTGATGATGTGGTCAATCTGACCCTGGGCGCTGCGGTCAGCGGCAGTATCGAGCACGCTGCCCAGCAGGACTACTACGACTTCCGCCTGGAGGCCGGTAGTGCGCTGTATTTCGATTCCCTCACCAACAGCACCGACTTCACCTGGACGCTCAGTGGTCCGCGCGGCCCGGTGGTGTCGGCCCGGCAGTTCGCCGACAGCGACTCCAACGATTACAAAAGCAACCCGGTGCTCAGCCTGGAGGCCGGCGATTACACCCTGATCGTAGGCGGCAAGGATGCCACGACCGGCGCTTACGGCTTCCGACTGGTGGATCTGGCTGCGGCCACGCTCATCGACGTCGGCGATACGGTCACCGACACCCTGAACCCCGGCAACGCGACGCATCTGTTCCGCTTCGCTGCCAGCGCCCGCGACCGTTTTAATTTCGAGCTGCTCAGCGAGAGCGCAAACAGCCCGTACTGGCGGCTCATCAGTCCCGATTACGGGGTGCTATTTGGCCCCGGCGCCACTGATGACGTGGTGTCAACCATGCCCTTCACCGGCACCTACTACCTGCTGCTCGAAGGGCGGGTCAGCGAGAGCAAGGCCGTCGACTACAGTTTCCGGATAGCCGACACCGCCTTGCCGAATAGCGGCGGTCACAGCAGTCAGGATTTCGACGCCGACGGCCTGCCGTGGGTAGCCGCCAGCTTCAGCAACTCGGCGCCGGTGGTGATCCCCGGTGGGCCGTCGGGCAACTTCCTGCGCCTGCTGCCGGGCAGCGTTACCGGCTACAACACGATTGCCTTCAACAATGCCGGTGTTGGTGTGATTCCGGCGACGGTGAGCGTCGATTTCGACTTCCGCATCGGCAAAGTCAGCAATCAGGGTGACGGCATTGGCTTCGCCTGGTTGAACGCGGACGTCTGGGGCATCAGTGGCCCGGCACCACAGTTTGGCGAAGAGGTTAACCTGGCCGGCAGCTTCGGCGTCGGCTTCGACCCGGTGAACAACGGCGAACTCAGCGACAACCACGTCTCACTGCATTTCAACGGTAGCAAGCTCGCCGAGTTCAACCTCCCTGGCTTCCGCCTCGACAGCGGTGATTTTCAGCACGCGCGCGTCGTCATTGCCGCGGTCACCGGCGGCAGCAAGGTTTCCGTCTACCTGACACCCAATGCCGGCAGCGAAGTGGCGGTCGTCGAGGACTATTTCATCAGTGGTATGCAGGCCTACGACGGGCGCATGGCTTTCGGTGCGCGCAACGGCGGTTGGCGCGCCGACAACGACCTCGACAATATCCGCGTCGCCGTCGTCGCCGGTACGGCCGAGACCCTGCCGGTCCTGACCCTGGGTACCGTGGCGGTGAGCGGCACGCTGTCCGCCAGCGGCGAGATAGACCGCTACCGCTTCAGCGTCACCGACGCTACGCGCACCTATTTCGACTCACTGACCAACAACAGCAGCCTGCGCTGGAGTCTGAGCGGGCCGCACGGCAGCGTCGTTGCCGACCGCAGCTTCACCGCTTCGGATGGCTACCAGGGCCTGTCCCTGCTGGACCTGACAGCGGGTGACTACCTGTTGTCCGTTTTCGGTAGCACCGGCGCCTACAGCTTCAAGCTGATGGACATGGATCAGGGCGAAGTGCTGACTCCGGATACCCCTACCAGCGGTACGCTCAGCCCGGGCAACGAGACCGACATCTACCGTTTTGATGCCCTTGCCGGCGAGCAATTCTACTTCGACCGCGTCAGCTTCAGCGGCGGCTACTACATCGATTGGCGCTTGATCGATCCCTTCGGCCGCCCGCTGTGGGGGCCGACGCACATGTACACCAACGACGTCGACCTGACGACGCTGCCGTACTCGGGGACCTACTACCTGCTGCTCGAGGGCCGCTATCACGAGGATACGGCGTCGAGCTACACGATCAACGTGCGCAAGATCGACAACAGCGTCAGCACGCCGATCGTCGTCGGCGACCGCGTCGATGCCGAACTGAGCAAGCCGGGCGAGGTCGACAGCTTCAGCTTCGAAATCGCCGGCAGCGAGTCGAAACGCGTCTACTTCGATGTTCTTACCAACACCAGCCAACTCAGCTGGACCTTGAGCGGGCCGCGCGGCAGCCTTGTCTCCGGGCGCTTGTTCAGCGCCACCGACGCCGCCAACGGGCGCTCGATCATGGATCTGGCGCCGGGCAGTTACACGCTGATCGTCGACGGCAGTGGCGATGCCACCGGCGCTTACGCTTTCCGCCTGCTCGATCTGGCGGCCGGGACGCAGATCGTCCCCGGAACGCCGCTGCTCGAGCGGACGCTGACGCCCGGCAACGAGACCGACGTCTACTGGTTTGACGCCGTCGCCGGCGAGCGTTTCTACTTCGATCGCGTCAGCTTCAGCGGCGGTTATTACACCGACTGGCAGTTGCTCGACCCGGCGGGGAACACGCTGTGGGGCTCCACCCACATGTACTACAGCGACGTGGACGTCACGACGCTGCCGCGCAGCGGTCGCTACACCTTGCTGGTCGAAGGTCGCTACCACGAAGACGCGGCCACTTCGACTTACACCATCAACGTCCAGCCGGTGGTCGACCATGTCACGCCGATGACGCTCGACAGCGAGGTCGCCGGCTCGATCGACAGCGTCGGCCAGCGCGGCCTGCATACCTTCACGCTCAGCGAGACCAGGCAGGTCTACGTCGACGTTCTGACCAACAACGGCAATTTCTCGTGGAGCCTCAGCGGTCCGCGCGGCAGCGAGGTGGCGAACCACTCCTTCAGCAGCACCGACGGCGTGCATGGGCTGTCGCTGCTCGAACTGCTGCCGGGCGATTACACGCTGAGCATCGACGGTAGCGGCGAGGCAACCGGCGCTTACGCCTTGCGCCTCCTCGACCTCGCCGCTGCGCCGCTGATCACCCCGGGTACGCCGGTCAGCAGCCAGCTCAATCCGGCCAATTCGACCGATATCTTCCGCTTCAACGCTGCCGCCGGCGATCGTTTCTACTTCGACCGGGTCAGCTTCAGCGGCGCCTACTACACCGAATGGCGCTTGCTCGATCCCTGGGGCAAGACGGTGTGGGGGCCGACGCATTTCTACACCAATGACGTCGACGTAACGACACTGGAATTCGACGGCCTGTACACGCTGCTCGTCGAGGGGCGCTACCATGAGAGCGGCATCTCGAACTACACGCTCAACGTCTCGCCGTCGCCGCTTGCGCAAAAAATCATCCTCACCGGGCTCGGCAGCGTTCCGGGTGCCGACCTCAAGGTCGAGAATCTGGTGTTGACGCCGGTCGGCGGCGGCCTCACCGCCGGCGGCCAGGTGCTGGTCAGCTGGGAAGTGAGCAATACCGGCAATTTACCAGCCGATGCGCCGTGGAAAGATCGCATCCTGGTGCGCAACATGGACCGTGGCGGCGAGTTGGTCGTCAACCTGCTGGTCGACTACAGCGACCTCGGTGGCGCAGCGACCGATCCGCTGGCCGTCGGCGCGCGTCGCGCCCGGCAGGTGACGGTGAGCTTGCCGCCCGGCAACAGCGGTGCCGGCAACCTGCGTTTCGAAGTCGCCGCCGACGTCACCAACGTCGTCGCCGAACCCGGCGTCGCCGAGCTGAACAATGCTGCCAGCGTGAACGCGCTTGCCGCGTCGACCCCGTATCCCGACCTGCAGGTCGATAGCGTCGTCGTGACGCCGAGCAGCGGCTGGGCGGCGGGTAGCAGCGTGACCGTCAGCTGGCGGGTTAATAACGGCGGCAGTGTTGGCGTCGACGACGCCTGGAACGATCGCCTCAGGGTGCGCAATCTGAGCACCGGCGCGATCCTGCTCAACGCCAGCAGCCGCTACCTGCCGGCGGTCGGTGGCGCGCTCGCCGCCGGCGGCTCGATCGACCGCCGCTTCACCTTTAACTGGCCGGCCGGCGCCGTCGGCAGCGGCCAGTTCGAATTCCTGGTGAGCACCGACGACGATGGCGAGATTTTCGAGAGCAACGCCAGCGACAGCGCGGAGACCAACAACGCGGCGACTGTGGTCGTCGCCTCGGCGCCTGATCTGCTCGTCCAGAGGCTGCGCGTCGACGCGTTCACGGCCACTGCCGGCGACAGCGTCACCGTCTTCTGGGACGATCGCAACGACGGCCTGATCGCCACCCCGGCGAGTTGGCACGACCGCCTGATCGTGCGCAACCTGAGCAGCGGCGAAACGCTGCTCGACGTCGCTCTGCCCTACAACATCGCGCTGATCGGCAACGCCGCGCTGGCGCCCGATGCCAGCGTCGCGCGTTCGTACACCTTCCAGTTGCCGGAGGGCCTGCGCGGCAGTGGCCAGATCGAAGTCGAGGTGCGTGCCGACCAGAACGCCGCCGGCCAGGGGAGCCTGGTCGAATATACCGCCGCCGGCGACGGCGGCGAGAGCAACAACAGCGCCCGCCTGGCGTTCACCGCGGCGGCCAGACCCTACGCCGACCTCGCGGTCGGCAGCTTGAGCGCACCGAGCAGCGGCCGCGGCGGCGAGACGATCACGCTCGAGTGGACGGTGCTCAACCAGGGATCGATTGCCAGCGGCCCGCAGTGGAGCGACCTCGTCGTGCTCAGCAGGGACGACGTGATCGGCAACGCCGACGACGTGACCCTGGCCAGCGTCGGGCACTACGGCGTGCTGGCGCCCGGTGCCTCCTATCAGCAGAGCCGGCAGCTGCTCCTTCCCGAGCGCCTGGATGGCGCTTTCCGCGTGGCGGTCGTCGCCGACGCGTTTGGCGAGCTCAGCGAGCCCGACACGCGCGCCAACAACAGCGCGCTGGTGACGATCGACCTGTCGACGCCGCACGCCGACCTGCAGGTCGAGGTCGTCGCCGCGCCGGCCAGCGCGCGCAGCGGTGAAGCGACGCCCGTCAGCTGGCGGGTGCGCAATGCCGGCGACCGGCCGACCGACGTGACGCAATGGCAGGACCGCATCTACCTGTCAAGCGACGCCGCGCTCGACGCTGGCGATACGCTGCTGGCGCAGATCCTGCACAGCGGTGGGCTCGGCGCTGGTGAAAGCTACAGCGGCCAGAGCAATGTCTTCCTGCCCTTCGGGATCACTGGCGACTACCGCATTCTGGTTAGGACCGACGCTGCCAGCCAGGTTTTCGAGAGCATTTTCGAGGACAACAACGTCACTGCCAGCCATGCGGCAGTGCAGGTGCTGGCGCCGACACTGGCCGATCTGAGCGTCAGCGAGATCGTCGTGCCGGTGCCGGGTGCTCCGGGGCAGACGCGGATCGTTGCGTGGACCGTCGCCAATAGCGGCAGCGGCGCCGCGCGTGGCAGCTGGAGCGACCGCGTGTACCTCAGCGCCGACGGCAGTCTCGGCAGCGCGCGTCTGCTGGCGACCGTGCCGCACAGCAGCGAACTGTTGGCGCTGGCCAGCTACACGGCGAGCACCGAGATCACGCTGCCCGACGTCGCCGACGGCGATTATTTCATTGTCGTCAGCAGCGACGTCGGCGATACGGTTTTCGAAGGCAGCCAGGAGGGCAACAACAGCAGCGTTTCGACGGCGACTCTGGGCGTCGTCCATCCGGATCTGCGGCCGGTGTTGGTGAGCGCGCCGGCCGGCGCGTTGTCCAGCGAGGCCATCGTCGTCGCCTGGCAGATGCGCAACGCCGGCAGCAGCGACGCTTTCGGCGCGTGGACCGATCGCCTCTACCTGTCGCGCGATGCGACGCTTGGTGCCGACGACACACTGCTCGGCGAACTGGCGCATGGCGGCCCACTCGCCACCGGCGCCAGCTACGACGCGCAACTGCAGGTCAATTTGCCGCTGGCGGCCAGCGGCGACTACTTCCTGCTGTTGGTCGGCGACGCGCTCGGGCAGGTGCACGAGCTCGGTGCCGAAAACAACAACGTCGGTTCGACGCCGTTCGCCGCTGCGCTGGCGCCCTACGCCAACCTGGTCGTCAGCGCCGTCAGCGCCGAAGCCAGCGTGCCGTATGCGCCGGCACCCGAGGTGGTCGTCGGCGACCCGGCGCAGATCACCGTCAGCTGGACGGTCGGCAACGACGGCAACGGCGTCGGCCAGACGACGCAGTGGACCGATACCCTGCTGGTGTCCACCGATAGCATCGTCGGCAACGGCGACGACCGCGTCCTTGCCAGCTACGAGCACCTCGGCGCGCTGGCGGTCGGCGAGAGCTACACGCGCAGCGAGACTTTCCTGCTGCCGGCCTACTTCCAGGGGCGCTACCATTTCTTCGTACGCAGCGACGCTGGCAACCAGGTCTTCGAGAACGGTCTCGAGGCCGACAATGCCGCCGAGGCGGCGCGCATCTTCGATGTCGTGCGCATTCCCTACGCCGACCTGATCGTCAGCCAGGCCAGCGTACCGGCCACCGCCCGTTCGGGGCAGAGCATGAGCGTTTCCTGGCAGGTGACCAACCACGGCATTGGTCCGACCGATATTCCCGGCTGGAACGACGTGGTCACCCTCGCCGACGCTGCGGGCAAGCCGGTTGCCGTGCTTGGCAGCTTCACGCACCTCGGCGTGCTCGCCGCCGGCGACAGCTACAGCCGCACGCAGGAAGTAACGATTCCCAACGGGCTCTCCGGCAGCTACTTCGTGAGCGTGCGCACCGCTGGCCCCGAAGAATTCATCTACGTCGACAACAACAGCCGCGTCGCCGGGCTGGTGGACATCGTCCTGTCGGACTCGCCGGACCTGCAGGTAAGCGACATCATGACGCCGGAGACGGCGTCCGAAGGCGATACCATCGACGTTCGCTGGACGGTCACCAACAAGGGACTGGCCAAGGCCGATGGCGCGTGGACCGACGTCGTTTCGATGCGCAAGGTCGGCCAGCCCAATGACCCCGGCATTTACCTCGGCACTTTCACCTACGACGCCGGCGGCCTCGAAGCCGGCATTTCCTACACCCGCACCGAGCGCTTCCGCCTGCCGGCGCGCACCGAAGGCGTCTATCAGCTGGTCGTGCTGACCAATTCCAGCCGGCAGGTGTACGAGTACGGTGGTGCGGCCGCCAACAACAGCGCTGCCGACGACCAGGTGCTGCAGGTCGCGCTGTTGCCGCGCTCCGACCTGCAGGTGGCCAATGTCGTTGCCCCGGCGCGGGCCTCGGCCGGCGCGACGGTGTCGCTGCGCTTCTCGATCATCAACCAGGGGACCGTGCCGACGACGACGCCACGCTGGCAGGACCGCGTGTACCTGTCGCTCGACAACAAGCTCAGCGGCGACGACCTGCTGATCGGCTCTTACGACAATGGTGCGGCGCTCAACCCCGGTGAGCAGTACGCCACCGACAGTGGCAGCCTGCAGATCCCGATCCGTTTCCGCGGCGACGTTTTCCTGATCGTTCAGGCTGACGGCAGCGGCTCGGTCGACGAGTACCCCAACGACGCCAACAATATCGCCGCCGTGCCGCTCTTCGTCGAGCCGTACCCACTCGCCGACCTGGTCGCCGGCAGCGTCGTGGCGCCGGCGCAGGCCGTCGAGGGCGCCAGCATCGAGGTCCGCTACACGGTCGCCAACCGCGGCAGCGGCACCACTGCCGGAGCCAACTGGACGGACACCATCTGGCTGTCGCGCGACAAGACGCGGCCCAACGCCAGCGGCAACAGCGCCATCCTGCTCGGCGCGCTGCAGCACCAGGGCGCGCTGGCGGTGGGCAGCAGCTACGACGTCGTCACTCAGGTCGCGCTGCCGGCGCACGTCGCCTCGGGCTCTTACTACATCACCGTCTGGAGCGATTCCTACGATGTCATCCTCGAGGATACGCTGGCCAGCAACCTCAATCCGGACGACATCAACGAGCTCGACAACAACAACTACAAGGCACGGGCGATCGACGTCATCGGCGGCTTCGCACCGCCGCCGCCGGACCTGCGCATCAGCGCTCTCGCGGCTTCGCCTCTGGCCTCGACCAGCAGTGCGCTGAGCGTCACCTGGACGGTGGCCAACAGCGGTGCCGGGGAAGCGGCCGGTAGCTGGAACGATGTCTTCTGGCTGTCCGACAAGCCGACCCTCAACGCCGCCGGTGCCAAGCAGTGGTACCTCGGCGCGGTGGCGCACGACGGCGGTGCCGCGCCCGGCGCCAGCTATACCCAGAGCACCAGCTTTGCGCTCAACCCGGCGGCCAGCGGCCAGTACCTGATCGCCTACACCGACTACAACCCTGCCAAGGGGAAACCCTACGACGTCGCCGAAGGCGACGAGGAGAACAACCCCCGCGTGCAGGACACCGGCGTCGTGCCGAGTCCGGCCGACCTGCAGGTGCTCACCATCGCCGCGCCGGGCGAGAACTTCTCGGGTGAGAAGACGACCATCAGCTGGACCGTCAAGAACTTCGGCGCAGCGGTCTGGGAGGGCACGCGCTACTGGCTGGACAGCGTCTATCTGTCGCCCGACCCGGTCTTCCTGCCCGAGCGGGCGACCAGCCTCGGCACTTTCGTGCACAATAATGCTGGCGGTCTGGCGGCGGGAGCGAGCTACACCGAGAGCGCCGAGGTCACGCTGCCGCGCGGCATCGGCGGCAATTTCTATATCTACGTGATTACCGACGCCAACCGCTACGACCCGCGCTATCCGGCCGGTGAGGCCGACGTTGGCGTCAACGCCTATTATCGCGATGACTACTACCCGACGTCGGTGTACGAGGGCGTCGGCGGGCAGGACAACAACCGCGGCGTCGGCAGCATCCCGGTCACCTACCGCGAACCCGATCTGAAAGTCACCTCCTTGCTGGTGCCGCCGCTGGGCGGGCAGTCGGGCGGCACGGTCACCGTCAATTACACGGTGACCAATATCGGTAACCGCGACACCCGCGAGATCAGCTGGTGGGACCGGCTGTTCCTGTCCAAAGACGTTTCGCTCGATACCTTCGACCTGCAGGTCGCCGAGGCCCGCCATTACGGCGTACTGAACGCCGGCGACAGCTATACCGGTACGGCGACCGTCAAGTTGCCCGACGGCATCGCCGGCGTTTTCAGCCTGCTGGCGTTCACCGATTCGGAAGCCGACAGTCGGCTGGCGTGGTGGAACAGCAACATCGTTCCCGAGTATCGCGGCGTCGGCATCGACGCCAACAACGACGCCGTGCCGGAGTTCCGCGGCGAGGGCAACAACATCACCGTTGCGCCACTGCCGGTGACGGCGGCGCCGCTCGCCGACCTGCAGGTCACCGCGGTCAGCGCGCCGAACCACATCACCGTTGGCAACGACTTCACCGTCACCTACACCGTCGGCAACCTCGGTGGCGCCGACACGCTGCCCGAGCAGGAACGCTGGGACGACCTGATCTACCTCTCACGCGACCCGCTGCTCGACCTCGACAGCGATCGCTACCTGCTGACCGTCGAGCACCGCGGCGGCCTGGCGCAGGGCGACAGTTACACGGTCAGCAGGACGCTGCGCGCGCCGCTCGACATCAGCGGCGCCTACTACGTCTTCGTGGTCACCGATCCGGCGCGCGGTAGTGGCCGCGGCAAGGTTTTCGAAGGTGGCTTCGAGCGCAACAACGCGACGCCGAACGCGCCACCGTCGATCTTCGAAGTGCCGCCGCCGGCCGACGTCCAGGTCGACGCGATCACTTTTGCCGGCACCGGCGCGGCCGGCGAAACGTTGCGTGTCGAGTGGACCGTTGCCAACCACAGCAGCAATGTCACTTCGGCGGCCTGGACCGACGCCGTCTATCTCTCCGACGATAACCTCTGGGACATCGGCGACCGCCTGCTCGGCAAGCTCGCACACAGTGGCGTGCTCGCCGAGAACGACAGCTACACGGCGAGCCTGGAGGCACTGGTGCCGCCGATCAAGATCGGCCAGTATCGCGTCATCGTCCGCCCCGACATCTACAACGAAGTTTTCGAAGGGCCTTACCGCTCGACGGGCGAAGCCAACAACTTCAGCACCTCGGCCAACGCGCTGAGCATCGCCGTCGACGAACTGCATCTGGGCGTCGCCTTGAGCACCACTTTGTCCACCGGCCAGAGCCGGGTCTACAAGCTCACCGTCGGCCAGGGCGAGACGCTCAGGCTGAGCCTGAGCGCTGTCGACCACGACGCGGCCAACGAGATCTTCGTTCGTTACGGCGATGTTCCCGACGGCTTCAACTACGACGCGACCTACGAGAATCCGCTGCAGGCCAATCAGACGGCGGTGATTCCCTTCACCAGGCCGGGCGATTACTACGTCCTGATTCGTGGCCACAGCGAACCGAAAGAGAACGCGCAGGTCAAGCTGCTCGCCGAGGTGGTGCCTTTCGCGATCACCGGCGTGCAGGTCGACCAGGGCGGCGACAGCCGCTGGGTGACCATCGACGTGCGCGGCGCCAAGTTCGCCGACAACGCGATCCTCAAACTGGTGCGCCCGGGAGTCGCCGAGTACGAGCCGGTCAAGTGGGAGGTCATCGATTCGACCTGGATCCGCGCCACCTTCGATTTCCGCGACGCGCCGCTCGGCCTCTACGACCTCAAGGTCATCAATCCGGATGGCCAGCAGGCGGTGGTCGCCTACCGTTTCCTGATCGAGCGCGCGCTGGAGACCGACGTGACCATTGGTCTGGGCGGTCCGCGCGTCCTCGCTGCCGGCGAGACCGGCACCTACGGCGTCGCGCTGCAGAGCCTGAGCAACGTCGACACGCCTTACGTGCGCTTCAGCTTCGGTGTTCCCGAGATGGGCGCCAACACCTACGTCTACGATCTGCCTTTCCTCAAGTATTACAACAACCTGCGTGGCCAGCCCGAGAGCGGCGGCGAGGACGTGCCGTGGGCCAGCCTCGATTCGGCGACCAACAGCAACGGCCAGATCCTCTCATCGGGCTACGCCTATGACGTCATCGCCGGCGGTTACGTCGGTGCCACTTTCAATGTCCAGACCTACCCGCTGCTGAAAGCGCTGTCGACGCTCAACTGGGACGCGTTGCGCGTTGGCCTGTACGAAATGTACCCCGATCTGGAGCCGATCCAGGCGCTCGCCGGCGGTCCGCAGGCGATGATCACGGTGCTGCCCGAGTTCTGGGAGCTGTGGCTGCTGGCCGGCTCGGAAGAAGGTTTGCCCGACAAGTGCGTGATCCCCTTCATCCCCTACCGCTTCAACGTCGTCGGCGCGGCGACGGCAATGACCCGTGACGAGTTCATTGCTGACCAGACTGCCGAAGCGCTCAAGTTGCGCGCGGCGATCCTTGCCGACGCCGATCTCGACGCGCAGATCGCAGACACGCGTAGCGACGACACGTCGCTCGCCGAAAAGCGCGCGGCGATCGCGCTGCGCGTCCTCGCCGCCGACGCCACGACCTGGAGCCAGGCCTACCTGGCGGCGCTCGAAGAGGTCGGTATCCTGCGTCCGGTCGACGAAGCGCCGCCGATCCGCCAGGACATCAAGGTGATGAGCCTGATGAGTACGCTGGCGACCGGGATCCTGATCGGCCCTGCCGGTGAGCAAATCCGGACCACTGCCGACCTCGCCGATTTCTTCGCCAAGATCAAGGAATGGTACGGTGACGAGCCGGGCACCAAGGCCGCCATCGACCACTACGAGGCGCGCGAGAGCGATTGCTTCGAAGGGGGGATTCCCGTGCCGGCCCTGCCGGTATTCGACGACTACGATCTCGGTCTGTCGCATCCGACCTACTTCCAGACTTTCAATATCTTCGTTCCCTACGTCGGCTTCGACAAGGATGGCGCGTCGGCGGCAACGATTGCCTTGCCCGACTACGCCTCGGTCGCGGCGTCCAACGAGCTGACCGCGCTCGATTTCTCGCGTCTCTACGAGCAGGCGATCGGCGACGGCCAGCTGGCGTCGATCGCCGGTCCGCAGGGTTACGGCGTCGATCAGTTCCTGCCGGTGGCTCAGGCGCTGCCGTACACCATCAAGTTCGAGAACCCGTCGGCGGCAGCGACTTCGGTAACCGAAATCCGCGTCGTCAGCGAACTCGATCCGGCGCTCGATCCGAGTACCTTCCGCCTCGGCGACATCAAGCTCGCCGACCTGACGGTGCACATTCCGACCGGTCGCGCGCTGTTCCAGGGCGACTTCGACCTGCGCAATGCAAAAGGCTTCATCCTGCGCGTCTCGGCGGGGATCGACCCGAGCACGAATACCGCTTCCTGGGTTTTCCAGGCCATCGACCCGGAGACCGGCGAGGTGCTGGTGGACGCCACGCGCGGCCTGCTGCTGCCCAACGCCGCCGACGGTCGCGGCGTCGGCCAGCTCGGCTACACGGTACAGGCGAAGGACGGACTGGCCTCGGGAACGCTGGTCAAGGCGCGGGCGGTGGTGCGCTTCAACGCCATTGCGCCGCAGGAGACGCAGGAACTGGTGCAGACGCTCGACAGCGGCGCGCCGCTGACGACGCTCACCGCCACGCCTGTACAGGCCGGGGGTTCCGACTATGAAGTGCGCTGGACGGCCGTCGACGAAGACGGCGGTTCGGGCGTCGCTCACGTCACCGTCTATGTCGCCAAAGATGGTGGCGATTTCCGGATCTGGAAGCGGCAGACGAGCGACAGCTTCGACATCTACTCCGGCGAAGCCGGTCACCGCTACGAATTCCTCGCTTTGGCGACCGATCGGGCCGGCAATCGTGAAGCGGCCCCCGGTGGTGTGCAAGCCCCGGACGACGGCTCCGGCGCCAATCTCGGCGGTCTGCCGAGCTTCGGCCAGACTTCGCAGGATCTGCCGCCGCCACCGGCGCCAGTGCTGCCGCCGACCAATCCCTTGTTCGTCGCCGCACAGCAGCAGATTCCGGCGGCGACGCCGCTGGCCAAGCTGCCCGAGTTCACCGAGACCCTGCGCCCGTTCACCGCGCAGTCCTACGCCACCGACTTCGTCGAGAGCCACGCGGCGATCGGTCCGTTGGCGATCGTCGAGATGCCGGATGGTTCGACCATCATCAGCGGCGGTCCGAACCGTGGCTGGCTGTACCGCATCGCGCACGATGGCGGTCGTGCGCTGCAGCCTTTCGTCGAACTCGACGAACCGATCTTCGACCTGGCGCTGGACGAGCAGGGACAGCTGTGGGCGACCACCGGCGGTGGCGCCTTGCTGCGCCTGGACGCCGACAGCGGCGAAATCCTGGCGCGCTTCGGCACGGGTATTACGCAGGCGCTGGCGATCAAGCCGTCGACCGGCGAGATCTACCTGTCGTCGGGCGATGGGATCGAGATTTTCGACCCGAGCAGCGGCAACTTCCGGCATTTCAGCGACCTGCGCGTCGACGACCTCGCTTTCGCGCCCAACGAGACGCTGTGGGCGACCTCTTGGCCGGCGCGTGGCGACGTCGTCAGTTTCGACCAGCGCGGTCGCGCGACGGTCATGGTGCGTCTCGACGGCGAAGTCGACTCGCTGGCTTTCGGCCGCGCCGGCACGGATCTGGCGGGGCTACTGTTCGTTTCCAGCAACTCGACGCATGGTGAAGTCGGCTCGGCGCTGACCATGGTCGACTTGACGACGCTACGCAGCGTCGAGATCGCTCGCGGCGGCTCGCGCGGCGAGGCGGTGGTGGCGACCAGCGACGGCCGCATCCTGCTCGGCCAGTCGCAGCAGGTCGACGTGATCAGTCCGATCGTCGCGCCGCATGTGCTTGCCACCAATCCGCCCAACCGGGCGGTGGTGTTGCTGCCGCTGAGCGAACTGACGATCACTTTCGACCAGGACATGTTTGCCGGGCCGGCTTCGGCTTCGGCTTCGGTGCTCAATCCGTTGAACTACCAGGTGGTGCGTCAGAACGGCGGCCTGGCGACGATCAGCGGCGTCAGCTACGACGCGCCGGCGCGTACCGTCACCCTGACCGTCAGCGACCTGGAAGCCGACCTCTACGACCTGCGCGTCCTCGGCAGCGTCGGCAGCAGCGCCGGCATGGCGCTCGGCTCGGCCTTCATATCGAGCTTCGTCGCCGCCCAGGACTTCTCGTCGGTGGTCCGCCTGGACTTCGATCGCGTGCGCAGCGACCGCGGTAGCGGCATCGTTTCCTACGACGTCACGATCACCAACGAAGCCGACTACGACCTGCTCCTGCCGGCGTCGCTGATCATCGACCCGGCGCGCTACTTCCAGGGCCGGCCGCTCGCTGGCGTCGCCCCGCAGGGCGCCGGCAGCCTCTGGTACATCGACCTTTCCGGCAAACTGCCGAACGGCAAGCTGCAGGCCGGCGCGTCGCTGGCCACTTTCAGCGTCTCGATCAGCAACGGCGCGGCGCAACAGATCGGTATTGGCCACGGTATCTATGCAGTGCCGTATGCAAACCAGCGGCCGAGCTTCACCTCGACGCCGCTGAGCGTCGCTGCTGCTGGCCAGGCCTACAGCTACCAGGCACTGGCCGTCGACCCTGACGGTAGTGCGCTGGCCTACCTGCTGCTCGATGGACCGGAGGGCCTGCAGCTCGATAGCCACAGCGGCGTCCTCAGCTGGCTGCCGGCGGCGCTCAGTCCGGCCACTGCTTCAGTGCTGTTGCGGGTCTACGATACGCGCGGCGGTTTCGACAGCCAGGCCTTCGTCATCGAAGTCGCCGGCGCCAATCGTCCGCCGGTGGTTTCCGAACTGCCGGGCGAGATCGAGGGCCAGGAAGGCCAGTCGCTGCTGGTCGGTCTGTCGGCGCAGGACCCCGACGAAGACTTCCTGCAGTATTTTGCCAACAATCTGCCGCCGGGAGCCGTTTTCGATCCCGAACTCAAGGCCTTGCTGTGGACGCCCGATTACCAGTCCGCCGGCACCTATCACAACGTCGAGCTGGTGGTCAGCGACGGCAAGACCTCGGTGACCCGCTCGTTCACGCTGCTCATCAAGCCCGACAACGCGCCGCCCGAAGTCAAGCCGCTGGCCGAGCGGACGATCCGCGAAGGCGATTCGCTGCGCCTGCAGCTGCAGGCTTCCGACGTGGACGGGCAGCAGCTGGTCTTCTTCGCCAACATCCTGCCGGTCGGTGCCTTCCTCGATCCGCATACCGGCGTCTTCGAATGGACATCCGGCTTCACGCAGGCCGGCGATTACCTGCTCAAGCTCGGCGCCAGCGACGGCGCCAAAGCGACCGAAACCGAGTTGCGCGTGCATGTCCTGAACGTCAACGCCGCACCGCGTTTCGACGAACTCGGGTCGTGGATCAGCTTCGAGGGACAGGTGCTGAGCTTCCGCGCCTTCGCTTTCGATGCCGACAATCCCGGTTTCATCCCGCAGGATCGCCAGAGTAGCGGCACGCTCACCTTGCAGGAAGGTGCCGACGCCAGCGTCAGCTACGTGGTCAGCGGCCTGCCCGCTGGGGCCAGCTTCGATGCGGTGACGGCGATGTTTAGCTGGACGCCCGACTTCAGCCAGGCCGGCGACTACAACGTGCGCTTCACCGCCACCGACGACGGTGACGGCGGCGTGCCGCTGACTTCCGAGATTGTCGTGCCGATCAGCATCCGCAATGCCAACCGCACGCCGGAAATCGCCGCGATCCTGCCGCAGAGCGTGCAACGCGACAGCGTCTTCGAACTGCCGGTGAGTGCCAGCGACGCCGATGGCAATCTGCTGCAGCTCACCGTCAGTGGCTTGCCGGCCTTTGCGAGTTTTGTCGACTACGGCGACGGCAGCGGCAAATTCGTTTTCGCACCGCACTCCGGCGACCGCGGCGACTACGAGATCGCGCTCACCGCGACGGATGACGGCGACGGCGGCGGCGCGCTGCTGGCGCAGTCGTTTACGCGGCGCTTCATCCTCAGCGCGCTGTCCGCCTCCGAATCGCCGCTGCTGGCACCGCTCGGCGACAAGCTGGCGCTGGTCGGCCAGCGCCTGAGTTTCACCATCGACGCCCGCGATCTCGATCAGGATGCGCTCGCTTTTGCCATGCTCAACGCACCGGCCGGAATGACCCTCACGCCGCAGCCGACCTACGGCCGGGCGCTGGTCGAATGGACGCCGACCGCGGCCAGCCTCGGTCAGAGCTTCGACGTGCGTTTCGAAGTCAGCGACAACGGCAACCAGGGCGCGACGGCACCGAACAAAGTCTCGCAGGTGGTGCGCATCAAGGTCCGCAACGCCAACAGCGCGCCGGTGCTGGCGCCGGTCGGCGACCTGACGCTGCTCGAGGGTCAGGCTTTCCGCCTGCAGCTGGCAGCCATCGACGCCGATGGCGATGTGCTCAGCTACGCGGTCAGCAATCTGCCGGCAGGTGCCAGTTTCGATACTGTCAATGGCGTCCTCAACTGGACGCCGCATCTCTTCAGCGCCGGCGACTACCCGGATGTGCGCTTCTCGGTCAGCGACGGCAGCGCCGAGAGTTCTGAGAGCGTGCGTCTCACGGTTCAGAACAGCAATCAGGCGCCGATCGTCGTTGCCCTGCTGCCGCAGAGCGGCCGCGAGGGTGCCCAGCTGCAGTTCCAGCTGTCCGTCGGCGACGTCGACGGCGACCCGGTGGTGTTCAGCGCCTTGACGCCGTTACCGGCGGGTTCGCGCTTCGACGCGCGCACAGGTGAGTTCCGCTGGACGCCGAGTTACGAGCAGGCGGGTGACTACAGCTTCAGCTTCTCGGCGCGTGACCCGCAGGGCGCGAGCAGCGAGACGACGGTCAGCGTGGCGATTGCCAACGTCAACCGGGCACCGCAGTTGAGCGTCTCCAATCACGCGGCGCTGCTCGGTCGGCCACTCGCCTTCCAGATCGTCGCACAGGACGCCGATCAGAACTCCCAGCTCAGCTACAGTGCGAGCGGTCTGCCCGACGGAGCGACGCTCGACGCGGCGACCGGCTTGCTGCAATGGACACCCGGCGCCGGCCAGGCGGGCGACTACCTGATCATGGCGCAGGTCTCGGATGGTCTCGCCAGCACGACGCTGCCGCTGCTGATCCGGGCCGCGCTGACAGCGCCGGCACCAAACGTGATCATCGAGAACACACCGAGCTTCCCGGTCATACCAGGCCAGCAGGTGTTGGTGCACGTGATCGCCGAGAGCTTTGGCGCGATCGCCCATCTGCGCCTCTACGCCGATGGCGTCGAAGTGTCGCTCGACCAGGATGGACGAGCGCTGCTGACCACCGCCACGGTCGGCAAGATCGCCCTGCGCGCCGAGGCCAGCGATGTAGACGGTTTCGTCGGCAGCAGCACGTCGGTCATCCGCGTCCGCGATCCGCTCGACAAGAGCGCGCCGACACCGTCCTTCGCCAGTCAGCTGGCGTTTGCCCGGATCACTGCGCCGACGGCGCTGATCGGCAGCACCGGCGAGGACAACGTCGACTCGTGGACCCTGGAAATCGCCCGTTACGGCGAGGAACACTACTCCTTGCTGGCCAGCGGCGACGGCGCGGTCGATGTCGCTGCTTTCGCACAGCTCGACCCGAGCAGCCTGGCCAATGGCTTTTATTCGCTGCGCCTGCGGGTCGTCGACCTGGCCGGCCGACGCGGCGAAGCGAGCATCGCGATCGAGGTCGATGTGGCGAGCAAGCAGCCGCAGCTGCTGCGCTCGGAGACCGACTTCGTGCTGACCGTCGCCGGCCACGACCTGGCCTTCGCACGCCGCTACGATTCGCTGGCGCGCTCGATTCCGGGCAGCTTCGGCGAGGGCTGGCGGCTGGCCTTCCGGGACGTCGATCTGCAAACCGACGTGTCGCTGACCGGTCGCGAGACGGCTGGCGTGCTCGGCACTTTTGCCGATGGTCAGCGGGTCTTCCTGACGCTGCCAGATGGCCAGCGCGTGGCTTTCAGCTTCGCCCCGCAGAAACACTCGATTCCGGGTCAGACCTGGTACCTGCCGGCCTTCGCTGACAATGGCAGCGGCTGGTCGCTGGAGGCGCCAGCGACGCTGCTGCAGCGCGCCGGATCCAGCTATTTCGACCTGCTTACCGGGAAGGGCTACAACCCGGCCAACGCCACAGGTACCGACTACGTTCTGGTCGCTCCCGACGGCACGCGCTACCACATCGGTGATGGCGAAGTGCGCGAGATTGTTTTCACCGATGGCGTTCGCCTGCTGCTCAGCGACAGCGGCATTGTCGCCAGCAACGGCCAGCGCGTGCAGTTTTCGCTCAACGGCGATGGTTTCATCGAACGCGTCGTCGCCGACGACGGCCGCCAGTTCCTCTACGAGTACGACGCGCAGGGTCGCCTGCGTGCCGTTCGCGATCTCGAAGTAGCGCGTTCGCTCCGCTACGGCTACGAGGAGGGCGCCCTTGGACGCCTGGCGATGGTCGCTACTGCCGGAGGTGGCAGCCTGTTCGATTACCGCGGCACGGGCGTCGCAGAGCAGGCGATCACCGCCGACCTGGGTTCGTCGCTGGGCTATCTGGCGACGCCGGTCGCCGGCCATCTCGCCGCCGGCGAGAAAGCCAGCTTCGCGTTCACCCTGCGCGAGTCCGAACTGGCGTCGACGGCCAGCGGCTCGGTATACCTGGGGCTGATCGTCGAGGGCAGCGGCGGGCTGTTACCGCTGCTGCCGGTGCTGCCGGGACTGACAGCGGTGGCCTCGTCAGTGCAGGGCAACCGCGCTTTCGCGCTCTACAAACTTGATCGCGCCGGCCTGAAGCTGATCGAGGTTGGCGGTGGCAGCGCCGCCAGTGCCGGCAGCTACCAGCTGTCGCTGTTCGTTGCCGGCGACGCCAACCGCGATGGCAAGGTCGACGGCAGCGATGCCGTGCTGATCGCTGCTGCCGCCGGGCTGCGCAGCGGCGACGCTGGCTACGCGCTGGCGCTCGACGCCGACACCAATGGCGTGATCGACAGTCTCGACCTGCAGCTGCTGATGCAAAACACCGGCTTTACCCCGAACCAGGCGCCGGTGGTGGTCGCGTCGACGGTTACCACGCACGAGGATCTGGATGTCAGCGCACCGGTAGCGAGCTTTGTCACCGATCCGGAAGGCGACCGCAGCTTCTTCTCCATCGTCGGCGCCAGTCATGGCACCGCGCGCCTGTCGGGCGACGGCCGGGCGGTGATCTTTGCGCCCGAAATGGGCTTCGTCGGCAGCGCCGACTTCACCATCCGCGCCGACGACGGCTTCGGCCACACCCTCCAGACCATCGCCGTGACGATCAGCAACGCGGCGCTGACGCGTATCGACTTCGTCGAGCGCGTCTTGCGACTGGACGTCGGCGAAGGGCGGCAGATCAGCCTGATCGGTGATTTCGCCGACCAGAGCGGCGTCGAATTGCCGGTTTCGTACGTCAGCCTGAGCAGTAGCAACGTTGGCAGTGGCACGATCGCCAGCGGCGGGCGGATCAGCGCCGTCGGCAAGGGCTCCGGCGTGCTCGTCGCCGAACGTGGCGAACTGCGCGCGGCGACATCGTTCACCGTCGGTACGCCGACCGAGACGGTTGCCGCCTACGTTTTCGCGATGGGCCTCGACGTCTATCCGGGGGCCGTCGCGCTGACCGAGAACGGTGGCCGTCGCCAGATCGTCGCCAGCCTTGCCGGCCAGATCGACCTGGCGCCGGCGAGCAGCGGCACGCGCTACTTCGTCAGCGATGATCGTGTCCTGAGTGTGTCGGCCGACGGCCTGATCACCGGCAAGGCGGCGGGAAGCGCCACGGTCACCGTGATCAACGGCGGCGGCGAGGTCGTTCTGTCAGCGATGGTTGAGGCGCCGATCAGCGGGCCGGCGGTGCTCGGCAGCCGCGGTGGCATCGTCGAAGGCGCCGACGGGTCGCTCGTGGCGGTGGCGGCGGCGGCCTTGACCGACAATACGCCGGTCTCGATCGCCGCCCTCACGGCGGCGGAACTGCCGCTGGCGATGCCCGAGGAGATGCTCATGGCCGGCGCCTTCCGGCTCGACATCGGCGACGGCAAGCTGGCGACGCCGGTACAGCTGGCGATTCCGACCACTGGTCTGGCGGCCGGCACGACGGTGGTCTTCATGCGCTACGCGGAAATACCGACCCCCGAGGGGACGCTGCTGCCGGTCTGGCTGCAGGAGGAGACCGGCATCGTCGGCGAGGACGGCATGGCGCGTACGTCGTCGCCGCCTTATGCCGGGGTCGCGATCTCGGGCGTCTATATTGCCGGTGTCGCCGGGGAAGCCGAGTTCGGGCAGGTGCGCGGGCGGACCTACGCCACTTTCCCGTCGGGGATCAACGACGGCGGCTCGTCGTTCGCGATGCTTTCGTCACTCGGCGGCGGCTCCGCCATCGGCGCGGCTTTTTCGCTGACCTCGGGTTTCATCATGACCGCGCTTTTTGGCGCACGTGAACTGCAGATCATTTCGGTGCCGGCGCAGGGTCTGCCGCAACGGACGACGCTCGGCGTCGAAATAGCCGCCGGCAAGGTCAGCGACTACGTCATCCAGGTGGTCAATCCCTACACCCCGAGCACGTCGCCGGCCAGCGAGCCCTTCATCTCGGAAGCGCGGCTGCTCTTTCGGGCGGCAGGCGCTGACCTCTTGGCGCCCTTCGTCGAGATCCAGGGCGATCGCTTCATTTACGACAACCCGTCGGCGCCCGCCTCGGCCAAGGACGGCAGCGTCATCGCCGACCTGTTCGTCATCTTCGAGACGCCCGACGGTCGTCGCTACGAGGTCCATCCCGATGCCTCGAGTACCCCGGAGCAGGTCTTTGTACAGGTGCCGCAGTCGGTGGCCATCGGTACCGCCAAGGTCTTTGTCAGACGGCCGCAATATCTGAGCAACGATGGCGCCTGGGATCTGTTGGTCGGCAAGGAGAGCAACCGCGTGCAGCTGTCCTACGACGCGCGTTACATCTTCGGCGGCCTCAGCGGCAACCAGTTGCTGGTGATCGACAGCCAGAGCAAGTATCTGGCCGCGCGCATCCCGATCGGCGGCGACTACCCGGCGCCGCGCTCGGTGGCGATCAGCCCCGACAACACGCGCGCCTACGCGACGCTGCGTTACGAAAGCGCGGTCGCCGTCATCGATACAGTCGCCTTGCAGCAGCTCGACGCCGATGGCAATCTGGCCAACGGCGTCAGCAATATCGAGCTGCTGCCGGGTGCCAGGCCGTTCTGGATCGCGGTCAGCAAGAATGGCAACAAGGCCTACGTTTCGGACGAGGTCGCCGGGCGAATCTACGTGCTCGACATCGATCCGTCATCGGGCAGCTACAACAAGCTGGTGCGCACCATCGATGTGGGGCCGGCACCGTCCGGTCTGCGCGGCATGGCGATCAACGCCAACGGCACGCGCTTGTTCGTCGCCGCGCCGGAAAAGATGCTCTTTGGCAGCGGCAGCGGCGATGGCCGGGTCTTCGTGATCGACGTGGCCGAAGGCAGCGAGACTTACGGTGAGATCGTGGAAGTCCTGCTGGCGGGCGGCGAACCCTACGGCGTGTCGGCGACCAACGACGCCAACGTGATGCTGTACACCAACCGCCTGTCGGATTCCAAGGGCGTGGTGATCGTCAAGGGTGACGTCGGCAGCTACACGCAGACCGCCGTCGGCATGCATCTGGGTTCGTTCACCGATTACTTCGACGTCAACAATGCGATCTCCGTGGTGCTCTCGAAGGACGGCGAGTACGCCTTCGTCTCGGGCTTCAACGTCTTCATTCAGGACAATCCGTCGCACGACCCGAACTACGATCCCTTCCATCCGGCGGGCGGCAACGTCGGCATCATCCGCGACCCGCTGGGTGCGGCGCCGACTCTGGTCGCGGCCACCCGCCCGGTGCCGATGTCCTGGCCTGACAATCTGGTCCTCTCGCCGGACGGCGACACTCTCTACGCCGCTTACCGCGGCCAGCGGGTGGTGATGGGCTTCGACGTGCAGGCGATGATTACCGCGGTCAATAACCCGGACTTTGCCGGGCAACTCGAGCGCAAGCCGATCGACGACCTCGCGCCGTCGATCAACGTCCGCTCGAACTTCAAGATCATCAAGCCCG
Organism: Candidatus Accumulibacter sp. ACC012; assembly: GCF_907163155.1. Lineage (NCBI taxonomy): Bacteria > Pseudomonadati > Pseudomonadota > Betaproteobacteria > Candidatus Accumulibacter > Candidatus Accumulibacter sp. ACC012. The sequence continues at coordinate 480,960 of NZ_CAJQUC010000003.1, forward strand.
GCAGCTTCCACTCGGACCCGGTCTTCGGCGTGCCACCGGGCGAGGAGTTCACCGGCCCGATCGGTGTCGGCGGGCAGGCCAACGGCCTGGTCGCGCAGGGCGGCGCGTCGCTCGAACTGCTGGCGCCCGGCAAACTGAGCAGTGAGCTGCTACCGACGTTCTCATGGCTGGTAAAGGGCTTCGAGAATGCCAAGAGCCGGCTCTACGTGAGCACCTACCGGGGCAGTGAAGGCCTTTTCCCGAGCGACCTCGGGAAGCCGGATCTGAACGCCGACCGGATCTTCTCGTCCGCGCTGCTCGATGCGAACAGCATCGACGCGGACGGATCGCTGATCTTCATCAAGGCGCTGACCGAGAAACTCAAGCTCACCGCCGGCCAGCAGTATTTCTGGGGCGTCGAGGTGGTGTCGCCGTCGGGCACGGTGATCGCCCGCGACTGGCGCGTGTTCAAGACCGAAGCCTACCGCGATGCTTCGCAGCCGTTCAGCAGCGTGACGCTGCTGACGCATGGCTTCCAGCTTTCGCCGACGGCGCCGGCCAACGTCGCCGACAGCATTGCCGCATTCATCGAAATGGCCGAGAACATCGCCCGTGCCGGCGGTGAGGGCGTCGCCGCGCTGTACCAGAAGACGACCGGCCGCTGGCTGGTCTTCTATAACGGCGCCACTTTCGAAACCAGCGTCGATCTGGAATCGGTGCTCGCCTCGCCGGCGATGGCCGGCAAGCCGGTGGTGTTGGTCAGCGACTGGTTCAACGAGTCGGATTTTCCGACCAACGGCTTCAGCGAGGCGGCCGCCGACGCGCTCTATTCGGCGCTGGCCAGGCTCAACTTCAACCTCGGCGACAACAAGCTGTTCGACTCGCCGATCCACCTGATCGGTCACAGCCGTGGCACGGTGGTGAACAGTGAAATCGCCCAGCGTTTTGGCATTTACGCCAAGGCCGTGCGGCTGACGATGACCTCGCTGGACGTCCATGATTTCAATCAGCCGTCCCTCGACATTCCCGTTGGCGAGTACATCGACTTGTTTGGCAGTAGCCTCAGCGCGCTGGGTCTGGGCGCGCTTGGCACGCTGACGCAGTTATGGGGGATGTTGCCGACCAACGAGATCATTCCGACCGGCAACTTCCTCGATCCGGACGTCCAGCGCTGGAGCAACATTGATTTCGCCGAGCACTATTACCAGACTCTGGCCAGTCCGACGGCTCTGCCGCTCGGTGGCGGCATCGTGTCCACACCGAATGGCCGCTTTGTGCCGAATTTCGATGTCAGCATCAACCTCAACGGCCGCGCCGGTTTCACCGTCGACGACGGGCTGGCGACGCTGACCGCCCTTAGCGATGGCTCGCTCAGGCCGGGCGGTCCGCACAGCCGCGTCTGGCGCTGGTACGGCGCGACCACGGATCTGTCGGCGGTGAACTTCGACAAGGCCGGCGAGCCGGTCTACCGTCGCCTGGCCGACAAGGAAGCGATCGAGTTTCAGGGCGTTAGCATCCCCTGGTACAACGCGCAGTCGTTTGCCCTTGGCGTCGGTCCGTCGGAGGGTATCGGCACCGGCTGGGCGTTCTCGCCGCAGGGTGGCGTGCCGTACGCCGGCACGCCGAGCACGATTCGCATCCCGGTGAGCTTCGACAACAGCGAGACGATCAATCCGTCGGGCCTGCCGGTACCCTCGGTGTTCAACGGCGACTTCGAGGAAGGCGCGCTTAACCGCAGCTGGCTGCTCGAATACTCGGCGGGCGGTCTGGCGACGAACCTCACCGGCGATCTGCCGGGCTGGTCCTTCCATGGTGGTAACTTCGCGGCACTCTACGCTCCCGGCGACCGACTGGTTACGCTGACCGAGGGCCAGCACGCAGCGATGCTCGACAACGACAATTCGTGGATCCAGCACAATCGGATGGTCGTCCCGGATTGGGCGGAGTACCTGAGTTTCGACGTCCAGGTAGTCGACGCAGGCGATGGCGAGACGCTGCGGGTGTCTGGCTACCTGCCCGACTCGGACAGCTGGATCTTCCTTGGTGCGGTCGCGGTCGACAGTGAGGGGAGCGGTTTCGTCAACCGCTTGCTGGAAGTCCCGGTCGAGTTCCGGGGCGCCGAACGGATGTTGAAGTTCTCGCTCAGCGCTGGCGGCTCGGCGGACGCCGAGATCCTGCTCGACCATGTCCAGTTCTCGCACGGGCTGATTACCGACAGCACGACCGACGAAAGCGACCGGGGCGTCTTCTTTACCGATACGGCGGGCGGCTTCGATAGTCAGTGGGTCGAATTGACCAATGGCTTCACGGAATCGTTCACGGTCACCGTGACCACCGACCCGAACGACTTCCTGGTGTTCGTCGACGGCGCCTTCGAAAAGGCGCTAAACGACAACCTGGCCCACGCGCCGCTTTATGAAAACCTGCTGCTCAATCCCGGCGACAGCCTGCACCTCGACCTGAAAGCGAGGTTCAGCGACGATTTCGTCAAGACCTACGCCGATGCCGACCTGCCGATCGAGAAGACCGCCTTGTACTTCACGATTACGCTGAGCAACGGCAGCGTCCGCGACGAGGTGGTCGACCTCTTCTACCTGCCGGACTTCGCCGACGGCGACGCGGGCGACGGCGTGTGGACGATGATGGACACGCTCGACGGCAAGACGCGAACGCTGGCTTTCGACAATGCCGCGCAGGTAGAGGTCAAGCCGCTGTTGAATCCGAGCGGGCAGTTCTCGGTCGAGATCAGCGGCGACATCGCGCAGGGAATCAAGTACCAGGCGGTGAATCCCAGTGCGATCGACGACTTTGCCGATTATCAGGTCGAGGAGGGTGGCCGCAATCTGGGCCAGATCAGGGTCTCGGCGCGCGCGGTCGAGAAGCAGACCGTCGGCGTTTCGCTGTCGACCCTGCGCACCATGGTGCAGGCGATTCGTACCGAATACGAGCAGTGGCTCGCCGACCCGACGACGCCGGTGCACGACGCGAACGGTTTCGCCACCGGCAACTACGGCACTTTCGTCAGCCTGTTCTCGCCGCTGATCACCGACGCCGAATGGGCCGAGGTGCTGACCGGTTTCCACAATGTCTTCGGCAAGGATCCGGCTGCCCTGGGGCCGGTGTACCCGGCGTCGATCTACCTGCCCAGTATCGAGCGGAGCGAGTTCGCCTACGGCGAAATTGGTCTCAATCCGATCGTGATGATCAACCGGCCGTGGCTCGACGTCGCCGACAACGAGTCGCGCAGCTTCGCCGGGATCGACTTTGCCTACAGCAGCTTCGAGAGCAATCTCACCGAAGCCGGCGGCGGGGCCGGAAGCTTCGGCGGCAAGCTCCTGCGCGACGACATTTCGATTCCTGCCAAGCGCTTCCTGCTCTCGCAGGTGGTCAATCCGCTGCGTAGCGGTGCGATGGCTGGCGGTAAGCCGATGACTTTGGTCGTCGATGGCATCCTGCGTGCCTATTTGAACGTCGGCGACACGCGCCAGGATGTCGGCGAGTCTTTCGGCTGGGTGGTCGGCCACGAACTGGCGCACAACCTCGGCCTGTTCGACGAGTACATCTACAGCCCCTTCCAGTCGGTGCCGCGCAATGGCGGCGACAACTTCATGTCCACCGCCAACACGATCACCGTCGCCGATCGCCAACGCGAAGCGCTGCACCTGGCGATGGACAATCCCGAGACGACGGTGTCGCTGGCCGGCACCAACGCCCTGGCGACCTGGTATCTGGACCTCGACGCGCTCGATGCCTCGAACCGCCCCACCCGCATTGCTCTGGCCTTGGCTCCCGGCGCCGGTGACGGCGACCCCGAAGCCGATCCACTCACCGCCTTGCTGGCTTTCGTCGGCATGCAGGGCGCGGCAACAGCCGACGTGATTTCGCAATCGCTGCTGCTCAACGGTGAGGTCCATGCCGGTATCGTCAATGGCGCTTTCGACGTTGCCGACGTGACGGCGACCGATTACGGCTGGATGGCTGTCGGTCAGGCTGGCGTCGCCAACGGCCAGGGCGTTCTCGGCGAGGACCCGCGGCTGGCGTCGCGGCTGGTACAGACCTTCACCGTTCCTGAGCAGGCGCAGTTGCTGCGTTTCGAACTGCTCGGCGCCGATTTTGTCGCCAATGACGGCGGTCCGTCCGACGCCTTCGAGGTGGCGCTGCTCGATATGGCCGGCAACGCCGTCGCCGGAAGCATCCCGGTGGCCAACAGCGACGCGCTGTTCAACCTGCAGGCCGGCGGCAAGGTGTTTGCCGCGGCGTCGGTCAGCGCCAGCGGCCTTAGCGACCGCAACGGCGGCACGCTAGCGGTTGATCAGCCGGTGACCGTCAGCATCGACCTCAGCGGTATCGCCGCCGGCACCGTGCTGACGCTCTACTTCGACCTGCTCGGTTTTTCCGGCGCGGCGAGTCGGCTGCGGATCGACAACGTCAACATCGTGAGCGCCGCTGACAGCGGCAATCTGCCGCCGGTCGCCAGCAGCCGCGCGATTGCCGCCAGCGAAGAGGGCGCGGCGGTGGCGCTCGGTCTGAGCGCGCCGACCGACGTCGATAGTCCGCTGCTGTCGATCCTGGTCAGCACTCTGCCGACGATTGGCGAGGTGCAGTACGCGGACGGCAGCACGGTCGGCGTCGGGGACTCGCTGAGCAGCGCCCAGCTGCTCGGCTTGAAGTATCTGCCACCGGCCGAATACAAGGCCAGCGATGCCGTCGGCCGCTTCTCCTACAGCGTCAGCGATGGCGTCAGCACGGTCAGCGGTGAGACAGTGATCACGCTGACGGCGGTCAACGACGCGCCGCTCGCCAGCAGCAGCGCGATCGTCGCCAGCGAAGAGGGCGCCGCCGTGGCGCTTGGGCTGAGCGCGCCGACCGACGTTGATAGCAGCGCGCTGAGCATCGTCGTCAGCGCTTTGCCGACCATTGGCGAGCTGCAATACGCCGATGGCAGCGCGCTTGGCGACACCGCTACCCTGAGCAGTGCACAGCTGCTTGGCTTGAAGTATCTGCCACCGGCCGAGTACAACGGCAGCGATGCCGTCGGTCGCTTCAGTTACCGCGTCAGCGACGGCAGCCGCACGGCGAGCGGCGCGACGACGATTGTCGTGACGCCGGTTAATGATGCGCCGCTCGTCAGCAGCAGCGCGATCACCACCGCCGACGGCGCCGCCGCCGTGGCTCTCGGTTTGAGCGCACCGAGCGACGTCGATAGCCCGCTGCTGACGATCGTTGTCAGCGCCTTGCCGACGCTGGGCGTCGTTCAGTACGCCGACGGCAGCACTGTCGGTGCCAACGACACGCTGAGCAGTGCACAGCTGCTCGGACTGAAGTACCTGCCGCCAGCGCTAAGCGACGGCAAGGATGCGGTCAGCCGCTTCAGCTACGGCGTCAGCGACGGGAATCGTTCGGTGATCGGCCAGACAACGATCACCGTGACCCCGAGCAACTACGCGCCGCTCGCCAGCAGCAGCGCAATCAGCGCCAGCGAAGAGGGCGCCGCGGTGGCGCTCGGCCTGAGCGCGCCGAGCGACGTCGACAGTGCCGTATTGAGCATCGTCGTCACCGCCCTGCCGACGCTGGGCGTCGTTCAATATGCCGACGGTAGCGCAGTCGGTGCAAACGACACCCTGAGCAGCCTGCAACTACTCGGCTTGAAGTATCTGCCACCCGTCGAGTACAAGGGCGGCGATGTGGTCGGTCGCTTCAGCTACCGCGTCAGCGATGGCCAGCGCTCGGTGAGCGGCGAGACGACGATCAGCGTGACGCCGGTCAATGACGCGCCGGTCGCCGTTGCCGACAGCGCCAGCGTCGATGTGCGCGGGTCGCTGCTGATCGACGTCCTGGCCAACGACACCGACGCCGAGCATCAGGCCTTGACGCTGATCAGTGTCGGTGGGGAAGCGCGCGGCGGGGTGCTCATCGAGAACGGCAAGCTACGCTATACGCCGGTGGCCAACGGTTTCGGTGCCGACCGCTTCAGCTACCTGCTGGCCGATAGCGAAGGCGCTACCGCCCGCGGCACGGTCGACGTGCTGGTCACCGGCAACCACGCCCCGACTCTGGCGGCGATGGCCGACGTCAGTGTCTCGGAAGGCCAGAGCTTGACCGTCAGTGCGCTGGGCAGCGATGTCGATCCGGGCGACGCCCTGAGCTATTCGCTGGTTGCCGCGCCGGCAGGCGCGAGTATCGACCCGAGCAGCGGGGTCATTGTTTGGCAGGCGCTCGACGGCGGCAGCTACGATTTCAGCATCCGTGTCACCGACCGGGCCGGCGAGGTGGCCAACCGCAGCTTTACGGCGAAGGTGCTCAACGTCGCACCGACCTTGCGTCTTTCCGGATCGCCGTCGATCGTCGTCGGCGAGGTGTACAAGCTTGTGCTGAGCAGCAGCGACCCGGGTCACGACAGCATCAGCAACTGGCGAATCGACTGGGGCGACGGGCAGGTCATCGACTATGCGGGCCAGCCGCGTCAGCTTGAGCATCGCTATAGCGGCGTGACGGGCGCGTTGCAGATTCGCGCCACGGCGACCGACGAGGATGGTAGTTACCTGCTTGATCCACTACCGCTTACGGTGCTTGGGAGAGCGCTGCCGGTGATGCCTTCCAGTGCCGACGGCAATGGCTTGGCGGTGCGTTTCAATGACATTCTTGATACCTTCGCCGGTTTCGACGGTTTCGATGTCTTCGCCAGCGGTGTGACCAACGCCTACGCTTCGCTTGCTGGCAGCGCAGGGTCCGCGCCACAGCCACGCGCCATCGATCTGCCGTTCTCTCTGAGCACGCTTGGCAGCTTGCCGCCGACCTTGCTCGCCGAGCAGCTGCGGCCAGCGGCCGACGACGCCGCCCGGGCGCTGCCGCAGATCGACTTTCGTCCGCGGCCGGCTGGCTTCCGCTTCCCGGTGGGCCATGCGCGCGGCGCGGCTGACGACTGGCGGAAGTCCTTCGTGACCAATATGGCGAGGAAATCGCATGATCCGAACCATGACCTGCGGGTGAGAGTGAGGGTGAATGTGGAGCCGCCAGGCCAGCTTCTGCCTCTACCTGAAGAACTCCTGGACGATCTGCCGGACTCTGCGCAGGAGGGTTCGCCGAATCGCGCTCGCCAGGGTGTGCCGAGCGGCAAGCCAGTGATTCGGCCGGAAGATGCGCAGGAGCTTTCTCTGGAGGACGCGCAGGACGCCAACAAGGATCTAGAAAGCGACGAAAACCGGGAAAGCCGCGGGGCACTGGAGCGCTTGATGTTGGCGCTGCCACTTTTTCCCTTCGGGCCGACGGTGTCTCGGCGTAGTCCAAGAACGCGGAGGTCGCAGACAAAGGGTCGCTAAGCGCAGAAAATGGCCGCTGATGGTCTTCAGGTTTATAGTGTGGCGATGACCTTCAGGCTGGGCCTGGTCGTTCGCTGATCGTCAGCTGTTTTATGAGCTTGGCCAAGGGCCAGCGTAGTCCGTGCTTTCGCCCCGACTCTGGAGAGAATTGTCGATGAACAGCCCGCCCGCTTCAGCGCCAAAAGCCAAGGCAGAAGCTCCTGCCAGGCGCACGAGGAAGAAAACGCCGGCGTCAGCAAAGACAGTGGCGACGCCGGCTGTGGTCGCGTCCGGCGCGACCGGTCTGGTCGGTCAGGTGCGTGCCGTGGCTGACAGGCTGCTCGCCGTCAGCTCGGCGGCCGGCGTTGCCGGGCGGACGCTGGAAGCAGCGGGAAAGGTCTCGCGAGCGCTCCTGGACGGGCAGGCCATGGAAGCCGCTACTGAGGTCTTGCGCGTGCTTCTGCCGAGTGCGGCTGATTCTGCCGCCTGGGCCAGGACCGGCGCTGCGGTGCGCAAGCTGCGTGAGAGCGCGGGCCTGACGATCACTGAGCTCGGCGTCGCCATCGACCTCCAGGACCCGTCGCTGGTCGAAGCGCTGGAGAATGGTCGCCTGGCGGTGTCCTTTGAGCTGATTCTTCGTCTGGCGGCGGTTTTTGGTCGCAAGGACCCGGTCGGTTTCGTCATGGGCCTGACGCGCACCGCCAACCCGGAGCTGTGGAAGAGCCTTGAAGACCTCGGCGTCGGCAAGCTGGTGCTGCAGTCGGTGCGCGAGCACCAGTTCGTCAATATCTACCGTAGTAACGACGACGCGCGCAGCCTCAGTGACGAGGAGTTCACCGAGATCCTGAGCTTCACCCAGGCTGCGTTTGCCATGGCGATGGCCCAGCGGGCACGCTACAAGCAGCACTCTGGCGGCTCCGTGCCGCCTGTAACTGAGTGATCCTGTGGGCTGTAGTGCGCATTCTGGTGAACTGCCGGCTTGCCAGAAAGCGGCATTTCTGATATCTAGTCGTCTCTTTTGAAATCAGGGTCTTTGAAAACATGGCTGACGACTTGACGTACAAGCATTTCACCCCTTACGCGGTGCAAGCGGGCGAGGAGTATATGGACAGCGGTCAGCTGGCTCATTTTCGCGCCATCCTCGAGGCGCTGAAGCACCAGTTGATCGACGACATCGAGCGTACCGTGCATACCATGAAGGATGAGGCGACGGTCTTTGCCGACCCCAATGACCGCGCCAGCCAGGAGACGGACATCGCCATCGAACTGCGCAACCGCGACCGGGAGCGCAAGCTGATCAAGAAGATCGAGGAGACGCTGGAATTGATCAACAGCGGTGACTATGGCTTCTGCGCCGCTTGCGGGGTAGAGATTGGCATCAAGCGCCTCGAAGCGCGTCCGACGGCGACGATGTGCATCGATTGCAAGACCCTGGAAGAAGTTCGCGAGAAGCAGATGGCCAAGTAGCTGGCGGCTTGGGGGCGTGCTGCGGGGCTTCGCGAGGGGGCACACGGTCGGCAGCTGCGCAGTCGCACGCTTGGCCCACCAAGCGACAAAAAAGGACGCCGTGGCGTCCTTTTTGCTGTCCCCTCAAGAGCGGCTTGACTGCCGCTGCCCGGAGAGGATGGAGGGTTATCAGGCGGCCGGTGGCACGCCGCCTTCTTCGACGGTCAGCGCCTTCATCGACAAGCGGACGCGTCCCTTCTCATCGGCTTCGAGGACCTTGACGCGAACTTTCTGGCCTTCCTTGAGGTAGTCGGCAACGGCATTGACGCGTTCGTTGGCAATCTGCGAAATATGCAGCAGGCCGTCGCGGCCAGGCAGGATGCTGACGATGGCGCCAAAGTCGAGCAGTTTCAGCACCGTGCCGTCATAGACCTTGCCGACTTCGACATCAGCGGTGATCGACTCGATACGCGCCTTGGCGGCGTCGGCGGCCTCGCCGCTGACCGAGGCGATGGTAATCGTGCCGTCGTCCTTGATGTCGATAGTGGTGCCGGTTTCCTCGGTGATGGCACGAATGACAGCGCCGCCCTTGCCAATCACGTCGCGGATTTTCTCCGGATTGATCTTCATCGTGTACAGGCGAGGGGCGTAGGTCGATACCTCCTCGCGATGGCCGGACATCGAGTCCTGCATCTGCTTGAGAATGTGCAGACGGGCTTCGCTGGCCTGGGCCAGAGCAATCTGCATGATCTCCTGGGTAATCCCCTGAATCTTGATGTCCATCTGCAGTGCGGTGACGCCGTTTTCGGTACCCGCGACCTTGAAATCCATGTCGCCAAGGTGATCCTCATCGCCGAGGATGTCGGTCAGGACGGCGACCCGATTGCCCTCCTTGATCAGGCCCATGGCGATGCCGGCGACGTGTGCCTTGAGCGGTACGCCCGCGTCCATCAGTGCCAGCGAGGCGCCGCAGACCGAGGCCATCGAGCTCGATCCGTTCGACTCGGTGATTTCGGAGACGACGCGGATGGTGTACGAGAAGTCTGCCGGCGACGGCAGCACGGCGAGGATGGCACGCTTGGCCAGGCGGCCATGGCCGATCTCACGACGCTTCGGCGTGCCGACGCGGCCGCATTCACCGGTCGCGTAGGGCGGGAAGTTGTAGTGCATCATGAAGCGCTCGCGATACTCGCCGGCCAGCGCGTCGATGATCTGTTCGTCACGACCGGTACCCAGGGTGGCGACGACGATGGCCTGCGTTTCGCCGCGCGTGAACAAGGACGAGCCGTGCGCACGTGGCAGTACGCCGGAACGGATGGCGATCGGCCTGACTGTGCGCGTGTCGCGACCGTCGATGCGCGGCTCACCGGCAAGGATGCGGCCACGTACGATGCGCGCTTCGGCGTCGGAAACCATCCGGCGGACGGCGCTGGCGTCGGGGGCGTTGTCATCGGCGCTCATCGCTTCGACGGCGTAGGCGGTGATCTCCTTGAGGCGCTGGCTGCGCAAGCCCTTGCTGGTGATCCCATAGGCTTCCTTCAGCTCGCCTTCGACGAGTTGGTCGAGCTTGGCGTGCACGGCTTCGTTGCGGGCCGCGGCTGACCAGTCCCATTCCGGCTTACCGGCTTCTTCAACCAGCTCGTTGATGGCGGTGATCACCGCCTGCAGCTGCTGGTGTCCGAACATCACGGCACCGAGCATCACTTCTTCAGACAACTCCTGGGCTTCCGATTCGACCATCAGCACCGCGGCCTCCGTCCCGGCGACAATCAGGTTGAGCTGGCTTTTTTCCAACTGGCTGGTGCCCGGGTTAAGCACATAGTCACCGTTGAGGTAGCCGACGCGGGCGGCACCGATCGGCCCGTCGAAGGGGATGCCGGAGATCGCCAGCGCGGCCGAGGCGCCGATCATCGCCGGGATGTCGGGGTCGATTTCCGGGTTCAGCGACATCACCATGGCGACGATCTGGACTTCGTGGTAGAAGCCTTCGGGGAAGAGCGGCCGCAGCGGCCGGTCGATCAGGCGCGAGGTCAGCGTTTCCTTCTCGGAGGGGCGACCCTCGCGCTTGAAGAAACCGCCGGGGATCTTGCCGGCGGCATAGGTTTTTTCGATGTAATCGACAGTCAGCGGGAAGAAGTCCTGCCCGGGTTTGGCGGTCTTGTTGCCGACCGCGCTAACCAGGACGACGGTGTCGTCCACCGAAACGATGACGGCGCCACCGGCCTGGCGGGCGATTTCGCCGGTTTCCAGGGTCACCTGATGGGCGCCGTAGGCGAAGCTTTTCTTGACGATATTAAACATGGTTGCCTCTCTCAATAGTCTGCTACGTGCCTGCCCACAACTCTGGCAGGGAATTCAACAATTCAACAATTCAATACTTCAATATTCAACGCCCCGACTGACCTGGCAATTGGTCAGCTGCGGGTCAGCTGCGGGTCAGCCACGGCAGCAAAAACAGCGGCGCAGCCCGGTGGGCTGGCCGCTGCTGGCTCTGGGAATGGCCGGCGCCTGAGCGCAGGTCAGTTCGGCGAGCAGGCCTATTTGCGCAGGCCGAGGCGTTGCAGCAGGTTGCGGTAGGAATCAGCGTTGGTGCGCTTGAGGTAATCCAGCAACTTGCGGCGCCGGCTGACCATGCGCAAGAGACCGCGGCGCGAGTGGTTGTCTTTTTTGTGTTCTTTGAAGTGACCGGTGAGGTCGTTGATGCGGGCGGTAAGCAGCGCTACCTGGACTTCGGAAGAACCGGAGTCGCCAGCGGCACGCTGGTACTCGGTCATGATTTGAGCTTTCTGCTCAACAGTGATCGCCATGTCAAACTCTCTTTCGTAAAAACGGCGCAGCCCCAGTTTGATAGAGCCGACACCAGATGGATGAAGGGATGGATTCGCTCGGCGAAGCGAACTCGGGATTCTAACGGCTGAGCAATCCGGGGGCAAGCGACAGTTACCCTCGCCAAGCTCTCCCCAGTCCTGAAGCACGAACCCGTGATCCCGGGAAGTGCCGTCGTCGGCTCATCGCGCTGCCGCTCCACGGGCCCTTGTGAAACACAAAAACCCCCGCGCCTCGGCGCGGGGGTTTTTCGCAGCGCGTCGGTCTCAGGAGCGGCGGCGGGTGCCAAGCATGGCGGCGAGTCCAATGCCCAGCAGCGCGAGCGTAGCCGGAACGGGAACAGGGCTGGTGGCGATGGCAGCGGACCACTCACCGGTGACGGCGTTCGTGCACTCGCCGGCAGAGCCCTCACAGAAGCCATTGGCAGTCCAGCTTCCCACGAATGGGGTAGCGTCAAAACCAGGGTGGGATACGACGCCGGCAATGCTCAGACCGATGGCGTCCTCGCACCGGCCCTGGTCGCAGCTTAGCGGCTTGTTGAAGCTCTGGGTCGCACTGACGAGCGTGAAGATGAAGTCAGTCGTCGTGAAGATAGCCTGAAAAGGTTCTTGCAGGGCGGTGATGTCAAAGGTAAAGGCATTCGCGAGGAGCGGTAATTTTTCGAAAGCGCCGGTCCCGCTGTTTTGGGTATCGGCGACTGCTTTTACGCCAAACGTGGTCAGGCCGCTCACAATGGAGTGGGTCGGTGCGCTGGGCAAGGCTGAGAGAGTGAAGCCGTCGAAGAAGGCAACGGTCCCATCGATAAAGGCCGCACTTGCGGCGCCAGCGTGCACTGCCAAGCCGACAGCGACGACCCCCGACAATAGCGAAACTTTTTTCATTATTGTGACTCCTCTTGAGCTTGTCAGGAAAACTGGCTTTATCGATCTCGCAGTATTCAGGCTCACCTGACCGTGCCTGTATGCCCTCTATGCATGAAGTATAGAAAATTAAGCGCAGATTTACAAAACAGCTGCTTGCTGAAATATTTGATACTTGGGTCGTGCGAGTGGTGCGGATGTAAAAAAACCGCCAATGTCGTGGCTGCGAAAGCGGCTCGCTTCCTCCGTCGCTGTGCAGGAAGCCTGCAGGCGGCTGCCGGCCTGCGCTGATCAGCGCTGATCAGCGCCGAGCGCTGCTCCGGGTGCTCACGTGCTGCGTCCGAACTTTTCGACCAGCTGGCCGAGTTTCGCGGCGTGCTGACGAGCCTGGGCTTCCGCCTCGCGCTGCATCTTGCGTTGCTCGGCCTGTTTCTTGAGGCGCTCCTTGACCAGTTCCGAGGCATGCTGGCGCTGTTCGGACGTGATTTCGCCCGCCGGCTGGCCGTCGAGGTCGACGCGGGTCGCCGCCTTTTCGCTTGCTTTCAGGTAGCGCAGTGAGTGAGTGTGGATTCCCAGGGCAATACGCAAGGGTTTGCGCTCGAGGCCTGGCAGGCGCGCCATGAGTTGCTTGTCGATGCCGATGGCCAGCGGCTGACTGTCGCGGAAGACGGGGAATTTTTCCTGCAAGTCCTTGAGCAGCTGGCGAGCATTCTGGCTGGGAATGGGTTTGTCCGTCGGGTTTATCGGTGGGCTGCAGGCTTCCGGCTTGGTTTCCGGGCCAGGGGTGGATGTAGTCATGAATGGTGTGCTTAGGTGTGTTTTGCGCAAAGGCGAAAAAGGGAAAAGGGAAATCGGAGAGAGCAGGGGAGCGAATCACGATTTCCAGGGGCTGTGCAGAGTGGCTTGGCCGATGTCAATAGGGAAGTCGCGTACGCGACTCACCAGGTCATGACCATCAGAAATGAATGCCGCGCATCATTTGCGAGAAGGCGATCTGGTCGGCTGTTTGCGGCGCCGAGTCGCCTTTCTTGTGCATGGCGGCGCTGGAGTCGCTGAACATGCGGAAGCTGGTGTTCATCATGATCTGCGCCGCTTTCGGCGTCAGCGAGTGCAGCAAGGCGCCGAAGATTCCCAGACGGGTGGCGATACGCACCGGTTTGTGGATGATCGCTTCGACGATCAGGTCGGCGGCTTCTTCGGGTGACAGTGTCGGGACCTGTTCGTAGATCTTGGTTGGCGCGATCATTGGCGTGCGCACCAAGGGCATGTTGATGGTCGTGAATTCGATACCACGGTCGGTAAACTCGGAGGCTGCGCAGCGCGCCCAGGCGTCCATCGCCGCTTTCGAGGCGACATAGGCCGAGAAGCGTGGGGCGTTGGTGAGGACGCCGATGGACGAGATGTTGATCACCTGCCCCTTGCGCTTGGTCAGCATTCCGGGAAGTAGGCCCATGGTCAGCCGCAGCGCGCCGAAATAGTTCACTTCCATCGTCCGTTCGAAATCGTGGAAGCGATCGAAGGAGTTCTCGATGCCGCGGCGAATCGAGCGTCCGGCGTTGTTGACCAGGATGTCGACGCCGCCGTGCTCCTCGTTGAGGGCTTTCACGAGTGCGTCACATTGTTCCTTGTTGGCGATGTCGACGGCGTAGGTGATCAGTTGCAGGCCAGCGGCCTCGAACTCCGCGCGGGTTTCGTCAAGGGTCTGCTGATCGCGGGCAATGGTGACCGCTATCGCGCCGGCCTCGGCCATCTTGCGGATGGCGGCCCTGCCGATTCCGGACGAACCGCCGGTGACCAGTACCACTTTGCCCTCAATATTGCCGCGCAAGGTGCGATCGATGAACAGGTCGGGGTCAAGGTGACGTTCCCAGTAGTCCCACAGGCGCCAGGCGTAGCTATCGAACGCTGGTACGGCAATGCCGGTACCTTTGAGTGCGCGCTGTGTTTCGCGGCAATCGAAGCGGGTCGGGTAATTGACGAAGTCGAGGATGTCGTCAGGCAGGCCGAGGTCCTTCATCACTGCGTTGCGAATACGTCGAACGGGCGTCAGCGAGAACATCGCCTTGCGCACCGAGCGCGGGATGAAACCGAGCAGTGCGGCGTTGATGCGCATTGCCATTTCCGGTGCGTGCGCCGCGCGAGCAATGGTATTGAGCAGGTCGCCAACGCGCATTGGCGTCGGATCCGTGAGGTGGAAGCACTGACCATCTTCGCCCTTGAGGTGCGCAATGTGGTCCATCGCGGCGACCACGAAGTCGACCGGTACGACGTTGATGCGCCCGCCCTCGATGCCGATGGTCGGCATCCACGCCGGGAAGGTCTTGCGGATCTTCTGGATCAGCTTGAAGAAGTAATAGGGGCCGTCGATCTTGTCCATCTCGCCGGTACGCGAGTCGCCAACAACGATCGCCGGACGGAAGACGCGCCACGGGATCTTGCATTCCTGACGAACGATGGCCTCGGAATCGTGTTTGGTGCGAAAGTAGGGATTCTCCAGGTTCTCGGCTTCGTCGAACATGTCTTCGCGAAACAAGCCTTCGAAGAGTCCGGCGGCGGCGATCGAGCTGGCGAGGTGGAAGTGCTTGGCGGCGATTTCCTCCGCCAGCTGCACCGTGTTGCGTGTGCCGTCGACATTGGCCCGCTGTTGCTCCTCGGCGCTGGCCTTGAGGTCGTAGACGGCGGCCAGATGGAAGAAGTGATCGACCTTGCCTTTCAGCTTGCGAATATCGGTTTTCGAGATCCCCAGCTTGGCTTGTGTCAGGTCGCCGACGATGGGGATGACGCACTTTTCGTCGCTCTTCCAGAACTCGTAAAGTTCCTGGATCCGGTCGGCTTCGACGCTGCGCACCAGGAAATAGACGACCGCGTCTGGGCGGGCCAGTAGCTTGGTGATCAGCCGCTTGCCGATGAACCCAGTGGCCCCCGTGACGAAGTAATTCATTGCTGTCTCCCGAAATTCATGTCATTTTCTTGCCTAGACTATCAGTCGCTAGAGCTTGCAACCCAGGCCTTTAGTGTGCGTCCTCTAGATATTGTCACTAGACTTGGTTTCCAGGGCAAGCGAAAAAGCTTGTCACCTTTTGATTAGTACCTTCAAGGAGATAAAGATGGGCAAGAAACTCAAAGAACTGGCGGGTGACGTCAACGAGAACCAACTGGCATCGACGGTCAAGGAGTCTGCCCAGCAAATCTGGCTGGCGGGTCTTGGCGCCTTTGCCAAGGCACAGGAAGAGGGCGGCAAGGTGTTCGACGCGCTGGTCAAGGAAGGCGAGACCATTCAGGCCAAGACGCGCAAGATGACCGATGAAAAGATCGCCGATGTGGCCGGCAAGGCAACCGGGACCTGGGATCGCCTTGAGCAGGTTTTCGAGGATCGCGTGGCGCGCGCCCTGGGAAGCCTCGGCGTGCCGAGTAAGCAGGATATCGACAAGTTGTCCAAACGCGTCGTTGATCTGAGCGCTGCCGTGCAGGCGCTGACGGAAGGGAAGCCTGCCGCCAAGCCGGCCAGTCCCAGGACCACGGTCAAGTCGGCCACTCGGCCGGCTGCGAGCGTTGCACAAGCGGTTACCGCCGCCGCCAAGCCCGCTGTCCGCAAGCCTGCGGTACGGAAAGCAGCGACAGCCAAGCCGGCGGTGCCGGTAACGCCTGCCGACGTGCTGAATACGCTTCCCAAGAGTGGCGCCGAGTAATCTGGTCGCCAGCTTGCGGTGCCAGGTTTCTGAACGACTCTGAACGACTTCTGGCTCCGTAAGCTGCGCGCAAGGTTTTCTGGGGCGCAGCAGGCTCAATACGGGAGGGCGGGTCTCGCCTTGTGCACCCTGTCGGCGTGCCTCGCGGATCATCGGCTGGCCTTTCGGCGCTGCCTCTGACCGCGCTTTCTCAAGTAAAAGGGCTATTCCATGACTGCGACAAGCAGGCCTGCAAAGATCGCGCTGGCGCTCGCCGGCGGCGGTCCGGTGGGTGGAATCTACGAAGTGGGCGCAATGGTCGCCTTGTCCGAGGCGCTCGACGGCGTCGATTTCAACGCGTTCGACATCTACGTCGGTGTCAGTTCTGGAGCCCTGCTTTCCGCTGCGGTCGCCAACGGCTTGGGGCCTGCGGCCCTGGCCAGGATGCTCGTCGAGAACGACAACAACGAAGTGTTCGACCCCGGCATGCTGTTACGGCCGGCTTTTGGTGAATACATCCGGCGCGCCATGTCGGTGCCGGCTATCTTCTGGTCATCCTTGCGGCAGTATCTGTCCGACCCTTGGCATCTTCGTCTGGTGGAGGCTTTCCAGGGCCTCAGCCATGCCATTCCGACCGGCGTTTTCAACAATGCGGGAATCGACAAGCTGCTCTGCAAGCTTTTTTCGACGGGTGGGCGAAGCAACGATTTTCGCCAGTTGAAGCACCAGCTTTTTCTGGTGGCAACCGATCTCGATACGGGTGAGTCGGTAGCCTTCGGCTCGGCAGGGTATGACGACGTGCCGATTTCCGTCGCCGTGCAGGCAAGTGCGGCTTTGCCGGGTTTGTTCCCACCGGTCAGGATCGGCGAGCGCTATTTTGTCGATGGCGCCTTGATCAAGACTCTGCACGCTTCCGTTGCGCTGCACGAAGGCGCCGATCTGGTGATTTGTGTCAACCCGCTGGTCCCTTTTGATTCTCGGCTAGCGGCTCGGCGACCGGCGCACGAACGTTCGACGTCGGCGCCCACACATCTCGTCGAGGGCGGTTTGCCGGTCGTCCTGGCACAGACTTTTCGCGCCATCATCCACTCGCGAATGCGCACCGGCATGGACCGCTACCGGCTCGAGTTCGCAGGGGCCGATGTGCTGCTCTTCGAACCGACACGCGACGATGCGGACATGTTCTTTACCAATGTCTTCAGCTATCGTGGCCGTAGTCGCCTTTGTGAGCATGCCTATCAGCGGACCCGCAAGGACCTCTATCAGCGCCGCCACGAACTGCAGCCCATTCTTGCGCGCCATGGCTTCCAGTTGAATCTCGGTGTGCTCAAGGATCACACGCGCTCTCTCCTGTCACGCAAGCGCCGTCCGGATCTGGCGAGCAGCGCCAGCGCGCTCGATTCGTCCCTGGCTGACCTGGAACGGTGGTTGCAGGCGCAAAAGGCGTGACCCCGTTCTCCCGCTCTCGGGAACACGGCGAGTGGCATTCCCTGCGCTTGCCAGCGGTGCTATCCTGACCCGCGTCGACAATCTGGCTCACGATGGGGGACGGATGGAAAAAAAGCCGAAGAGGCGTACTCGCGAGAGAATCGTCGAGACCAGCCTGCGCTTGTTCAACGACTTTGGCGAGCCGAACGTGACGACGACGGTCATTGCCGACGAGATGAACATCAGTCCCGGCAACCTCTATTATCACTTCCACAACAAGGACGAGATCATCGAGGAGATTTTCGTCGTCTTCGAGCGCGAGATCGAGGAAACGCTTGCCGCGCCGACGCGGCGCCTGGCCGATGTGGAAGATATCTGGCTGTTTCTGCACCTGCTCTTCGAAACGATCTGGAAGTATCGCTTCTTCTACCGTGATCTGAACGATCTGCTGACCCGCAATCGCCTGCTCGAGATCCATTTCAAGCAGATCATGGCGCACAAAGTGCATACCGCAACCAATCTCTGCGAGGGCCTGGTAGCGACGGGTGCCATGCGTGCGACAACTCTGGAACTACGGGCTCTGGCGACGAACGTGGCGGTGATCGCCAGCTACTGGCTGTCGTTCGAGTACGCTTGCGATCCACGCGGCAAGATCGAGGGCGGTCGCATCGGGCGCGGTGTGTATCAGGTGATGGCGATGCTCTCACCATTTCTGCTTGACGAATCGAAAATGCTGCTCGAAAAGCTGTCGCGTGAGTACGTCACGACGTAGCAGCAGGTTGGTGGAAATTTCTCACGCATCTGGAGGAAGATCATGGCTTGGAACAAATTCCCCTATCCCGAAAAGGCCTACGCCTATCCCGGCGCGGCGCTGCAGAAGAGTTGGGAGCGCCTGCATCGTGGTGACTGCGAGCCGTTTCCCGAGGACGCCAGGGTCCAGGATGCCTGGCGCAGTTATCACGCGGGTGACTTTGGCAAAGCGGTCGAGTCTGGCCTGGCCTGTGGTATCGCCGGCTACAACGCCGCCAACAAGGCTGCCGCCATCTATGCGAATTACCTCGATAGCGATGACGAGCACAAGCGTCGACTACTTCTGGAGGTCGCTCGGCGCTGCGAGGAGCAGCAGGGGAAAACGCCGGCTGACGCCAATTGCTGGTACTTGCACGCCTATGCCCTTGGCCGCTACAGCCAGAGCATCTCGGTGGTCAAGGCGCTGACGCAGGGCCTCGGCGGCAAGATCAAACACAGCCTGGTGCAGGCTCTCGAACTGCAACCCCGGCACGCCGACGCACGTGTCGCGCTGGGTGCTTATCACGCCGAGGTGCTCGACAAGGTCGGAGCGCTGGTCGGGGGAGTGACCTACGGAGTGAAGAAGAGCACCGCCAACGAACTCCTCGAAGCGGCTCTGAAGCTTAACCCCGATTCTGCGATTACCCGCATCGAGTATGCGAATGCCCTGGTGATGATGTTTGGCAAGGCGAAAATGAAGGATGCCGAGCGCTTCTATCAGGAAGCCGCGGCCTTCACGCCGATGGATGCGATGGAGCGCCTCGATGTCGAAGCGGCGCGGGCCGAACTGGCTGATTGAGGCTTCGCCGTAGCCGTGGCGCGTTGCTCGTGCGGGCGACGCGGGTCAGCTTGGTCTGCTGGTGGGGGGGCTGCGGGCCAGGTCTTCGGCAACGGCGTCGGGGTCGGCAAGCCGATCGCCGGGTTGCAGGAGGACCAGCCAGAGAAGTTTTTCGAACTCATCGGCAAAGCGGTCGACGATGTTCTGCGGATCGTCGACCATGCCTTTGTCGGTGATCACGCCCAGTTGTACGCGCTGGTTATAGGAGAGGATGCTGACCCCCATGCCGATGTCGCCAGCCTGCGGAACCCAGACCATCTGCTGGTCGATGCTTTGGCCGGCTAGATAGCGCAACTGCTGCGAGCCCGGGACATTGGTCATCACCGCCGTCGTCTTCCCGGCCAGCAGGCGGAGCAGTTGCTCTTCGACGAAGCCTGGTGCCATGCCCGCCGCGCCGAGCAGGGCGTAGGTCAGCAGCGCCTGATAGGAGCTCTTCAGTGCGGCCATCCGGGCGCGTGTCGCGTAGAGGCGGGCGAGTGGGTTCTCGATACCGACCGGTAGTTCCAGTGCCACCAGGCCGAAACGGTTACCGAGATCGCCGCTGTCATTCGGTGCGCGCAGATTGACCGGGACCATGACGCGAATCTCGGCGCCGTTTACCACGTCGCCCTTGGCCATCAGATAGCCGCGCAGTGCGCCTGCCGCCGCCGCGAGCAGGGTGTCGTTGACCGAGCAGCCGAGTGCCTTGCCCGTGGCCTTGATCTCGGCCAGTGAGATTGGCTCCGACCAGGCGACGCGCTTGACCGTACCCGGCTTTCCCTTGAAGCGTGTTGGGCTGTCCGCCGGCATCAGCGCCAGTTTGCCGATTTCTCGGGCAACGGCGCCGCCGATGCGGGCAAGGTCGCCGATTGGCGCCGACTCCTTGCGCAGGGCGAGGTATTGTCCCCAGAGCTTGCAGCCGACGCTGAGCACGCTCGCCGTGACTTCGCTGAGCGGTTCAAGGACCAGCTCCCAGAAGAACTCGCCTCTATCGCTTGCGTCGCCAGCCGTGCCGGGTCGATCAGCGCTGGCGCCAGTCGCGGTGCTCCGCTCAGACTCTTCCGGGGCATCGATTTGCGCGTCGGTCAAGGCGTTGGTGACCCCGATGAGGGCGATGCCGTCGGCAATCGCGTGATGGATGCGAACGACCAGGGCTGAATTTCCGTCGGCGATTTCGACGAGGTTGAATTCCCAGCGCGGCCGTGCCGGATTGAGCGGTGTGCTGGCCATTTCGGCGACGAACTTCTGCAGTTCCAGTTTGCCGCCGGGAGCAGGAAGCAGTGAATGGCGAAGGTGGCTGTCAATGTCGAAGTCAGGGTCGTCTACCCACCACACGCCATCGGCGTCTACCGTCGCGATCTGCCGGAAGCGTCGGTAACACAGCAGGCGATGGACAATGGTGCGTTTCAGGCGCTCGCTGTCGATGCGGCCAAGGAAGATCATGACGCCGATGATTTGCATCAGATTTTCAGGTCGGTCCATGCGTAGCCAGGCGGTGTCGACGTGGGAAACTTTTTCGCGCGCGGTCATCCCAACTGCTCCCGGAGAAAATGGCCAAGGCATATAATGGCAAGACGATTCATCAGTTTATCGACCGGAGAGATCAGCGTGAGTGATTTACAGACCCAGTTCGAGGCCGCCGTGGCCGCTTCCAAGACCCTCAGCGAGCGGCCGGACAACGCCTCCTTGCTGAAGCTTTATGCGTTCTACAAGCAGGCCACCGATGGCGATGTCGAGGGCAGGCGCCCAGGGTTTACGGACATGGTTGGTCGCGCCAAGTATGACGCCTGGGCAGCGATAAAAGGGACTGTGTCTGACGATGCGATGAAGCAGTACATCGCACTGGTCGAGAGCTTGCACGCGAGCTGAAGAAGCCCTGTCTGCAGGCCGCAGGTGGGAACGCCAGCCTCAGGCTGGAAAATTCTCATCGAAGAAACGTTGTACTTCGCGCTCGATGCTTGGCTTGAGCGCGAAGAGCAGCAAACCAAGCGTGATTTCGAGCGCGACCTCCTTGCTGTCGAGCGACAATTCGCCGCTAACGCCTGGCCTCTTGAAGTTCATGACATCGCCGTCCCAGTCGTAATCCAGGTCGAACTCCTCCTTCAACTCGGCAGCCATGTGTTCAGCAGATTTACGGGCCTGGGCGCGCGTTTTTCCATGGTTGCGGCGAATACTGATGTCGCTCATCGTAGAGACTCCTGTGGGGTTAGCCGATTTCGGCGCAGAGTGAGCGGAATACCGCGTAGCGGCGTGGGTCGATGTCGCCGTGCCCGAGCGCAGTATGCACGCTGCAGTGGGGTTCACGGTCGTGCCGGCAGTTACGAAAGCGGCACTTGCCGAGCAGCGGGCGAAGTTCGAGAAACGCCAGTGCGATGTCCTCCGACGACAGGTGCTGCAGGCCGAACTCGGTCAGACCCGGCGAGTCGATCAGCGCCGCGGCCGTGCCGAGACGGTAGAGCCGGGAATGCGTGGTGGTGTGCTTGCCGGTGTTGAGCGCTTCCGAGATCTCGCGCGTGGCTGCTCGGGCGTCAGGGATCAGGGAATTGATCAGGGTTGATTTGCCCATCCCGGATTGGCCGATCAGCAGGCTGAGATGCCCGGCAAGATGGGGCAGGAGGAGGGCGCTGTCCTGTGTCGCGGAGAGCATCATTACCGGGTAGCCGAGCTTTTCATACTGCGCCAGCGGCGCCCGGGCTGCTGCCACCCGCTCGCTCAGGTCGCACTTGTTGAGAACGATCAACACCTTGATATCCTGGCTCTCCGCAGCAACGATGCAGCGCGTGATCAACTCGTCCGAAAAAGCGGGTTCGGTGGCGACCACAACAATCACTTGCGTGACGTTGGCGGCAATCAGTTTCTGCTTGAAGTGGTCCGAGCGATAGAGCAGGGTTCGGCGCGCTTCGATCGAGCTGATCACGCCCTGGTTGGCGCTGCTTTGTTCGACGATGACCCGGTCGCCGCAGGCGATGGCGCTCTTCTTGCCGCGCGGGAAGCAGAGCAGGGTCGTGGTATCGGCCAACTCGACCCGGTATTGCCGGCCATAAGCTGCGACGACGGTGCCGGTCAGCTTCAAAACCCCGTCAGGGCCTCAATTTTGGCAGCGCAGGTGAAATCGTTGCGCGACAGGCCACCGACATCGTGCGTGCTGTAGCTGACCTTGACACGGCCGTAGCCGACTTCCAGGTCGGGGTGGTGGTTTTCGCGTTCGGCGAGGGCAGCGACGGTATTGACGAAGAGCAGCGTCGCGGCGTAGCTGGCAAAGGTAAATTCCTTCTGCAGCAGGCCACCGCCAGAAATCTGCCAATCCGGCAGGCAGGTGAGCAGACTGTCTGCCTGCGCCGGCTCGAGCAGGTGTTCACTGCCGCGCAGGGGGCGGCAATGTTCGCGGGCAAGTTCGTGTGCGGTAGTCATGGCGGCGAGATCCTCGGGTTGGCTGGGTTCACACCTGCTGCAGGCGTGCAATACGCAGCGCAGCGGGTGGGTGAGAATCGTAGAACAGCGAGTGCAGCGGGTCGGGGGTCAAGGTGGCTGCGTTGTCTTCGTACAGCTTCACCAGCGCGGCAACGAGATCGCTGGCGGAAGCCTTGTCGGCTGCGTAGCGGTCGGCCTCGAACTCGTCGCGGCGTGAGAGCAGGCTCAGCAGCGGGGTGAGCAGAAAGGTGAACACCGGCGCGGCGAGGAAGAACAGCAGCAGCCCCAGGGCCGTATTCTGCGTTTCGACACCGAGGCCGTTGAAGAACCAGCTGGCGTCAATCAGCTGCCCGAGGATGGCGAGAAAGCCGAGCGACAGCGCGAAGAGCATGGCGATGCGCTTGAGCACGTGGCGGTGCTTGAAGTGACCGAGTTCGTGCGCCAGCACGGCCTCCACCTCGAGAGGTTGCAGGCGGCCGAGGAGGGTGTCGAAAAAGACGATGCGTTTGCTTTTGCCGAAACCGGTGAAATAGGCGTTGCCGTGGCTGGAGCGCTTTGAACCGTCCATCACGAAAAGGCCCGAACTGCTGAAGCCGCAGCGGCTCAGCAAGGCTTCGACACGCGCTTTCAGAGGCGCGTCGTCGAGGGCGACGAACTTGTTGAAGAGGGGCGCGATCCAGGTCGGGTAAAGGAACAGGATCAGCAGGTTGAAGACGCACCAGAAGAGCCACACGTAGAGCCACCACAGGCTACCCATTCTATCCATCAGCCAGAGCACGGCGAGCAGCACCGGCGTGCCGATGGCGACGCCAAGGGCCGCCTGTTTCAGGAGGTCGGCGAGAAACAGCCCTGGCGTCATGCGGTTGAAGGCGAATTCTTCTTCGATGACGAACTGTCGATAAAGCGCCAGTGGCAGATCGATGATGGCCGAGATCGCCAGCACACTGAAGATCAGGGCGACGCCGTAGGGCAGGCCGTCGAGTCGTGGCGACCAGAAGTCGTGCAGGGCCTGCAGGCCGCCTCCCAGCGTCAAGGCGAGCAGCAGCGCGACTTCGACGACCAGGTCAACTCTGCCGAAGCGGGCCCGCCTTACCGTGTAGTCAGCGGCTTTCTGGTGTGCGGCGAGTTCGATGCGGTCGGCGAAGCTCGCGGGAACTGCTGCGCGGTGCGCCATGACATGCGAGATCTGGCGTTGAGCCAGCCAGAGGCGCAGGATGAAGGTCGCCAACAGGGCGGCAAGGAAGGCGAGAGAGAGAGGATTGAGCATACGAGTGTGACACAATAGTCGTTTTATCGGTTCAGGCGGATTATATGGCACAGGATGCAAATCACCTCGTTTGGCTGGACATGGAAATGAGCGGCCTGGAACCTGAGCGCGATCGCATCATCGAGCTGGCGATGATCGTCACCGACAGTCAGCTGACGACGATCGCCGAATCACCGGTGTGGGTCGTGCATCAGGACGACGCCTGCCTGGAAGCCATGGACGAGTGGAACCAGAAAACGCACGCGCGCTCGGGCCTCATCGCTCGCGTCAAGGCGTCTACTCTCGACGAGGGGGCAGTTGCAGCGGCCGCGCTGGCCTTCATGCAGGAGTACGTTGGCCAGTCGGTCAGCCCGATGTGTGGCAATTCCGTCGGTCAGGACCGGCGCTTCATGGTCAGGTACATGCCGCAGCTCGAGGCCTGGTTCCACTACCGGAATCTCGACGTCAGTACCCTCAAGGAACTGTGTCGGCGCTGGAAACCCGAGCTGGCGAAAGGCTTTGTCAAGAAGGCCGATCATACCGCGCTGGCCGATATCCGCGAGTCTGTCGAAGAGCTGAAATTCTACCGCGAGCACTTCATCAGGCTGTGAGAACACCGCTGCCGACAGTTCACTGCTGATCGCCGCCTGCTTGGCGGTTGGCGGTCGTCTTCGCTTGGCGTCGGTAGAGCTGCAGCTTTTCGTTATCGCGACGGTCACCGGGTCGTCCACCCTCCCACACTTTCTGCCAGCTGCCAGCGCCTGGCGCACCATGCGTGGTCAGCAACAGATCACATTTCTTTCCGGCGGGGCTGGTCAACGCCAGCGTGCGTATGCCGTTAAAATAGTCGAGCGAGGCGAGCAGGGAGTCGGCGAGGTTGAGTCCGGCGATGCACCCGTGCTTCTCGGGTAGTGCTTTGGCCAGCGCCGCCGACACCGGACGGTAGGTTTTTCCGTAATCGATCCAGGGCATCCAGAGGGTCGCAATCAGCAGCCAGAACAGGGTCAGGCCGGCCATCCAGTGCATGATGCCGCGCATCGGCGAGCGTGGACTGGTGACGATCAGCCAGCACCAGATCAGTGTCCCGAGCACAGCGAAGCTGACGCCCAGCAAGTTGAACTGACCGACGAAGCCCGGTTCGAGCCGAAGGGCCTGCTGTCCCAGCCTCTCCGGCCAGCCGAACACCAGTGCCGACCAGCCAATCCAGGCCAGAATGGCAAAGAAGCTGAAGGTGATCATGTTGAACCAGTCGAAGGCGTTCGCCGCACCTCGGCGCAGCGATGAAACGCCCGGGACGGCGAGCAGAACCAGCGGCGGCAGCAGCAGCAAGGCCGTCGTGCTACGTGCGCCAAGGTAGGTAATGATGGCCAGCAGGGTCACCAGGAAAGCGAAAATCGGCAAGGCCAAAGGAAGCGTGCGCAATTGCCGGCGCTTTGCCCACAGGGTCCAGCCGGCGAGCGGCAGCGCCGGCCAGGCGTACCAGGGGAGCAAACCGGAAAGGCGCGTCAGATTGAGCAGTGGCTGATTGCCGCCAGCGAACACGGCCAGCTCGTCCTGCCAGAAAGCGGCCAGGAAATCGGGTGCATCACGTTGCAAGGCACCTAGCCAGGCGCCAGCAAGCAGAGCCGCCATGAGCAGCGCGCCAAGCAGCATCACGATAGCACGCCGGCGGTTTTCGGCGCGCCAGGCGGCAAAGGCGGCCACGGGTAACAGCGGCAGCATTGCTGCCAACCCGTTGGCGAGGAAACCGAGGCCGAGAGCGGCGCCGAAGCAACACGCGCCACGCAGCGCCCGGCCGTTGAGCTGGGCAAGACCCCAGTAGGCGGCGGTGTGCGCGGTCAGTGTTGCCAGCATCGGTTGCGCTTCGTGGGCGTGGAACAGGAAGCCGATACTGCCCGCCAGCAGCAGCGGCGCTGCCGGGGCTTGCTCGCGGCCGTGCAGTTCACGTGCCGCGAGATAGATGAAGGTCAGGGCGAGGAGCGTAAACACGCCGCTGGCCAGTCGCGCCGCTTCATGTAGCGGCAAAAGCCAGGCAAACAGGTAGCTGGTTGCTCCCGCCACCCAATAGTGCAGGGGCGCGTCGGGGTAGGGAGCACCCGCCAGGCTCAGGCTCAGCCAGTGGCCGTTGCGGACCAGATCGTGGACCACGCCGATGGTCACCGCATCGTCGTTTTTCCACGGGTCGTGGCCGATCAGCCCGGTAAAAATGTACAGGACGAGCAGGATCGCCAGAGTCCAGCCACTCGGCGGTAGCGTGATCCCCTTGAATCGTTTCTGCTCCGGCCGAGCTGACATCGCTGAACTGGTGCTCATCCTCGTCTTCTGCTAACGGTCATGACATGCCGAGACACTCCAGCGCATGAAAGTCATGACCGTCCCCCTCTTCCCCCGGCCCTTCTCCCGCGAGGGGAGAAGGGAGGTTTGTGAGTCGCGTGCGCGACTTTCACATTAACGGTCATGACACGTGGAGACACCCCAAATCATGAAAGTCATGACCGTTTCCCTCTTCCCCTGCCCCTTCTCCCGCAAGGGGAGAAGGGAGTTTCGTGAGTCGCTTGCGCGACTTTCACATTAACCCACATGAAAAAGGCAGCCTTGCGGCTGCCTTTTCTGCCGACTCCAGTCGACCCTTTGGCGTGGCTTAAGCCGACTTGCGCATCGCACCGTACTTCTGGTTGAATTTCTCGACCCGACCAGCGGTGTCGATGATCTTCTGTTTGCCGGTGTAGAAAGGATGACAGGCCGCGCAGACCTCGACGTGCAAGTCTTTCTTCATTGTCGACTTGGTGGCGAAGGTGTTGCCGCAGGAGCAGGCCACCGCGAGTTCGTTGTATGCTGGATGAATGTTAGCTTTCATCGGGTGCTTCTCCTGTGTGTTCGTGCGGTCTGGCCATCGCCGGAAGAGGCGATCGGCACGAGAGCATTTTTTTGAAAGAACGCGATTATCGGTGATTTCTTGATCATCTGCAATCGGCTGATGATCGCAGTGTCGATCAGCGGCGCATCGAGTCGAAGAACTCGGCGTTGTTCTTGGTCGCCTTGATCTTGTCGAGCAGAAACTCCATCGCGTCGAGATCGTCCATGTTGTAGAGCAACTTGCGCAGGACCCACATCTTCTGCAGTACATCCGGCTTGAGCAGCAGTTCCTCACGGCGGGTGCCCGAGCGGTTGACGTTGATTGCCGGATAGACGCGCTTTTCGGCCATGCGGCGATCGAGGTGGATTTCCATGTTGCCGGTTCCCTTGAACTCCTCGTAGATCACGTCATCCATGCGGCTGCCGGTGTCGATCAAGGCGGTGGCGATGATCGTCAGCGAACCCCCTTCCTCGATATTGCGTGCGGCACCGAAGAAGCGTTTCGGCTTTTGCAGGGCGTTGGCATCGACGCCGCCAGTCAGTACCTTGCCGGATGCCGGCTGCACGGTGTTGTAGGCGCGCGCCAGGCGGGTGATCGAGTCGAGCAGAATGACCACGTCGCGCTTGTGCTCGATCAGGCGTTTGGCCTTTTCGATCACCATCTCGGCAACCTGTACGTGACGTGTGGCGGGTTCGTCGAAAGTCGAGGCGACCACTTCGCCACGCACCGAACGTGTCATTTCGGTGACTTCCTCGGGGCGTTCGTCAATTAGCAGGACAATGACCGTGACGTCCGGGTGGTTGGTGGTAATAGCGTGTGCGATATGCTGCATCATGACCGTCTTACCGCTCTTCGGGCTGGCTACGAGCAGGCCGCGCTGGCCTTTGCCGATGGGCGCGATGATGTCGATGATGCGACTGGTAATGTTCTCTTCGCCACGGATTTCACGTTCGAGTTTCAGGTGCTCGGCCGGGTGCAGCGGCGTCAGGTTCTCGAAGAGGATCTTGTTCTTCGACGCTTCGGGCACTTCACCATTGATCTTGTCGACCTTGACCAGGGCGAAATAGCGTTCGCCGTCTTTTGGCGTGCGAATCTCGCCCTCTATGGTGTCGCCGGTGTGCAGGTTGAAGCGCCTGATCTGGCTGGGGCTGACGTAGATGTCGTCGGTGCTGGCCAGATATGACGTGTCCGGCGAGCGCAGAAAGCCGAAACCGTCGGAGAGCGTTTCCAGCGTGCCATCACCGAAGATGGTCTCGCCTTTTCGCGCCTGATTCTTGAGCAAGGCGAAGATCAGTTCATGCTTGCGCAGGCGGTTCGCGCCTTCAACATTGTTGGTGACCGCCATTTCAAGTAGCTGGCTGACGTGGAGTGCTTTGAGTTCGGATAGATGCATGCGCTGGAGACGAAGAAGGGGGACACCGGGAAGGGGAAAACCAGAAGCGCCACGCGTTGTCGCGAATGAAGCGCGTACTGAACGCAGTGCGGCGAAGGCGGGAGGGGGCTACGACGATCAGGAGAGGACGTTTGGAGGATCCGCTGACGGTTCCACTGAAGGTTCAGCGCTGAATTGACTCAGCGCGGATTCTTGATTTGCTATGGGCCAGAGCTTGCACCCATCGAACCTTCGGACGCAGGGTAACGGCTTCAGAGATTGTTGTCAATGAAAGTGGTCAGTTGCAGCTTCGACAGGGCGCCCACCTTGGTAGCTGCCGGTTGGCCATTCTTGAAAATCATCAGCGTCGGAATGCCGCGAATTCCATAGCTGGCAGGCGTCTTCTGGTTGTCATCGATGTTCAACTTGACAACCTTCAGACGGCCAGCGTAATCGTGGGCAACGTCGTCGAGGAGGGGGGCAATCATCTTGCAGGGACCGCACCACTCGGCCCAGTAGTCAATCAGAACCGGCTGCTCTGACTGAAGGACATCGGCGCCGAAGCTGGCGTCGGTAACATGGTGGATGTGTTCGCTCATTAAGAAGCCTCTTGCAGGGGACTGTTGACTTGGATGGGGTGCGTAACGGAAGCGGGCCGCATGCTTGGCGGAAGCCACGAGCCGAGGGTCAGCTAGCCTGCTCATGCTAGCGAAAAAATCCCGGGAAGGGAAGTAAAGGACGCCGCCAAGCTGTCTCGCCCTCGGCAAATGGGCTATAGTAGCGCGCATCTCAATTTCCAGATCAGAGACAATGACCTACGTCGTTACTGAGAACTGTATCAAGTGCAAATTCACGGACTGTGTCGATGTCTGTCCCGTGGACTGCTTTCATGAAGGTCCAAACTGCCTGGTCATTGATCCGGATGAGTGCATTGATTGCACGCTGTGCGTCCCGGAGTGTCCGGCGGAGGCCATCTTCGCCGAGGACGATGTGCCCGACTCGCAGCGCGCCTTCATCGCGCTCAATGCCGAGTTGGCCAAGAGCTGGCCGGTCATTGCCGAGCGCAAGGAACCTCCGGTCGATGCCGACGAGTGGAACAACCAACCGGACAAGCTGAAGCTCCTCGAACGCTGAGTCGCAAGCGGAGCTGGGCAACGCTTGCCGTTGCAAACCCTGTGGTGCCCGTGGCCCGTGCGCTGGAATCTTGCCTGCTTCCTGCGTGCGTTGCGCTGCGGACTGTCGTCCGGCGGCTGTATCGATTCGACATTCCAGATTCCGATGCCGGTGCCGCTTGCAGTGCAGTTCATCAGGCTGTAAAAATCCCTTAGAATTAACCTGGATGTTGCATAAAGAGGGCGAGTAAGCACGTAAACA
Source organism: Candidatus Accumulibacter sp. ACC012 (assembly GCF_907163155.1). Classification (NCBI taxonomy): domain Bacteria; kingdom Pseudomonadati; phylum Pseudomonadota; class Betaproteobacteria; genus Candidatus Accumulibacter; species Candidatus Accumulibacter sp. ACC012. The sequence continues at coordinate 510,331 of NZ_CAJQUC010000003.1, forward strand.
TTTGATACAATTGGAGTTCTATAGAAACCAGTTCGTAAAAAATGCCTACCACTACTCGCCCAGCCTTGGATTTTACCCCGGAACAACTCCACCTCCCGCCCGCTGCGGGCTTCACGGTTCGCGCCGATTTCAGCGCCGGTGAGGTGTCCTCGGACCTGGGCGCCTTGGTGCTGAGCGCCGTCGATCGTCGCATCGGCCTGATCGATCGCCTGACCGGGGCGATTGCCGATTCCCGCGATCCTCGTTACATCACCCACCCGCTGCGCGATTTGCTGACGCAGCGCGTCTTTCAGATTGCCTGCGGCTATGAGGACGGCAACGACGCCAACGCCCTGCGTCATGACCCGCTGTTCAAGCTGGCAGCCGGGCGGGCACCGCTCGATGCCGAGCAGGCGCTGGCCAGCGGTGCCACCTTCTCGCGTCTGGAGGGCGCCGTGCGACGAAGCGACATCTACCGACTGGCGCAGGCTCTGGTCGAGCAATTCATCGCTGGCTACGCCGAAGCGCCGCGCACGATCACGCTGGATCTGGATCACACCGACGATGCCACCTATGGCCAGCAGGCCCTGTCTTTCTACAATCACCACTACGGCCACCACTGTTACCTGCCCTTGTTGGTGTTCGAGGCCCACTCCGGCGCTCTGGTGAGCGCCGTCCTGCGCCCCGGCAAACGCCCGACCGGCGCCGAGAACGCCATGATCATGAAGCGGGTGCTCACCGTGTTGCGGCGCCACTGGCCGCAGACCCATATCCTGCTACGTGGCGACGGCCATTTCTCCAATCCCGAGTTGATGGCGTTGATTCAGGCCGATGGCAATGCAGATTTCATCTTCGGCCTGGCCGGCAACCCGGTCCTCACGCGCCAGGCCGAGGGCTTGATGAAGAACGTGCGCGCACACGCCGCCTTGAATCGGGCGCTGGCCGCCCGGGGCCTGCGCCCGGCCGCCGCGGCGGTGCGCCATTTCGGTGAATTCGACTACCAGGCGCGCTCCTGGCCGCGCGCCTTCCGGGTGGTGCTCAAGGCCGAAGTCCTGACCGGTAGCGCGATCACGCCTGCCAAGGACAATCAGCGCTACGTGGTCACCTCCTTGCGTGGCCCCTCGCCGCGGACGCTTTACCAACAGGACTACTGTGGCCGCGGCCAGGCTGAGAATTTGATCAAGCAAGTGAAAAGCGATCTGAAATCGGATCGGACATCCGCTTCGTCCTTCCTCGCCAACTTCGCTCGCCTGCTGCTGAGCGCCGCGGCCTACGTTCTGCATCAGCAACTGCGCCACCTGGGGCTGCAAGGCACGCCGTTGGCGACGGCACAGCCCAAGACCGTCATCCTCGCGCTGTTCAAGATCGCCGTCCGCGTCAAACAGTACAAGGACCGGGTGCTGCTGCAGCTACCCAGCAGTTGCCCGCTCAAGGGGCTGCTGGCACAGCTCTGCAAGAGGCTTTACCCCGCCAAGCGGATGCGCCCCATGCCGGCTTCGCCATGAACACGCCACGTCTGGCCCACGAGAGGCAGCCACCCACCCTGACCATCAACCACTTCTCACGCTTCTCCCCGCTTGCGGGGTCGGGGGAACTATCGCCTGGAAATCGAAAAATGCGTAGTCAAGCCCCGGGGGAGGCACAGGGCAGCGTTTGTGCAACATCCGGGCTAGCGCTCTTCGCAGCGCTCAACAGCGGATGGAAAAGCGCCGATCCGTGAGGGCCCGGCGTTCGGCTGTCCAATAATCACCCTGGGAAGCCGAGTGCAGCGCCCGGAGTTGCGAATCGACACCCGCAATCGCCTGGTCAATCGCTGCACACTCACGACTCCTCGACTTCTGCACGGGCTTCTCAAGCTGACTCAGACGCGATCTTTGTTGCGCCTCGCCACGCAAGCTTGCGGCTTCCATTTCGTCGGCGATCGCTTTGCTCTGCGCAAGACTGTAGCCGGGTCTCGATGGCGGACCGGCAGGCCAGACCTGCACTTCGCTTTCATTGTTGGCGCAGGGATGGTCGCGAAAGGCGCTACCGTTCGGCCCCTTGCATTGGTAGATGAAAGAAACGGCAGGTCGTGCATGATCGTCTGCACGAGCGGTCGGCTCCGGTCGTGGGCGGCTTGATGATGGCGGGGCGACGAGCGGCGATGGCGAGTTGGTGGGCGGCGTTTGGTACGGGCTCGCCGCCTGCCGCTGGTTGGTCGTTTCGCCATACTCGAAAAGCAGCCAGGCAGCGACGACGACGCCCAGAGCCAAGGTCAATGCGACGATTCGCGCCGGTGCAGCGGACAAGTGTGTCTCCACGGATGAGGCAGGGGTATGGCGATCGTAGGCCTGGCGACACGAACGCGCAAGCTCTGCCGACGCGCGCGAAACGCTCTTCTGTCGCCGCTTGCCGCCGTTAGCGATGGCGATCGGTCGCCGGGCTCGAAAGCTCAAGCCTCGTACCTCGACGACGAGCCGATGATCGCGGCGTCGATCGTTTGCATCGGCGAGAGCGAGGCTTGTTGCTCGCTGCGCAAGCCATCTTGCTCTTCGCGCCAGCCTCTATTCTGCGTTGCTCAGCCCGATCAGCGTGGCGGCGAAGCACTTTGCTCGAAGCGCGTCACAACAAAGCGTCCCGGCAAGGCTCCGAGCTGCGCGCGCCAGCAAAAAAAGCTGGCCCGCCAGCCGCTTTGCTCGACAAACCGAGCAGCGAGCTTCGCACGGCATGATTTTTAGTCTGGCGCGCCAAGCAGAAAGGCTCGCGCGCGTCGTCGAGAAGCTCAAACCTGAGGCTATTTTTGCTGTGCATTGAAGATCGACGCCTGGCCTGCGGACCATTTTGCCTTGCGGCCCGTGCTTTTCTGCTTGCCCAGCGAAGCTCATTCGCTTGCGCTCGGCAATCTGAAGCTTGCCGTCGAAGCTCGGAGCCTTGCGCCTGAAGCTCCGATGCTTGCATGCCGAGCGCGAAGCCTGGCGCGGCTCTCAGGGAGCAGCGACCGGGCTCGGTTTGCGCTTGCGGCTATAGCGAGCGGCCACCGTCTCTTTCAAGGCATCGAGCCCGGCGCCCTTGCCGAAGACCTTGGCCAGCGCATAACCCTCGAGCGCGACGTTCAGGATGTCGCTACCGAGCGCCATTTCGGTGTCGTCGGCGCGCGCCACCAGCTGCCGCAGGCTGGACAGGTGTGGTCGCAAGAGATCAAGGTTATAGAGATCGCGCTCGGCTTCGGCGAGATCGAGTTCCGGCGGGATAATCTGCTTGTTCTGCGCCAGGACCATCAAGGTCTGCCGGCAAAACGCTTCCGACCTGTCGCCCATCTTGGTCAGGCGGCGCCGCTGGTCGACCGAGAGTTCGATCAGGCCGCCGAGTTTCTCTTGCAGGGTATTGATCGCGGCGGCTATCGCCACCACGTCGTCGTGGCTGATATTCAGTGATACGAGGTTCTGGCTCATGAGATTGTCTCCTTGATAAAAAGACGAAAATCAACGGCGCGCCGGCAGTATCCCGCGCTCCCAGTGGGGGCGTCAACAGGCTGTGCTCCCAAGCGCGGCGGCGAGGCGGCGTCGTGGCTCGAGGACAGGCGCAGCGGCGCTAGAAAAAGGCAAGTACCGGGCTTTGGCTCCAGTGACTCGTGATTGACCAGGGCGGACGGGCACCCGGCAAGCTCGCTTGCCGGTGGATGGCCGCGTTGTCGTAGGATCGCCGAATAGCGTCTTTCGGCCAACTGCTGCCGGTCGTCGTGTCTGCAGACCACCCATTTGCGAGGCTGGTTCGCTCGGAAGCCTGCCGGAGAGCCTAAGCGTACAACTCGGCCGAAGCAGCTGACCGAGGCTTTTCCGAACACATAAAGGGTAACGCTCGTCGCGATCCCCATGGCATGCCGCAGAGTATGCGCTATTGCAAAATAGCGTGCTTCGCGGGCACTATACGAAAATCCTTTGAGGTATGATTCTTACGCTTATGAATCTTAGCGCACCTTTACACAGTCTTGCTTCAGACGCTGCAGCAACCCTGGAGGGCACTACAGCTCGCTGTGCAGCAGCCAATTTCCGCTGGGAACAGGCGGTTTCCATTGAGCGCGCGGACGAATACAACGCTTATGCCGGCGACGTGACCGCCCATAAGGAGTGGCAGGGGGAGCACAAAGGCTACCTCCGTTCCTTCGTCCAGGTTGCCAAGGATCACCCAAGGGCTTCGGAGTCCTTCATGGCCGTCAGCAGCATGGCGCATCTGAAGGAGGACTTGGATAACACGTATCTGCTGCGCCTGGAATCCCTGGATCGTATGGTCAATAGCGCGCTGCTCGGCTCGGCAATCGGCGAGAACTTTTGGCTGCGCTTTTTCAATTCACAAAAGGATCTGCGCAAGGACAAGCTATCCGGTGCCGACGAGAACTTGCGCAGTGAGTTCGTGGATCAATGGAATGAGCTGCGCGAGCAAGCCCGCCCCATGTTTGCCACCTTCCTTAACGACTTCGGTGGCGACCTGAATGCCTTCGTCAAGACCGACTGGCCCCATACTCTGCGCGACCGTCTGGGCTTGACTCATTGGCCCAGCATGCCGGCGAAACCGCTCCCGGTCGCCTTGCTCTGCTACACGCTGGACGAGGTGCGTCAGGCGCGGTTGGCCGTCACCAAGAAGGGGGCTGTTGCCAGCTTTTCCCGCCCCACGGTGCTGGATACGGAAATGTCCGCCGCCTTCGTCCCGGCACCTCTGCTCGTGGGGGGTGAAAGCTACGGCTACACGCTGGATTTGGCGAACACCGGGGCTCCCGCCGCCTTTACGCCGGAATTGCTGACTTTCCCCATCGACTACTTGCCCAAACACATCAAGGCCTTGGGTTTCATCTCGCGCGCCCATGCGCTCCAGACCGATACGGCCGTGCTCGATGCGCGCAACCGCCATGTACGGGGCTTGCAAGGTCTGCCCGATTGCGGTGGCTACGGCGAGGTGCTGGCGTGAGTTGGCAAGACTGGGCAGAGCAACTGCGCCAGGCACCCGAGCAGGCCGTGGCGGACCTGCTGCGCGGCGCGGCGGACGCAGCGCCTTTCGAGCGGCTGGAACCGCACGAATTTCTGCTCGCCGTGTTGCCGAGAACCAGCCGTCTCGTATCGCGCGCCCTGCTCGGCGAGCCGGCCTCATCTTCGCCTGACCCTGATCCCAGCGCCGACCTGCTGGCCCTGGTGGATGCCGGTTTGTCGGCCTGGCTGCTCGCCCAGCGCCAGGCCGCTCCACCGCCCACGAGAAAACTCGGCGCCTACACGGCCCAGGTCTGCGAAGCCCTGCAATGGCCGTTGTACTTCTCCTTGCCGCGAACTCGCGCCGCCTTGCTGACCGAGCGCGCGCACTGGCTCCATTGCCTCGCCTCGCTCACCCTCTCGGCTTACCGCGACCCGGAATACGACTACTGGCAGGTGCTGGCCGCGCACCAGGACGACGACGGATTTCAGTTTTTCTGGCAGACCTTCGTGGTCGAGGCCGGGCGCCTGCGCTCCCGGCGTTACCTCAACTTGGGCCTGCTCGCCTTGGCCCGGCTGCCCCTGTCGGAAGATGACAGCCTCCGCAATCTTCGCCTGCAAGTACAGGCCCTCGTCAACCGCTACCAACGCCGCAAGGGTTGGGGCATGCCGGCCCTGGAAGACCTGGCGGGCAGCCTGCGCGCCGTCATGGCACGCAATCTCAGCATGGGTGCCGACAACTACCGGGCCTTCCTGACTGAGTTGCTTTCCCCGCTGGGCGACGACAAGACCGCGTCGGTGCTGAGCTTGCTCGGGCTGGCCCAGGCCACGCGACGGTATGGCCCTCCCACGTCCAGTTCCGTCTACAAGCTCGAGCCGCCTAGCTTAACTGATGCGACCAACGACGCCGTTCAAGCCGTACGCCGCTCCGGCATTCTGGCACAGGCCTGGAAGGCGATCTATCCCCTGCTCAGCGCCCACGAGGACTATTTGCACAAGACCGGCGATGCCTACTATTTCGTGCGCACTCTGGACTGCTGCGCCCGTGCCCTGTGCGCCAAGTACACGCTGCGCGATCCGGAAATCCAGGCCCGCCTGTTCCAGTGGATTCACCTGGCCCTGCGCCTGGACGCTGAAGATCCCCGACTGTGGATGCTGTGGCAACTGGCTTTGCGCCAGGCCGGCCAACCGCAGCGCGCCGCGTGGGTGCTGTGGGAGATGACACGGCGTTTTCCCGAACAGTTGCCCTGCCGGGTGGAGCTGGCCCGTTTGCTGGCCGACTCTCAAGCCCCCGACGACCAGTCCCATGCGCAGCGCCTGTTGCAGCAAGTGCTGCTGTCGGATCCAGACAATCTCCATGCCCACTCCACCCTGGCCCAGCTAGCGATCCGCCGGCAGGACTGGGAGCAGGCCCTGAAGCACGCCCGGCAGGGCTTGCGGATTGATCCCAGCAATCAACCTAGTGCCCTCTTGCTGGCGACCGCCCTTGCCCGCCGCAATGGGCCGGACGATTTGCCGACGGCCATTGCCCAGTTGCAGGGTTTCGTGACCCGCTATCCCGGCAATCTGAACGCTGAAGGCTACCTTGGCAGGCTGTTGCGAAGGCAGCAGATGCCGGGAGAACGGTTTTCTCAAGAGGAAAACGAAGAGGCCGCTGGCGCAGCTGTCGCCACGCCACCTGAAACTGATCCTGCCTGGCGTGCCTTTGCGGACTCGTTGCGTTCGCGGGCAATCTCGTCCGACACGATTGATTCGAGCGTCAGTTCGTCTGATGTGGATCGGGTATTGCTCTTACCCCAAGCCCTGCGGCAGGCAGTGGTGCTCTCCCGTTGGGATGCCGATGTGCTTGAGCGTTACGATGCGGCCACCCAGCAGGAATTTCCGTTGGAGTCCCGGCTGTGGCGTTATTTGCAGACGCTACATTCCGAGTCGACGAGCGCAAGCGAGCGCACGCGCGCCCGGCACGCCGTTCAGACCTGGCTTGATGGCGAGCAACGCGCCCTCAGCCAAGACGCCCCATCCTGGCTGCCTTACCTGCACCAGCACTGGCAGGCCTTGAGCGGCGCTACAGCCACCCCATCGGCCGGCGCGGAATGGCTCACGGAGTTACTGGATCGCTATCAGCCGCTGCCAGCACCTTTGTTTGCGTGAAGCAATGGGAGTCATAGCGCGCGAAAAAGTGTTATTGCCGGTTTGGCAAACCTGCTACTTCTGAGTAGCCACACTGCCATCTGCCCACCCTCCTCTTGCAGGCCGGCAAGGGCCGGGTACTGGCCGATGCGTTCGAGGGCCAGCGCGAGGATCTTGTCGGCTTCATCCTTCATTTTCGACAGACTGGGAAAGCCAAAGCGATGCACGTCGCGCAGCGTCCGATCGACGGCGAGCAGCTTGCCGACGCTAATCAGGGCACGGCCAAAGCCCTTGTGCGTGAGGTGCAGCAGGGGCACGGCGAGCAGTTTGCGTTCCTGCTCGATGAGCACCGCGATGGCGTTGTAGAAGGCTGGCCCGGGCAGAGTGCGGCAGAACTAGCCCGGATGTTGCACAAACGCTGCCCTGTGCCTCCCCCGGGGCTTGACTACGCATTTTTCGATTTCCAGGCGATAGTTCCCCCGACCCCGCAAGCGGGGAGAAGCGTGAGAAGTGGTTGATGGTCAGGGTGGGTGGCTGCCTCTCGTGGGCCAGACGTGGCGTGTTCATGGCGAAGCCGGCATGGGGCGCATCCGCTTGGCGGGGTAAAGCCTCTTGCAGAGCTGTGCCAGCAGCCCCTTGAGCGGGCAACTGCTGGGTAGCTGCAGCAGCACCCGGTCCTTGTACTGTTTGACGCGGACGGCGATCTTGAACAGCGCGAGGATGACGGTCTTGGGCTGTGCCGTCGCCAACGGCGTGCCTTGCAGCCCCAGGTGGCGCAGTTGCTGATGCAGAACGTAGGCCGCGGCGCTCAGCAGCAGGCGAGCGAAGTTGGCGAGGAAGGACGAAGCGGATGTCCGATCCGATTTCAGATCGCTTTTCACTTGCTTGATCAAATTCTCAGCCTGGCCGCGGCCACAGTAGTCCTGTTGGTAAAGCGTCCGCGGCGAGGGGCCACGCAAGGAGGTGACCACGTAGCGCTGATTGTCCTTGGCAGGCGTGATCGCGCTACCGGTCAGGACTTCGGCCTTGAGCACCACCCGGAAGGCGCGCGGCCAGGAGCGCGCCTGGTAGTCGAATTCACCGAAATGGCGCACCGCCGCGGCGGCCGGGCGCAGGCCCCGGGCGGCCAGCGCCCGATTCAAGGCGGCGTGTGCGCGCACGTTCTTCATCAAGCCCTCGGCCTGGCGCGTGAGGACCGGGTTGCCGGCCAGGCCGAAGATGAAATCTGCATTGCCATCGGCCTGAATCAACGCCATCAACTCGGGATTGGAGAAATGGCCGTCGCCACGTAGCAGGATATGGGTCTGCGGCCAGTGGCGCCGCAACACGGTGAGCACCCGCTTCATGATCATGGCGTTCTCGGCGCCGGTCGGGCGTTTGCCGGGGCGCAGGACGGCGCTCACCAGAGCGCCGGAGTGGGCCTCGAACACCAACAAGGGCAGGTAACAGTGGTGGCCGTAGTGGTGATTGTAGAAAGACAGGGCCTGCTGGCCATAGGTGGCATCGTCGGTGTGATCCAGATCCAGCGTGATCGTGCGCGGCGCTTCGGCGTAGCCAGCGATGAATTGCTCGACCAGAGCCTGCGCCAGTCGGTAGATGTCGCTTCGTCGCACGGCGCCCTCCAGACGCGAGAAGGTGGCACCGCTGGCCAGCGCCTGCTCGGCATCGAGCGGTGCCCGCCCGGCTGCCAGCTTGAACAGCGGGTCATGACGCAGGGCGTTGGCGTCGTTGCCGTCCTCATAGCCGCAGGCAATCTGAAAGACGCGCTGCGTCAGCAAATCGCGCAGCGGGTGGGTGATGTAACGAGGATCGCGGGAATCGGCAATCGCCCCGGTCAGGCGATCGATCAGGCCGATGCGACGATCGACGGCGCTCAGCACCAAGGCGCCCAGGTCCGAGGACACCTCACCGGCGCTGAAATCGGCGCGAACCGTGAAGCCCGCAGCGGGCGGGAGGTGGAGTTGTTCCGGGGTAAAATCCAAGGCTGGGCGAGTAGTGGTAGGCATTTTTTACGAACTGGTTTCTATAGAACTCCAATTGTATCAAATGTTTACGTGCTTACTCGCCCTCTTTATGCAACATCCAGGCTAGGCAGAGTTCGGCAAAAGCACGCACAAGTGCATCGACAGGCATGCCGCCAGGCCCTAGACTTGGGCAGACATTCAAGCGGAGCGGATGATGAAGCTGATCTCTTTTCTGGGCAGCGTATGGGCAGCGGTCCTCATCGGACTGGCGTCGTTCAGCGCCAATGCCGCCGAAATCGTCATCGGCCAGGTTGCCCCGTTCAGCGGCCCGCTGGCGCCGACCGGGCTGTCGATGCGTGCCGGCGCCCAGTTGTACTTCGACGCGGTAAACGCGAGCGGAGGAATTCACGGCGCCCAGATCCGCCTGATCTCCAAAGACGACGGCTACCAGACCGCGGACACCATTCGCCTGGCGCGCGCAATGCTGAAGGACGAGCGTCCAGTGGCGTTCTTCGGTTTCGTCGGTACCGGCAACGTCGAAGCCATTCTCGAAAACGGGGTGCTCGGCGAAGCGGGCATTCCGCTGGTCGCCGTGCGCAGCGGCGCGGCATCGCTGGTTCAGCGCAACGACCCGCTGCTGTTCATGACCCGCGCCACCTATGCCGCAGAAGTGGACAAGATCGTCGGTCAGTACGCCACCACCGGCTACAGCAGCTTCGCCATCCTCTACCAGGACGATGCCTTCGGACGCGACGTGCTGGTCAGCGCCGAGCGGGCAATCAAGGAAGCCGGCGGCTCGCTGGTGGCCACCGGCTCGTACGCGAAAAACACGACCGACGTCGGCGCGGCGGTGAAAACGATTGCCGCCGCCAAACCGCAAGCGGTGATCATGATCGCCAACACCGCGGCCAGTTCCGAGTTCCTGAAACAGTCACGCGAATACGGCAACTTCGCGCAGTACGTCGCGCTCTCGGTCACCGACGCCGCACAGGTCGTCAAGCGAATCGGCGCCGACAAGGCCGCCGGACTGGTCCTCACCCAGGTGGTCCCGAATCCGGACAGCCCGACGATTCCCTTGATCAAGGAGGTCCAGAACAACTTCGCGAAGTTCAAACCGCAAGACGTGACCGTCAATCACACCCTCGTCGAAGGCTATCTGGGCGCCAAGGTGCTCGTCGAAGCCCTGCGCCGTGCCGGCCCAAACCCCAGCCGCCAGAAAGTTCGCGAAGCCCTCGAAACCATGAAAAACTATGACGCTGGCGAAGTGTTCATCAGTTTCTCCGCCAACCGCCATACCGGCTCGCGCTACGTCGATATCACCATTCTCAATCAGGCCGGCAAGCTGCTGCACTAAGGCAGGCACGCAAGGATGCGGCGCGGCGACGCAAGGACACGGCGCCAGACTTCGAGTAGCCGCCGCAGGACGCCGCTAACGGTCATGACATGGCGAGACACCCCGGATCATGAAAGCCATGACCGCCCCCCCTCTTCCCCCAGCCCTTCTCCCGCAAGGGGAGAAGGGAGTTTCGTGAGTCGCATGCGCGACTTTTACATTAAGGCGATTTCTGTCAAAGAACATACCATCCTGCTTGTCTTTTCGCCCGTCTTCTGTGTTGCGACAACAGTTACATAGTTCGACTATGCGCCTGTTGTCGCGCCTTGAAGCCGACCGAAAATCCGGCGCAATCTGCTACGTTCTTTTCCGGCAATCGCCTAACGGAGCGGCTAGCGGAAACTGCTGGCGACGCTCGGCCGCCAGCGCAACTCAGTCGTCGTCGTCGAAGTCGCCGTCGTGGGTGTGACCATGGCTGATTTCTTCGGCAGTGGCCGGGCGAATATTGGTCACCGTACAGGTAAACACCAGCGCCATTCCGGCCAAGGGGTGGTTGCCGTCGAGAACGACCTTGTCGTCGGCCATTTCAGTCACCCGATAGATCAGCACGTCCTCGTCGTCGTCCTCGTCGTCGGCGCCCTCGGGGACTCCTTCAAACTGCATGCCAACCTGCAACTCCTCCGGAAACTGCGCGCGCGGCTCGACCTGAACGAGCGCCGCGTCGTACTCACCGAAGGCCTCGTCCGGCTGCATCTTGACCACCACCGACTCGCCAACCTTCTTGTCCTGCATCGCTTCTTCGATCAGGGGAAAAATGTCGTCGTAGCCCCCGTGCAGATAGACCAGCGGCTCCTGACCCGCATCGACCAACTCGCCCTCGAAATCGACGACGCTGTAGTCAAGGGTGACCACGGTATTCTTTGCAACTTGCATGTTCATGAATTAAGTTCCTTCACCACGCGCAACATTTCGAGCGCGTGGCCTTTGGCGGTCACCCCGTAAAGCACGAGACGAAGAACGCCTTGTTTGTCGATGACGAAAGTCGAGCGGACGATACCGTACTTCCTGGCACCATTCACTTCTTTCGCCTGCCAGACACCGTAGCGCTTGCACGCGACCCCTTCGCTATCGGAAAGGAGAGAGACCGAAATTCCGTGTTTGTCTCTGAATTCGGCGTGCCTGATGCAGTCATCACGGCTAATGCCGATGATCGTGCAATCGTGACGCGCGAACTGATCCTCATGATCCGAGAAATCGGTCGCCTGCAAGGTGCAGCACGGCGTGTCATCTCTCGGGTAGAAAAAGAGAATGACATTACTCTTGCCCTGAAACTGGGCAATATCGATAAGCTCCATGTCCGCATCGGGAAGGACGAACATCGGCGCTGCCTGTCCTGCTTTCAGCATGGTGACCCCTCATAGACCCTTGCCGCCCGTATGCGAGCAAACGAGAGACGCTGATTCTAACCAAGCTTCCGGCAACTGGCCACAAGAAAGCAGTGCCCGGATCGCGCTACAATGAACTCTCGACGAAGAGGCTCACTGCCTCCATACCCGCCAGGCACGCCTCAGACATCTTCCCCTATCCAAACGATCCAAACGATCCAAACGATCCAAGCGATCCAAGCGATCCAAGCGATCCCAGCGGCGCGCGGAGCTGAAGGATACCCGCCAAGCTCGTGCGCCGCAAACCCGGAGAGCGACACCATGACTTCCTTGCGACCTTTGCTGCACGCCGCCCCCCTGCTGCTCCTGCTCTTCGCCATGCCGGCAACGGCAGCAACGAGTGACGAGGCCATGCTCACCACCATCGAGCTTTCCGCCGAGGCCGCACGACCGGCAGCCAATGATCTGACGCGCGCCTCGGTTTTTGCCGAAGCCAGCGGCGCGACAGCGAGCGAACTGGCCAATCGGGTCAATAGCCAGATCAGCGACGCCCTGAAGACCGCCAAAGCCTACACCCACGTCAACACGCAAAGCGGCGCCACCCACAGCTATCCGATTTATGCCAAAGACAACAAGATCGAAGGCTGGCGGATGCGCTCCGAGCTGACTCTGGAGTCGCGCGACAGCGCTGCCCTGTCCGAGCTTCTCGGCAAACTCCAGACCTCGCTGGGCGTCGCCAACCTGATGCTGCTGCCAAGCCCGGAAGCCAGGGAAGAGGCCGAAAGCAAGGCCATCATCGACGCCATCGCGGCCTTCAAACTGCGCGCCAAAACAGTCGCCGACGCCTTGGGAAGGAGCTACCGGATCAAGCTGCTGTCGATCAACAGCAACGGTCGGCCCGCCGGCCCGCCGATGATGCGCGCGGCCGCCATGGCCGCCGATGCCACAGCGATGCCGATCGAGGCCGGCGAGACGCAGATCCGGGCGACAATTTCAGGCCAGATCGTGCTCACAGAATAATCGGAACGGCGCCGCGACTGCCAGCGCGCAGCGCCCGCCCTTACCGTGCAAGTCGCGTACGCGACTCACGAAACTGCCTTCTCCCCCTGCGCGAGAAGGGCCGGGAAAGAGGGGGACGGTCATGACACTTAGTGCTTGACTGGTTTTCCCGGAACAGCCGTCGCGGCGACGGCAAGCTTGCCAGCCTTCGCGGCAACGGCTGGCGCGGCCCGAGGCCGATCAGGAATCTGCACGAAAACTTCGTCCTGCTTGACCATCCCGAGTTCGAAGCGGGCACGCTCTTCGATCGCGTCGTAACCCTGCTTCAGGTCGTGCGCTTCGGCGTCGAGGCCGGCGTTGCGCATCTCGAGGCTCTGGTTGATTTCCTTCTGTTGCTGCAACTGCCGGCCGACATCCCATACCCGCAGCCACCCCCCCTTGCCGATCCACAGGGGCGCCTGCAGCAAGGCGATGACGACCACTAACCCAAGAGCAAGCCAACGCACGGTGCGGGACTTCTATGGCGCTGGCAGGTCAGGACAGATTGTAGAAGGCGTCGCGGCCCGGGTAACCCGCCGTGTCGCCAAGATCCTCCTCGATACGCAGCAGCTGGTTGTACTTGGCGATGCGGTCGGAGCGTGACAGCGAACCGGTCTTGATCTGCAGCGCGTTCATGCCGACGGCGATGTCGGCAATGGTGCTGTCCTCGGTCTCGCCCGAACGATGTGAAATGACTGCCGTATAGCCAGCACGCTTGGCCATTTCGATGGCCGCGAAGGTCTCGGAGAGGGTGCCGATCTGATTGATCTTGATCAGGATCGAGTTGCCGATTCCCTGCTTGATGCCTTCCTTGAAAATCCGCGTATTGGTGACGAAGACATCGTCGCCAACGATCTGTACGTTCTTGCCAAGCCGAGCGGTGAGCACTTTCCAGCCGTCCCAGTCGTTTTCGGCCATCCCGTCCTCAATCGAAACGATCGGAAAACGGTCGGCGAGATTGGCCAGATAATCGGTCAGTTCGTGCGCGCTCAACTGCAGGTTCTCGCCCTTGAGGTGATAGCGCCCCTCCCTGTAAAACTCGGACGCCGCGCAATCGAGACCAATCAGGACGTCTGCGCCGGGAGCATAACCGGCATTCTCGATCGCCGTAACAATCAGTTCCAGCGCTTCCGCGTGGCTGCCAAGATTGGGAGCAAAGCCACCTTCGTCGCCGACAGCGGTCGAGAAGCCTTTCTTGTGCAGCAATTTCTTCAAGGCGTGAAAGACCTCGGCACCGCAACGCAGCGCTTCGCGAAACGAAGTCTGGCTGACCGGCAAAATCATGAATTCCTGGAAATCGAGGCTGTTGTTGGCGTGTTCGCCACCATTGATGATATTCATCATCGGCACCGGCATCTGCATCGGCCCGGAACCGCCAAAGTAGCGGTAGAGCGGCAGGCCCGATTCCTCGGCAGCGGCTTTGGCAACAGCCATCGACACCGCGAGCATGGCGTTGGCGCCGAGACGTGCCTTGTTGTCGGTGCCATCGAGATGAATCAGCGTCTGATCGATGAACGCCTGTTCCTGGGCGTCGAGGCCGATGATGGCCTCTGAAATCTCGGTATTCACGTTTTCGACGGCTTGCAAAACGCCTTTACCCAGATAGCGCGCGGCATCGCCGTCACGCAATTCGATGGCTTCACGCGACCCGGTCGAAGCGCCAGAAGGCACCGCTGCCCGGCCCATGACGCCGGATTCGAGAAGGACATCACATTCGACAGTAGGGTTGCCGCGCGAGTCGAGAACCTCGCGGGCGACAACATCAACGACAGAGCTCATGATCTTTCCCTTTTTTGCAAAAATACTAAATTGGTAATCCCTCGACGAGCAGGATGTTCACTTCTGCCACATTCTTGCGTGCGGCGCGTGCGACCTGATACTCGGGAGAATGATAGAACTTCCTGGCCTGTTCGAGCGAATCGAATTCGACGATCAGCAAGCTTTCGGGTTTCGACCAGCGGCCTTCAAGAACCTCGAGACGACCACCGCGAGCGCGATAGCGACCGCCGTACTGTGTTATCGCTGCCTGCCCCAACGGAGAGCTTTCGTAGGCCAACGGATCGGTAACTTTCGCTTCCGCCAGCAGATAGGCTGCCATTAACGCAACTCCTCGAAGCCGGCCGCCTTGACCAAACGGTCGAGCGCCACCAGCGTCGTCAGCAGGCTCTCCATGCGCGCCAGCGGCCAACTGTTCGGCCCGTCGGAGAATGCCTTTTCGGGACAGGGATGCGTTTCCATGAACAGCCCGGCAACCCCCACCGCCACCGCCGCCCGCGCCAGCACCGGAACGAACTCGCGCTGACCACCAGAGACGCTCCCCTGGCCACCCGGCAACTGCACGGAATGGGTGGCATCGAAGACGACCGGGCAAGCGCTCTCGCGCATGATGGCCAGGCTGCGCATATCCGAGACCAGATTGTTGTAGCCGAAGGATGCGCCGCGCTCGCAAACCATGATGGTATCGGCGCCAGGCGCAGCATCGCGGGCCTTGGCGACCACGTTGCGCATGTCGGCTGGCGCGAGAAACTGCCCTTTCTTGATGTTTACCGGCTTGCCGGCGGCGGCGACGGTCTGGATGAAATCGGTCTGCCGGCAAAGGAAAGCGGGCGTCTGCAGCACATCAACCACGCTGGCAACAGCGGCGACGTCTTCCTCTCGATGCACATCGGTGAGCACCGGAACACCAATCTGGCGGCGCACTTCCGAGAGTATCTGCAGACCGGCGTCGACGCCCGGGCCTCGCGCCGTCCGACCCGAGCTGCGGTTGGCCTTGTCGTAGGAGGCCTTGAAAATGTACGGTAAGCCGAGACGCGAACAGATTTCCTTCAGCTGCCCGGCAATATCGATGCACAAGGCCAGCGACTCGGCAGTGCACGGGCCGGCAATCAGAAACAGGGGCTGGTCGACGCCCGCCTCAAAGCCGCAAAGCTTCATGACTTGGCCTGGTAAGCCGCGGCGGCGAGGACGAATGAAGTGAACAAGGCGTGCCCCTTACGCGGCGACGAGGTGAATTCCGGGTGAAACTGGCAGCCGAGGAACCACGGATGGGCGTGCGGGCCAGCGGTCGGCAACTCGACAATTTCACAAAGCTCGGTGATCGGTGCTCGACCCGAGACCACCAGGCCACTCTCTTCCAGCTTGCCGAGCAAGGTGTTGTTGACCTCGTAGCGATGGCGATGGCGTTCAATGATCTCCGCCCGGCCGTAAATCAGACGCGCAAGCGTGCCGTCGCCGAGCTTGCATAGCTGGCCACCAAGACGCATGGTGCCACCCAGGTCGGAATTCTCGTCGCGTTTTTCGAGCCGGCCCGAGGCGTCCTGCCACTCGGTGATCAAAGCCACCACCGGGTACGCAGTATCCTGGTCGAACTCGCTGCTGTGCGCGCCGTTCATGCCGGCGACGTGGCGTGCAAACTCGACGACGGCCAGCTGCATGCCGAGGCAGATGCCGAGAAACGGGATGCCGCCTTCGCGGGCGTGGCGAATGGCAGCAATCTTGCCTTCGGTCCCGCGGCGCCCGAAACCACCAGGAACCAGGATCGCATCCATACCCTGCAAGGCAGCGCAACCCTGACGCTCGATTTCCTCGGAATCGATGTAGCTGATCTTGACCTTGCTGTGCGTGGCGATGCCGGCATGGACCATGGCTTCGGTCAGCGACTTGTAGGATTCGGTGAGGTCGACGTACTTGCCGACGAAAGCGATATTGAGTTCCCGCTGCGGGTGCTCGAGGGCGTGCACAATGGTCTTCCAGACGCTGAGATCGGCCGCTTTGGCGAGAATCCCGAGCTTGTGGCAGACGATCTCGTCGAGCATCTGATCGTGCAGCATCGCCGGAATCTTGTAGATCGAGTCGGCATCTCGCGCCTCGATCACCGCCTCGCGCTGGACGTTGCAGAACAAGGCCATTTTCCGCTTGTCGTCTTCGGGAATCGGCCGATCGGTACGGCACAGCAGGATGTCGGGCTGGATGCCGATTTCGCGCAACTCCTTGACCGAGTGCTGCGTCGGCTTGGTTTTCAGCTCACCCGCCGTCGGAATGTAGGGAACCAGCGTCAGGTGCATGTAGCAGGCGTTGTTGCGCCCTTCCTGCAGACCCATCTGGCGAATCGCTTCGAGGAAAGGCAATGACTCGATGTCACCGACCGTGCCACCGACCTCGATGATCGCCAATTCGGCACCTTCGGCGCCGCGCCGGATGTGGGCCTTGATTTCGTCGGTGATGTGCGGAATCACCTGCACCGTCTTGCCGAGATACTCGCCGCGCCGCTCCTTCTTGATCACCGATTCGTAGATCTGGCCGGTGGTGAAGTTGTTGCGCCGCTCCATGCGCGCATCGGTGAAGCGTTCGTAATGGCCGAGGTCAAGATCGGTTTCGGCACCGTCCTCGGTGACGAAGACCTCGCCGTGCTGGAACGGACTCATCGTTCCCGGATCGACATTGATATAGGGGTCAAGCTTGAGGTTGGTGACCTTGATCCCGCGAGACTCGAGAATCGCTCCCAGGGATGCGGCCGCGATGCCTTTGCCGAGCGACGAAACGACGCCGCCGGTGACGAATACGTATTTGATCATGGAGTGGGCTACAGCGGGAAAGCCAGATTGTAGCGGAAAACACGCCCTCCTCAAACCTCATCGAGGACGGCTGAGAACCGGGCCGAGCATCACTTCGGGCCGTCAAAACGGCCCTCGCCGGCACGCATCAGCGAATAAACTCGCGGCTGACCTCGCGAAAAATTTCAGTCCCGGCCTGCCCCAACCATTCGAAGGCGACCATTTCACGCGACACGATGTCGGCGCCGTGCGCACGCATGCGCGCCAGCGCCAGCGCCTTGTCGGTACTTCGCCGCGACCCGACCGCCTCCTCGACGACGAAGACACGGCGGCCGGCGGCGATCAGATCGAGCACCGTCTGCTGGACGCAGACATGCGCTTCGGTGCCGGCAACGACAAATTGCGCGCGATCGCCACCAACCGCCCGCAAGAGGGCACCCTCGGCGACAGCGGAGAAATGCATCTTCTCGATGCGGCAGGCGTCCGGCAGCAGAGCGCGCAAAGACGGCATGGTCGGTCCCAGGCCTTTCGGATACTGTTCCGTGCAGATCACCGGGACGCCCAGACGCTGCGCCAGTCGAGTCAGCCAGGAACTGGCTTCAAGGACGGCTGCAGCGTCGTGGATTGCCGGGTAAAGGCGCTCCTGCAAATCAACCAGCAGCAAAGTGGAACGTTCGGCATGAATCAACATTTCCCTCTCCAGACGACAGGCGATCAAGCTTTGGACGCCAGGAACTTGCGCGCCCCCCAAGCGACGAGCAGCAACCCCAGTGCGGCACCGCCCAACATCCAGGGCACGAAGGGACCGAAACCGCCAGCGTCCGGATCGTACACAAAGCCCAGCAGGTCAGTACCAGGCTTGAGCTTGCCCTGCGCGGTGTAAACATCGACGACATGCTGCCAGCGTGCAATACTCATTGCTCCCGAGGCGACGCCCGCTGGTCGCGCCAGATCCCGAATCTGCCGCGCTTCGAAGAGCAGCTGCTCGCGGCTCTTGTTCTGCGTGTTGTATCTGGCGAAGACCATATCGACCAGTTCCTCGGGGTGATCGAACGCATACTCCAGGCCCTTGAGGGTTGCCGCGCGAAACGCACGCACCGTCTCCGGATGCGCTCGCAGAAAACTCTCCGAGGTGAACAGCAGCATGCCGTAGAAGTCGATTGCCGCGCTACGCGGCAGGAGCAAAAGGTAATCACCGCCGGCAAGCAACTCCCCTACAGCCGCGTCGCCGATGAAGACACCGACCGCTTCTGCCTGCCCTGCCGAAAGCGCCCGGCGCGCGTCACCGATAGCCGGCAGGTGCTCGAACTTTCCCGACGGCAGCGCGCTCGCCGCGAGAAAAGCCAGGATCTCGTTCTCGGTGGCGCGACTGGTACCGACACGCTTACCAGCAAGATCGCCCGCCGCTGCGATTCCTGCCTGCCGGCTGGCCAGCAGGCCGACCGGTGAATGCTGGAGCAAGGCGGCCACGGCAATTACCGGCTGTCCGTTGACACGTTCGACGAGCAGTGTCGAATCAAGCGTCCCGAAGTCGGCCCGCCCCTCGGCGACCTCCTGGGCCACATCGACGCCAGGCGACCATTCTCTGAGCGAGACATCGAGCCCGGCTTCGTGGTAATAAGCTTTCTCCAGGGCGGCAATAAAGGCCGCGAACTCGAACTGATACTTCCAGCCGAGTTGCACGGAAACTGCTTGCCGCGGCTCGTGCCTGCCAGCCGCCGGCTGCGCCAGCGCTGGCGGCACCCCGGCCAGCAAGACAACGGCAACGGCAACGGCAAACATCAGCCTGGCGGCGACGTGCACCAGGCGGCGCAGCGTGTGATCGGCGCCAGCGAAGAGGCAAGGAAAGGTAGTCATCGCCAGCGATGGTAATATGCGCGACGCTGGGCGCCAAGCACGAAGTCGACATTGCAGACATCCAGGAAGCCGGGCAAGGCCGCAAGCGACGAGCGAGAGCTCGCCGAACGATGAACGATAGGGCCATGCTCTGCCCGCCGCGGCGATCATGGGGTCGACAGACAGGCGTCAAGGCCATCAAACTGGAAGTTGGGAGCAAGTGAAGAACAGCAGTTTCATCCTGGCAGGAGATTTTCGCAGATGAAAATAGCCGCAACTCGCGCCGCGCTGCTGGCCGTTGCCGTCTTGGCGCTCGCCCTGACCGGATGCGGCGAAAAGTCGGCGGACAATGCGCAAGCGGTTACGCCGGAGGTGGTAGAAACGACTCCGGCGGAAACCCCGCCACTGGTCAAGGCGGCCATTGCCGGTAACCTGACGGAAATCAGGGCGCTACTCGACGCCGGTGCAGAAATCGACGCGACTGACGCACTCGGCAGAACACCGCTGCATATGGCCGCCTTCTATGGCCATCCGCGAACAACGGCGCTGCTGATTTCGCGCGGCGCAAACATCGAAGCCAAGGACCGTATCGGCATGACACCCCTGCACGCGGCAGTGATTTCAGGGGGCAGGCGCGAGGTGGAAACGCTGATCGAGCGCAACGCCGACGTGACTGCAAAAACCGACGCCGGACAGACGCCGCTTCACCTCTCGGCAGCAACCGGCCAGCCAAAACTCTCGCAGTACCTGATCGCACAGGGTGCCGATCCGAAGAGCACCGACCGGGACGAGAAAACGCCGCTCTTCTACGCGTCGCGAAACGGCCACCCCATCACCACCGGCGTTCTCAAGAAATACGTCAGCAGTAAAAACTAAGGCGAGCGCAGACGCGCCCCTGCGTCCGGCCCCGGGCAATCAGGTCTTCTTCAACGCCTCATCGCGCAGTTCGCGGCGCAGGATCTTCCCGACATTGGTCTTCGGCAACTCGCTGCGGAACTCGATCTCGCCGGGCACCTTATAGCCTGTCAGATGTTCCCGACAATGGGCGATCAGTAACTCGGGAGTAAGCGCTGGATCCTTCTTGACAACGAAGATCTTGACAGCCTCACCCGACTTCTCATGCGGCACGCCGACTGCCGCCACTTCCAGCACGCCAGGATGGAGAGCAACAACGTCCTCGACCTCGTTGGGGTAAACATTGAATCCCGAGACGAGGATCATGTCCTTCTTGCGGTCGACGATGCGCACGAAACCCTTTTCGTCCATCACCGCAATGTCGCCGGTGAGAAGAAAACCATCGGCCATGATGACCTTGGCGGTTTCCTCGGGGCGATTGTAGTAACCGTTCATCACCTGCGGGCCACGCACGCAAAGCTCGCCGCGCTCGCCGAGCGGGACGTCGGCGCCCGCATCGTTACGAATCACCACTTCGGTGGATGATATGGGCAGACCAATCGAGCCATTGTAGGCGGGGATATCGAGCGGATTGATGGTCGCCGCTGGCGACGTTTCAGTCAGGCCATAAGCCTCGATCAAGGGCTTGCCGGTCACCACTTTCCACTTCTCGGCGACGGCTTTCTGAACCGCCATGCCACCGCCAAGCGTCACCCTGAGCTTGCTGAAATCGAGCGCGCGGAAAGCATCGCTGTTGAGCATCGCATTGAACAAGGTGTTGACGCCGGTGAGCACCGTGAAGGGGTACTTGGCCAGTTCGGCGACAAAGGCCGGAATATCGCGCGGATTGGTGATCAACAGGTTGCTGGCACCAACCTTGAAAAAGGTAAAGCAATTCGCGGTCAAGGCGAAGATGTGGTAGAGCGGCAAGGCCGTCACGACCAGATGCTGCTCCTTGCCAAGTGCCGGCTTTATCCAGGCGTGCGCCTGCGCCAGATTCGCCAGGATGTTGCGATGGGTCAGCATCGCCCCTTTCGAAACGCCGGTCGTGCCACCGGTGTATTGGAGAAAAGCGAGATCACCCTGAGCGACGCTCACCGATTGCAGTTCGGCGGCAGCACCCGCGGCCAGCGCGGCCCGAAAATTGGCCGCCTGCGGCAGATTCCAGGCCGGAACCATTTTCTTGACGTACTTGACGACGAAATTGACGATCGCAGCTTTCGGGAAGCCGAGCATATCGCCAAGCCGAGCCACCACGACATGCTTGACCGGCGTCCGCGCCACCACCTGTTCCAGAGTCACGGCAAAGTTCTCGAGAATGACAATGGCTTCCGCACCCGAATCCTTGAGTTGATGCTCGAGTTCGCGCGGGGTGTACAGCGGGTTCACGTTCACCACCACATAGCCCGCACGCAAGGCCCCGAAAATACAAATGGGATACTGCAGGACATTCGGCATCATCAGCGCCACGCGCGCCCCCAGTGGTAGCTTGAGGACCGATTGCAGATAGGCGGCGAAATCACGCGACAACTTGTCGAGTTCCCCGTACTTGAGCTCGACACCCATGTTGATATAGGCAACCCGATCACGATACTGCGCAACGCTTTTTTCGAAAAGCTCACCCAGCGACTGAAATTCATTCAGTTCTATTTCGGCCGGCACGCCCTGCTGATAGCTCTTGAGCCAGATCTTTTCCATCTGCTCTCCTCCTCTGTCACGCTGTTGATAGGTGTACCTCTGGCGTCGCCTGGCTCGCCACCTCCCGGCTGCTCACCAGCGCAACCACTAGCGCACATCTGTTGGCTACGGTTTTAACCCGGATGTTGCACAAACGCTGCCCTGTGCCTCCCCCGGGGCTTGACTACGCATTTTTCGATTTCCAGGCGATAGTTCCCCCGACCCCGCAAGCGGGGAGAAGCGTGAGAAGTGGTTGATGGTCAGGGTGGGTGGCTGCCTCTCGTGGGCCAGACGTGGCGTGTTCATGGCGAAGCCGGCATGGGGCGCATCCGCTTGGCGGGGTAAAGCCTCTTGCAGAGCTGTGCCAGCAGCCCCTTGAGCGGGCAACTGCTGGGTAGCTGCAGCAGCACCCGGTCCTTGTACTGTTTGACGCGGACGGCGATCTTGAACAGCGCGAGGATGACGGTCTTGGGCTGTGCCGTCGCCAACGGCGTGCCTTGCAGCCCCAGGTGGCGCAGTTGCTGATGCAGAACGTAGGCCGCGGCGCTCAGCAGCAGGCGAGCGAAGTTGGCGAGGAAGGACGAAGCGGATGTCCGATCCGATTTCAGATCGCTTTTCACTTGCTTGATCAAATTCTCAGCCTGGCCGCGGCCACAGTAGTCCTGTTGGTAAAGCGTCCGCGGCGAGGGGCCACGCAAGGAGGTGACCACGTAGCGCTGATTGTCCTTGGCAGGCGTGATCGCGCTACCGGTCAGGACTTCGGCCTTGAGCACCACCCGGAAGGCGCGCGGCCAGGAGCGCGCCTGGTAGTCGAATTCACCGAAATGGCGCACCGCCGCGGCGGCCGGGCGCAGGCCCCGGGCGGCCAGCGCCCGATTCAAGGCGGCGTGTGCGCGCACGTTCTTCATCAAGCCCTCGGCCTGGCGCGTGAGGACCGGGTTGCCGGCCAGGCCGAAGATGAAATCTGCATTGCCATCGGCCTGAATCAACGCCATCAACTCGGGATTGGAGAAATGGCCGTCGCCACGTAGCAGGATATGGGTCTGCGGCCAGTGGCGCCGCAACACGGTGAGCACCCGCTTCATGATCATGGCGTTCTCGGCGCCGGTCGGGCGTTTGCCGGGGCGCAGGACGGCGCTCACCAGAGCGCCGGAGTGGGCCTCGAACACCAACAAGGGCAGGTAACAGTGGTGGCCGTAGTGGTGATTGTAGAAAGACAGGGCCTGCTGGCCATAGGTGGCATCGTCGGTGTGATCCAGATCCAGCGTGATCGTGCGCGGCGCTTCGGCGTAGCCAGCGATGAATTGCTCGACCAGAGCCTGCGCCAGTCGGTAGATGTCGCTTCGTCGCACGGCGCCCTCCAGACGCGAGAAGGTGGCACCGCTGGCCAGCGCCTGCTCGGCATCGAGCGGTGCCCGCCCGGCTGCCAGCTTGAACAGCGGGTCATGACGCAGGGCGTTGGCGTCGTTGCCGTCCTCATAGCCGCAGGCAATCTGAAAGACGCGCTGCGTCAGCAAATCGCGCAGCGGGTGGGTGATGTAACGAGGATCGCGGGAATCGGCAATCGCCCCGGTCAGGCGATCGATCAGGCCGATGCGACGATCGACGGCGCTCAGCACCAAGGCGCCCAGGTCCGAGGACACCTCACCGGCGCTGAAATCGGCGCGAACCGTGAAGCCCGCAGCGGGCGGGAGGTGGAGTTGTTCCGGGGTAAAATCCAAGGCTGGGCGAGTAGTGGTAGGCATTTTTTACGAACTGGTTTCTATAGAACTCCAATTGTATCAAATGTTTACGTGCTTACTCGCCCTCTTTATGCAACATCCAGGCTAGGAGGAGAGTGGTGAGAAGATCGCCGAGAAGATCGCTGAGAGGATCGCTGAGAAGCGCGGTGAGAAGAGCGCTGCCAGCAAGCCATCGTCAGGCGCGGCGATGCTGCTTTTCTGGCGCCGACCGCGACGGCTTCGCGCTGCATCGAGGACAGCGAGGCGACGCGGCCGATCATGAGTGAGCAGGACCATCAGGCGACGGGGGGCACTCCGTCCCCCCTCAAGCAAGGACGCTCGCCCGCGGCGTCGACTTGGGCGGCGAGCATGGCGCGAAACCGCGGTGGACCACAATGCGCATCAGAGAGGTCAACTACCGGCGTTTCGCCCAGTTCCGGGACGCCCGTCATCCACACCCCGCCGTCGGCTTCCCAGCGCAGGCCCAGCGTGCCGGGAAGGGCCGCATCAACGATCAACAGGCGCAGCGGATGGCGGAAGTCCGAACGCCGGGAATTGAGGTCTTCGATGGCCTTGCGCAGCGACTCCGGCGCTAGTTCGTCGGCGACGATGAGCGTCGCACGACGCGGCCGAAATCGTTCAAGACGCCTGCGTGCAGCGGGATCTTCGACGAGGTAGCCACTGTCCCACGGATCGGTCGGCTGGCGCCGCCGCCACCACAGGCAGTCCTGAGCTTTGACGCGCAGGCGCAAGCGCAGCGCAGCCCAGCGGCCAGCGCACGCGGCGAGCTGCAGCGAACCATCCAGCTCGCGAGACAAGGCCTCCGCCAGATGCGATTTGCCGACGCCGGTACTACCCGTCAAGACGGCGATCGCCAACGGCTGCGGCACTTGGGGTAGCGCCCACGGGCGCCAGAACGGGCTGGCGCCGCTGCCGGTGCCGGCGAAACACCAGGCGTGCAGCTCTTTCCAGGCCTTGCTCTGGGTCTCGCCCGGCGGCCCGGCACCGCGCAGGCCAGAGTCGCCGCTGGGCCAGGCCTCGACGCGCAGCGTTTCGTCATCGTAGCGGGCGATCAATGTTGGGCCGATGTGCCGCGCCGGTACAAGCGCCAGGGGATAGGCAAAGAGAAAAAGCGCGCACAGGTCGCGCAGGTAGCCACTGCCAGGCAAGCACTCCTGTGGGCTACCCAGCCAGGGCAGCAGTCGCCCCAGGATCGGCAAAGCGGCGAGCCATTCGATGCACCTGGCGAGGCTTTGATCAACCCAGCTGCGATGTCCGGTAGCATCGCCGATCGCCAGGCCGAGGAGTGTGATCAGTCCTTCGACAAGCAGCGCGATGGCGCCGCTGAGGACGCCGGCCGCGACCAGGATGGCCAGCCAATCCTGCCCTCTCTGCAAGCGGCGCTTGGCCGCAGTCGCCTCGCTCATGGTGTCCTTCCGTGCTGATGGGTGTTGCGCAGCGGACTCGCGGCCGCCGCTATCCGTTGGCTGTCACGAGGCACGGAGCCGGCCACTTCGACGCCTGACGTGCTCGTGCCAAATGATCACTAAGGCATCAATCGTAGCAAAGCCGGGCGCTGGCGGCAGCTTCGCGTGGCGAATCTGCCTGTGATCGAGGGCCGTTGGCTGAGCAACAGGCGGGAAAAAAAGACCGATCAGCGGCTTCTGCGAGTCGCGAAACAAAACGCTCAAACAGCGTACCTGAACAGACCCAGGCCACCTCTTGCGATCGGCAGCTCGACGCTCGCTAAGCGGTCACTGCACGTGCAGGCGTCATCAGTTGGGTTGGGGTCGCTAGGTAAGCCGCTGCCTGGTTCAAGCACGCCAAGGGTGTCGGCGATGCGCAGGCAGGCGCCGGCAGGTTCAGCGAGCGCGGTGCGCATGCACCTCGAAGCGGAAGAGCTGCGGGTTCTCGCTATCGACGATGACCTTGACCCAGCCGAGCAGCGGGTAGCCAAAAGTCTCCAGGCGAGTGAAGTTGGCGATTGGCTGCTTGTCGGCATCCTTTGAATGCTCGCTTGCACCACTCGTTTCGCGCAGTGGCTTGTCGATCCGCTGCCAGTGCGTATCGCCGTGAATGAGCAGCACCTGGCCGGGAAAGGCGAGGGTTTCGCGACGCAGGGTTTCGAGCAACTGGCGGTAGCCGCTATGTGGCAGGCCGGCGACCGCGTGCTTGAAGCCGGGGTTGGCCTGCATGACGATTACCAGGCCGGCGGCCTTTTCGCGCCTGGCGGTGGCAAAGCCCTGTTCCAGCCATTCGATGACCGCCGGGTTGCGAGCGCGATACTCCGGGCCGGGCGTTTTCCGATGGCCGAAATTGTTGTTCGACCCCGGCACGTTGAGCGATACGAAGAGCACCGGCCCGAGGCGCCAGCGCAGCTGCTCGGGATAGGCGCCAGGCTGTTGTTCGACCGCCAGCGCCTGCCGGCCGAGCGAGCGCGGCGTGGCGAAGAACAGCTCGCGCAGTTTCTGCAAACGCTCCAGGGGATCGAAGCCACCGGCAGTCAGCCGGCGGCAGTCGGTCCATTCGTTGTCGCCGGGGACGTAGATCAGCGGCACTTGCGAAGCGTCGAAGAGCGTCCGCCGGTCGCGGAACAGGGCGTCGCTGCAGGGCTTCGAACTCGACTTGAAGTCGCCGGCGTGAACAATGAACTGCGGGTGTTCGGCGGCGATGTCGTCGAGCATTAAGGGCAGCTGGTTTTCTTCGTAGCTGTTGTAGGGAACGTCGCCGATGACCGCGAAACGCCAGGTCTCGGCATGCAAGCCGCTTGCCAGCAGCAGGCCGAGAGTGCCCAGCAGAGTCCCGATCGTGGCCGTAAGCGTTTTCATTGGAGCAGCGCTTTCAGTTCGTAGAGCGCGTCGAGCGCTTCGCGCGGAGTCAGTTGATCGGGATCGACGCTGCGTAGCCGTTCGAGCGCCGGCTCGATGGCCGGCTCGCTGGCGTCGGCGGCGTTGGCCAGTGCGCTCGCGAAGAGGTCAGGTTGCAGGGGGTTGATCGACGCGCGTTGTTCGAACTCGCGCAACTGCCGCCGCGCCGCTCTCAGCACCGGCGACGGAATGCCGGCCAGCGCCGCGACCTGGATGCCGTAGCTCTGGCTGGCCGGGCCTTCCTCGACCGCGTGCAGGAAGACGATGCGTTCGCCATGTTCGACGGCGCCGAGATGCACGTTCGCCAGGTCGCCGTATTCGTTGGCGAGCAGCGTCAGCTCGAAGTAGTGCGTGGCGAACAGCGTCAGGCAGCGGTTTTTCTCGAGCAGGTGGCGGCAGATCGCGAAAGCCAGCGCCATGCCGTCGAAGGTCGAAGTACCACGCCCGACTTCGTCCATCAGCACCAGGCTGCGCTCGGTCGCGTGATGCAGGATCGCTGCCGACTCGGTCATTTCGACCATGAACGTCGAGCGGCCGGCGGCGAGGTCGTCGGCCGCACCGATGCGCGTGAAGATTTGGTCGAGCGGCCCGAGAACGGCACTGCTGGCGGGCACGTAGCTGCCGACGTGGGCGAGCAGGGCGATCAGCGCCGTCTGCCGCATATAGGTCGACTTGCCGCCCATGTTCGGGCCAGTGATCAGCAACAGCCGGCGCCCGTCGCCAAGACGCGTGTCGTTGGCGATGAAGCTGGCGCCACCGGGGAGTTGGTCTTCGACGACCGGGTGGCGGCCGCCCTCGATCGACAAGCCCGGCTCCGACGAAAACAGCGGCCGGCAGTAATTGTGCCGCTGCGCGCTGTCGGCGAAAGCGGCCAGCAGATCAAGGTAAGCGACCGCCTGCGCGATTTGCTGCAGGCGCGGCAGCTCGCTTTGCAGTTCGGCGAGAACTTCGTCGTAGAGCAGCTTTTCGCGCGCCAGCGAACGGTCCTTGGCCGACAGCGCCTTGTCCTCGAAAGCCTTCAGCTCGGGGGTCAGATAGCGTTCGGCGTTCTTCAGCGTCTGTCGGCGCCGGTAGTCGTCGGGCACCCTGGTGGCCTGCGCGTTGCTCACTTCGATGAAGAAGCCATGCACGCGGTTGTACTCGACCTTGAGGTTGGCGATACCCGTGCGCTCGCGTTCGCGAGCTTCGAGGGCGAGCAGGAAAGCGCCGCAGTTGTCGTTGAGCGCGCGCAGCTCGTCAAGCTCGGCGTCGAAGCCGCTGGCGATGACGCCGCCGTCGCGGAGCAGGCTCGCCGGTTCGGGCAGGATCGCCCGCTGCAGCAGTTCGAGTGCCGCCAGCGGCGTTGCCAGCTGCGCATGCAGCTCGGCGAGCAGTGGCGCCGCGCTGTCGCGCAGCGGCGCGCGCAGCGTTTCAAGTTGCTGCACGCTGTCGCGCAGACTCGACAGGTCGCGCGGCCGCGCGCTGCACAGCGCGATGCGCCCGGCGATACGTTCGATGTCGGCAAAGGCGCGCAAACCCTGGCGCAGCGCACGTAGCGTGGACTCCCCGTCGTCGAGCAGCATGGCGATTGCGGCGTGTCGGGCGGTCGGGATCGCCGGATCGCGCAAGGGGTGGTGCAGCGCATGCCGCAGCAGCCGCGAGCCCATGGCGCTGCTGCAGTTGTCGAGCAGGCTGCACAGCGTCGGCGCCGGCTGGCCGCGCAGGGTTTCGGTCAGTTCGAGGTTGCGCCGGGTGGCGGTGTCCAGGCCCAGATAAGTCGCGTCCCGTTCGACGATCAGGGCTTGCAGGTGCGGCAGGGCGCGCGCCTGCGTCGCCTGCGCGTAGCGCAGCAGCGCGCCGGCAGCGGCAATCGCCGGCCGCAGGCCGTCGGTGCCGAAGCCAGCCAGCGACGTGGTGCCGAAATGGGTGCGCAGCTCGCGGCCCGCCGCCTCGACGTCGAAGTGCCAGTCGGGCCGACGGGTGAGCGCCACGGCGGCCGTGAACTCTGTGCTCAGGCTCTCGGGGACGACGATCTCGGCCGGGCGGATGCGCTCCAGGGTAGCCGCCAGTTTCGGCGGCGCGACTTCGCAGACGCGGAACTCGCCACTCGCCAGATTGATCCACGCCAGCCCGGCGAGCTGCCGCGTCATCGACACCGCGAGCAGCAGCGTGTCGCGCTTCTCATCGAGTAGCGCCGCGTCGGTCAGCGTTCCCGGGGTGACGATGCGCGCCACCGCACGTTCGACCGGGCCCTTGCTCGTCGCCGGGTCGCCGATCTGCTCGCAGATCACCACCGATTCGCCGAGCCGGACCAGCTTCGCCAGATACTGCTCGACCGCGTGATAAGGCACTCCTGCCATGCGGATCGGCTGCCCGGCCGACTGCCCGCGCGTCGTCAGCGTGATGTCCAGCAAGCGCGCCGCCTTTTCCGCGTCGGCGAAGAACAACTCGTAGAAGTCGCCCATGCGGTAGAACATCAGCAAGCCGGGATGCTGCGCCTTGAGGCGCAGGTACTGCTGCATCATGGGTGTGTGCGCTGCTTCTGCACCGTCTGTTGCTTGTTGATTCTTCGGCATATTCTCGCGCAAGCCGTTGATGAGATTGGTGAATGTTCAGGTGTCTCGAATGTCGCAAGGCTCGGGGAAGTCCATCTGCGCCCATCTGCACTTGGCTTTTCAGTATTGGTTTTTTTTGGTGTATTTTTCAAAACCTATACCGCAGAACCGGCGGGTCCCGAAAACCTGTACTGAAAGAACGCCATGGGGTTCGATGCGAGGGCAATCAAGTTACCGCAGCCAGAGCAGCATATTACCAGTGCGGAGGCCCCTGGCCTTCGCGTAGGAGCCCACTCAGACCGAACGACGTGGACTTGCCGATACCGGAGCCCCCTCGATCGTAAGCGTCCAGCCCGCCCATCTGTAGATTGTGGCCAATGTCCTTCACTCTCGATATTTTCGACGAGAGGAATACATGGACAAGAACGCGGAGCGGGAAGCGTACTGGCGAGGGCATGTTGGGGCTTGGCAGACAAGCGGGGAAACGCAGAGAGCCTACTGTGAGCAGCACGGGCTGAAGAAGCATTCGCTCAGTTACTGGCACCTGCGCCTGGCACGACCGGAAAGCGGGCCCGGCGTTGGTCGTCCGCTGACCCTGATTCCCGCAGCGAGGGTTCCGGAAGAGGCGGGCTCGCAGCCAATTCTGTCGCTCAAAGTCGCCAACGGCTGGCGGCTCGAATTTGCCGCGCTGCCGCCGGCCGTGTGGCTGGCCGAGCTCTGTGGAGGGCGCTCGTGATGGCGCCCCTCAGCCCCTCGTCGGAACGTATCTGGCTCGCTATTGAAGCAGTGGACATGCGCCTGGGCATTGATGGTCTTTCCGCCCGCATCCAGGCCAGCCTCGGGCGCTCCCCCTGTGACGGCACCGCCTACGCCTTCACCAACCGGAAGCGAAGCCGCCTCAAACGGTTGGTCTGGGATGGCACTGGCGTCTGGCTATCGCAACGGCGGCTGCACCGCGGAAGCTTCACTTGGCCCAAGGCCGGCGACCGCATATTTGCCCTGACAGCGGCCCAATGGCAGTGGCTGATCGCTGCTGTGGACTGGCAACGTTGCGATGCGCCCGCGCCGGCGCACTGGCAAGTCTAAGCGCCGGTTTCTTCCAGAAAAGCCTCGCAAAAGCGGCTACTTGCGCGCCTTGTGGATAATCTGCTTGGTATAATACGTCATGGACTTCACCACCGAACTCGCCGCTTTTGACCCCTCGCCAGAACTGCTGGCGTGGATGGAGAAACGGGTCGGTGGCCTGGTCGAAGAAGCGCGTACCCGGGCCACGGAGATTCACTGGCGCGACGTCAAAATCGACAAGCTCACCCTCGAACTGGCGTATTTGCGCCGCATGAAATTCGGCGTCAAGAGTGAAGCGCTCATCACCGGTAACAGAGACCTCTTCGATGAAACGCTGGCGGCGGACCTGGCCGCCTGCGAAGCACGCTTGGCCGAAGAGCGCGAGGCGGCCGAGATGGGGCCGCATCAGCCGCCCCCCGAAAAACCCAAGCGCGAACGCGCTGGCCGTCAGCCCTTGCCTGTGCACCTGCCGCGTGTCGAGCACAGGCACGAGCCCGAGGTGTGCACCTGTGGTCAATGTGGCCAAGCGCTGGTATTGATCGGCGAGGGCGTGACCGAGAAACTCAATATCGTTCCCGCCGAGTTCTTCGTCGATCGCCACATCTACCCCAAATACGCCTGCCGCCCCTGCGCGACCGTGACGG
This sequence comes from Candidatus Accumulibacter sp. ACC012, assembly GCF_907163155.1. Classification (NCBI taxonomy): domain Bacteria; kingdom Pseudomonadati; phylum Pseudomonadota; class Betaproteobacteria; genus Candidatus Accumulibacter; species Candidatus Accumulibacter sp. ACC012. The sequence goes on from NZ_CAJQUC010000003.1 coordinate 540,888, forward strand.
CGGCACCGGCAGCACCTTCCGTCATCGACGGCGGCCTAGCCGCGCCGGCCTTGCTGGCTTGGGTCATGGTCGGCAAGTACATCGATCACCTGCCGCTCTATCGTCTGGAACAGCAGGCGGCTCGCTCCGGGGTGTCGCTGGCCCGTTCGACGCTGGCCGACTGGGTGGGTCGTATCGGCGTCGCGCTCGAACCGCTCGGCGATCGCCTCGCCGAATTGCTGCGTCAAGGCACGATGCTGCATGCGGATGAAACCCCGGTTCAGCAATTGGATCCAGGCAAAGGGAAGACCAAGCGCGCGTTTCTCTGGGCTTATCGCAGCAATGTCTTGGGCAATGACCCACCGATCATCGTCTTCGATTACCAGCCTAGCCGGGCCGGGGTGCATGCAGTGAATTTCCTGGGTGCCTGGACAGGGGCCTTGATGGTCGATGACGGTGGCTACAAGGTCTTGTTTCGGGGTCAGGTGATCGAACTCGCCTGTTTGGCGCATGCCCGTCGCAAGCTATTCGAGCTTCACCAGGCAAACGGCAGCCCCATCGCCGCGGAGGCGGTGTGTCGTAGCGGTGAGTTGTATGCGATCGAGGCCCAGGCCAAGGGGAAGACGGTGGAGGAACGGGCGCTTCTGCGCAAGACGTACAGTCAGCCCCGGCTGGCTGCCCTGCAGCTGTGGCTCTTGCACACCCGAAAGTCGGTGGCCGATGGGGGTGGCTTGGCCAAGGCCATGGACTACAGCTTGAACCGCTGGGCCGCCTTCGCCCGCTACGCGGAAAATGGCTTCTACCCGATCGACAACAACCCCGTCGAGAATGCCATCCGACCAATTTGCGTCGGGAAAAAGAACTGCTTGTTTGCCGGTTCCGAAGCCGCCGGAAAACGTGCGGCGGTGATTCAGTCTTTGCTGCAGACCGCCTGCCTGAATGGCATCGAGCCCATGGCCTGGCTGACCGACACGCTGGAAAAGCTCCCCTCGTGGCCGAACCGCCGCATCGACGAGCTGCTGCCGATCACACTGCCTGCCTGAGCTGCACGCGGAGAGGTGGGTGCGCTGCGCGCTTACGATTAACAGAAGACGATAGCCAATGAAGCGGATGAAACATGCGTGCTACAAGAAACATCGTGACCCCGCTTGATCCCAGGCTGGGCGCCGGGCCAGGTCATGACTGAGAGCGCACCGCCCTCGCCATGGGTGTTGGCCGGACCGATCCTGCGGCAATGCACACCGTCCCGGCTGGTGTGCTGGCTGGCGGTGAGCGCGCCAGTTAGTCTGCGCATTCGTATCGATTCCGGCGAGAGCTCATTGCGCGAACAGGTGCTGGTGCCCGGTGACCCGGGTTGCCGCATGCTGAGTGCCGGGACGCATCTGCATTATCTGTTGATTGATCTCCGCTTCGACGTACCTTTGCCGCAAGACTGCTGGATCGGCTACACGGTGGCGCTGCAGCCCCTGACTGAAGGTGACGATACATGGCTTGAACACGCGGACTGGGCGCCGGGCTTGTGCTATCCGGGCAGGCCGACCCCCGGCTTCGTATTGTCCTCGCGCATCCACAGCCTGCTTCACGGCTCATGCCGCAAACCGCATCACGTCGGTGGTGATGGCCTGATCGAGGCCGACCGCTTGCTGGAGCGTCTGCTCGCGCAGGCTGCGCCACAAACGGGACAGCTGCCGCCAAAGGACGGAGAGGAGGCGCCACCCGCCTGGCCGTCGGTGCTGATGATGACGGGCGATCAGGTGTATGCCGATGATGTGGCGGGACCGATGCTGCATGCCATTCATCAGGTCATCGCTCGGCTCGGCCTGCCTGACGAGCCGTTGGCCGGGGGGGAACTGACGGGTGCCGACAGCGCGCAGGCCCTGTATCGTCATCCCGCCGGCTTCTACCGCCGCGAAACCCTGTTGCCGCGCCATGCGCGCAACTATGCACTGATCGAGGTGTTGTTCGGTGGGGTCGAGAAACCAGTGTTCACCACCGATAGCGCCCACAATCATCTGATTTCGCTGGGTGAGGTGCTGGCGATGTATTTGCTCGTGTGGTCGCCCGCGCTGTGGTCGCAGATTGATCTGAGTCCGCCTGCCAGCCTTGATGCCGACGTGCTTGAACGTTACCGTTCGGAGTGCGGTGTGATTCAGGATTTTGTCGCCGGACTGCCAGCGGTTCGGCGTCTTTTTGCCCATCTGCCGACCGCAATGATCTTTGACGATCATGATATTACCGACGATTGGAACCTGAGTCGTGAGTGGGAAGAGGTGGCCTACGGGCACCCGTTTTCGCGGCGGGTCATTGGCAACGCCGTATTCGGATACCTGATCAATCAGGCCTGGGGCAATCAGCCGGATGCATTCGACGCGCAGTTGCTGGAGCAGGCTCAGGTCAGCCTCGATAGCCCCGGTACAGCGGTGCACGAGGCGCTGATCGAGCGGTTGTTGCGTTTCGAGAGCTGGCACTATACCTGGCCAACCCAGCCGCCGCTGGTGGTTGTCGACACCCGCACTCATCGCTGGCGATCAGAGTCCGCTGCCCGCCAGCCTTCTGGCTTGATGAACTGGGAATCACTGACTGATCTGCAGCAAACACTGAAGGGCTTACCCGCGGTGTTGCTGGTGTCGCCGACCCCGATTTTTGGGGTGAAACTGATCGAATCCATTCAGCGCGTGTTTTCCTGGTTCGGGCAATCCCTGCTGGTGGATGCGGAGAACTGGATGGCCCACCCCGGATCGGGCCACGCGATCCTCAACATCTTCCGCCACCCCAAGACACCGCAACATTTTGTGGTGCTATCGGGCGATGTCCACTATTCCTTCGTCTATGACGTCGAGTTGCGCGGGCGGGTACGTGGTCCGGACATCTGGCAGATCTCGAGCAGCGGGCTGCGCAACACGTTTCCGCCGCGTCTGCTGGATGTCCTCGATCGCGCCAACCGCTGGCTGTATTCACCACGCTCGCCGCTCAACTGGCTCACGCGCCGTCGTCACCTGCGGGTGATCCCGCGCAAGCCAGACGGTATTGCGCACGGCCGCCGTTTGCTCAACGGCAGTGGGATCGGCTTGGTCGAGCTCGATATGGAGGGGGTCCCATGGCGCATCCGACAACTGCTCTGCGATGGGCAAAACGTCAGCTTCTCGCGCCGTGAAGCGGAGTCACGGTGGGATTAAGCGGCTTACCTGACTTACGCCACAGCGCGAAAGTAGTGATAGAAAAGGCGCTTTCAGTCCTTTTCCCGAGCGTGCTCTGCAGCGACAGCTGGCATGTTGCCTGCGGGGTTGGGTCCGGAGTGACCTGCGGTGATTAGCAACCACTTGGCCATATTTTGAGGGCTGTGACCGCTTGCCGACTCATTACGGCCGCTCGAAGCTGAGACGCCCAATGGCCGTTCTGGCCGAGTTGTGTGCATTGGCGCTCTGGCAGCTTGCGAAGTACAGCAGCCGTTGGCCGGGCGGAGAACAATCAGACTTCGATCAATCACGAAGGAGTCTGAAATGGAATCCAGTCACCCCCGGGAACCCTGGAACAAAGGCAAGCTGATCGGGCAGAAGCCACCGCTCAAGCCGAAGGACATCTGGGCGATCCGAATTCAGCTTCAAAACGCTCGTCAGGTTCGAGACCTGGCGATGTTCAACCTGGCGATCGACAGTAAGCTACGCGGTTGCGATCTCGTCAATCTGCGCGTCCGCGACATCACGCATGGCGACCATGTCTTGTCACGGGCGATGGTCGTGCAGCGAAAGACACAAAGACCGGTACAGTTCGAGCTGACCGAACCGACGAGGACAGCCGTCACAGCGTGGATCGAGAAGGCGAAATTGAAGCCGGACCAATGCCTGTTTCCCAGCCGCGTCTCCACGTCACCTCATGTTTCTACGCGACAGTAGGCCCGCATCGTGCATCAGTGGGTCGCTTCCATCGGACTCGATCCGACGGTTTATGGCACGCACACCATGCGACGGACCAAGGCGACGTTGATCTACAAACGGACGAAGAACCTACGTGCCGTGCAGCTCTTGCTTGGCCACCTCAAGCTCGAGAGCACGGTGAGATACCTCGGGATTGACGTCGATGACGCACTGGAGATCTCGGAGCAGACCGAGATCTAGCGCTCCCTGTTCCGGCCGCAACGCTGTTCTTCCCAGGGCTTCCTGCGGCCGCTTTCAGGCGCGATGGTCTATGCGTACAATCGGCCAGGAAGAGACGGTCGGCCTCAATCTTCGAAAGAGTGCTAAAGACTGGAAAGAGCCATTCGGCGTTTGCGCGTCTCAAGGCCATCTATGGGAAGTCGATGCCTGTGGGTTTCGGCGTCGACGGTCAGTAATGTGGGGTAAAGCGGTCGTAGCAAATACTCGATCCGGTTCGCAGATGAAGTCTCGGGCCGCCTCGTGGGAGGCGGCCCGCGTGTTTCCCCGTCGAAGCGTTAGTCCGTGGCTTTCTTGAGCGCTTCAGCGGCAGCCTTCTGCGCCTCTGCCGTCATCTGCGATGGGCCGAGCTTGAACGTCAGCTTGTCGATCGTGCCGGTGAACTTGAAAGGCAACTCGTAGCTGTCGTCCACTCCCGATCGCGTATCCAGGCCCACGTCCATGGTCTCGTCGATGGACATGAGGATCGGAATAGTGTGCTTGATCGTCTTGCGATCCAGTTCCTTGCCGTCCACGGACAACACGCCGGTGCCGCCCTTGGCGGGACCGGGGCCGTCATACTTGAAGTCGAACACGATCGTATGCTTGCCGGGCTTGAGCGCTTTACCAAACAAGTCCTGGTCAACGATCGCGCCGACGCCGCCTTCCCAACGGAATCGTTCGAGATCAAGAAGGTTGTATACAAAGACCGGCTTGCCCTTTTGCAGGAAGAGGCCGTAGCCGCCGAAGCGGCCGCCCAGCGTCACGATCATGCCTTCCGCGCCGCCTTCAGGGACGGTGATCTCGGCGGTGATGGTGTAGTCCTTGTTCAGGATGCTGGGCGCATTGCCGACGGGAATACCGGCCTTCTCACCGGTGTAGGTGAAAACGGTCTGGCCCGCAGTCGCGCTCGGTCGCGGCGTCAGGAGACGCGGCAGAATCGAGTTGTCCAAAGGCAGGACCTGGTATTTCTTCGCCTCAGTCAGGAACAGGGCCTGCATCTCCTTGAGCTTGGCCGGTTCCTTGGCCGCGAGATCGTTGTTCTGCGAGTAGTCATCCGCGATGTTGTAGAGCTCCCACTTGTAGTCGCTAATGGGCGGCAGAGCCTTGCCGCCGAGCAGCCAGACTGGCTCGGGCGGCGTGGTGCAGGCATACCATCCGTCGTGATAGATCCCGCGGTTGCCGAACATTTCGAAGTACTGCGTGTCGCGTTTCGACGGCGCCTTGGCGTTTGCCGCATCAAACGTGTAAGCCATGCTCACGCCTTCGATGTGCTTCTGCTTGATGCCGTTGACGTCCTCGGGGGCCTTCACGCCGGTGACTTCCAGGATGGTCGGCACGATATCAATGATGTGATGGAACTGCGTGCGGATGCCACCCGCGTCCTTGATGTGGCCAGGCCACGAGATGACCATGCCCTGTCGGGTGCCACCGAAATGCGACGCGATCTGCTTGGTCCACTTGAATGGCGTATCGAATGCCCAGGTCCAGCCCACCGCCATGTGTGGGTAGGTCTTGGCCTGACCCCAGTCCTCATAGTGCAACAACTGCTCGGCCTCGGGGAGAGTCAGAATGCCGTTATAGGCGGTCATCTGGTTGAAGGTGCCCTCCAATGTGCCTTCCGCGCTGGTGCCGTTGTCGCCGCTGATGTAGATGATGATCGTGTTATCCAGTTTGCCCATGTCCTCGACGGCTTTAATGACACGGCCGATCTCATGGTCCGTATAGGCAACATAGCCGGCAAAGTTCTCCGCTTCGCGGGCATACAGTTTCTTCTGGATCTCGCTCAACGAGTCCCACTTCGGCAGCTTCGCGCCAGCGTACTCGGCCTGACCATCTGGCCACGGAGTGAGTTGGGTGTTCGCCGGAATAATGCCGAGCCGTTTCTGGTTGGCGATGATTTGCTCACGCAGCTTTTCCCAGCCCATGTCGAACTTGCCCTTGAACTTCTCCCGCCATTCCAGTTTGGGCTGATGCGGCGAGTGCGTCCCGCCGGGCACGTAGTAGACAAAGAACGGCTTCTCGGGGGCGACCGCGTTCAGGTCGCCCATGTACTTGATGGCCTCGTCCGCCATGTCGGTGATGAGGTTGTAGTCTTTTTTGCCGACGAACGGAAAGATCTGGGTGTGATCGCGGAAAAGATAGGGAGTCCACTGGTCGGTCTCGCCGCCCATGAAGCCGTAGAAATATTCAAAGCCCATTCCGGACGGCCACTGGTCGTAGGGGCCAGCCACGCTGTACTGATAAGTGGGCGTGTTGTGGTTCTTTCCAAACCACGAAGTGGCGTAGCCATTGTCGCGCAAGATGGTGCCGATGGTTGCTTTGTCGGGAGTGATGACGGAATCGTAGCCCGGAAAGCCGGTAGACATTTCACCAATCACCCCGAAACCGACCGAGTGATGATTGCGCCCGGTAATCAACGCCGCCCGCGTCGGCGAGCACAGCGCGGTCGAATGGAACTGCGTGTAGCGCAATCCCGCCTTGGCGATACGATCCATGGCGGGTGTGGGGATTACGCCACCGAAGGTGCCTGAAACGCCATAGCCCTGGTCATCGGTCATGATTAGCAGCACGTTGGGGGCGCCCTTTGGCGGCACCACGCGGGGCGGCCAATACGGTGTGGAATCCGGGGCAGTTTCCTTGATTACGCCGCCGAACTTCAAGGGCGGAGGCGGCAGCTGGTTTCCGTTGATGACTTGCGTGGCGCTGGGCGAACCGGGCGTGCCGGTGATTTGTTGGGCCTGCACACTGGTCAGCGCCAGCGCGCTCACCAGCACCGCCATGAGGAAGCTTCTTGTTTTCATATGGTCGTTCCTTTCGTTTTGCCAAGGATAGGGATGCCCACCTCTTGCGTGGAGTATCGCTATCGAGCGGCGACAGGTCAATCACAGGTTTTCGGCACGAACAACCTCAAGGCAGCGAAATTCTTGGTGTCACATAGTCGATTCTTCAGCGACTGCAAAGGGGAGAGAAATCCCCCCCAGAGAACCGCCTCTTGCGAACTGCGTTGCCTCGGCCACATCTCCACGTCACGATACGTCATCGACTGCTTTCGCTGCATTGAAGCCATTGATCCGCAAAGCTCGAATGGCTCTTCAGGGTCGGATCCGGGCGTAGCTAAACGGTCAAAGCCGCCGTTCGGCGTGATTGGCCACCGGATGGCCGGTAAAGGAGCCATACCGGCCGTCCGCGCCATGTGCCGCCAACGGCCGCTCTGGCCGACAATCAGACGCCGGGCGCCCCTTTCCCAATGCCCGCTTCGCAGCAAACACCGGACGCTGATTGTCGTCGCTCTGCGGGCGCTCATCGCCGCCAAATTCCGCCGCCAACTATTGCCGCCGAATTTGCGCGGTTTGACGCCGCCGCTAAAGCCCGGTCGAATTCGATCCGATCAGGATGCATTTCGCCCGCCCTTGGCCGAAGTGCCTGCGTACCATCGTAGCTGTTTCCTCCCCTGCAGCACTTTCCCCGGCCACCGTGCCGGGGCTTTTCGGAGGGGGTTCGGTGAGCCTCCTGCGAACAGCCCATTGAGTTTCGATCCCGCACCGTAAGGCGCAGGATGGACGTGTGGTAGCTGGCCACGAGAAAACAAACAGCATCATGACCCCGCCGGGGAAGCGTATCCCGGCAGGGCTACCTTCATGCCGCGCGGAACGTTCCAACCGGCCTTGCCGTGGCCTTCCCCAGGACCCCGGCATGGGGTGCTTCGGAAGGTCCCGACTGGGACATTCCATGGAGGCACCTGCAATGAAACAGGCTTATCGAACACAGAGCGTCAAGGATGACGCACGCGGGCGCTGGGAGCGGGTCCTGCCCGATCTGGCGCCGGCGTTGAAAGAGGCTGTGGAGCGGCGAGGGAAGCATGTCCCTTGTCCGGTCCATGGTGGTCGGGACGGCTTTCGGGTTTTTCCTGACGTCGATCAAACCGGCGGCGGCGTCTGCAACACCTGCGGCTTTTTTGCCGACGGCTTGTCTTTGCTGATGTGGGCCAACGACTCGGATTTCGGTCGCACGATCCGCGAAGTGGCAGAGCATGTCGGCGGCCAACCCGTCAGCAGCACCCGCAGGCAAGGGCCGTCGGTCGCAAGTGGTATGCCCGACGATGCTACCCGCCGCGAACACCTCAATCGCACGTGGCGGGAATCCCTCCCGCTGACACACCCGCAAGCCGAGCCGGCACGTCTTTACCTGGCGCGGCGCGGTCTGTCGGCAACGCCACTACAAACCCTGCGCTTTCATCCCGCGCTGGGTTACTACGCCGATCGGTGTCTCGTGGGGCGCCATCCAGCCATCCTTGCCCAAGTCACCGGGCAGGGGGGCGATGCAGTGACTCTCCATCGTAGCTACCTGACGGTCGATGGTCACAAGGCACCGGTTGACGCGCCCAAGAAGCTGATGCGCCATCCCTCGGCGCGACAGCTGACCGGCGGCGCCATTCGCCTGATAGCCCCCGGGAGTCGCCTGGCGGTGACCGAGGGCATCGAAACCGCGCTTGCCGTCATCGAAGCCACCGGTCTGCCCGCCTGGGCGACCGGAAATGCCCATCTTCTGGAAACCTTTGTTCCTCCTCCAGGAGTGCGCCAGGTCCTCGTCTTCGCCGACAAGGACCGGCCGTCGCGACAGCACCCGTCCGGACACGGACAGGAAGCGGCGAGGGTATTGGTGACTCGGCTTTGGGCCATGGGGATTCAAGCCGGTGCGATTGCGCCAGCGCTCACGATTCCCGACGACCAAAAAGGGGTCGATTGGCTCGACGTGTTCAATTTCGCAGGGAAAGCAGGTTTTCCCACGCTCGGCAGCGTCGACAAGGCGCTCACCCGGGCCGCCTGAGGAGGAGGTGACCATGTACGGCGTCATCGACTTCAGTCGGATCAACACCCGGCCAGGCGGGTTCGGGCCTTTCGCACCGCCAGTTGGATGGCAGGGCGACTACCGGCAATACCTGCAAACCCGCTTCGATGGGGACATCGGTGTGCGACAACAGATCCTCGTCGTCGGCCGAATCCTCGTTCGTCAACCGGACGGTACACGCGCCAGGTTTCTCGGCCCGCATGCCGTCGAGGCACGGAAATTTGCCCTTTCCGCCGGCTCATCAATCAGCCGCTGCTAACGCAGCAGACTTTCCCGGCCTTGGCCGGTTTTTCCATCCCACGGGGAGTGTACCGCTCCTCGACGGGGACGGTGCCTTCCCGTTTTTCACTGGAGGCACCATGTACGACAAATTCGCACCCCTTCTCGAGCAGGCTCTCACCGAGCCCGGGATCGTCAGTCAGGCTTTCCGCCGGTTTCACCGCTTCAGCGTCGGCAATCAGATTCTGGCGGCCATCCAGCTTCGGCAAAAGTGCCTGCCCCTGTCGCCCATCGCGAGCTTCAGTCGCTGGAAGGCGCTGGGTCGGTCCGTCTGCAAGGGACAGAAAGCGCTGTCCCTGTGGATGCCGATCACCGTCAAGCGTCGGGAACCTGAGGTCGTTTCCAGTGACTCAGCCAGCTCAAGGAGGAGGCGATGAGCGAGTCCTTCAGCCAGCGCTTCGAAGCCGGATTGCAGCAAATCCTGGACGGCCTGGCCAAGCCGCGTGCCGAGAATCGGCCCGACAAATTACGCGAACGAATTGGCCGGCTCAAGCAGAAGAGTCGCGGCACCAGCCAGCATTACACGGTGGGCCTGGTGACTGACGAATCGGGCAAGCGGGTCACCGGGATCACCTGGCAGAAGGTGCCGCGCGATGGGAGCCAGGCGATGCACCCGGGCGTCTATTGCTTGCGTACCAATCAACTCGACTGGGATGAAGAGCGGCTCTGGCGCACCTATACGCTGCTGACCGATCTGGAGAGCGTGTTTCGCAGTCTGAAGAGCGAACTGGGCTTGCGGCCGGTCTATCATCACCAGGACGATCACGCCGACGGCCACCTGTTCATTACCGTGCTGGCTTACCAGTGCGTGCAATTTCTTCGCCTAAAGCTGAAGGCGGCGGGCATTCACGACAGTTGGACCACTCTGCGCGAGACGCTCTCGGTTCAGCGTCGCGTGACGACGACTTTCCGCCAGCGCGGTGGCCGCGCGCTACATGTGCGCAAGGCCACCAACGCCGAGCCCGAGCTGATGGCGATCTATCGCGCCTTGGGCGTCAACCCCGAACCCGGAGGAACCAAAAAACTGACTTCCTGACACGACATTACGCGCTTGTTGTGCCATTAGAGATTCATTTGCCTTACAAGCCATTGAGAAAACAAGAAATCTTTTTCTGTTGGCTAAACAGGGGTTAGAGCCCGTCCTCTACCAGCGTGCTCCGATCGCCCTCACTCCGGGGGCTCGGCCCTCCTTCTTCGTGCTCAAACCAAGGGTTCCACGCCCCGGAGCCCGCTTTCCTTACACCAGCTTTATGTCGGCTCGTGGACGCCGCTTTCGCCCCGGCGCGGACACCCGGATGTTGAATACGGACCTGCTGACGTTGCGAACAAAGAAGTCCGGCAGTCGTTTGGCCCATCGCTGGCTGGCAAGATCGGGACTCTTAGCTTCTGTCCCCAGAACCTGTGGGTAGCGCTGTGCGGAAGCGGTGGACAAGCTGTGGAAATCTGCCCTGGACCGGCCTCTGCCAAGCGACACTCTCCGCCGACCAAGAATTAGGCGTTGCCAGCAACCCATGAGATGGCGCGTCGGGTCGGTTTGGAAGCGTGGACGACGTCCTTTCCCAACGCTCCAAGGCTTACCGGACCACAGGACCGGCGGGGCGCAGGCGGCAAACCGAGCTTTTCTCGGGGCCGCTCATCGCGCCGCAACGCCTCGTGCTCGTAGGCGTTACAGCCCCAGTGTGAGCTTCGCCGACTTCTTCACGTCGGCTTCGTTATCCTCCATCGGGTGCTGCAAATTCGCCGAAGCCTCATCCCGCGACGAACCCTGACGCAAGTCCCTCAAGCCGATCATCGCCAGCACGCTGAGCCGTTCCGCCCGCTCTCGTATCGCGACGGTACCCAGATCGGCAAGCAACTCCGGGTAGGTGCCCGCCGGAATGTTCACCACAATGCGCAGCGACGACATCTCAAGCGCCCATCCGCTAGAACCCGCGCACGTTCGCCAAAACCGGCACCTCCGGCGTCGACACATTGAGCTGCGGGAAGGCGTCCTTGATCGCCTCCGCAAAGAACCCCGCGCCGCCGCCCACCAGCAGCACCAGGTCAGCCCTAGCGTTCTTCTTGCGCAGGGATTCCCGCAAGCGGGTGGTGACGATCGGTCCGACCTTGTCGGCCGCCCTTTTCAAGTAGGGCGCGACGTCGACCCGCTCGCCGAGAAGAAGCCGGGGTCGACCACCAGCACTCGGCTGTCTTCGAGGTCCTTGGCATCCGGCAGACCCCAGACGTAATCGACAAAGCCTCCCACGGGTTGCGGGACGACCTTGACCTCGCACACGGTGATCTTTCGCGGCGGCGTAATCTGGTGCTCACCTCGCATCTGCATGGCTAGCCGCTCACGCAGCTCTGGATCGAGATACTGATTGACCGGAAGCCCGGTGACGACGCGATCGATCTCGTCCCGCTCGGCGAGCAGAAACCCGGCATGGAAGAGGGCGCGATAAGAGGCCGTCGACGGGTAATCCTCGTGCAACTCGCGACTCCATAGCTCGGCGCGATCGGGCGATAGCCCGGCGACAAACGGTTCCCCGTCCACCAACACGCGCAGGAAATCTTCGTGCTCCTCGCCGCTGATGCGCTCTCACAGTCGGTCGGCCGGCGCAGCGCCTGCCGGTCGTAGCAGAACGCGGGGTTCCCCGCGGGAGAGCGCCGCCCAGCACGCCGTCCTGTGGCAGGGTGACAGCCTGGAAATCCGTGGAGCCAAGGGCGATTACCTGCAGGTCTACGACCACCGCCGCGAGCGCGCCGGTTACGTCCTATCGAGCCAGGTTCGGCCGCAGTCGCTGAAGCCGGAGAGCGCTCCCGAACTGCTCGCCGTGGTCCGTTTTCTGCGCGACACGCCCGGAGAGGAATCCTTGGGCATCAGCTATGCCGCTGCTTATCTCAAGGCAGCGCCGACGGAAGCCATCGATGGCGAAGTGTTCGATGCACTCGGCACCTTCGCCGAACGCCTTGCCCGACGCGCAACCGGCCGCCAGGCGAAAGGACCCGACACCGCCGTCGGCGAGCATCTCGAAGTCGCCGCCGCGTATGGCGTGACCATGGTCAGCTTCGAGCGTGACGAGAAGATCCAGCTCTGCTATGACGGCGACGCCTTCCGCCGTGTCCTGGCGCTGCCGGCATCCGATCTACAGAAAGCCCTGGCGGCGCTGGCGCTCACGCGTCACGACTGCGTCTCACCGAGGCTGACGCCGGTCGAGCGATTCGCCCTCGTTAACTGGCGGGCCGAAGTGCTGGACCGGATCGACACGTCCCGGCTCCCGGATGTCCTGAAGAACCGCCTGCACCTGCGCAAGGCCGGTGTCTGGGCAAGTCTCGCGTGGCAGCGGGCGAGACGGTCCGAACTCGGTGTCGCAGCCGTTGCCGAGGCAGCCAACCGCGCGGTGGACGAACTGGCGCTAATCAAGAAGAGCGAGTTGGCGGAGACGGATGCCGCGACCTATAGCGACGCCGCGATTCGCGTGGGCGCTTCGCGCTGGGCGGCCGAGCCCGGGCTACCTCTCGACCCAATCAAGGCGCCGGTCGGTCTCGGCGTCGCGACCACTCCCGGTGAGCCAGGCGAGACCTGCGTGCATCTGGTCGATGCCCGGCACGACGTGAAGAACCCGCTGCTCACGCGCTGCACCTTCGGCATCGTCTGGTCGGCGTCGGCCGCGGCCCATCCTCAGGGTGTCGCCCTGACGTTGGCCGTGCAACCCCTCGATACTTGGCGCGAGATGTGGGTCTTTCGCCAGGAACCGACGGGCTGGATCGTCGATGTCGTCCCGCCGGCCACCGACACTCCCGACCTCGGCTACGTCGAGTTCGCGGGTTGGGTGCCAGGGCACACGAAACTGCTCGCCGCCCGCGAGGCGAAGGTCGACGGCCGCTACAAGATCCGTTTCGAGCTGGTGAACCTGTCCAGCCTGGAGGTCGAGCGCTGGGCTGACAAACCGAGTTCGCTGTCGGTCTTCTACCGGTCTCAGGCGCCGGCGTGGAAGGCGCGGACAGTGAGCATTCGCTGAGGTTTTCTGGAGGGGACGCGGCCCAGACCCGCGGGTGTTACTTCCCGATATCCTCCTTCATGCCATGGATCGCGACCGAACGGGTCACGATCCATGGCTCGCTGCACTTCGTCCGGCCTGAACCTCGCGGGCATCGGCGAACGGCGTTCGTTCGGCCGGCGACGATTCACGTTTCATCTGCCGCGGGTGGCTTGAAACGCCCTGCTGGTCGGTGAAACGGTGCTCGGGAAAGGTGCGGGTTGTGGACACCCGCGGGCCGAAGGATCGGTTGGGTCTATTCCCGCGGCTGAATAATCATGGCACGTTGGTACAGGTCGACGGTCAAGGCCGCGATGTGCTCTGGTGTCGCGTGATCCCCTGGGCTTCCAGGACAGCCTTCAGGATGCCCTCCAGAACGGCAGGGTCGTGACGGTGTTTGCGGCTCTTCGACATCGCTGACGCTTTTGGAGTCCGTGGCGTAAGCCCCGCCGACTTGGGCTGTGACGCGCCGGCCACGGCCGGTCGCGAGCCAGTCAAGGGTGACGCCTCCGGCGGCGGCAATGGCCCAAGCCTTGTCCAGCGAGGGCATTCGTCGGTCGTTCAGGTAGGTCCGGAGCACGGATTCCGCCATCCCGCACTTCCGGGCAAAGAACGCCACGGAGTGGTCGCCGATCAGCAGCTTCAACCGGGCCGCAAGCGCGCCCAATTCGATTTCAGGAAGGGAATGGCTCGCGTGCGCTTGGTCGGAAGCCATGGCATCAGGCGGCGATTCGCCCGTGGATTCGAACTTGCTCATCGTCGTCCGTTCAGTATCGGCGGTGGATTCGCGGTTCGACACCAGTGCCGCATTCACGCGAACGCACTCGATCTCCTGCCGGGAAACGGTCGGAGGAGCTTACTGCGCCCCGACAACCCGCATTCGCTGCAGCGTCAGCACAAAACTCACGCCATCGTCCACATTGCGAACGGCGATCGTGCCGCCCATCTTGGCCATATAGGTCTTGCCAACGAACAGGCCCTGGCCCCGGTTGCCGTTGGCGCCGGCTTCCGCCAACTCGGAGACGCCGTACTCGAAGATCTTGTCCATGAAATCCTCGGCGACGCGCTGACCGACGTTGTGAACGGTCACCGTCGCAGTGGTCTCCGTCGTCTCCAGGGTGAGTGTAATCGGCGTGCCGGGCTGGCGATAGCGGTCGGCGTTCTTGAGGATGTGGGAGAAGACGTCTTCCAGAGGGTACTCGTCGGCGCGCACGGGCACCGGTCCCTGCGCGGGCGCGCAACGCACGTCGGCAAAGCCCGCGTTGTCGGCGACGTTGCGCAGGAATTCGGCGATGTCGACCGCCTGCACCTGCAGGGTGGACGACTGGAACGTCTCGCTCGGACTGGCGCCACCGTACAGTACACGTACAGCCTGCTGCATGCGGCTGATGTAGCGGTGGCTTGGGTCTCCTGCATGGCGATGCAGTGCCAGGAGGGACTGCAGCGGCGACATGATTTCGTGACCGACCGCGTGCCAGAGGTCTCTTTCCTGCTCCGCGCGGATCCTTTCCCGCTCGGCGTCCTCCTTCACCCGACGCAGGAGATCGTTGAGACAGTTGGCGAGGATGCCCAACTCGTCACCGCCCCGCAGGTCCGCCAGGTCGAAGCGATCGAGGCCGTCGGTCGTCTTCACGCGTCTGGAGAGCGCGCTGGAACAGCGGGTGAGGTGGCTAATGCGGCGGATGATGCCGATTTCGATGACCAGCCACGCCAGCGCGATGGCCAGCAGCATTGCGCCGACGAACCAGGAAACGCGGGTGGCGACGGCGCTCAGGATCTGGTTCACGCTGCGCGCGTCACCGTGGAGCACAATCTGATGGTTGCCCATC
This sequence comes from Candidatus Accumulibacter sp. ACC012, assembly GCF_907163155.1. Classification (NCBI taxonomy): domain Bacteria; kingdom Pseudomonadati; phylum Pseudomonadota; class Betaproteobacteria; genus Candidatus Accumulibacter; species Candidatus Accumulibacter sp. ACC012. The sequence goes on from NZ_CAJQUC010000003.1 coordinate 555,975, forward strand.
GGCGTCGCCACCTCGTCGGCGAGTTCGACCGGGGCGTCGAAGCGTTCCACCGGCAGCTTGCGAATCAGGCGCGTGAGCAGGAGCGACGATTCCTCGATGACCTCGTGCTTGCCGCGCAGTTGTACTTGATCCGCTTCTTCAACGCGGCCGGCCTTCCGAATCGTCAGGGTTTCGCCTGGCAGGAGAAGGTCCGTCAGGTCGTTGAGGGAGAAGGGTGCAACGGCACCGTCGGCGTTGCTATCAAAAATTGCCGGGCCGTCGCCGGGCGGCAGCACTTCGACGCGGACCTGGAACTGGTCGAGGTCCGGTGGCGGCCACTGGGGCTTTTCCGGCTGGAAGAGCGCGTCGCGCAGGACGTCGATGGGCAGGCGCAATGAGAAGAAGGATTTCTTCTCGCAGGCTTCATCGCTCTCGCTGGCGGCGTCAAGGCACCTGCCGCTCTGCCATACCCAGCCACGGAATTCCTTCACCGGCATCTCGCCGGTGTAGTCCCGGTCGTCGAGTTCCACGTAACCGGTGAAGCGACCCCGCGTCCCCGACGCTCGCCGGCGCTCATTACGGCCCGGGACTTCAAAGGGCGCGAGCCAGCGGTAGGTCTCTCCACGCAGGCTGACCACTACCCGCAAGCGGTGGGCGCCATCGAGAAACTCGTTACCGATGCGGTGAGGAACGAGCGTGCTGCTGACGAACGTACCGGCCGCATAGATGAAGCCGCCGGCCCAGGCGTTGTTGGCGATGGCGACGCACAGACTGCCGTAGTTCTTGTACTGGACCAGGCAACCGGCCATTTCCACGGCGTGACGGACCTTGCCCTGGTCGTCGAAATCGATGGCCGAGAAGGGCAGCATGACTGGGCGTAGCGGTGTCACCGGACCGTCGTCGCGCGGCGGGTTGAGCAGCGCCAGCTGGCCAGCCGGGTGGCGCAGGCGGGCGACGATCTGTTCCTTGGTCTTGGCGAAGCTCGCCTGATAGTTGTCGTAGCTACGCTGCTTCTCCTCCTGCAAGACTGCGACCGCCATGGCGACCACGGCCAGCGCAAGTAGCAGGAAGGCGCTGCGAAAGAGGATGCGCAGCCGGAACGATGCCAGCCAGGCCAGCGGTTTCATTCCGGCGACCTCAGCGAAGGGGCGCGGAGACGCGCCGGAGCGCCACGGAGGAACCTGCTGCCGTCCATCACCCGCCTACCGATCGCTTGCGCCTGTGGGGATTCGGTCGGACCAGCGGAAGCCGCGCATGGGGATGTTCTCGATACGGTCGAACTCCTCGTCCAGTTCTCGGAAAGCTTCGCGAATGGTGCTGATGTGTTTACGGATGTTGTCCCGATTACGGCCGTTTTTGACGACCTGGAAGAGTTCGTCGTAGGAGACCACCTGGCCGCGCTTCTCGTAGAGCGTGGCGAGGATGCGCTGGGCGGTCAGTGGCAGGTTGACGCGCTTGCCTCGCCACAGGGGCGTGCTTTGCCGCAGGGGGTCAATGGAGAGTTCGTTACCGGCAGGCAAAGGGGGCTTGCCGTTGTCGCGCTGTCGAGAGGCGCGCAGGATTTCCAGAAAGGTGTCGATGAAGTCGCGTTCTTCAAAGGTGGTCTTCTGCAGGTAATCCCAGGCATCGAGCGCCTTCATGATGCTGCGGTAGAGGGTGGCGGGCATCGCCGAGACCACCAGCACCGGCGTGCCGCTGCCGCCCTTGTTGATGGCGTTGATGATCGCCACGCCGGCATGGCGTTCCCGCCCCAATTCGATATCCAGCACCACCAGATCGTAGTTCTCGCGGGCAATGGCGGCTTCGGCATCGTCGCGGGTGAACCACTGTTCCACGGTGATGTCCGGGTGCGCGGAGAGAATCCATTCCTTGAGTTGATTGCTGGTGGGAATGTCGTCTTCGATGATGGCCACTCTGAACATGCGGCGCTCCGTTCCTGTGTTGCGAAAGTATCCCTGTTTTTGACGGAGGAGCCACTGCCGTGGCGTGAATGTTTGTTCACGCGTCGGTAGCAATGGGCGCGCTCCGGAACATCAACCGCACAGCGTGGACCGAAGTCGCCCGGCGGCGGCATGGATTGCTCCAAGGCTTCTGCGGCACCATGACTGCCATGAGAGATCGGCCGGCGTATCGACGTGCCACTTTTCGGAACGGGGCAGGTAGGCTATGCCCCGGAAGCGTACCGCAGTGGAGGGAGCCACCATGTCGGATCGTCTGAGGAACCTCGTCGCAAGCCTGCTTCAAATCCGGGAAACGCTGGCCTTTACCATTTTTCTGGTGGGCACAGATCGCCGGTGCCGTCGATCCGCGCGCCCCTTATGAGGCCACGAGACCGGGCAGTGGTACTGCAGGAGACCTGCAGCGACACGCCGCGACGATCGAGCGCTCTTGACCGCAAGCGGAGCACCGCCAGAGCAACTGGCCACGTGCGAAGGACGAGTTTTAAGCGTCGGCCTCGAAATGTGACCGGAAAAGCCGTATCTCGGCCGCAGGGGGAGGCGGGCATTGCCCACGATTGCACCCAATCCCTATTCGATAAGGATTGGGTGGACCGCAGCCTTATGGAAAAAAAATGCCTGCTCATCGGTCTCGATTTACCCCCGGGACGAAGCCCTGCAAGGCCTTGAAGCCCGCCCGGTCGGCGAATTGGCCGTCCCTGATGACCGGGAAGTGCGTTGGCCCCTGCGATAGCCAGCGCCTTGGGGTGTCCGGGCTAAGGCGTTTTGGCGGATTTCTCAAAAGGATTGCTGGGGTGGCGAATCCTTATCTTTAAGAGGGGGCACGAACGACCGATGGAGGACGGCATCAGGGACCTGCGAGCACTGTTGCAAGCTCAGCTGAGAGACGTGTTCGAGCAGGCGAGAGACCTTGGCAATCGCTACTGCAGGAAATCGTGGAGGCGAACACCGCAAAGGGCTGGAATCAGAAGAACCGGTTGCAGTTTCGGGTTCGGCAGCGGGGCAATGCGATCGCCCTCGAGTGGTACCTCATCAACTGGTACGGCAGGAAGGATCAGGGCCGCGAGCTGCGCCGAACGTACATCCCGAAGCGCAACAAGAGCAGGCGGCGGGATGCGCAAGTGTTCGGCTACAGCATGGAGGACCTGCTTTGCCACACCTCGGGGTGGGACGATGATCTGGTGACCGCTGTCGAGAGCGAGGCCAGCGCCTATCGCCGTCAGGCGCACTTCCTTGCCGACATGCTCGTGACCCTGGGGCGCCCTGGAGCGGTTTGCGACGGCGCAGACGCAGGGACCGTCGCCGGGCGCGCAGAAGGAGTCCTTGTCATGAACAAGCCCCCTCGTTATCTGGTGAGCGATCAGTTCGATCTTGGCATGCTTGCCTCGTTGACCGCGGACATTACGCTAACGGAGCTTTCCCTCGACGACGTGTGCCAACGCATCGAGGATGCCGAGCGCGAGCACGAACTGGGCCTTCATGGCGGATGGGCTGCTGCCGTGACAAACAAAGCGGCGGTCACGCTGGTGCTCAACGCACCGATATTGCTGGTCGCCCGGCGGGTGAAAACCGATTACGGGGTGATTTTTAAATGGGTGCAGGTCGAAGTGATCAACTGATTTTCTCGCGGTGCTCTGGGCGGTGATGAGCGCTTGGTCCATGATCCAAAGGCGCAGTCAACGAGAGGCCGGAATTGAGAAATCGCGCGAACGTTGTCGATTAGAAACCCTCCGGGCGCGATCCATCGCATTTCTTCAGCGCCGATTCAGGGAACTAGGGCGGGCCAATCGGCTCGAAAAAAATCGTGGTGTCGAATAAGCCTGTACTGGCTTAAAATCCGGATAAGTAGCGTTTTTTCAGCGTTCCATTTCAACCAGTAACACCTCTCAGGAGATTCCATGCCGAACTACCAGGAACTGATTGCCCAACGGGACGAACTCAATCAACGGATCGACGAAGCCCGTAGAACTGAAGTGGCAGAAGCGATTCGTCGGGTGAAGAACATTATTCAGGAACACGGATTGACCGCGGCCCAGTGTGGTTTTGGCGCAGGCGCTGCAAGCGTCAAGAAAGCGCGCATCCCCGTCAAAGCCAAATACATTACGCCCGACAGAACAGTGACATGGAGCGGTCGTGGAAAGTGTCCGAATGTGTTCAAGGCGTTGGTTGACGCAGGTCACCGGATGGAAGACTTCTTGCTGAAGTGAGTTATAGGCCCAACCCGCTCATTGTTGTGAGCGATCCAGCATGGTTGTATTCTGCGATTGAGCTTTACGCTCTTTCTGTGTGCAACGCGGGTTCGTTTCGATGTCTGACAGGACCGTGAGAATCTCGTGGTGGCCGCCTCATTGATCGTATCTGCTCCTTCTCGCTGCCGTGTCCGCAACCACTCAAGCAGGAGATAAGATCATGGACATGACCATCGCTTCAAGTGCGTTTGCGAACAACGCGACGATCCCCAAGCTCTACACGTGTGAGGGCAAGGATATTTCCCCGCCACTGGCCTGGAGTAGCGTACCAACGGCGGCAAAGAGCCTGGTTCTTATCGTGGACGATCCCGATGCCCCCGATCCCGCCGCGCCGCGCATGACCTGGGTTCACTGGGTGCTGTACAACCTGCCGGTTGAAAGCACCGGGCTGCCGGAGGCCGTGCATTCGTTGCCGGCAGGCACGCTCGATGGACTGAACGACTGGCAGCGCGCTGGCTACGGAGGCCCCTGTCCTCCCATCGGTCGGCACCGCTATTTCCACAAGCTCTACGCGCTCGACGTTGTGCTGCCCGACTTGAAGGAACCGACCAAGACGGCCTTGGAGGACGCGATGAAGGGGCATGTCGTTGGGGAAGCGCAGTTGCTCGGTACCTATCAGAAGGGGCGTTGATCTCGCTTTGCACGAAAACCTTGCTCCCATCGTTTTCTGCGTTCTGATGGGCGCGACGCTTCCCGACCCGCCAGCGCTGTGGTTGTCCGGTCGTCGAACAGTTAAAACCGGTAGCGACGGACTCCACGAGAGGACCATGATGTCCGTTTGGGGGCATCGCCTGGCATGTTGGAGGCGCTATCAACGCCCTTTGGCAACGTGTCGGTCGAAGACTGACGAATGATACGGGCGCCGGCATTGCCGGCCACTTGCGGCATGAGCGTCGCGTACAATCGTCGCAAGTCGCCTTCTCGGAACTTCGGGCCGCCGATGCCGGACTTCCCGAGGAATCATCATGGGTGGGCTCGGTGTTTTAGTGGCGGCAGATTGACTCCATTTCTTCAAGGCACGACGTGACGCAAGAGGACCAAACTCCAGGCTGCTCGCCGCTCGCTCAAGCGGTGACGCGAGACGGCAAGACCGTTCCAATCGATATCTACGAGAACGGAGAAGGTGGCTGGCTTCTGGAGGTGGTCGATGAACACTGGAACTCCATCGTTTGGGATGGCTCGTTTGCCAGCGACCGCGAAGCGCTCGACGAAGCCCTGAACACTATTGAGGGTGAGGGAATTGGGGCGCTGATTGGTTCGCCGAGTGGCGAGCAGAAGGCGATGGATTTCCATCAACCGTTGTCTGAAGCGGAACTCGACGAACTCGACGACTTTCTCGCCGACGAGGCCATCGAGACAGGTCGATGGATGTCTCGATGATGGAAGGGTTTCTGACCGCGGTCGCGATCGGACCCCGGATGGTGCTGCCGTCGGGATGGTTGCCCTGGGTGTGGGATATCGAGAACGGCCAAGCCGAAGCAGGGTTCGAGAGCGAGGAACACGCCAATCGAATCATCTCGCTCGTCATGCGACACTACAATGCGGTGGTCCAAACGTTCATCGACGATCCTGCATCGTTCAAATCGGTTTTCCGGCGCGGCGACCAGTGGGGTGCAGCCGAATGGTGTGAGGGTTTCAGTCTCGGTTTTCAGTTCAGCGACGAGGCGTGGAGCCTGCTCGGTGGTGGGCAACCTACCTGGTTCGCCCCTTTCCTGCGTCTGGGTACCGACGATGGCATCTCCATCACCAACAACACTGGTGACGCTGAAAAATGGATGAACGAGATCGAACCGTCGCTCGTGAAAATGCACGCCTACTGGAAAGACAAACCTGGCAGCCAGCCTGGCGGAGTCATCCAGGACGAATTCCACCTTGCCGGGCAGAAAGAAGTCGGGCAGGTCGTTCGTGGCGGGCCAAAGGTCGGTCGCAACGATCCGTGTCCTTGTGGCAGTGGCAAGAAATTCAAGAAGTGCTGTGGAGCCAACGACGCTCCGGCCGCTTTGCATTGAGCGGCGTGAGATGAAGACGCCGCGTTCACCGTTTCGTTGAACCACGACTTGGGAATGGTGCCGAGAGGCGAGGGGTAAGCCGAACAAAACTCCCTGCGGTCCCGAAGCGTCCTGACGCAGCGCTCCATGCGCGACCGCTACTCGGCCGAGGGTGACTGCTTGGCCGATCCGCTAACGCGGTACCTTCTACACCGAGCAGAATGCTTGGCAGATCATGCCATGCGACAGGTGACTGACCGGATAGGACCCAAACCCCACATAACGCTCGCAAACACTTTGGCAACCTGCGGACTACAAAGTGGCCGAGTTCCCTGCAATTTACGATGGCCTGCGTTTTGTGAATCCGGGGCGACGCACGTCTTACGGAACAAGTTTTTGATCGCGTAAAGTGCGACGGTACGCTCCAGCCGCGATTGCGAGCGCGACGACAAGCAGCGCAGCCGCGACCGAGAACGTGATGCGCATACCGCTGGCAACGGCCTCGGGGCGTGCCGTTGTTATGTCGGTCGTCGCCGAAGCGAGGGCGAACACAGCGCCCATGACCGATGCCCCGGTGATCAGTCCCAGGTTGCGTGACAAGTTGAGCATGCCGGAAGTGGCGCCGCTCAGGTCCGGGCTGACATCCGTCATGACGTTGGTGTTGTTGGCCGTCTGGAACAGCGCGTAGCTGGAGGTAATGACGACGATCGGTGCGATGTAGCCAGGGACGCCGAAAATCGTCGGCAGGATGGACAGCGTGAAGGCGCCCGCTGCCATTCCGAGGAGCCCAATGGTGATCATGCGTGGTGGCCCAAACCGGTCGGCCATGCGTCCGGCTGGCACGGCGGTCAGTGCAGCAACAAGCGGGCCGACGGACAAGACAAGTCCAACATGCGCGGCGTCGAGCCCGAGGGTACGCGAAAGATAGAACGGCCCGACCACCAGCGTCGCCATCATCACCGTCGAGACGAGCATGCTGGTGGCGAGACTCGAACTCAGCACGAGATTGCGGAACATCGCCAATCGGATCAACGGTGGCGCTGCCCGTTTCTCGGCAAGCACGAAGAGGCCGGCTCCAAGGACAGAAGCCAACAGCAGAGCGACGTTGAATGGGCCAAAACTGCCGCGCCCGGTCGTCATGGCTAGCGCATATGCCGCGAGTGTCAGGGCCAGCAGCAGCGTGCCCAAACCGTCGAAGCCGGGGCGCTCTGCGTTCAGTCGCTTGCGATCATTCGGCAGGTAGCGATGTGCAAGGAAAAGAGCCAGGACACCCAGTGGCAAGTTGATCAAGAAGATGACCCGCCACCCGAGTTCGGCGATCAGAATGCCGCCGAGTGATGGGCCGAGCGCGGTACCTACCGCGGACATCGTTCCGAGCAGCCCGATGGCGCTACCGGCCTTTGCCTTGGGAACCGTTTCACCGACAAACGCCATGGTGAGGGCCATCATGATGGCCGCGCCAAGACCCTGCAGTGCACGCGCAGCAATCAGTAACCAGAGCGTGGGAGCGACACCGCACACGCTTGATGCCACCGTAAACAGGAAGATTCCGGCAAATAGCAGCCGCTTGCGGCCGGTAATGTCACCGAGCCGGCCGACGCTGACGATCGTGGTGGTGATGGCCAGGAGGTAAGCGAGGACGATCCACTGGACCTCCTGAAAGGAGGCATTGAATGCCTCCGCAAAGTTTGGCAATGCCACATTGGCGATGCTCGTGCCGAGCGAAGATAGCAAGACGGCTAGCGAAAGGGTGGCGAGCGCCCAGCGCACCGACGGTGCCTGTTCAGCGCTTCGATAGACGGCCCCATCTTGGTCTGCAATGATTGCGTTCATCATGAACTCCTTGTTGTGACTGCTCCCGAATCGGAACTGTCACAAACATAAGCCTTCACGTGCCCTGGCGGAAGGCGCATCATTTGCACTTTATTCGTGCGTTTGACGCCATATAACAACCAGGCCGTCTTGGGACTAACCCATGTCGACACCCGATCTGAATCTGCTCGTCACACTTGACGTGTTGCTCGCCGAAGGCAGCGTTGCGCGCGCTGCCAGACGGTTGCGGCTCAGCCCTTCGGCGATGAGCCGGGCACTGGCGCGATTGCGAGAGACGATAGGCGATCCGTTGTTGGTCAGGGCCGGACGCGGTCTCGTCCCCACGCCACGGGCGATCGAACTACGCGAGCGGGTCAGTCAGCTCGTGGAGGATGGAAAAGCCGTGCTGCGCCCCTCCGAGATGCTCAACCTCAAACAGCTGGACAGGACGTTCACGCTCCGGACCAGCGAGGGTTTTGTGGAGAACTTCGGACCGGAGCTCATTGCCCGCGTCAGCGAGGAAGCGCCCGGTGCACGGTTGTGCTTCGTGCAGAAGCCCGACAAGGACAGTACGGCACTGCGCGACGGGATCGTCGATCTGGAAACTGGCGTTGTGGGGAAGGCGACGGCTCAGGAACTGCGTGTGCAGACATTGTTCCGCGACCGCTTCATTGGCGCTGTGCGACTGGGGCATCCCTTTAGCCAGGGTGAGGTTTCGCCCTCTCGTTTTGCGGCCGGCAGGCACATCGGCGTTTCGCGCAGGGGGCTCGACGAAGGCCCGATTGACGAAGCATTGAAGCCACTTGGGCTGGGACGGCAGATCGTCACGATTGTCGGAGGCTTTTCGACCGCGCTGGCCTTGGCTCGAGCCTCCGACTTGATCGCCACTGTTCCCGAACGACACACGGGAAATCTACGTGTCGGAATGCATAGCTTTCCCCTCCCGGTCAGCACACCGGAGGTCACGGTCTCATTGCTCTGGCACCCGAGGCTGGATGCCGATCCCGCACATCGTTGGCTGCGCGGCCACATCAGGGATGTCTGCGCGGTATTTCGCTGAAATGACTGGGGCGACGGCCAATCGAGTGGAACGGCGGGTTCCGGATCAGTGTGCTGTCGTTCGCGGCAGCCGGACTTTGGCTGTGGCTACGTCGCTTGCTGGCCGACAGCTGCCGTTGAGTGATGCGATCTCAAGGCGTCGACGGGCAAGTCGCCGGCGTCAGGCGGACACCGTCTCCCGTGGCCGGCAGGCCAATCCAGGACATTCGTGGCATCGGCTTTATCTCGGCCGACACGATTGCCCAGAAGATCGGCATCGCCAACGATTCTCTCCTGCGCGCCCAGGCCGGTATTTCCTACGCGCTCACCGAAGCCTCCGGCCAGGGCCATTGCGGCTTGCCCTACGCCGAACTGGTGTCCCTGGCGGTGAAGCTGCTCGACATTCCGGAGTCGATCATCGAGACGGCGATCGCTCAGGAAATCACCGCGGAGTTAGTGTTGCCCGACACCGTCGAGGGTCAACCCAGCGTTTTCCTTGCACCCCTGTACTACGCCGAGCAATCGATCGCCGCCCAGATCCAGCGCCTTCAAGCGGGCGGGACGACCCTCCCTGCCTTCGAGGCCGACAAAGCCATTCCGTGGGTCGAGCAAAAACTCGCCATCCAGCTGGCCGACAGCCAGAAACAAGCCATCCGTCTCGCGCTGTCGTCCAAGCGGCTGGTGATCACCGGCGGACCCGGCGTCGGCAAGACCACCCTGGTGAATTCGATTCTGACCATCATGACCGTCAAGGGCGTCAAACCGCTGCTGTGTGCGCCGACCGGACGAGCGGCCAAGCGTCTCTCCGAATCGACAGGCCTGGAAGCCAAGACCATCCACCGCTTGCTGGAAATCAATCCGATCAACGGTCAGTTCAAGCGCAACGCGGACAATCCTCTCGAATGCGATCTTCTGGTGGCCGACGAATGCGCGATGATCGACGTGCCGTTGGCAAACCAGTTGCTCAAGGCCGTGGCGACCCGCACGGCGGTGATTCTTGTCGGTGACGTGGATCAACTGCCCTCGGTTGGCCCCGGCCAGTTCCCGACCGATCTCATTGACTCGGGTGTCGTCCCCGTCATCCGGCTGCCCGAAGTGTTTCGCCAGGCGGCCACCTCGCGCATTGTGCGCAGTGCCCACCAGATCAACCGGGGGGGTTTCCCAGTCTGCCCGCGAAGGGCGAAACATCTGACTTCCACCTTGTCGCCGCCGAGGAACCGGAAGCCATCGCGCAAACCGTGGTGGACTTGGTGCAGACTCGCCTGCCGAGAAAATTCGAGGTTGATTCGATCCGCGACATTCAGGTTCTGTGCCCGATGAACCGGGGGATCACCGGCGCCCGCGGTATCAACCAGGCTTTGCAGGCGGTGCTCAATCCACCCGGCGAGCACAGTGTCGACATGTTCGGCAACCGCTTCAGCGCCGGCGACACGGTGATGCAGATCGAGAACAACTACGACCGGGATGTTTTCAACGGCGACATCGGCTTCGTGACCGGCGTCGACCAGGACGAAGAGGAACTCGCCGTCGCCTTCGATGGCCGGGTGGTCAGTTATCCGTTTGGCGAACTTGATGAGCTGGTGCTCTGTTACGCGACGACGATCCACAAGTCGCAGGGTTCCGAGTACCCGGTGGTGGTCATTCCGATCTCGACCCAGCACTACATGATGCTCAAGCGCAATCTGATCTACACCGGGATCACGCGCGGCAAGAGGCTGGTGGTGCTGGTCGGGCAGAAGAGAGCACTGGCCATGGCGGTCAAGGGCAAGCAGGTGGAACGACGCTGGTCGAAGCTGAAAGAACGTCTGCTCACGACTGACCGATAGTCGAGCTGCCACGCTCGCGTTACCGGGTAAGTCGCGTGGGGTCCTCGCTACGGCGGGCTATGTCCCCTCGGGACAAAAACCCGCCAGATGACGTCTGCAAGTGCTTTTGCCGCTTGCCGATTTTCAAGGCGCCGATCGCAGCAATGTCACGTCGGACTGGTCGTCGGCCGTTTCGGACTTCATCTCCAATCCTCAACCTGCAATCCGCTGACTCGTTTGAACTCGCCAACATTCGATGTAACCACCACCAACCCACGCGCCATCCCTGTGCCAGCTATCAGGACATCGTAAGCGCCGATTGGCTGACCCTGGGTCTTGAGCGCCGCACAAATTGCTGCGGCTGCCTGTGCATCAGCTTCATCAAACGGCAGCGTGGCGATGGTGGAAAAAAACGCGTCCAGTATTGGTGCCAGCTTCTTTGCGCGCTCGGTGTTGAGCGCCAGGCCGTAATCAACCTCCATGCGCGTAAGCGCAGATACGCCAATCAGATTCGGCGGTGTGGCTTTGACGCGCGCCAAGACGCTGGGTTGGCCTTTGACGAAATCAGAGACCGTGCAGGTGTCGAGCAGATACTTCATGCCAGTGGGTCAGCTGCCGGCGGCTTGAGGCGGTCCCTGTCTGCTTCAAATAGCGGCATGTCGGCCATACCCTTGAAGGCAAGTAGTTCGGCCGGCCATTGGGGTTTCCCGCGCCTCTTCAGCCACTCGCTCACTGCCTGGCGAACCAGCGCATTCCGGCTTTCGCCAACCTTTTTGGCAACTTCGTTGAGTTGCTGACCAGTTTCGTCGTCAAGGTAGATGTTGAAGTTCATGATTACGGCCTCCATACGCATAACTGCTTTATATGTTATACGAAGGGGGTTCGAATTGGAAGGTGTCCGAGTGTGATTGCGTAACCACGAGTATGGAGTAGCAATCTTGACAGGCCGGTTGACAGCCGAAATTCAGGCAGGGGATTCAAGGTGAACTTGGTTCAATGGCCGCTTACGGGAAATAACGCTGGTCCAGTGTCCGCAATGGAGGCGCGACCCCTCTGTCTCTTGTAGGCCGTGATTTGCCTGATGCTCAGTCCGACCCATCGGCTGCTATGCGCTGCGTTGCTGCCGCTGGGGATAAGAATCTGAACGGATCTTCTGGGGGCAGTCGCGCTCGACTACGAGGCGGCCCGGAGCAAGGCGCAGATCAAGGCGACCCGCGCGACGCAGAGCGCGGGCTCGTACATGGCGCACTTCCAGCCCGACCTGCAGGAACGCAAGCGCGACTGGAACATGGTGCTCAAAACCTTCGACAGCGGCCGCACGGTGGTCGGGATGTATCACCAGATCTGCCTCTTGGCCAAGGTCGCGGACGCCGGACGCTGCGAGCACGCCGTGCGTGCGGTCTGGCGCGCCCGCGGTTTCGATCTCTTCGACAACACCGGTGGCAACTTCAATTTTGCGGTCGCGGCACTGTCAGGCTCCGGCAAGTCGGTCTTTGTGAACGAGATGACCTATCGCTACCTTGGTGTCGGCGCCACGGTCTGGATCATCGACGTTGGGCGATCGTACAAGAACCTCTGTGACTTGCTTGACGGCGAGTTCAACGAGTTCTCGGACGAGCGGCGCAACACCCTGTGCCTCAACCCGTTCTCGATGATCATCGATATCAACGCCGACATGGAAATGGTCCTGCCGCTCCTCGCCCAGATGGCGAGCCCACGCGAACCGCTGGACAACTACAGCTACACCGCGCTGGGCTCGGCGATCAAGCGCGTCTGGGATGCCAAGGGCCGAACCGCGACGATTACCGACATCTACACCCTCCTGCAGACCGGCCGGCTGTCGAGCGAAGGCGAGTACGAGCGCGACCTGAGTCGCCTGGCGACGGCGCTGGAGCCCTATACCCGGCACGGGGTCTATGCGAGCTACTTCGAGGGCGCCGCCAACATCGCCTTCGACCGGGATCTCGTGGTCCTCGAACTCGAAGAGCTGAAGGCCAAGAAGGACCTGCAGTCGGTGGTGATGCAACTGATCATGTACCGCATCACCCAGGAAATGTATCGCGACCGTTCCCGCCGAAAACTGGTGATCATCGACGAAAGCTGGGATCTGATGGGCAGCGGCGCCAGGGGCAGTTTCATCGACGCCGGCTATCGTCGCGCCCGCAAGTACGGCGGCGCCTTCGGCACTATCACCCAGTCCGTGGACGACTATTACAAGAACGAGGCGACCCGGGCGGCGATCAACAACGCCGACTGGCTGTTCCTGCTGCGCCAGAAACCGGAGAACATCGAGCGCCTGGGCACGGAAGGAAAGCTCGTGCTCGACGAATGGCTGAAGCGCCAACTCGCCTCGGTGAGTACCGAGCACGGCCACTTTTCTGAAATCTATATCCATTCGCCGCTCGGCTCGGGTCTCGGGCGACTCCTGCTCGATCCGTTCTCGATGCTCGTCTATTCCACCCGCGCCGAGGATTTCCAGGCGATCAAGCACCTGCGCGAGCAAGGGCTGTCGGTTTCGGAAGCCGTCGAGCGTCTGGTCATTGAACGTGCGTCACGATAGGGCGGCCGCGTCATGAACCCATTCAGAACAGCGTTGCTTACCGGCGCCCTGACGCTGCTGCTCGGCGCCGGCATCGTGGCGTCCTGGCTGCACTTCCGGCCGCTGGAGATTCCGCGCTTCGCGCGCGTCAATATCGGCGCCTTGGTCGCTCAGCAGCAGCAATCGCTGGTCGAGCGGGTCAAGCCGGGCATGGACGCCACGGAACAGGCCAGGCTCTTCGAGGACGCCAAAGCCTTCGGGCTGCGGCTCGATGCTGCACTCGACCAGGTCGCGCAGGAGTGCCAATGCGCGCTGATCAATTCAGCGGCCTTGCTCAAGGCTTCACCAGTCGCGGCGATTCCGGACCTTTCCGCAAGGGTGGCGGAACTCGTTCGCACGGCGCCAGCAAGCCCGTCGGCGCAGTGATCGATGCGGTCCCTGGTGATGGCCGTGTGCTGCCTCTGCTTCGGCAGCGCCTCAGCGAACAGCGGACTGGAGTACCCGTCGATGTGGATCTGTGACGAGGATCGGTTCAACTGGTATTGCGACATTCCACCCGATCCAGAGCCAGCCAACAGCGCCCCCGAAGCGAAGGTGCTCAGCGAGGAAGTCGAAGCCGTCGCGGCACTGAAAGCGCTGCGGGAAGGCGCCGAGCGGAAGAGGGCGCTGGCCATCATCAAGCCGACCCCGGAGAACTTGACCAGGGCAGCAGCGACGGCACAGGCTACCGCCACGGCATGGGGTCGAGTCGCAACCACGAGGCGAACGACAGCCTGCGCCAGGTCGATCAGTGGGCCAAAAAACTCGGCGTCAGCGAAAAGGTGGCGATGGAAATGATGATCGGCGCCTCGATGGGCATGAATACGCCGCAGCTCCTCGAGATCGCCGGGCTTCGCGGCGGCGTGGAACTCTCCGGCAAGCTGCGCAACTCAGCCGACGCTTCGCGATCACTGGAGGAGATGGCGCAGTTCGCCAGCGAATCGAGTTTTGGCAAAAAGGTGGGCACCGTGCTCGACAACGGCTGGGAGCGCAACTATCGCAGCTTCGACGAGGGCAGGGCAGCCGGCAGCGAGGGGATGCGCGCGTCGCTGGACCACGCGCGCCAATCACGCGAAGCCTTCAGCGCCTCATTGCAGGAAACGGAAGGGCATCGGCAGATGTGGGAGCTGTCGCACAGCGGTCAACTGGGCTCAAACGTGCAGCTCCAGGATCATTTCATCAAGGATTTCCTGCTGCCCAAACTCGATTTCAACTACGAGACGTTCCAGGGGATCATGGGCGACCCGTACGAGCTGCGCCCCTACATCGCCGAATATACCGCGCAGAACTACGACCGGATGCTCGGCGAGATGGCCGGTCAGGTGCAGGGGGCAGATGCAGTCGGCGCGCGGCACGAGGCGAATCGAAGCAGCGTTCCCGGTGCCGGTGCGGTCGGGCAGGCGGGCGGCGGGTATCTTGGTCAGGTGACGGGCAGGGCGGCAGGTGCCGGGGTTTCGGCACAGGGGCGCCCGAGTGATCAGACCGCGCATACCGCGATGTGGGAATTTTCGACAAACGCGTATGCGATACGAAACCGCAAGGAGGCAGCGGCGCAGGCGCACCAGGAGACCGCGACGCCGACTGATTTCGACACGCTGAAACCGGTGTCACCGCTCGGCAAGGGCGCGGCGGTTGTCGGTGAGGTCGGGAAAGCAGCGGGACGGGTGGTCGAGGGCCTGAGCGGGGATGATCCCGGTCAGTATGTTCGGGACACCCTGGCCGGGAAGAAGAAGCCTTGATGCAGAAGTCTTGATCCCGAGTTGCGCGCCACTTGCCCTGCACCCTCTGTGTTGGTATAACGACAGTTATAACATCGACCGTGTGGAGCCTTCCATGACCACCCTCAAGCTTACCCAGATCGGCAACTCGCTTGGCCTCATCCTGCCCAGGGAAGTGCTGGCGCGACTCAAGCTGCAGAAGGGCGATACGGTATTCGTGACCGAGGCGGCGAATGGCGTGATGCTGACGCCCTACGACCCTGATCTGGACCAGCAACTCGAGATCGGGCGCGAGTTCATGCACGAGTACCGCGACACCTTCCACCAGCTCGCCAAGTGAGCTGGTGCTGGCTCGACCGGCGCGCGCTCGAATTGTTGCACGACGAGAGCCTGGCCGAGCATGGCGGCGCCAGTGGGCTGCGTGACGAGGGTCTGCTCGAATCCGCGCTCGCGCGGCCACTGAATCTTGCGCTCTATGGCCAGCCGGATGTGGCCGACCTGGCTGCCGCTTACGGCTTTGGTCTGGCGCGTAACCACCCTTTTGTCGACGGCAACAAGCGCGTCGCTTTTCTGGCGGTTGGCCTGTTTCTGGCGCTCAACGGCCAGCGCCTGGTGGCGAGCCAGGCCGATGCCACGCTGACTGTGCTCGTCGTTGCGGCCGGCCAGATCGACGAAGCGACGTTCGCGCGCTGGTTACGCGAGCACAGCGCGCCGCGCGACACTTGAGCGCGTCCTGCCGGGCGAGCAAGTGGTGTCGGCACAAAAACAGGCCCTGCGATCAGCCCACGCAACCCCCATGCGGTAATTCGCGACGAGCGCGCATGTGGCGTGAGACAACACTGATGGGGCGGCGCTTACCGATGAGTTCGGGAAAGCGGCGGGATGGGTGGTCGCGGGGCTGAGCGGGGATGATCCCGCTGAGTATGTTCAGGTTACGCTGGCCGGGAAGAAGAAGCCTTGAGCCGAGTGCCGTAGCCATCTGGCCAATGAGCGTCTTGCCCAACAGCCGTGCTCAGCGACGGGCGGGGTCTGCGGCCCGCCGTTCCAACGCTTCGAGCGCCGCTCGCTGTGCGCTACTCGCCACCGCGTGTGCGCTGCGCAGGTACTGTGGTCGGTCATGTTCGGCGAAGTCATCAATGGCCTGATCGACGGTGCTCGCGAAATCTTCTGCCGTAGCGGTCTCGGCCAGGCACCGGAAGTAGGCAGCGAAAACGCCGCACCAGTCGACGCCAAGCTGCCAGGAGCCGCCCTCGTCGGCGAAGAAGATCACGTCGTCGTGTCCCTCGTCGATATGCCGAAGCAGCCCGAAAAGAAGCTCGAACGCCTGGCCGGCGACTGCGTATTGTCCGCTGTCCGCGGCACTGATGCATTCGCGCAGGAGACGCTTGAACTCGGCGATGAAGGCATCCGTGCCCCGCGACTGTTCCGTGCAGTTCCTGGAATTCACCTCGAAGTCTTCGAAGTAGCGACCAGCGAGACTATCGACGTGGAACTTCTGCACTTCGTCGAGCAAGGCGTTTGGTGTCGCCCTTGCTTCTGACGCGCCGTCTTCTACGTGCACGTAGTCGCCCACGAGAGCCTGCAATGTCACCCTCGGCACGAGTTCTATTGCCCGTTCGGCGATGATCAGCAGATCGCCGCGATCCATTGCTCGCAGCTCCTTTCGCAGGCTCTCCGGATCGGTGATGCGGCTGGTCA
The DNA here is from genome assembly GCF_907163155.1 of Candidatus Accumulibacter sp. ACC012. NCBI lineage: Bacteria > Pseudomonadati > Pseudomonadota > Betaproteobacteria > Candidatus Accumulibacter > Candidatus Accumulibacter sp. ACC012. The sequence goes on from NZ_CAJQUC010000003.1 coordinate 572,798, forward strand.
TCCCGGGGCCTGCACCTGAAGTGGAGGAGGGCGCTGTCCTTCGATGGACGATCGCATCACGCTGCTCCCATCCGGGCGCGTCGCGCCACGCGCGGAGGTGAACAGCGCTGGAGGATCCTTTTCCAACCGTTGCGGGCTGCGACGGCCTCGCGCAGGATATCCAGGTACTCGACCGCATTCACGCGTTCATCGGGCGGCATCGATCCCTGCTCGTGTTCCGCGAGCAGGCTTTGTCTCTCCCTCGCGCCGGTGCCGAGCGCCTGAAGGCGGCTGTAGGCCTCGCAGGCGTAGGCGAACGTCTCTCGCTTGCCGAAATCGATCTCCAGTAGCCACTCACGTGTCCGGGTTTCCGGTAGCCCGATCGTCTCGCGCTTGCAGTTGTGGAAGATGTGCGCCGCCTCGTGCACAACGAAGTCTTCGAAGCGACCGGCCGCGTCGAAAGAGGCTGCCGACAGATAGCAGCTTGTCTCCTCGCTCAGGCCCAGCAGGCCGGGAGCGCTCTCGGCAAGCAGGTCCGCGCCCAGTCCCGCCAGATAGAGGTTCGCCAGATTCCAGGCGGTAGCCAGACATTGTGTGTTTTGCAGCAGCGCCTCGATGGTGGCCGGGGTGAGAAGAATGACCGAGCGTTCGAGCAGACCGAGGACCAACGCCTGCTCGCAAGCCGGGAACAGGCCACGCACCATCGGTGCCACTTTTCCGCGCGTGAAGGCGACGTCGTCGATGTTGGCGACTGTTTCGGGGAATGCGACGTGCAGGGTTCGGCTGTGGACCGCGGAGATCAGCGCCGAGCGCAGCGCGGCGTCTCCGCAGTGGCTGCGGGCGAGGAAGTTGCTGCCCGGCCAGGCCCGAAAGTGGGCGTCGTGCTCGCCGCTGCGACGGTAGCGTTCGGTCGCCTGTTCAGGGGTTTCGGGCATCGGTCTTCGTCCTGTGGGAGGCTTGTTGTCTTCGCAAATCACTATTCCAGTACAGACATCGGCCGGGCAGCAACTTCCTCGCCCGCATCCTCGGCCGACTGATCCATCGCGTATTTCTCGTACCACCAGGCGAGCCCCATCGTGATCTGCGCAAGGCCTGCGTCCAGCGTTTTTGGACAGGTAGGGCAGTCGGAAGGTGCGACCATCACCTTGCCCACGATACGGCGGTACCGGTCGCGCTTGTTCCACTGGACGTTGACCTCTTTGCCGAACACGAGCGCCGACATGCTTTGCTTGGACCGCTGCCCGTATGGCTGGGCCTTTTCTGGGGCATCCACCCCCCCGACCCTGATCTTGTGCTGCTGATGGTCAGCGTCGAGAACAGTGACGGTATCGCCGTCGGCCACGCCCACTACCGTGCCAACCAGGGTTTCCGCGCGGGCAGCGATGCTTGCCAGCAGCAGAAACGCGAATGTCAGATGTCCAGCCTGCATTGTTCTTTCTTTTCCTTCCTTGCCGTCATCTCTTCGAGAACCGGGTCATTGAGATTCCATTCATGAAGCCACCCGCACTGCGAGACACTTTTCCCTCGGCCCGCCCACCGGCCCGAATAAAAAAAGCCAACACTCAGTGCTCAAGCGCCAGGTCCACCAGTGCGCGCTTTTCGTTCTCCGTGGGTTTCCATTTGTACTCACATAGACCATCGCACAACGAACACGTTGGCCTGCATACTCAGGCATGGCTTCATTGAAGTTTCGATCGAAGAGGCGATCGAAGCGACGCAGGGGCACGCGGATGATGCGATCACCGCCAACAAACATGACCCGAACGCCGATGCTCATACCGAACTCCCCCTCACCCTTGAGCGCTCAACGTTGCCGCCACGTGCCCAAAGGGAAGTGACCGGTGGACCACTAACCGCTGTTGGGACGAAAAGTCCCCTCGTCACCGCTGCCCCCGTTCAATTGCCTTACGGATCTCCGCGATCGGATAGCCGACGATCACCCGCCGACTGCCAGTAGCGTCAAGATATATGAACGCGCTATCTTCGATCTGGTAGTTCATGTTCCATTCGATCATGAACCGTTCCGTCGTCTCGATGATTCGATTGGGCAAGGGATCGCCATCCTCAGCAAGCTTAAGTGCCAAACCATCCTCCGGCTCGAGCAGCCATGCGTCGCCGCTTTGAGTCGAGAAGAAGACCAGCGAACCCAGGGTTACTGCACGAGCATCGCGCTGCAAGGCGAGGCGCTGGATATACGAAACCTCACCGGTGACGCTGGCCTCCTGTGCAGACAGGTAGCGCGCTTTTCTCTGGATGGGCCACTTGCGTGCTTTTTTGCTCATGCGCTTTTACCCTCGTGCCGCCCGGGCTTGTTGTCTACGCAGACCGTCTTGTGCCACCAGTCAGCCAGTTGTCCCCGGCGCTCCCGATGGGCGAAAATCTGAGAGGTGCTGCCGCTGCGAGACTTGTCCACTTCAGTTAGTACCCCCGCCCCAGCAAAATTTCGCGACAAGCGTCACGTGAATATTGACGGTCATTTCTTCGTTTGTCATCAAGCCAGGTTCGGGCGTCCGCGCCGGGTTGCTGACCACCGCTTCGAGAGGTCGGCAACACGGGCCATCGCCGAGCAACGCCGTGTGCGCTCAGCGATGGCAAGGCCATTGTCGACCGTGCCCCAGCGGATCACCGCTCGCGTCACCGTGTGATTTGCCCGAGGACGCACTCGCTTCTTCCCGAGGTTTGGTCCGGCGATCAATCAAGCTGGCCGTGCCGTAGAGCGACGTGTCGATACCAGCATCCACGGCGGCCCGTTCACGCCGCCGATTCAGCCCGCGGCATTTTCCGGTCCACGACGACAGCCGTCCCCTGGTACGTGACGCGCGACACTCGCCATTGTGATCCGGCCTGGTCATAGTGGGCGTTGCTCTTGCGAAGCCCGACAATGACATTGGCCCCCATGGCAAGCCCCTGGCGCGCCAGGTCCAACTCCAGCGGAACATGGCGATGATGACCAGCAGCAGCGCCAATAGCGGCAAAGTGCTGAAGATGGCGCTTGGTGGTGTTGCAGCAGCGATAGTCATGGCGGCCTCCAATTCGTTAGCCAACAAACCTTGGCTTTTCGGATATCGGAAGGGGGGCGAGCTGAGGGCGCTCAAGTTGCCTCAGCGAGGGCGACATCTTACCAGTGCGCAGGCCTTATCAATGGCAAGACCTGCCACCAGAAAGTAGGCCGCACGATCGACCTCGCGCTGGCCGATGCACGCAAGCAGGCAAGGTCGCTCAGGGCAGAAATAGCTCTCGGTGCCAACCTTCGCGGGCAGGCCAAGGCGCAGACGGAAGTGCTGACTTTCGCCGAGTTCTTCGCGGCGTGCTATTTGCTGCTGACATTCCAGAGCCGCGTCGACCGCTACATGGCGCTGCGCATGATGGTCTATGTCGGGCTGCTCTATCAGGACCTGATCAAGCGTGGCGAGGTGCTGGCCGACGGCCGCCTGCCGCCCGTCCTGCCGATCGTCCTCTACAACGGCAGCCAGCGCTGGACGGCGTCAAGCGACGTCTTTGACTTGATCCCGCCGGTGCCGCGGCTGGTCGAGCAGTTCAAGCCCCGGCTGAAGTACCTGCTGATCGACGAGAACGCCTACACCGACGGCGAACTGGCCTCGCTCAACAACCTGGTGGCGGCCGTCTTTCGCATCGAACACCCGGCGTCGCTGGCCGCCATCGGCGTCTTGCTCGGTCTCCTCGACGAGTGGCTGGTAGACCGGCCCGACCTGCGTCGGAGGTTTGCCCTCTGGATCCGGGCGACGTTGATGCGCAAGGCCGAATATCGTATCGTGTTGCCTCGGATGGACGATCTACAGGAGCTGAATGTCATGTTGGCCGAACGACTCGAAGAATGGGCGCACGCCTACAAGGCTGAAGGAAAAGCCGAAGGAAAAGCCGAGGGTGAAGCGCTGGCCTTGCAGAAGCTGCTGCAGAAGCGTTTTGGTACCGTCCCGTCGCCTGTTCTGGCGATGATCTCTACGGCTTCCCTTGAGCAGGTCGACCTTTGGCTTGATCAAGTACTTGACGCGGCCAGCCTCGAGGAGATTTTCGGAGCAGGCAAATCCTGAAACGGCGCCAAGCAAGGCGTATGCGTTATCAGCGCTTGATTCCATTCGCCCGCTAATGTGAACTCGCGTACGTGACTTTCACATTAGCGCTCATGACTTGTCGAGATACCCCAGGTCATGAAGGTCGTGACCGTTTCCCCTCTTCCCCAACCCTTCTCCCGCGAGGGGAGAAGCAACCGTGTTTGACGCCAAGCGTTTTCTGGTTGCCAAGGGGGTGTTGTTTTTAACCATAGCATTCATGATCGTAAGCAATTTACGAATAATTCTGCCAATCGAAGCAGTAGTTCACAGATTAACCTGGCAGCGTCGCTACAATCTTCGCGGTCGCTGTAAATCCTTGCGCGCGACCATGGCCCGCTCGCCGCCGGGGCGCTTCCGGCGACGAATCCGCACTTTACGGCCAAGTTTGATGAAGAATTCCTGGGAGAACCGAGAGATGGCACAAGAAAAACCTGAAACCCCTGCAGCACCGGTCAAGGCTCCGGCAGGAGCGGTCGAGACGCGAGCTGCGACGTCTGGGGAGCAGCAGATCCGGATGAATACGGCGTCGGTGAAGAGCAGCTACTGCAATATGGTCAACGTGACCACGACGCGCGAGGAAGTGGTGATGAACTTCGGGGTCAACGAGAGCTGGGACCGGGGCGTTTCCGAGTACGACGTCAGGCTGGAGCATCGCATTGTGATGAGTCCCTTCGCCGCCAAGCGCCTGGCGCTGATGCTTGGCAAGCTGGTCAGCGAATACGAGGGTCGCTACGGCGAGTTGAACCAGGGGAACTAGGAAGCCCGTATGATGGCCGGGGCGCCTGCTGCCAGCATCCGTTCGCTGCGGGGATAGCTGCTGCCGGCAGCAGGCCTTGCTTCCCTCTTTCCATTGTTGCGCCGGTTTGGAGGCCACTACTTGCCTTCCAGTTTCCATTCTTCCAGCGGGCCGCAGACAGGCGCAGGCCTAGGCCTGTCTCCCGGGCTTGGCGATCATGCCAGGCGAGCGCACGACGATGCGCTGTGGGGAGCTTTTGCGGCAGCGCAGACGTCGGCCGAATTCTGTACTAGTTGGCTGTCGCTGCAATGCCTGCAGGTCGCCGACGTGCGTGCGGCCCTGCTGCTGCTCGAGCAGGGCAGCGGTACTTTCGTTCCGGCCGCCGTCTGGCCGTCCGAACAGACCGACGTCACCTATCCTCGCGCCGGCCGCTCAGCAGTGCCTGAGCGAGCGGCGCGGGCTTCTCCTGCCGGGCCAGGGAGGTGCTGTGGTGGTCGTCGCCTATCCCGTGGAACGTGAAGGACAGGTGCACGGGGCGGTCGTGCTCGATGTCGCCGAACGCTCGGACGGTGGCCTTGCAACTGGTGCTTCGGCAACTGCACTGGGGAATCGGCTGGATCGAAACGCTCTTCCTGCGCCGCCAGAATGGTGACGACGCGCAGGCCTTGCAGCGTGCGCGCGTGGCTCTCGACGTTCTCGGCGTGGCCGCCGAGCAGGCCCGCCTCAATCCCATGGCGATGGCGGTGGTCAATGATCTTGCCAGCCGCTTCGACTGCGACCGGGTTTCGCTCGGCGTCGACCGGGGAGGGCGGGCGCGTTTGCTGGCCATGTCACACTCGGCCTTCTTCGAAAAGAAGAGCCAGTTCGTCACCGCTCTCGAAAACGCCATGGACGAAGCCCTCGATCAGCGGCGCAGCGTGCTCTTTCCGGCCGGCGCGGAAAGCCACGGCGGCATCGCCATTGCTCACCGCGATTTTGCTGCCACGCGAGCCGTGTGTTCGGTGGTGCTCGGCAGCCGCGGCATCGGCGTTGGCGTACTGACTTTCGAGCGTAATCAGGGGACGCCTTTCAGCGCCGAGGAAACGAGGCTTTTCGAAGCGGTCAGCGCTTTGCTCGGGCCCTTGCTGGAGAGCCGGGTCGATCAGCATCGCTGGTTTGCCGGTCGCCTGGTCGACAAGCTGCGCGGCTGGTGGCTGCATCTCAAGGATCATCGCCGCCCCGGTTTTCGTGTCGCGCTGGCCGCAGCACTGCTCCTCCTGCTGGGTGTTTTCCTGCTCGACGGCGACTATCGAGTCAGCGCCAAGGCGGTTGTCGAGGGGGAGGTGCAGCGCGCGGCGGTGGCCCCCTTCGATGGCTTCCTGCGCGAGGCACCGGTGCGCGCCGGCTTCGTCGTCAAGGAGGGACAGCTGCTGGCGACGCTCGACGATCGCGACCTGCGCGTCGAGCGCCAGCGCTGGCTCTCCGAGCGCGAGCAGCATCAGGGGCGCTACCGCGAAGCGCTGGCCAAGCACGAGAGAGCCACGGCCAATGTCTCGCTGGCGCAAATGCAGGAAGCCAACTCGCAACTGGCGCTGGTCGACGAGAAACTGGCGCGCGCCAACATCGTCGCCCCTTTCGACGGTATCGTCGTGTCGGGCGATCTCAGCCAGTTGCTCGGTTCGCCCGTCGAACAGGGCAAGCTGCTTTTCGAGCTGGCGCCGCTCGATGCCTACCGGGTGATCCTGAAAGTCGAGGACCGCGATATTCGCGATGTGCGCGTCGGCCAGTCGGGCAAGCTGGTGCTCACCGGCTTGACCGGCGAAGCCCTGGCTTTCGAGGTGCGCAACATCTCGATGGCCGAGGCTGAAGAGGGCAAGAACACTTTCCGCGTCGAAGCGCAGCTCGATCGTAGCGACCTCAAGCTGCGCCCGGGCATGGAAGGGGTCGGCAAGATCAGCGTCGGCGAGCAGAGCTATGCCTGGATCTGGACGCATCGACTGAGCGACTGGTTGCGCATGCAGGCCTGGATCTGGTTGCCCTAGGCGGCTGACAGCGATGGCCGCCCCGTTTCTCAGTGCCTCCTGGTATCGCGTCGCCGGCCTGCGCCCCGAGCTGCGCGCCCATGCGCGCATCCATCGCCAGCGCTTTCGCGGTCAGCCGTGGTACGTGCTGCACGATAGCGCCTCCGGCAAGCTGCATCGTTTCAGCCCGGCGGCCTACCGCGTGATCCAGCTGATGGACGGGCAGCGCACGATCGACGAGATGTGGACCGAGGTGGCCGCAGAAGCCGGCGAAGAGGCGCCGACGCAGGACGAAGTGATCCGCCTGCTGGCGCAACTGCACGCCGGTGACCTGCTGCAGGCCGACCTGCCTCCGGATGTCGATGAGCTGGCCGAGCGCGGCAGCAAGCAGAAGCGTCAGAAGCTGCTGCAAAGTTTCATCAACCCGATGTCGATCCGCATTCCGCTGTGGGATCCCGACGTTTTCCTGGACCGCAGCTGGCCGCTGATGCGGCCGCTGTTCGCTCCGCTCGGGCTTTTGCTGTGGTTGCTGGCGGTGCTGCCGGCGATGGTTCTTGCCGGCGTGAACTGGCATGAGCTGACCGCCAACCTCAGTGATCAGGTGCTCTCGGCGCATAACCTCATCCTGCTCTGGCTGGTGTACCCGCTGATCAAGGCGCTGCACGAGCTGGGTCACGCTTACGCCGTCAAGTCGGGCGACGGCGAGGTGCACGAGATGGGCATCATGCTGCTCGTCCTGGCGCCGATTCCCTACGTCGACGCGACCGCCTCCGGTGCTTTTCGCAACAAATGGCGGCGGGCGCTGGTCGGCGCCGCCGGGATGCTGGTCGAACTGTTCCTGGCGGCGATCGCCATGGCGGTGTGGGTGATGGTCGAGCCCGGCCTGGTGCGCTCGATCGCCTTCAACGTGCTCTTCGTCGCCGGTGCGTCGACCCTGCTCTTCAACGGCAACCCCTTGTTGCGTTACGACGGCTATTACGTTCTCGCCGATCTGATCGAAATCGCCAATCTCGGCAACCGCTCGAATCAATACTGGCAATGGCTCGCCAAGCGCTACCTCTTTGGCATCACGAGCGTCGAGCGACCACCGGCGTCGCTCGGCGAACGGCGCTGGTTTCTGTTCTATGGGGCGGCGTCGTTCGTCTACCGGACGCTGGTGATGATCGTCATCACCCTGTTCATTGCCGGGGAGTTCTTCTTTGTCGGGGTGCTGCTGGCGCTCTGGGCAGCGACGACGATGTTCGTGCTACCGATCGGCAAGGGTCTCAACTATGTGCTCTCCAGTCCCGAGCTACAGCGCCACCGCACGCGTGCCCGCCTGGTCACTTTCGGGTCGCTGGCCGCCTTTGTGCTCTTCGTGCTCTCGGTGCCGTTGCCTTTGCGCACCCACACCGAGGGCGTCGTCTGGGTTCCCGAGAATGCCGAAGTGCGCGCCGCTGCCGATGGCTTTGTCGAGCAGCTGCTGGTGCAGCCAGAAGAGCGCGTCGAGGTCGGCGAGGTGTTGCTGGTGACCGCCCAGCCGACGCTTGCTGCCGACCTTGAGCAGGCGCGGGCGCGGGTACGCCAGCTCGAGGTGCAGTACACCACGCAGATGTTCGACGAGCGTACGCAGGCGGCGGCGACCAAGGAGGATCTGCGCCGGGAAAGAAGTGCCCTGGCGCGCGCCGAAGAAAAAGTCGATTCACTGCTGGTGGTTGCCGCCGTAGCCGGCGCCCTCAAGCTGGCGCGGCCGCAGGATCTGCCGCAGCGCTTCGTGAAGAAGGGCGAGCTGCTCGGCTACGTGCTCGACGGGCCGCCGCGGCTGGTGCGGGTGGTCGTCAGCCAGGATGACATTGCCCTGGTCCGCGAAGCACGCGACGAGGTGCGGGTAAAGATCGCCGACCGCGTCGAGCAGACCTATAGCGCGCGCCTGATTCGCGAGGTGCCGGGTGGGCATGATGAGTTGCCCAGCAGGGCGCTGTCGCTCGAAGGCGGCGGCCAGCACGGCACCGATCCGCGCGACCCCAACGGCCTCAAGTCGCTGCAGCGCTTGTTTCAGTTCGACCTCGAGTTGCCGCCGGAGGTGGGGCCACTACAGATCGGTACGCGCGTCTATGTGCGTTTCCACCACCGCGCCGAGCCCCTGGCCGAGCAGTGGGGGCGGCGGCTGCGACAGCTCTTCCTCTCGCGTTTCAATGTCTAGGGCGCTGCTCGATCGCTGGCAGGTGCATGAGTTTGCACCCGGCTTGTACGCCGAACGTCGCGACCTCAAGGACAATCGTCTCGACCGCTTCATCGGGCGCCTGCTGGGGCGCAGCGCGCAGTTGGGTTCGCCCTTGCGCCGCTACGACCTACGGCGCTTTGCCGCGCGCGTGCAGGTGCTGGCGGAGGACTTGCTGGCCATCGATGACGTGGGGCTGCGCAGCCGGGCAGGTGCCGTGCGCACGCTTCTGGCCGTCGAAGGGCTTGCCGAGGCGCCGGTCGCCGAGTGCTTTGCGCTGGTGCGCGAAGTCTGTTCGCGGCAGCTTGGTCTGCGCCACTACCCGGTGCAGTTGATGGGCGGCTACGCCATGCTGGCCGGCGCGCTGGCCGAAATGCAGACCGGCGAAGGCAAAACGCTGACCGCCGTTCTTCCGGCCGTGACCGTGGCCCTGGCCGGCGCGCCAGTGCATGTGATTACCGTCAATCCCTATCTGGCGGCTCGCGATGCCGAGTATCTGGCGCCGGTCTACGAATTCTTCGGCTTGCGTGTCGGCCTGATCGTCCCCGACCAGGAGCCCGCCGAGCGTAGCGCGGCCTACGCCGCCGACGTCACCTACTGCGTGAACAAGGATCTGGTCTTCGACTATCTGCGCGACCGCATTACGCAGAAACGCGTGCGCGCCGGTCCGCGGGCCGTGCTCGACGGCTGGCTGGCGGGACCGCGCGCGCCGGCTCAGGCGCGCAGCAAGGTCTTGCTGCGTGGTCTCTATTTCGCGATCGTCGACGAAGCCGATAGTGTTCTGATTGACGAGGCGCGAACGCCGCTAATCATTTCCAGCGACGTCGACGACCCGAACGGGCGTGCCCTCTACGAGCAGGCGCTGGCCCTGGCCGCCAGCCTGAAAAAGAAGGGCCATTACCTGCTCCGCCCGAAGGAACGCAGCATCGAGCTGACCGACGCCGGTCGTGCGGCGGTCGGCGATTTCGCCTGCGGGCTGTCCGGCCTGTGGCGCATCCCGCGGGCGCGCGAGGAACTGGTCGAACAGGGCCTGTCGGCGCTGCATCTTTTTCAACTCGACCGGCATTACATCATCGCCGATGACAAGGTGCAGATCGTCGACGAGTACACCGGCCGGGTAATGGCCGACCGTTCGTGGGAGCGTGGCCTGCACCAGATGATCGAGGTCAAGGAGGCGCTGGCGATCAGTAAACGACGCGACACCATCTCGCGCATCACCTATCAGCGCTTCTTTCGCCGCTACCTGTGTCTCGCCGGGATGAGCGGCACGGCCACCGAAGTGGCGCCGGAAATGCGCTCGGTGTATGCCATGGACGTGCTGCGCATTCCGCCGAATCGACCGGTCGTGCGCCGCGACCTCGGGCAGCGGGTGTTCCTCGACAGCGATGCTCGCTGGGCCGCGGTGGTGCAGCGCGCTGCCGAAATAGGGGCGGAGGGACGGGCGGTGCTGATCGGCACGCGTTCGGTGGCCGCTTCCGAGTTGGCCAGCTGCTGTCTGAGCGCAGCCGGACTGGCGCACGAAGTGCTCAACGCGCGCCAGGACCAGCGCGAAGCCGAGATCATCGCCGACGCCGGTCAGCCGGGGCGGATCACCGTGGCCACCAACATGGCCGGGCGCGGCACGGACATTCTGCTCAGCCCGGAAGTTCGCCAGGCCGGCGGCCTGCACGTCATTCTTTCCGAATACCATGACTCGGCACGCATCGATCGGCAGCTCTTCGGCCGTGCCGGTCGGCAGGGAGATCCCGGATCATGCGAAGCGATCGTCTCGCTTGATGACGAATTGTTTCTCGCCCATGCTGCAGCGTGGCGCGGCTGGCTGCGCGCGCAGGTTTCAGAGGCCGGGCTACTCCCGGCACCGCTCGCACGCCTGCTGCGCCGGTCCGCACAAGCAGCGGCCGAGCGGCAGAATTCGCGGATTCGGCGGCAGACGGTTGAAATGGACAAGCGCGTCGAGCAGTCTCTGGCGTTTGCTGGAAGAGGAGAATAGAAAAATGCGCAGTCGAGGAAAGCGGGTGAGGAGGGGCGTCGGGAGTGCCGTCTGGAGCCGGATCGGCAGCGCCGTGCTGCTGGCACTGATGGCGTCGGGCAGCGGGCTGGCAGCCGAGTTCGACTGCATCATCGAGCCGAGCAAGAGCGTGGAGGTGCGGGCGGCGAGCGAGGGGCTGATCGAGAAGATCTGGGTGGATCGCGGCGACATGGTCAAGAAGGGCCAGGTCCTGGTGACCCTGGATGCCGGCGTCGAACGCGCCGCGACCGACGCTGCACTTTATCGTTCGACGATGAAGGGGCGCATCCGCACCGGCGAAAGCCGCGTCGCCTTTTCGACGACCAAGTACAAGCGTCGCGAGGAGCTGGCGAAGCAGGCCTTCATCTCGCTGCACGACCGCGACGAAGCACTGACCGAGAAGCAGCTGGCCGAATCCGAGTTGCTCGAAGCCAGGGACGACCGCCGCCTGTCGGAGCTCGAATATCGCCGCCTGTCCGAGCAACTGCGTCTGCGCACCATCGCGAGCCCGGTGGACGGCGTCGTCGTCGATCGCCTGCTCAGCGCCGGCGAACTCGCCGACAATCGCGACCTGCGCAAGCCGATCCTCAGACTGGCGGCCATCGGCACGCTGTACGTCGAGGTGCTGATGCCGATCGACGCCTTCGACAAACTCAGCGCCGGCCAGAAAGTCGAGGTCCTGCCGGAAGCGCCGATCGGCGGACGCTACATGGCGACCGTGCAGGTCATCGACCGCGTCTTTGACGCCGCCAGCGGAACTTTCGGAGTGCGCCTCGAACTGCCCAATCCGGATTTCAAGCTGCCGGCCGGCATCAAGTGCAAGGCCAGCTTCCCGGCCATCGGCGGTTCTGCCAGCACCTCGGCGCCGCCCGCGCCGCGTGCGGCAGGCCAACCCGTGCCGGCGCGCACGGGAAAAGCGATGTAGGCTGAGGCGGTTCGCCGCTGAGCCACTTCGCAGCGCGGCAGGTGGACACTACTGAGACTTGCCAGGTGAAGCTCATGAACGTCAATCCCAATCGTCTCGCCGTGCCCGGGCACGACGAGATCATGTCTTGACTTTTGCCTAACGGTCATGACAATCGAGACGCCCCGGATGATGAAAGTCATGACCGTTTCCCTCTTCCCCTGCCCCTTCTCCCGCAAGGGGAGAAGGGAGTTTCGTGAGTCGCTTGCGCGACTTTCACATTAAGGCATGGGGCCAGACCCAACTGAGTGCGTTCTGAATAGGACGAAAGTCTCGGGAATGGGCCGAAAAGGGTAGAAAACCGCGAAATTTTGGGCAGTTTGACAAAAATCGCGGTGGGATGCAAAGAAATCCGATGCCGAGCGGTTAGGTAACGCATCGGCAGCTAATTGATCAGCGGTTCCCTAAGTATACCGAGCCGACTTCTCTTTTTGAGCGAAAAGACATGAGCAATTACTTTGGTCTCACCCCCCAGTTGCTTAGCCTAGACTGGGGCACCTCAAGTCTTCGTGCTTTTTTGATGCGCGAGAGCAATGTTATTGAAACTCGGCAATCCGGGCATGGCATCCAGCACCTTCCGTCATCAGGAACTGCCGGCTACGAGCAGGCCTTTGCTGAAATCGCCGGTGACTGGGTCGCGCAATGGCCGCAATTGCCTATCGTCGCCTGTGGTATGGTGGGTAGCGCCCAAGGCTGGAAGGAAGCACCCTATGTGCGCTGCCCGGCTGACATGCAGCTCCTCGCGAGCAAGAGCATTACGGTGCAAAGCGGGCTGGGGCCGGATATTCTGATTGCCCCCGGCGTTCTGTTCGACGTACCGGATGCGTTGCCGGACGTAATGCGCGGAGAAGAAATTCAGATTGCCGGCGCCTTGCTGACCAACCCACAATGGGCGATCCGATCCTGCATGCTGCTACCGGGGACCCATTCGAAGTGGGCGCAGATCGAAAACGGCCGGATTGTCCGCTACTCCACCTATCTGACCGGTGAGCTATTTTCCGTTCTGAGCAAGCACTCCATCCTGGGCCGCTTGATGCCCGCAGAGGGTGATAGTAAATCGGAATCCGATCCAGCTGCGTTCGAACTAGGGCTGGCCACCGCACGACGCAGCGGCCCTGGAGATTTGTCGCGACAGATTTTCGGGACGCGCACGCTGGGATTGGCCGGTCGATTGCCGCTAGCTTCTCTAGCCGAATATCTCTCCGGCCTGTTGATCGGTCATGAACTTGTTTCTGGAATGGCCGGCGCTGGCGATTTAACTTCAGTTCCACTGGTCATGATCGGCGCACCGTCGCTCTGTCAGCGCTATGTGCACTCCCTGAAGTACATGGGTCAGTCCGCTGATGCCGTGCTCGACAATACCGCCCCGGCCGGATTATGGAATCTCGCAATGGCGTCGGGGCGGATTGCTTAGGGCAATGCCCTGAAATCTAATAGGGAATCGAAAATGTCGACTAATTCTGTCGCTGAACGTTTTGCTTCAGCCAACTCAAAACTGCCACTGGTCGCCATTCTGCGGGGCCTAAAGCCGGAGGAGTCGGAAGGTGTTGCGCTGAAACTCTACGAAGCAGGCTTCCGCCTGATCGAAGTGCCGCTCAACTCACCCGATCCTTTCGCCAGCATCGCCACGATTCGCCGTGCCTTGCCCCTTGATGCGCTGGTCGGTGCCGGCACCATGATGACGATCGAGAACGTTCAGCAACTCAAGGCCTGCGGTGGCGAACTGGTAGTCATGCCGCATGCGGATACCGCGGTGATTCGTGCGGCCAAAGACGCGGGACTGATCTGTGCGCCAGGTGTAGCTACCCCAACCGAGTCCTTTGCAGCGCTGGCGGCGGGTGCCGATGCGCTAAAGATTTTTCCGGCGGAACTGGTCACACCAGCAATTCTTAAGGCGATCCGTGTTGTGCTACCCAAGGGGACGCGCCTACTGCCCGTCGGCGGCATCACGCCGGAGAACATGCAGCCGTATCTTAGTGCCGGGGCGACAGGCTTCGGCTTGGGATCAGCGCTTTATAAACCAGGCATGACAGCGGACAAGGTCGCGGCTGCGGCTTGGAAGTTTACTACCGCTTGGCAGAATATGGTTCGATGATTGTCGCTATGCTCGTTGGAGATCATCAAACCTCAGCAAAGCAAGGAGATTCCGCCGCTCAATAATTTCGTTGAACTAAACCGCTACCGCGGTGTTGGGGAATCCCGCCGCCGCGTTGCCGTTTCTGAGGCGCCTTCATCCTGAGAAAGCGCAACTGCTTTTGCTGATGGTCATCGATGCGATCTTCGTCATTGGGAATGTTCCCGATCCTGACGAGGAGAACGAGGAGAACGAGATGACTGAATTACGCCAGCGGATGAACGACGCCATGTTGTTGCGCGGCCTTGCCGACTGCACGCGCGAATCGTATATCGCGCGAAGCGCCGACGGGGTCAGGTCTTGACTTGTTCCCAGGGCCCGGGGAAAGACTTGACCCGATGATCCATGCTGCCGGTAAGATATAGGGAAACTATTCGACGCTGCTGACTTGCACCGAGCATGAAATGAATAATCTGCTAGCAACCGTTGCCATCGGCTTCATTGCCTCAAGCGCTCACGCCCAATATCGATGCGTCGAGGACGGCCGGACGCTCCTGACTGACCGCCCTTGCGCTTCCGACCAGGGACAAAGCAAGCTGCGGCCGCAAGGAAAACCGAACAACGCCGTTGGTGACCTTGCCAATTCCGCCTACACGACAAGCACGGGTGCTTGGCGAGGCCAGGCGCAATATCAAACGAATATCGCTGGAGCCGCTTCGCCCGAGGCACATGCCGTGGTTCAGATGATCATCGAAATTGATCCACAGGGCAAAGTAGTGGGTTCAAGCCCTGAAAACGGTTGCCAGTTGAAGGGACTTGCTACGCCGGGCGGGATGGCAACTATTGCAAACCTCGACGTGACATTCTCCGGGTGTACTTACAGCGGCTACAATCGTCGCATGTCCGGGCGGCTGGCTGTCTCTTCTGCCCAAAAGTACGCCCAGCTCAACCTCGCCGCGGTTTCGGTTGGTGTAGGTAAAATCGCAGCATCGTTTGACATTCGCGCAACGATGCGACGATAGCCGGAGCGCTTCATGGGGCGGGGCAGGCATGATGACAGTAGCCAGTGATGGCAAGAAGAAGGAACAGCGGCGCTTTCGAAGCCCTCTTCGGAATTGCTGCGATGCTGCCGTGGTGGCTCGGGAGCATCCTGGCGGTCGTCGCCTATGCGCTCTTGCACAGGTATGCGTCTGCGGATCTGCCTATACATGCGCCAGCCGGGCAGATTGGGCAGATGGTGGTCAGTCAGATGGCCAAGGCGCTAGCCTTCTACGCTCAGTTCATCGTCCCTCTGGTTTTCTTGGCCGGCGCAGCCACATCCTTCTGCAAACGACGCAAACGCGAAGACCTCTTTCGCGTGTTCTGGGGATGCACGGCTTTTCCGAAGTGCCGTGGTATCAGGGCAATCGAGCCAAATTTCGGCAAAAGGCAAGCTTTCGAACCGCAAGCGCCAGGCTTTGTGCGGCGCGCGCCTGAAAAAATGGCTCGTGTGGCAAGCGTCGCTGCCTTGCACTTCGCGCAAAAAGCCTGGCCGCGACGACTTTTTTGCTTGCCCGGGGAGCAGCAATCGTCGCCGGGACGCTTCGCTGCGGCGAAGGTCGAGCAGCAGGCCTTGCGGCTGCGCCAGTGTGCGCCGGGCCGGCGAAGAAAAGGCGCAGGCGAGGAGCGGCGAGGCTTGCCGATCGAAGCAGGAGTCTCTCGCGGACAGTTCGCTGGCGGGTGCTCGCGCCGGCAAGCGGCGGCGGCGAAGCGCGGTCGTGCGCTACGGGGACATGCGCGCTCCGGTCTTGGCTTTTCCCCAGGGCAGGGGGAAGGACCTGAGCTCACAAAAATGCCAAAAAATGGGTACAGGAAACCCAGGCAAAGCGCCATTAGCCGGCTGCACTGTCAAGCAGCATCGGGATTGTTGGGGGCGGCCACTGCCCACGGATTTCGCTGGTTGGAGCACGGGGGGTGGTCAGAAGGGCTTTCTGCCGTGCATTCGCAGAACGAAGCCATGAGTGCTTGCGGCACGAAAAACTGCAAAAAACTGCAAAAAGCTGTACAAAAATACAGCTGTTCGGTATTCTTGCATCCGCTGCAGCGAATTCGATCAACCGATCCCGATAGAGGAGTCAGTCACCATGAATCGCATTCAAAAGTTGTTTGAGCAGATCGCAGGCGTCTATCAGGCGGAGACTCAGCGCTGGGCTGTTGCGCAGGAGATCTTCACGGCGCCGCGGATGGATGTTTCGGCCTTGCAGAAGCCTGCTTGCTGGCGCAGGAAGGCCCGCATCTACGGCGCTCGCCGATAGCCAGGGCAGAGGTCTTGGTGCCTGCCTGCGGCAGCGGCCGATGGGCCTTCGCTCAGTGCTTCATCGCGCCCTGCGCGGGAGTGTCCTGGGCTTTCATTTCCGTCTGGGGTTTCCTGACCGCGGCGTCGATCTCTTTGGTGCTGCCGTCGTCGAAGCGCAGCGTGAGGGCTACGCTGTCACCCTCTTGCAGTGGCTGCTGGAGGTCAAGCAGCATCACGTGGTAGCCGCCGGGCTTGAGTTCGGTCTGCGCTCCGGCCTTGATCTCGATGTCCGCGACCTGGCGCATGCGCATCATGCCCTGGTCATTGAGGTGGGTGTGCAACTCGACTTTCCTGGCGACCGGGCTTGCTGCCTGGATCAGCTTGCGGTCGCTGCTGCCGCGGTTGCTGATGGTCATGAAGGCGGCGCTGTTGGGCGTTCCCGGCGGCACCATGCGCACATAGGCGCCGGCGATGGTCAGATCGGTTTCACTGGTTTCACTGCCCAGGGTGGGCAAGGGTAGGGTGAGTGCCGCGGCAAGGATGATGAGAGCGGGATGCAAACGCATGGTTGAGAGTTCTCCTGTCGGTAACTGATCGAGTGGGATGTTGTTGGTCTCACCTGGCGGCAACGGGCGCTGCCAGGTGTTCGCGGATGGCGGCAAGGAGCTGTGCGGAGGTCGAGGCGTGTGGCAGGGTCAGCGCCAGTTTTCCCTGCGTATCAATCAGGTAGGTCGCCGACGAGTGGTCGACGCTGTATTGCTCCTGTGCATTCGGTGGCTGCGCCTGATAACTGGCGCCATACTGCGCGGCGACGCGGGCGATCTCCTGTGGCGTGCCGCTCAGGCCGATCAGGGTCGGGTGAAAGAAGGGCGCGTATTCCTGCAGGCGCTCGGCGCTATCGCGTCGCGGGTCGACCGAAATGAAAAAGGCTTGCACCTGCTGCTGCTCTGTGGCTGCGAGGCCGGACAGCGCCTGCGCGATAAGCGCCAGCGAGGTCGGGCAGACATCGGGGCAATAGGTATAGCCGAAGTAGAGCAGGACGACTTTGCCGCGATAGTCGGCGAGTGAGACTGGCCCTTGTGCTCCGTGGAGGGTGAAGTCGCCTCCCGCTGGCTTGGCCGCGGTCGCCGGGCGGGCGTGGGGCGGAGCAGCGGCGATGGTCGCTGGCGGCAGCGGTTCCCAGAAGGCGATCAGGAAGATCAGCGCGCTACTCAGCACGACGATCAGGGCGATCAACAGCAAGCGGGTTTTCATGCGCGCGCCGGCTTCAGTTGCCGGTCTGGAAGCGGAAGGGCACCGCCACCAGAGCCTTGCCGGTATCGACCAGCACGGTCGCATCCCACTCCATGCTCCCGGTGATGCATACCGGCAGGCTGGCCACTCCCGAGAAGTGCTGGCTGTTGCTCGGCTCGCTGGTCAGTTGCGGCCGGTTATAGCCCATTTTCATTTCGGTACCGGCGAAATCGACCTCGACCCTGCGCACCTCGCCACCGCTGACCGTCGCCTGCAACTGCAGGGGCTTCAGCGCCGGGACGGGTCTTGGTTCGATCGAGAACTCGAGCTGACCGCCGTCAGGCAGAGCGGCAGTGCACGACTGCTGGTTCAGATTGCACGCCGATAGCGCTAGCTCGATATCAGCCTTCGGGCTGAGCAAGGGGGCCAGCTTGTAGCCAATGACGCCGAGCACGGCGAGGCCGAGCAGAATTGTGGCGTCGAGCAAGAGGTTCTTGGTCATCGAAGAAATGCTGGCTCAGTGGCGGTCTGCGGCAGGTCGAGCACGCAGTGGTCTCGTCTTGTGGGGCGGCAAGGGCGGCGGGGCCTTGGTGAGCACGCGCAGCGCAGCGAAGTGGCAAGCCCGCCATTGTGCAAAGGCGCGGCGCGGCGAAAATTGATGCAGCTCAAATTATCGCGCAGCGCTTGTGCGCACAATGTGCGGCATATTGCCGCAGTGGCGCCATGTCGCTTGGCGATAGGGACGGGAAAGCCAAACCCAAATTGTTCAAAGGGAGAGACAGAATGGAATTTCGCATGAAGCAAGTCGCGTCGCTGCTGCTGGTCGCAGGACTTGGCTTCGCAGCTTCCGGCAGCAGCTATGCTGCCGAATCACTACAGGACGTGATGAAGCGTCGAAGCCTTTCACAGCAGGACCTGCTGGCCGCTGCCAAGACCTATGTGCCGACCGGAAAGCGCGATGAGTTCATCGCCTTTTCGTCCGGCGGCCAGTCGGGACAGGTCATTGTCTACGGCGTGCCGTCGATGCGTATCCTCAAATATATCGGCGTGTTCACGCCGGAACCCTGGCAGGGCTACGGCTTTGACGAGAGCTCGAAGGCCATCCTTGCGCAAGGCAAGATCGATGGCAAGGACATCACCTGGGGCGATACCCACCACCCGGCGATGTCGGAGACGCAGGGCCAGTACGACGGGCAGTTCCTGTTCATCAACGACAAGGCCAACCCGCGCCTGGCGGTCATCGACCTGCGTGATTTCGAGACCAAGCAGATCGTCGTCAACCCGATCTACAAGTCCGAGCACGGCGGCGCTTTCGTCACCCCCGACACCGAGTACGTGATCGAAGCTGCGCAGTACGCGACGCCGCTGGCGAACAAGAAATTCGAGCCACTCGAGGACTTCAACGAGAAATACCGTGGCGGCGTCACCTACTGGAAGTTCGATCGCAAGGAAGGCCGCATCGATCCGGCGCTGTCCTTCTCGATCGAGTTGCCGCCGTACAGCCAGGACCTGTCGGATGCAGGCAAGGGACCGTCTGACGGCTGGTCGTTTACCAACTCCTTCTGTACCGAGCGTTACGTCGGCGGTATCGAAAAAGGTCGCCCCCCGTATGAAGCGGGTTGCTCGGCCAAAGACACCGACTACATGCACGTCATCAACTGGAAGAAAGCCGCCGAGTTGGTTGCTGCCGGCAAGGCCAAGAAGATCAACGGCCACAACGTATTGCCGCTGGATGTTTCGATCAAGGAAGGCATCGTCTTCCTGGTTCCGGAACCGAAATCGCCGCACGGCGTCGATGTCACTCCGGACGGCAAGCTGATCACCGTTTCCGGCAAGCTCGACACGCACGTTTCGGTGTACTCCTTCGAGAAGATCATGGCCGCGATCAAGGCAGGCAAGTTCGAGTCGAAGGACCCCTACGGCCTGCCGGTGATCAACATGCAGGACGCGCTGCATACCCAGGTCCAGCTCGGCCTCGGCCCGCTGCATACCCAGTATGACTCGAAGCCGTGCGTGGCCTACACCTCGCTGTATGTGGACTCGCAGGTCGCCAAGTGGAACTACTGCGAAGGCAAGGTCCTCGACAAGATCAGCGTGCACTACAACATCGGCCATCTGATGACCATGGAAGGCGATTCCATGGCTCCCAAGGGTCGCTACCTGGTGGCGCTGAACAAGCTGTCGATCGACCGCTTTGCCCCGGTTGGTCCGCTGCATCCGCAGAATCACCAGTTGATCGACATCAGCGAAGACAAGATGCAGCTGCTCTACGACATGCCTCTGCCGCTGGGTGAGCCGCACTACGTGGTAGCCATCGAGGCGAACAAGCTGAAGCCTGGTGTGCGCTACAAGGTCGGTACCGATAGTCGCACCGACAAGAAGCATGCCGGTGCTGTGCGCGCGGGTGAGGAGAAAATCGTTCGCACCGGCAACAAGGTCGAAGTCTTCGGCACGCTGATCCGTTCGCACATCACGCCGGAAACGATCGAGGTCGAAGTGGGTGACGAAGTCACCATCAACCTGACCAACCTCGAGCGGGCGCAGGACGAAACGCACGGCTTTGCCGTCTCGACCTACAACGTGCATGCGTCGATCGAGCCGGGCAAGACGGTCCAGGTCAAGTTCAAGGCTGACAAGGAAGGCGTCTATCCGTACTACTGCACGGAGTTTTGCTCGGCGCTGCACCTCGAGATGCAGGGTTACCTGCTGGTCAAGCCGAAAGGCTGGAAACCGACCAAGACCGCGATGACTGCCGGCACCAACTACAGCGAAGCGGACTACAAGGCGCAGCTGAAGAAAGTGGTCGATACGCAGGCGGTGATCGACTCGGTGGTTGGCTACATCACCGGTGTCAACTACAAGGACTTCCCGGATGTGGTCGCCATGATGGACGACGCGGTCGACCAGCTGGGCAAGATCAAGGACGCCAAGGCCAAGGCTGACGACGCTTCTGGCAAGAAGGACTGGAACAACGCCACGCTGTGGACCGAGCAGATCTGGCAATACCAGGTCAAGGCGGCAGACCTCGGCCTGCGTGCCAAGACTTATCTCGAGCAGAACGGCGCCAAGCCGGCCAAGTAAGTCGTATTGATCTGGCTCAAGGCAACTCAGCGGGGGGCGGAGTTACTCTGTTCCCCGTTTTCTTATGAGAAAAAGGAATGACCATGAAGAAGTTGATGGCTATGGTGGTGTTGGCGACCCTGGCCGCCTCGCCGGTTCTGGCGGCGGAAGACGGCGCCAAAGTGTATGCGGAGAAAACATGCGCCGCGTGTCACGGCCCGGCGGGAAACAAGACGCTGATGCCTGATTACCCGAAGATCGCCGGACAGAATGCCAAGTATCTCGAAAAGCAGATGCTGGACATCAAGAGCGGGGCACGTGCCAACGGCAACTCGGCAGCGATGAAAGGCGTCATGCCGCTGGTTAGCGATGAGCAGATCAAGGTCTTGGCCGATTACCTCTCCAAGCTCAAGCCCTGAGTTCTTGTCGGCAGCAAGTTGTCGCTGGCAGGCGCAGGCGGTGGGCAGGGCGCGGCTAGCGAGCCGAGTGTCGCGCGCCTGACTTGATGAGTATCAACGCCAAACGTCGGGCTGCTTGTTAGATTGACAGCTGTGGATTCTCAAACACGAGGGAGTTAGGAAATGAAGAAACTGATTTTGGCCGTTTCGCTGGCGATGATCGCGGCAGGTGCCGCGCAGGCTGGTCCGCCACCACCCAAGGCGCACGGCATCGAGGACAAGTCCTACAAATGGAACGCCGACGAAGGCGAAAAGATGGAGGCCTTGAAGCTCAAGGGTGACAAGGTGCGTGGCGAGGAAGGTTACGAGGTCTGCGGCGCCTGCCACCTGCCGTCCGGAGCCGGCCGTCCCGATGGCACTTTTCCCCAGTTGGCGGGCCAGCACACCACCGTGCTGATCAAGCAGATGGCCGATATCCGTGCCGGTCTGCGTGACAATCCGACGATGTACCCCTTTGCCGCGACCCTTATCGACCCGCAGGAACTGGCTGACGTCGCGGTCTATATCGAAGCGCTGTGTATCCCCATCGAACACGGCAAATACGAGGGTCCCGATGCCGCCGCGCAACTGGCGACCGGCAAGACGCTCTACGAGAAGGAATGCAAGGAGTGTCACGGCGCGAATGGCGAGGGCGTCAAGGACAAGTTCTACCCGGTGATCGCCGGCCAGCACTACAAGTACCTGCTGCGCCAGATGACCGAGATTCGCGACGGCCACCGCCGCAACGCGAACCCGGACATGGTCAAGATCATCAAGAAGTACGACGACAAGCAGCTGGTCGCCATTTCGGCCTATCAGTCGAGTCTGGTCATGCCGGGCAATATGTGCAAGCCAAAGGCAACGGCCAAGAAGTAAGCAGGCTTTGCAAGTAACAAGGAGCGCGTTTTGTCGCTGCCAAAGCCCGTCCGCAGGTTCTGCGGCGGGCTTTAGTTCCCGGCAAGTATAAGTAATGAATAATATTCTGGAGACCGCTGCTGCACGGCACGGATCGCCACCTGCATCGCCGGTCGTGAACAGCGCAAGCGTCCTGAACGAGGATTGAACCATGTCAGCCGCAGCACCCAGCAAGCAGAATTTCATCGTCGCCGCGCTTACCGCGGTCGCCACCGGCTTGATGATCGCCGCTTTCTTCGCGCCGATCTGGTGGGTCTCCCTGACCGCGCCGAACTATCCCGCCGACGCCTTCCCCGATGGCATTCGCATCCACTTCCATTTCGATGGTGTCTATAACGGCTGCAAGGCGGCCGGCAAGGGCACGCGCATGGATAGCGAGATCATCCAGAAGGAGCTCGCGCACGACGACGAGCGCTACAACCCGATCACCGACAAGAACAGGGACGTCAACAAGGGTGCCGAGGGTCTCGACTGCGTGCACGAAATGAACACCATCAACCACTACGTGGGGATGTTCCCGATCGCCACCGGCGCGCCGGTGGAGAAGCCGCTGGCCAAGTTCTTCTTCGCCTTCTTCACGGTGATGCTCGTCGGCTTCATGGTGCCACGTCGCAAGCCGCGGCTGCTGCTGCTCGCTGTCGGCTTTGCCGCGGTCGCCGGCTGGATCATTGTCGACCAGTACGTGATGGGTGGACTGGAAGCGCATGTCGCCCACTATGTCAGCGAAACGGCAACCTTCTTCAACGAGCCCGAGAAGATCCAGGGCTGGGGTGAAAATGTCACCACTATCACGCATGTGGTGATCGCCGGGACGCTGCTGGCAATGCTGGTGGTGCTGGCCGGTGTCGCCGGCATGCGCAGCTTTTCGCTGTTGCTGGCGCTGGTTCCGGCCCTGCTGCCGGTCTTTTTCGTCATCACCTACGCCGGCTGGCTATGGTTCTTTGGCCACAACATGCACCCCTGGGGCGCTTTCACGGTCAAGCCTTTCATGCCGACGGTGTTTGGCGAGGGCAAGGTGGCGCAGTTCTCGACCTACTCCTATCCCTACTGGGGCTACGGCTTGCTGCTGGGGGTCATGGTTTGTCTCCTGCTTGCCCTGCTCATCCGGCGCAAACAGATGCGCGAGGGTACAGCGGAGTAGCCGATGTCGCGCCGCTTGCTTGCGGCCGGAGTGCTCTGCGGGCTTGCTCTGGTCGTTCTTCCCTCGCCGGGCGATGCCGAGGACGCGTTGACTGCGCTGCACCGCACGGGCACCGTCGGCAGCGGGCGTGTGCTTGCCGACGAGCCGGTCGATAGCCGCCTGGGCGGGATGGCCGAGCCCGCCGTCGCCGGCTGGGGCGGGCTCAACGAGCAAACGCCGATCCCGACCGTGCCGCGGGTCAGCGGTCTGCCCTTCCTGCAGGAACTGATCAACGCAGCGCCTGCGGGCTCGGTACTCAAGCTCAAGCCGGGCAGGTACTCCGGCCCGGTCGTCGTCAACAAGCCCCTGACCATCGACGGCGGCGGCGCAGCGAGCATCGATGGCGGTGGCAAGGGAACGGTCTTCGTGCTGCAAGCCAGCGATGCCGTCCTGCGCGATCTGCAACTGACCAACTCCGGCGTCTCGCACGACTCGGACGATGCCTGTCTCAATGTCCGCGGCGACCGCAATGTCGTCGAGAACCTGCACATCGACGACTGCCTGTTCGGCATCGATCTGAAGATGTCGAATGATAATGTCCTGCGCGGCAACCGCATTCGCTCGAAGCCCTTCGACCTCGGCACACGCGGCGACAGCCTGCGCCTGTGGTACAGCCACCGCAACCTGGTTGCCGACAACCTGATCGAAGATTCTCGCGACATGGTCGCCTGGTACGCGAACGAAAACCACTATCTGAACAACGTCGCACGGCGCAGTCGCTATTCGATTCACTTCATGTTTGCTGCCGACAATCTTGTCGAAGGCAACCGCTTTTACGACAACGCTGTCGGCGTGAACGTGATGTATTCCGGCGGCGGGGCGATTCGCAACAATCTCTTTTCGCACGCCAATGGCCCGACCGGCATGGCCGTCGGTTTCAAGGAAGCGTCGAACGTCCTCGTCGAGGGTAACGAGATCCTTTACTGCGCAGTCGGCGTCGGTCTCGACATGTCGCCCTTCGAGCCGGACACGACGATCACCATTCGTGGCAATCGCATCGCCTATAACGGCATTGGGGTCAGCTTCCTGTCCGACAAGAAAGGCACCATCATCGAGAACAACGTCTTCGAGGGAAACCTCACCCAGGTGGCCATGGGCGATACCGGCAGCGCCAGTCGCAACCTCTGGCGCGGCAACTACTGGGACGACTATCAGGGTTTCGACCGCAACCAGGACGATGTCGGCGACCGTCCGCACGAGCTCTACGCCTATACCGACCAGCTGTGGATGGAGGTGCCTTATGCGCGCTTCTTCCGCAATGCGCCGATGATGGAGACGCTCGATTTCCTCGAGCGCCTGGCGCCTTTTTCGACGCCGGTGATGTTGCTGCGCGACGAAGCGCCGGTTTTCAACAAACCCCCGGAGACCAGCAAGAGGTCTGTCAAATGAACGACAAGAAGGAAACAGAAGCGGCGGCTGACGGCACGGCGTTGCCGCCCCCTGGCGAAGCCAAGCCGGTGGTCATCAACACGCGCGCCAAGGCGCCGGTCCGCAAGCAGGCCAACCGGCGCAAGTTCATTCGCTCGACGGTCATGATCGGCGGCGTGCTCGGCCTGGCGATGCTTGGCTATCTGCCGGTGGCCAGCGCGCGGAATTCGCGCCTGCGCCCGCCCGGCGCGCTCGAGGAAAAGGATTTCCTGTCCTCGTGCATCAAGTGCGGCCAGTGTGTTCAGGTCTGCCCGGTGGCGGCGATCAAACTCGACGACATCGACCATGGCTTTGGCGTCGGCGTGCCGTATATCGACGCTCGCGACCAGGCTTGCGATTTTTCCTGCGACGCCGTGCAGTGCATTCTGGCCTGTCCGACCGGCTCGCTGACCTACATCAAGCCGGCAGCGCTCAACATTCGTGCCGGCATGCCTCTGGCGCAGCCGCCGGTGCTCAAGGCCAAGGAAGACGACCCCGAGCCGACGCTTAACCTCCGCGAACGCATCGGCGTCGCCCGCCTGGCGCGCCCGGAGTCCTGCCTGGCTGTGCAGGGCAAGGGTTTCAGCGGGCAAGCGCGTGGTGTCGACTTTCGCGGCCACCTGCGCTACGTGGCGATCGATCGCTGGCAGCCGGTGCCGGTGCGTGAGCATCCCTACGAGCGCGAGCTTTGCGACCTCTGTGTCAGCGAGTGTCCGATCAAGGATGCCATCCAGATGAGCGCGTCGATTGCTGCCGACGGCAGCAAGCAGTACCGGCCAGAGGTGCTCGAGCAATGTGTCGGTTGCGGTGTCTGCGAGATGATCTGTCCGGTCGAGCCGGCGGCGGCGATCGTCGTCGATGCACGCCAGCCCTGGAGCGCGTCATGAGCCACTTTGAACAGATCCGGGTGATGTTCGGTGCGGCCCCGCAAAAGCCGACCGTCGTGACGCCGGAAGCGAAGCAGGTGCACAGCCTGAAGCGCATGACCAAGGCCGACTTCGAGGCCATCAAGCAGCACGCCCGCGACCACGAACTGGTGACGCACAAATGGCGCAACCGGCGCTGGGCGGTCTTGATTTTTTCCAACCTCTTGTTCACCTTCTCGTTCTGGCTTGATATCCAGATTCTCGAGGGCGCGCTGACGGCCTCGCGCTTCGTCGGTTTTCACCTCATCGACCTCAACTCGGCGCTGCAGGTGATGCTGGCGCACCAGCACATCATCGTCAATCTGTTCATCGGCACGGCGACGGTCTTTGTTCTCTGGGCGTTGCTCGGCGGGCGTTCGTTCTGCTCCTGGGTCTGCCCCTACCATCTGCTTGCCGAGTGGTTCGAGTGGCTGCACCTGAGGCTGGTGAGCAAGAAACTGGTCAGCGAGCACGAGTTTCACCGCGGCACGCGCACCGTTTTCTGGGTTGCCTTTGCCCTGTTGGCGGTGGTCAGCGGCTATACCGTTTTCGAGACCATTTCGCCGACCGGCATCCTGTCGCGGGCGCTGATTTACGGTCCCTCGCTGGCGCTCGCCTGGGTCCTGCTGCTGCTTGTTTTCGAGGTCGTTTACTCACGCCGCGCCTGGTGCCGTTACGTCTGCCCGATCGGGCTGACCTATGGTATCGTGGGCGCCGTTTCGCCGGTGCGCGTCGAGTACCGGCTGGACAAGTGCTTTCACGAAGGTGATTGCCGCAAGGTCTGCCTGGTGCCGCACGTCCTCGACGTGGTGATCAAGGGCCGGGCCGCTGCCATGAACACCCCGATCGGACCCGACTGCACGCGCTGTGGTCTGTGTGTCGATGTTTGCCCAAGCGGGGCGCTGGTCTTTGACGTCAAGGGCTTGAGCAAGCTGCTCTGAAGGTTGTCAATGATCCGTTTTGAAAACGTTGGTAAGGACTTCAGGAAGATTCGTGTACTCGATGGCGTCGAGCTCGATATCGCGCTTGGCGAGCGCATCGCGCTGATCGGATCGAACGGCGCCGGCAAGACGACTTTGATTCGTTGTCTGCTCGGCGAGTATACGCATCAGGGCAGGGTGACCATCGATGGGCAGCAGCCACGCGCCGAGCGTACGCAGGTGCTCGGCAAGGTCGGTTTCGTGCCGCAGTTGCCGCCGCCGCTAAAAATGCCGGTCGGGCAACTGGTCCGTTTCGCGGCCGCCGTCTGCCGCTCGGACAGCGAGCGCATTTACGCGGTTGCCAAGCGCCTGGGACTTGACGTGGCGCCCATCCTGGCGCGGCCGTTCAACCGCCTGTCGGGCGGAATGAAGCAGAAGCTGCTCATCGCCATCGCCCTCGGCCGTGACGCGCAGGTGCTGGTGATGGACGAACCGGCGGCCAATCTCGACCCCGAGGCGCGGCACATTTTCTTTTCTCTACTCGCCGAGCGACTCGAGAACACGACCATGATCATCTCCAGCCACCGCCTCGACGAGGTTGCGCCCTTGGTCAATCGCGTCGTCGAAATGGACACTGGGCGGATCGTCCTGGACGACCGCGTCGCCGAGGATTCCAAGCTCTCGGCCCTGTTCCAGGTGCACCTGACGCTGGCGCGCGCCGATGCGGCCATCGCCAAGACCTTGACGACGTGGCAGTTTGCTGACCGCGGCAATGCGATCGAGTGGCACGGCACGGTTTCCGGGCCGGACCGCTTGCGCTTCATGGGGACGGTGTCGCGTTACATCGGCTTGTTGTCGCGTATCGAGATGAAGGAAGTCGACGCGGCGGTCGTCCTGCAGTGAGGTACCAATAGCCATGAAACGACGACGTTTTCTCGAAATTCTTCCGGCAGCGACTCTTGGCCCCTGTTTCAGGCCGCTCGTGGGCGTCGCTGCTGGCTGGTCGCTGGCTGCCTGCAGCGGTGAGCCGAGCAGCGGCCCGACCCAGGTCCATTGGGATAGAGACGCCGACCCGCGCTGCGGAATGATCATCAGCGACAAGCGCTTCGCGGCACAGATTCGCGATCCTCAGGGTAAGGCCTGGAAGTTCGACGACATCGGTTGCGCGCTGTTCTGGCTCGCGCAGAGACCGTTCAACGAGGACACGCCGAACACCGAGTACTGGGTTGCCGACTATCGCATGGGCGGCTGGATCGACGCCCGCCAGGCGCATTATCTACCCGGGAAGAAGAGTCCGATGGGCTACCAGTTTGCTGCTGTCGCGCGTCCGGAAGCGGATGCGGTCTCGTATCACGAAATGAAAGAGCGCATTCTGGCGCGCGGCAAGTGAAGCGGCAACTATGAATTCACTTCTCCTGACTGCCCGCCTGGACATCGTCGAATCGCTGCGTGCGCGCTGGTTCCTCATCTACAGCCTCGTTTTCGGAGGCATCGTCGCGCTGCTCTTCGCCTTCGGCCTGACCGAGTCGCGCGTGCTGGGCTTCATCGGCCTGTCGCGGTTGCTGGTGACCTATATCCAGCTGACCATGGCCATCCTGCCGATTTTCGTGCTGGTCACCACCGTGCGTTCGGTGGCCGGCGACCGCGAGGCGGGCGTCTTCGAGTACCTGCTGTCGCTGCCGGTGTCGTTGTCGGCGTGGTTCTGGGGAAAGATTCTCGGGCGCTACGTGACCATCTTCCTGCCCGTTTTCGTGGCCATGTTCGGCGCCGTGCTGTGGGCGCAGGTCAAGGACATCGAAGTGCCGTGGGAGATGTTCTTCTATTACACCGCTTTGCTGGCGTCGATGGCCTGGTGCTTTCTCGGCATCGGCATGTTGATCTCGACGCTGGCGCGCAGTACGGATGTCGCGCAGGGTGCCGCGTTCATGGTCTGGCTGAGCATGTTGCTGTTCCTGGACCTGATTCTGCTCGGGGTGATGATCCAGGGCCGGGTTGCTCCCGAGGTCGCCGTCGGCATCGCCTTGCTCAACCCGCTGCAGGTCTTTCGTACCGCCTCTCTGGCCATGTTCGACCCGCAACTGATCGTCCTCGGGCCGTCGGCCTACGTCATTCTCGACCTCTTCGGCAGTGCTGGTTATCGCATCTATGCCTTGCTCTACCCGCTGGCCATCGGCTCGCTGGCCGCGCTGGCCGGTTTCCTGAGCTTCCGGCGCAGCGACCTGCCTTGAGCGGAGCGTCGCCATGAAGCGCCTGTTCACGGCCCTGCTGATCGCCTTGCCGGCCTTTGCGGCGAGTGCCGCCGACCTGCCATCGGCGGCGCCCCTCTTTGCCTTGACCCTGCCGGCGCTCGACGGACAGTCAGTGGCCCTGGCGTCATTCAAGGGCAAGCCACTGCTGGTCAATTTCTGGGCGCGCTGGTGCGGGCCCTGTCGCAAGGAGATTCCTGATCTTGCCGCTCTGCAGGCGAAGTACAAGGGCAGGGGACTGGTGATCATCGGCATTGCGGTCGAAGACGCCGACAAGCGCGATCACTTGCGCGAATTCGGCCAGGCCTACGAGATGAACTACACTTCGCTGATTGGTGGCAGCGAGGCGAGCATCGCGCTGATGAAGGCGCTGGGCAACAGCAAGGCGGGCCTGCCGTTTACCGTCGTCATCGACCCTGACGGGCGCATCCACAGCAGCGCACTTGGTGCCATGGATCAGGCGGCCATGGAAGACGCTGTGAGGCCGATTCTCTGAGCGGCCAGTGCGCTCGTCGCTCGGTGTTACGATAAAGGCAGGAGCAAGAGGATTCCCCGCAGCCCATAGCCCCTCCCCCGCGAGGGGGGAGGGGAGTTCAGGCGACCGACGAGGTTTGATGGTGCTCGCGGGCACGATTTTGTGGATGCGCCGCTGGCGCGGTTTGAGTGAAGATGATGACGATGATGAGAAAACTGTTCGCCCTGCTGTCGCTTGTTCTGCTCGCTGGCTGTGCGGCGCCGCCCTTGCGTGGCACCGGCGACCTCGGGCTGGTGATCGAGCGCGCCAGCGGTCACGTCAGCCTGGTCAATACCAGTGCCGGCAAACCCTACGCGCGCATCGGCGGGCTCGGTGACCTGTCGCACGCTTCGGTCGTCTACTCGCGCGACGGTCGCTACGCCTACGTCTTTGGCCGCGATGGCGGACTGACGAAAGTCGATCTGCTCGAGGCGCGGATCGTCAAGCGCGTGCTGCAGTCGGGCAATGCCATTGGCGGTTCGATCTCGCAGGATGGCCGCATCGTCGTCGCGCAGAACTACAAGCCGGGCGGCATCAAGGCTTTCGACGCGGAGACCCTGGAACTGCTCTCCGAAGTGCCGGCGGAATACGCGCCGGGGAGTTTTTCCAAAGTGGTTGGCCTGGCCGACCTTTCCGGCAACCGCTTCGCCTATGCGCTTTTCGACGGCGGCGAGATCTGGGTCAGCGACTTCTCCGATCCCCGCCATCCGACCACTCAACGCTACCCGGCTGGCCTGCAGCCTTATGACGGGCTGGTGACTCCCGACGGGCGTTATTACCTGGCCGGGCTCTTCGGTGAAGATGGCGTGGCGCTGCTCGATACCTGGCAGCCGGAGAAGGGCTCGCGGCGGATTCTGGGCAACTACGGGCGCGGCGAAGAAAAACTGCCGGTCTTCAAGATGCCGCACCTGCGCGGCTGGTCGATGGCGCAGGGCAAGGCCTATCTGCCGGCAATCGGCCGGCACGAGGTGTTGGTGGTTTCCGGCAGCGATTGGCAGGAAGTCGGCCGCATTGCGGTCAAGGGACAGCCGGTGTTCGTCATGGCGCGGCCCGATGGCCGGCAGGTGTGGGTCAATTTCGCCTTCCCCGACAACGGCTGGGTGCAGGTCATCGACACCCTGAGCGGCAAGGTGGTGCAGACCCTCGAACCGGGCAAGGCGATTCTGCATATGGAGTTCACGCCACGTGGCGAGCAGGTCTGGCTGTCCGCCCGTGACGACAACAAGGTGGTGATTTACGATACCGCGACGCTGACCCAGGTCGGCGAGTTTGCGGCGCAAGCGCCGAGCGGCATCTTCTTTACCAGCCGCGCGCAGCGCACGGGATTCTGAGATCGCAATGACCAACCAGGCGCTCGACTTTCGTTTGCTGAACGACTTCCAGAGGGACTTCCCGCTTTGCCCGGCGCCCTTCGCTGAACTGGCGGAGCGCCTTGGTGTGGCTGAGAACGCCGTCCTGCGCCTGCTCGAGACGCTGCGCCGCGATGGCAAGATCTCCCGCGTCGGCGCCGTCTTTGCGCCCAAGCGCATTGGCGCCAGCACCCTGGCGGCGATGGCTGTAGCGCCGGAGAAACTGGCCGCCGTCGCCGAGACGGTCAATCGCTTTCCGGAGGTCAACCACAACTACGAGCGCGAGCATCGCTACAACCTCTGGTTCGTGGTCACCGCCGGTTCCGAAGGCCGCCTGCAGGCAGCTTTGGGGGCCATCGAGCAGGCGGCTGGCCAGCCGCTGCTGCGCCTGCCCTTGCTGCAGGAATTTCACATCGACCTCGGTTTTTCGCTCGACGGCAAAGGCAAGGAAGGCCTGCCGGCGCCGGTGCGCAGGCAGGCCTTCGTGGCGCCACGGCCGCTCGACGAGTTCGAACGCCGCCTGGTGATGGCCTTGCAGGAAGGCTTGCCGCTGTTCATGCGGCCGTTTTCGGTGCTCGCCAGTCGTGTCGGTTGCGAGGAGAGCGAGGTCCTTGAACGTATCCGTCGCTGGTGCGCCGAGGGCATCATCAAGCGTTTCGGCGTCGTCGTCCGCCATCACGAACTCGGCTACACCGCCAACGCCATGCTGGTGCACGACATCCCCGACGCGGCGGTCGCCGAGATGGGCGAAATCCTGGCCGGCGAACCGGGAGTGACCCTCTGCTATCAGCGTCCGCGGGTCTTGCCGGACTGGCCCTACAACCTGTTCTGCATGATTCACGGGCAGGTTCGCGCCGAGGTCGAGGCGCGCATCGCCGAGTTGCGCGCCCGCCTGCACCTCGAGGATTGCGCGCATGCCGTCCTTTTCTCGTTGACCCGCTTCAAGCAGGGCGGCGCGCGCTATGTCTGAGGCAGCCGGCATCGACACCATCGATCGGGCGATCATCGATTCGCTCCAGGGCGGCTTCCCGCTCTGCGAGCGGCCTTATGCCGCAGTCGCCGAGGCGCTCGGCATCGGCGAGGAGCAACTGCTCGAACGCTTGCAGGCGATGCTCGCGGCGCGCGTACTGACCCGCTTCGGGCCGATGTTTCAGGTCGAGCGCATGGGAGGCGCTTTCGTTCTCGCCGCGATGCGCGTTCCCGAAGCCGATTGGCTGCGCGTGCTCGAGGTGGTCAATGCTTTCCCGCAGGTGGCGCATAACTACCGCCGCGAAAGCGACCGCCACTGCGACTTCAATATGTGGTTCGTGCTGGCCACCGAAACGGCCGACGGCATTGCGGCCGCGGTACGCAGCATCGAGGAAGCCAGCGGTTTGCCGGTCTTTCCCTTTCCCAAGCTGCAGGAGTATTTCGTCGAGATGAAGCTGGCGGTGCGCACATGAGCGGCGCCCCGGCGCGCGCGGTCGACGCCATCGATCGCCGCCTGATCCTGGCCACGCAGAGCGGCCTGCCGCTCGTCGCCCGACCGTATCACCAGCTCGCTGAAGAAGTGGGCATTGCGCCGGAAGAGGTGATGGCGCGGCTGGCGAGCATGCTCGACAGTGGCGTCATTCGCCGCATCGGCGCCGTGCCCAACCACTACGCCATCGGCTACACCGCCAACGGCATGAGCGTCTGGGATGTCCCCGACGAGCGCATCGACGAACTCGGCGCGCGCATCGGTGCCCTCGATTTCGTCACCCACTGCTATCACCGTCCGCGCAAGTTGCCGGAATGGCCTTACAGCCTGTTTGCCATGGTGCATGGTAGT
Source organism: Candidatus Accumulibacter sp. ACC012 (assembly GCF_907163155.1). NCBI lineage: Bacteria > Pseudomonadati > Pseudomonadota > Betaproteobacteria > Candidatus Accumulibacter > Candidatus Accumulibacter sp. ACC012. The sequence continues at coordinate 605,083 of NZ_CAJQUC010000003.1, forward strand.
TCGCGTGCCGAAGTGCAGGCCAAGGTGGCCGAAATCGCCGCTCTTCTCGGTGCCGATTGCCGCGCTTACGACGTGCTTTTCTCGACCGCCATTCTCAAGAAGACCGGCCTCAGGATTGGCGGTTAAAGGGGGGGGCCGGCCGCCGTCCGCCGTCCGCGACCTTACTTCTTCTTGCCCCCAAAGAGTCTGTCGAAAAAGCGTTCCGCTTCGTCGACCAGCGCGGCGCCGATGTCGTCGCTGTGACGCCTGAGGACATCGGCAGCGACATCGCTCAGGCTGATCGAGTAGCGCAGCTCATCCGCAGGCCCGCTGATGTGCACCGGTATCGGTAGGCCCTCCAGCGCGCGCAGCAACTTCGAGCTTTCGTCAGGATTGGCGGCCATCATCACGCGCAGCGTGTAATCGAGCTCGCTCGAGAGCAGGTCAAACTGACCATAACCGCCGAGCGCGAGCTTTGCCACGGCGCCATCCAGATCATCATTGCGTGCCACGCCCGCAGCCAGTTTGACGGTGCCGCTGAGGTGCGACAGCCGGGTCACTCTGGACGTGTCGATCCGGCCCGACTGGCTGCCGCCGGCGTTGAGAATGTCTTTCACCTGGCCGAGGACGTCCGCCAGGTCGATGCCGACCAGCGCCACCTCGCGCAGTGCGAAGCCTGCCGTCCCCTGCGCCGCACGGGTCAGCTCGGCGCGCGACTGGCCACTGCTCGACAAGGCCAGGTCCACATTGCCGCGGCCTGCGAGATCGCTGCGACCGAGTGCGGCGCGTGCCAGGGCACCGAAGTCGACATCGTTCAGCGCCAGCTTCATGCTTAGCTGTGGGCCCTGACCCTGGCCCTGGCCCTGGCCCTGACCCGTTGCGCCATGGGTGTTCTGTGCGGCGAGGGTCAACTCGCCGTCCGCCTGACCACCGTAGAGGCGTGCGCTCAGCGGGGCGAGTGTGGCGCGACCGTCGGCGCTGTGCACACGGGCGTGCACAGCCGTCGCCTCGATGCCGCCTGCCTGTAGCTGCGCGATCTGCAGCTGGCCGTCGAGGCGCAGCGTGTGTAAGCCGGCCAGGTCGAAGGCGGGTTCGGCCGCAGCCGAGGCCGCAGCCGAGGCCGGGGCCGGCCTGGGTGTTGGCGCCGCCGCGGCAGTCCGCAGGATGGGCAGCGCCGCGCGGCCGGGCCGGGCCTGTCCGGGCTCGCTGCCTGCGGTTGGCGCGGCGGCTGCCGGCTTCGCTCCGGCGGCCGCCTTTCCTGCGACCGGCTGGGCGAGCGGCAGGTAAGCGTCCAGATTGAGTCGATCGGCCTGCAGGTCGAAGCCGACTTCCGGCTGTGCAAAGTTCGTCAGCTCGATGCTGGCCTCGAAACGGGCATCGCTGCCCTGCGCGGCCAGCTGCAGGCTGGCGCGTTCGTGCCTGGTATCGAGCGTCAGGGCGCCGGACAGCGGCAGGCGTGCCTGCCCTCCGGGCAAGCGCGGGTCTTCGCGGGCGATCTCGGCGTCGAAGCGCGGCAGGCTCAGCAATTGCCCGTCGAAGGCGATCTCTTCCGCACTGGCCGCGAAGGTCCAGGCGTCGGTGGCGGGTTCGCCGTCGGTCTGGACACTGACTTCGACTTGCGCGGCGCTGAAGGTTTCGCCCTGGTGCGACAAATGCCTGGCGCTGAGCGCTGCCCGCCAGGGCTGTCTATCGTGCCCATCGCGCCTGCCGGTGAAGCCGAGCTTGAAGTCGCTGGCGGCCAGCGCCGGCCGCGCAGCGCTCATGTCAATGTCTACGCGGGCCGTGACTTCGATCTCGCCGAGCACTTCGGGCTGGCTCATCAGCGCGACCTGTGCCGTCAGCCCCAGCGGCAGTTGCGTCTTCGCCGCCAGGCGGCCGGTTTCGAGATGGATCGCCGAGAGCACGATCGTCTTGCCGTTGACGGCATTGTGCACGGTGAGGGCAGCATCGCTGAGCAGCAAGTGTTCGATTTCCCAGCGGGTCTCGCGGTTGGCCGCCGCGGTGGTGGCAGGGACGGCGGCGTCCGCGCTGGCCACGCTGCTCCCGCTGCTTCCGCTGGCCCCGCTGCTCACCTCGTCCATCTCGCCGGCGCTACTGTGCTTGTCCGGCAGCGTCATCGTCGCCCGCGCTTCGCGCAGCTGCAGCGACTCGATGACGACTTCCTGCCACAGCAAGGGGAGCAGGGCGACTTCCATGCGCGCCGACGAAAAGCTGAGGAACTCGGCTTCGCTGTCGCGGGCCGACAAACGGCTCGCCGGCAGGTCGACGGCCAGCCTGGGGAAGAACGACAGCGCCAGATCGCCGTTCAGGTGCAGCGTACGACCACTGTGCGTCCTCACCGCTGCTTCGATTTCCGGCTTGTAGCGATTGATATCGAAGAGCGCGATGGCGAGGGCCATGGCCAGCGCCAGGAGCGCCGCCGCCGCGGCAGCGCCGACCAGCAGGCGCCGCCGCCCGGCAGCTAGCGGCGGCTGCGCCTGCGCTGCGGGTGCGCCAGTACTGCCTGGATCTGCGCTCACCGCCAATCCGGGTGCTCAGCCAAGTACATGGTAGCCGCCGTCGACATAGGTGGTGTCGCCGGTGATCAGCTTCGCATAGTCGGTGGCCAGGAAGGCGGTCGCCATGCCCACGTCCTCGATGCTCACCAGCACGCGCGACGGTGCGCGTGCAGCGGCTTTCTCCATCAGTTCGTCGAAACGGCCGATACCCGACGCTGCGCGGGTGGCGATCGGGCCGGGCGAGATCGGGTTGACGCGAATGCCCTTGGGACCCAGCTCTGCCGCCAGGTAGCGCGAGGTCGCCTCGAGGGCGGCTTTCACCGGCCCCATCACGTTGTAGTTCTCGACGACTTTCTCGGCGCCGAAGTAGCTCATGGTAAACAGCGTGCCGCCGTTCTTCATCAGCGGTTCGGCGAGCCGCGCCATGTGGATGAAGGAATGGCAGGAGACATCCATGGCCATCAGGAAGCCTTCGCGCGAGCAGTCGGTGACGCGGCCATGCAGGTCTTCGCGCGGCGCAAAGGCAATCGAATGCAGCGCGAAGTCAAGCTCGCCCCACTCTTTTCCGATGGCCGCGAAGACGGCTTCCAGTTGGCCTTCCTCGCGCACGTCGCAAGGCAGATAGAGAGCCGGCGGAACATCGAGTGCCTGCGCCAGTGGTTCGGTGAACTTGCGCGACTTCTCATTCAGATAAGTGATGCACAGCTCGGCGCCGAGCCCGCGAAAGGCCTGCGCGCAGCCCCAGGCGATCGACTGGTCGTTGGCGATGCCGAGGACGATCCCTTTCTTTCCGGCCAATGGTTGCTCCCCCAGGTCGCGCTGATGGCGCAGCTTTTCGAGCAGTCGGGTGTTGGTTGCTTGATCGGTCATTGCTGGATCCTTTTCTGAAAGCACGTCGTCGGCATGACGACAGGCATGCCTAGTTGCAGGGCATCAGCCATGATCCTACCACCGCCGGCCTCCGTCATTGCGAGGAGGCGCAGCCGACGCGGCAATCCAGAGGTTTGGCTTTTCATGTGTTCAGTGTTCACGATGTCAATGGGGCGATGCGGCGGGAAATAGTAAGAGGATGGAACTGGATTGCCGCGTCGGCTGCGCCTCCTCGCAATGACGTGGGGGCTGGTGTGGCGCCGCGTTCACCTCTCATCACTCACCACTCACCATTCGCCATTCGCGACAGGCCGGGTTTGCCATCAATGCAAAACTCGCGCCAGCGACTCACGAAACTCCCTTCTCCCCTCGCGGGAGAAGGGTCGGGGAAGAGGGGGGTACGGTCATCGCACTCATCGCCCGGGGCGCCTCGATTGTCATCACCGTGAATATCCGACTGTCGACAACGCTCGCTGTCGGCGACGACGCTGCTTTTTTCACCAAGGAAAGCAAGCGCTGGTCGAGGACGACCGATGGAGCGACAACCGTGAGCGTCCATTTTTTCGTGATCCGCCCCAGTATTCCTCCACCTCAGCGGCCGTCCTGTGCAATCGGCTGGCAGCGCTGCGCCATCACCGGGCCAAGGATCCTGCGCTATCGCCCGTGCTTGTCGTCCGCAACGAAGAAGCAGATGAGCCAGGCAGCGGCTGGTCACGAATCTCCCTTCTCGCCCGGGCGCGAAAGGCAGCGACTGCAGTTCATCACGCAGCGCCTCAAACGTAAATCTTCGTGACTCGACTTCATGACGCAGAGAGTCAGCAGTGAATCTCCACGACTCAACTTTATGATGCAGAGAAATCAGCAGTGAGTCGCAAAGACCAAACTTTATGACTGAGAGAGTGAGCGGGAAGTCGCAAAGATCCAGCACCATGATTCAGAGAGTCGGCTGGAAATCGCAAAGAATCAACTGCATGACGCAAAGAATCAGCGGTGAATCGCAAAGACGCAAGCTCATGACGCAGAAAATCAGCAGTGCGCCGCAAAGATGCAAAGTCATTCCTCCCGGAGTCGGCACGGCTCGTCGAAGCCTTGCCGTAAAGCTTCCGAGGCGTACGCGCCGGCTGGCGCCGATCGGATCCCGCCTTGCCGCGGCCAGCCTGAAACCGGTCGCCGATAGCCGCCGACTCGCGAACTGCGTCGAGGACCGCGCCCTCGTCGCTTGCCTCGGCCACAAACCCTGGCACGACAATCGTCCGGTACGGTACGGTACTGCGCTCATTCCGAAGACTGCTTGAACGGCTGCTATCCGTCGGAACACCGAATGAGTACAATCGGCCAAGAAGGGACAGTGGGGAAATCTGCTGAAAGCGGCCATTGAAGCGGCCTTGGTATATGCTATCGTCCGAGGGACGGGGTCCGCCCTTGACTTTTGCCCAAGGCACGGGGAAAGACCTGACCCCAAAAACACGTTGCTGTCATCCCGTCAATAATCGTATGGGCTTGATTGAGCCGAGGAGCTTTGCATGAACGGCGTACAGGCAACGATACTTCTCACTGGCGCGACGGGCGGCATCGGTCGAGCAGTCGCCGAGCGGTTGGCTGGCGCTGGATACTCGCTCGTTCTTGCTGCGCGCAACGCCGACAAGCTTGAGGCCCTTGCCGCTGACCTTAAGCGCCTCTTTCCCTGCGCAGGCGCCTACTCCTGGTTAAGCGTCGACATGACGCGTGACGACTCTGTCGAGTCATTCTCGGCAGAACTCGCTGCGAAAAGCCTGATCCTGGATGGTGCGGTCTTGATGCCACCGCAGGATCCGCCAACGAACGACCCTCTACCAAGCAGTGATAGATGGCGCGAGATCCTGCAGGGCAGTTTTATTGGGCCGCTGGCGTTGCTGAAGGCTGCCATCGCGAGAATGCAGCCCGACCCTGCAAACGGTAAGCGGTGCAAGATCGTCATCATCTCAGGAATGTCGTCGGTCCAGGTTTTGGGCCACTACGCCTCCAGCAATGTCATCCGCTGTGCCTGGGTGGCTGAAGCCAAGACGCTGGCGTTCGCGCTGGGTGAACGGGGCGTGCACGTGAACACTCTTTCTCTCGGTGGCACGCTCACGCCGGACTACGCAGCGTCACTGAAACGGCGAGCCGCTAGCGCCGGAGTAAGTGTCGAGCAGCGTTTAGCAGATGAAACAGACAACATTCCATTGAAGAAGTATGGGTCGCCGAAGGAGGTTGCCGCCGCGGTGGAAGGATTGCTGTCAGCGTTCTCGGATCACATGACCGGCGTCAACCTTTTGCACGATGGCGGATTCACCAAAGCCTACTGAACGCGGTGATGCCTAACGAACCGTTGCACACGGAGCCGCGGGCCGCGCGGCTTGGTGCGACCAAAATCGTTCGCCGCAGCCCGGTGAACGGTGGCGTTGAGACTGTGGAGATTCCGTCCTCGCGAGCGTCGGCTCCTATCCGCAGCGACCGACCGCAGTGGGTCGAAAGGGTGAGTAGCGCTCTTCGCCAAGCGGTCGCCCGTAGTCGTCGGCGCAGACTGACTCTTCCCGCGACCCCGGTCGAACGTTGGCAATGCGCAGTACAGACGACGCTCAAGGTACATGCTCCCATATCCCGCAGTGGCCGACGCGGAGTCTTGGCGCGGACCACGCACCTGTCTCCTTTAAGCCGTGGCGCGGGCTTTCGCGTCATCCTTGAGGTCACAGCCTTTCGACCCGTTCTCGCCGACCAACGGCAACAATCGGCTGTACAGACTTGGCTGCCGCGCTTTTCCTCTGGGCCGTCGCCGGGTTGTCGTGGCGTTGCCGTGGCCAGAGGCGTTCGCCTGAGTGATGGGTAGGCCACGACTACGGGTCGTTGGCAACGGCCGCTCAGCCTGCACGATGTCGGCTGGCGGCATGCGCCGCGACGACGACTCGCGTTTGGGCAGGCGACGCTCGACATCGCCCGATGAATCGGGTGCCTACGAGCGCTTTGGCGTGTCTTCTGAATCGCGCGCGGGGGCGCCGTGGCCGCCGTTCTTTCCGGCACGATGATCCCTCCGACTACCGTCGTCATGCGGGTGGGAAACGCTGCGGCTTGACGATGCGCCGACCATTCATGGCAACTCTGCTGTTACAGAGCCGTTGAAAGTTCACGCGAGCTTCGTCGGCGCCAGCCGCATGACATCGTTCGCCGCATGACATCGTTCCTTCGCCGCCGCCATCTCTCGTGAGCGAGCTATTTGTCGAGGGACGGGGTCACCGCCCGGCACGGTCGCTGCCGCGCTCGCTGCCGCTGGGGGCCTTCCTGGTGGCGATCCTGGTGCTGTCACCGGAAGGCATGGCGGCGGTCAAGTCGGCATTGGACAACCAGCTGCAGCGCACGATGAATATTGCCCTGGGTTCGGCGCTGTCCACCATCGGCCTGACCATTCCCGCGATCCTCGCCATCAGCCTGTTCACTGGCAAGACGGTGGAACTGGGGCTGGAAAATGCCGAGGCCTGCCTGTTGCTGATCACCTTGCCGGTGTCGGTGGTCAACATTCAGAGCGGGCGTACCAACATGCTGCAAGGGGTCGTTCACCTGGTCCTCTTCCTCACCTATGTCGTGCTGATTTTCGACTGACGGTCATGAACGGCATGCGTGCGCCCCTCTTTTCCGACCCTTCTCCCGCAAGTGGAGCAGGGAGACTCGTGAGTCGCTGATGCGCTTTTTGGGCATGCCTTTGCGATTCCAGCGCCCGCCAAAACGTTCGGCGGCCTCTCGGGAAAGGGCCAATGCCGCGAAGCGGGCGTGGTCAGTAGCCGCCACACCGTGAGGATCAGGCGAAGATGCCGTGCTCGATTCGGCCCGGGGTGTCGAGGACGCTTTCCGTGCCAATGTCGGTGTCGAGTAGAGAAAGTGGCGTGGCGCCTGACCATGCGGCATTGGGCGACTTCAGCCAGTCCAGAGCACGCTCGATGGCGCCAATCACCTCGTCCGCACGCTTGACCCCCCGGACGAGCTGCAGCAGCTTGGGGATTCCTCGCTGTTCAGTGTTCCCTCCTTCTTGCGCCGCGTCAGGGTGCGGTCCAGGATAGCCAATGTCGTCGCCAGCTCGGATTGAGAGATCGCCAGGGTCGTCGCCAGGGAATCTACGGCAGCCGAGGGAATTCCCTGCCGGATGAGTGACACCCATTGCAGGGGGGGCGTGGCTTGGCAGGCAAAGCTTCCTTGCCGCCGAGCAGATCTTCGAGCGAAAGAGCGAGGGTCATGTCGTCACTCCGAGTGCTGCCATATGGCGGTAAGTATATTCAATTCTGGCGCTTTCCCGCTGGCGACCAGCTGCTGGCCGAGTTCGGCTTGACCAGCGCGCGCTGGCAGGTGCTCGGCGCCGTCGCCTTGTCAGGGGCGCCACAACCGGTAGCCAGCATAGCGCGCAACATGGGCCTGACGCGTCAGGCGGTACAGCGGGTGGTCGCTAGACGCAAAGGCAAGCAAGGCTTGAATGTGCTCCCGATGCCACCATCTAGCAGCCATTGATCCTGGAGCGCTGCCGCCATGAACGCATCGAAAATAGTTGTCTGCCCGCATTGCCACCGGCCGAACCGGCTGCCTGAAGCGCGCCTCGGCGAGCAGGGCCGCTGTGGTCACTGTCAGTCACCACTTTTTGACGGTACGCCGACGACGCTCACCGCGGCCAGTTTCGACCGCCATATTGAACGCTCGGAATTGCCGATCCTGGTCGACTTCTGGGCCCCCTGGTGCGCTCCGTGCCGAGCCATGGCGCCAGCGTTCGCGGCGGCTGCGCAGCAACTGGAACCTGCCGCTCGCCTGGCCAAGGTCAACACCGAGGAAGAGCAGGCGCTTGCTGCTCGCTTCGCCATCCGCTCGATTCCAACGCTGGTGGTGTTCAGGAAGGGCAGGGAGGTCGCTCGTCAGGCCGGGGCGATGGATGCAGCGAGCATTGTTCGCTGGCTGCGCTCGCTGCGCTGAGGCGGCTATCCGCCGCTATTCGCCGCCATACGCTGGCGCTGCCTGATGTCGGGCCAGTAGTCGTGCAGGGTCGATCCGGTGATGACGAAGCCGGGACGGGAAGGCTGCCGGGCTGAGTCGGCCGCTGTCTTGCGGAGCGCTGCCCGCACGCCGCCGCCGGTCAATCAATCTTCGCTGCGGGTACTGCGCGGTTTGACGAGCGCTTCGTAGTAGGCGAAGGCCTCGCGGATGTGCTCGCGCAATTGATTATCCTCCCAGGGCTTGGTCAGGAACTTGTAGATCGCTCCCTGATTGACGGCATCGATCACCGAGTCAAGCTGGGTGTAGCCGGAAATGACCAGGCGCACGGTGTCCGGATGGAGAAGTTTTACCCGGGCCAGGAACTCCGTGCCACTCATCTGCGGCATGCGCTGGTCGGAGAGGATCACCTGCACAGCGTTGCTGGCCAATAACACCAGGCCATCTTCTGCGCGCTCTGCAGTCAGGACGCGGTAGCCTTGTCCGCGCAGCACCCTGCGCATCGCCGACAGGATGTTCGCTTCGTCGTCCACCACCAGCAAAGTACGCTGGTCAGTTGGCGCATTGGCGATCGCCAGCGATCGACCCTCAGTGATCAGACGAGCGAAATCGTCCGCGGCAACGGGTTTGCTGAACAGATAGCCCTGCATCTGGTCGCAACGGTGCTGTCGCAGATAACCCAGTTGCGCGTCGGTTTCGACGCCTTCGGCAACCACCTTCAATTGCATGCGATGCGCCAGAGCGATCACCGAGGTGGCGATATTGGCCGCCTTGGGGTCAGTGACGATGTCGTTGACGAAAGCGCGATCGATCTTGAGTTCGTGGACCGGGAAGCGAGTGAGGTAGCTGAGACTGGAATAGCCGGTACCGAAATCATCCAGCGACAAGCCCACTCCCAGCGCTCTGAGGCTGTGCAGTCGCTCGATGGCCTGCTCCGGTGCCGCCATCAGCATGCTCTCGGTCAGTTCGAGCGCGAGCATTTGCGGATCGACGCCGTGGCGGCGCAAGGCTGCGGTGAGTGTCGATTCCAGGTCGCCGCTGGCGAACTGTCGGGCCGAGACGTTGACCGCCACTTTCACGGCCGGCAAGCCGGCGTCGGCCCAGGCGCGGATCTGACGACAGGTCTCGTCGATCACCCAGGCGCCGATCGGGACGATCAGGCCGCTGCGCTCGGCCAAGGGAATGAAGCTGGCCGGCGGCACCAGGCCAACGCCGGGTCGCTGCCAGCGCAGCAGCGCTTCGGCGCCAACGACCAGCCCCGTCGCCAGGTCCACCTTCGGCTGGTAGTGAAGGCGCAATTCGTCCTGGCTCAACACGCGTCGCAGCGCATTTTCCATTTCCAGGCGTTCGAGCGCACCCTGCCCAAGCTCACCGGTGTACAGGGCGCATTGATTGCCGCCGCGATCCTTGGCGCGCTGCGTCGCTGCGCTTGCGCTGCGCAGCATGTCGTTGGCCGTCGCCCCGTCCTGCGGAAACACACTGATGCCGATGCTGGCACGCACATAGGCTTCGTGCCCGTCGCTCAGCGCGAAGGACGCGGTGAGCGTGGCGAGCAGGTCGCGGGCGGTGTTTTCTGCGTTTTCGGCAGCCTTTGTGCCTTCCAGGACCGCAGCGAACTCGTCGGCTGCCAAGCGTCCAAAGCTGTCCTCATCGCGCAGGCGCCCCTTCAGGCGAGCGGAAACAGCCAGCAACAATTCATCGCCGAGGGTGTGGCCCAGGCTTTCGTTGACTCGCTTGAACTGATCCAGGTTGATGAGCAACACGGCCACCATGCTGTTCTCTCTCTCGGCGTGGTTAAGCCCGTGCTGCAACAGCGAGCGCAACAGCAGGCGATTCGGCAGGGCGGTCAAGGGATCGAAATGGGCCAGGCGCTCGATCATTTCTTCACTGCGCTTGAGTTGGGTGAGGTCGGTGAAAACGGCTACGTAGTGGGACGGGCAGCCCGCTTCATCCTTGACGACGTTCAGCGTCGCCCACTGCGGGTAGATTTCGCCGCTCGCGCGGCGGTTCCACATTTCTCCCTGCCAATGTCCGCTCTGCAGCAGGCCGGTCCACAGTGCCTGGTAGAAGGCGCGATCATGTCGTCCCGATTGCAGCAGACGCGGGTTCCGGCCGATCACCTCCGGTGCAGCGTAGCCGGTGATCGCGCAGAACGCCGCGTTGACGCTGATGATGGCGCCCGTCAGGTCGGTGATGATGACGCCGTCGCGGGTGCTTTCCAGGGCGGCGGCATGCAGCCGTTGGCGTTCGGTAAACTCGCGCTCGACGGTCAGGTCGCTCCAGCTGCCCATCACTTCAATCGCTTGGCCGCGGCTATCCTTGATCACCCGCAGGTCGTCGCGCAGCCAGCGGACCGCGCCCTTGGCATCGTGGAAACGGTACTCGTGCGTCAGCGAGCCGCGGCGCAGCAGATCGGTCTGTGCCTCGAGCACGCGCGCACGGTCGTCGGCATGCAGGTGCGCGAGCCACCAGTCCGGCGCCAGGCAGTCGGCGGGCGTATAGCCCATGACGCGGTTGATATTGTCGCTGACCCACGTTGGCGACAGTTCTTCGCCGTCCACCCGCAGTGCGTAGAGGATCGTCGGACTGGCCGCCAGCAGATACGTGAAACGGGTCGTGCTCTGGCGCAGGCGCGACTGTTCACGCCGCAGCTGGACCAGCGTGTGCGCGTTCTCCAGGATCGTCGGCAGTCTCTCGATGTAGCCGCCCTTCTTGACGACGTAATCTTCGAGGCCAAGGCGCAAGGCGGCGGCGACGACGTCTTCATCTCCGTGGCCGGTCACCAGCACGATCGGCAGGTCGAGCCCGCGCTGATTGCGGAGCGTCTTGGCCACTTCCAGCGCGTTCAGGACCGGCAGCCGGTAATCGAGCATCAACAGGTCATAGTCCGGGGCTTCGCCGCCGTGCTGCGGCAGGCGCTTGAGCACCTCCTCGCCGTCGGGCACGACATCGATCCGGAACTGCGGCGCGTGCTCGGCGAAATGGCGCAGCGTGAGATCGATGTCGAAGCGGCTGCGTTCGGCGTAGAGCACGCGAAGAGGCCGTTGCTTGCGTGCCCAGACGCTGCGGAAACGTTCGAGGGCGCCCGACAAGACGCGCGCCAGGCGATCGGCGTAGTCGCCATGCTTGCCCAGGTAGTCGTCCGCTCCGGCCTTCAGCGCGGCCAGGGCAGAAGCCTCATCGCCGAAGCTGGTGAGGACGACGAAGGCATACGGCAGGCCTTGTGTACGCACATGCGCCAGCAGGTCGAGGCCACTCCCGTCCGGCAGTTGGAGGTCGGCGAGAATCACGTCGATGCTCGGCGCAGCAGCCCGCAGGCGCTCAATGGCGGCGCCGACGGTGGCCACGATCTCAAGCACCGTGTCGGGCGCGCTGCGGGCAAGTGCGCGGCGACCCAGATCGGCGTCGACCGCGCTATCCTCCAGATACAGTACACGGCCAGGCGCTGTATTCATTGATGGCTCCATTGCCCGCTTCAGCGCGGCGCCGTGTTCAACATGCACCAGTACATCTCGACCTGCGCCGCGACATCGATGAATTTGCCGAAGTCGACCGGTTTGACGATGTACGAATTGGCCCCCAGGCTGTAAGCCGCCGCGATGTCCATTTCTTCTTCCGAAGTGGTCAGAACGACCACCGGGGTTTTCCGGCTGACCGCATGCGACTTCAATCGAGCCAGCACCTCCAGGCCGTCGATTCGCGGCAGCTTGAGGTCAAGCAGAATCAACAGCGGCAGCGTTTCTCCGGCCTCCCAGCGGGGAATCCAGGCGACCGCCTCCTCGCCATCGCGCGCTACGTGCACCGGATTGGCCAGGCGCCGCTTGGCAAAGGCGCGCAGCGTCAAATCGACGTCGGCCGGATTATCCTCGACGAGGAGGATCGGTCGGTTGAAGTCCACAGCATTCATACGGAAACCTCCAGATGCAACGTCGTCGCCAAGGTCGGCGTGCGCTTTGCCCAGCCTCTGATTCTTGTGTCTTACGTCGCCTCGCGGAACATGGCCAGTCCGACGCCGGGGCAAACCTGCCGCTCGTTTCGGTCAGGCCCGCTTCCTCCCGCTTCCTCCCGCTTACACCTGCTTCCACCCCTTCACCACTTTACGATAAAGGATTGACGAAGGGAACCGGCATCCTGTCCGGCTCTACCCTTTCCGGGCCAGACCACGGCAAGCCGGCGATGGCGGCCGCTGGCATCAGCGCGGCAATTCGAGATAGAAAGTAGCGCCCTGACCGGGAGCACTCTCGGCCCAGATCCGCCCGCCCATCCGTTGCGCGGCCTTGGCGACGATGGCCAGTCCGACACCGGTTCCGGCATAGTCTTCGGCGCGCTGCAAACGCTGGAAAATCTCGAAAATGCGATCGTGAAACTGCATGTCGAAGCCGATACCGTTGTCCTTGAAGGCGAGGAGGACCGCGTGCTCGCTCTGGCGAGCACTGATCGTCAGGGTGGGTGGCTGACGGTTGGCGGCGAATTTGAGCGCGTTGTCCACCAGATTGCGCAAAATCATGGTCAGGCCCTCCGCGTCGCCGTGCGCCGTCAGCCCGTGCAATGCCACGTCGACAACCGCGCCGCTCGCCTCGATGTCGGCGCGACGGGCCTCCAGGACGAGGGCCAACTGGCTCGACAAGTCGAGTGTCTGTCGATGCAGGCTCTGCCGCTCCATGCGCGAATAGGCCAGGAGATCCTCGATCAGACGGGTCATCTGCGCGACCCCCTGGCGCACATTGCCGAGAAACACTCGCCCTTCTTCGTCGAGCAGGCGGTCATGGTTTTCGAGCAGCAGTTGGCTGTAACCGTCGATACCGCGCAACGGGGCTTTCAGATCGTGCGACACGGAATAGGTAAAGGTCTGCAGGGCCTTGTTCGCCGAGGCCAGTTCAGCCGTACGCTGGCGTACGCGTTCTTCCAGTTCGCTGTTGAGTTGGCGGATTTTGTCCACCATGTCCTTGTGTTCCGTGACGTCACGGGACACCAGCACTACCCGCTCGACGCGGCCATCGGCTGCTCGAATCACACCATACTGCGATTCGATGTCACGGCTACTGCCGTCCGCCAGCACGACGCGGAAGCTGCCGCGTCGACCGGCGCCGGTTTCTATGGTCTGCCGAAAGCCCTGGCGCACGCGCTCCCGGTCATCCGGATGAATGTTGGCGAAGGCGTCGCTTCCCTTCAGATCTGCCGACTCACCAAACAGCGTACGGTAGGCCGGGCTGTTGTAGAGGTGGCGTCCTTCGAGATCGAGCACGCTCACCATGTCGCCGATGTTCTCGGCAATCAGGCGGAAGAACTGCTCCTGTTCGCGCAAGCTGGCCTCGGCCTGCTTGAGCGCGGTGATGTCGCGGATCATGGCGAGCGGACTACCGTTGGGCATCGTCGTGGCGATCACGTCGGCCACGAAAGTCGAACCGTCCTGGCGCTGGAACTGCCACTCCCGGTGGTAGTCAGCTTTCGCCCTGATGGCGTCCAATGCAGGAGCGATATGGGAGTGCTCGGCGGCCACGACAAGGGCGGAGGCGTGCAGACCATTCAGTGCCTCGCGCGTGTACCCGAGCATCCGACAGAGGGCCGGATTGGCGTCGCGGTAGTAGCCCTCCTGGTCGGTGATAACGATGCCGTCCGGCGCATATTCGAACAGCGTGCGGTAGCGTGCCTCGCTGATCGCCAGCAACAAACGGTCCTGGTGTTCGCGGGTGATATCGCGAACGACGGCGATGAACGGGCCGTCATTGGGTAAACGGGCGAGCCGGGCCTCGAAGTGGTGCACGGCGTCGCCGATCGCTAAGTCGTAGTCGTAGGTAGCCAAGCCGCCCCGTTCGCGGATCTCTGCCATCTTGCGCTCGGCCATGGTGCCAATTTCAGCGGGCAAGATGTCCTGCATGCGCTTGCCGAGGAAGGCCTCGGGCGGCAGGTAGAGGTCGGCGCTTCGCCGGGCGCGGTAGTCGCTGATGGTGCCGTCCGTGTCGATCAGGAAGAACAGGTCGGGCAGGGCCTGGAAAACGGAATCGAGCAGGAGTTCACCCTGTCGCGCCGAGGCCTCGGCAACTTTGCGTGCGGTGATGTCCTCGGAGAAAACGATGATGCCGCCGACCGTGCCGTCGGCGGCGTGCCAGGGGCGCACCTCCCAGCGCAGCCATTGAGCGCTGCCATCGTAGCGCTCGAAACGATCTTCGTCGGCACGCACCACCTCGCCAGCCATGGCCCTGCGATGGACGTCCTTCCACACCTCCGTTATCTCGGGAAAAATCTCGTAATGCGATCGGCCGACAATGGCGCAGTCTGCCAGTCCATAGTCCTCCAACCAGCGGCGGCTGACCGACAGATAGCGCATCTGGCGGTCGAACATGGCCAACGCGGCCGGCGCATGGTCGATGAACATGCGTAGTTTCTCGTCACTTTCGCGAAGCGCTGCTTCGGCCAGCTTGCGATCGGTGATGTCCTCGATCACCGCGATAAAGTACTTCGGTGCTTCGTCGCTGGCGCGCAGCAGGGCGACGGTCAACCTGATCCAGACCACCGCCGCGGACTTGTGCAGGTAACGCTTCTCAAGGGTGTAGGTTTTCCTGGTTGCCGCCAGCACTTCCCCGACCAGTTGCAGATCGCTCGCCAGGTCGTCGGGATGGGTGATATCTTGAAAACTGAGTTGCAGCAGTTCCTCGCGGCTGTAGCCTACGATGTCGCAAAGCCGCTGGTTGACCTCAAGCCAGCTGCCGTCCGGGGCGACCTGCGCGATGCCGACGGCGGCTTGCGCGAAGGTTGCCCGGAACGATTCTTCGCTTTCGTGCAGTGCCGCGGTGCGTATCCGGACCTGACGGCGAAGCAGAAACACGAAAAAAATGGCCAGAGCCAGCGTGCCTGCGGTCCCCATCAAGGCCCAAGCGGCCCACGTCGGCAAGGTCGCCACCTGGCCGATGCCCAGCCAGCGATCGAGCGACTCGAAATAGACGGTGTCGCTCCGATCGAGCAGCGCTTCGAGGTGGCGGTCGAGTGCCCTGATGATCCCGGGATTGGCTTCCAGCGGTGCGGCATAGCGGACCGAGATCGGGTTGAAGACGATGCCGGTGGACTCGACTTGGTAGGCGGCCGATTGCAGCGTGCCGAAAAAGCGGCTGACGACGCCAGCGTCAGCGTCCCCGGCAGCAACCATGGCCAGGACCTGTTCATAGTTGTCGGCAGGAACCGGGACGATAGGCACGCCCAAGTTGGCGACCAGCTTGCTCAGCTCGTCGCTATGCGTCGCCCCAGGGATGAGCGCGACACGCTTGTCCTTCAGCGCCAGAAGCGACTGGATCTTGCTGCCTGGCGTGGCGTAGACGACGCCCCAGTTGCTGAGCAAGGTCTGCCGGCTAAATTGAAATCGCTCGGCGCGTTCAGCGGTATAGGCGATGCCGGTCAGCAGGTCGATCTCGCCGCGCTCGAGCATGCCGTAGATCGCCTGCCAGTCGTCGTGCACGAACTCCAGCCGCCAGCCCTCTTGTTCGGCAGCGTATTTCAAAACGTCGATGGCGATGCCGTTCATTTCGCCGCTCGAATCGCGGAAGGCGATCGGTGGATTGCTGCCGACGCCGACACGCAGGGTCCTTGGTTCGGCGTGCGCCGGCGCGGCGAAAACGGCCAGCAGCAGTGCCGCGACGAGCAACGCTGCCGCCTTGCTCCTGAGTCGCGCACCGAGCGGCGTCAGCGGGTGCAGCAGGCCTTGGAAGAACTCGAAGAGACGATCGTGAAAGCGCATGTCAAAGCCGATCCCGTTGTCCACCAGATTACGCAGCACCATGCTCAGTCGTCGCGTCGGCGTAAGCCCTCAGTCCGCTCAAGTTCCTCTCGACGATCACCCCTCGCGCCTGCAGCTTACGCCTTTACAGTCGGGAATAGGCGGGCAGGTCTTCAATCAGAGGGGCACTATGCGCGGCAGCGTTGCGCAACTTGGCGAGGAGCAGGCAGCCCTCTTCACCCAAGTCGGCGTAGTGACTGTCCAGTGGCGGCGGCTGTCGCCGTCGATGCCGTGCCGCGGCGACTCGAGAGCGTGCGCGACGGGATAGGTGGAGGTCTGCAATTCCTCGTTGGCAGTTCCCGGTTCGGCTATGCGCCTCTGCGCGAGCTCTGCCGGCGCCGGAGCGCTGCGTTTGGCAACAGTCGTCGCGATTTCTCGGCACGCATCCTGCGGCTGGCAAGCGCTTCGCATTTCTTCGTTTGTCGCAATCTTCATTGCTGCAGCTCTGCAGCGTTGTAATATGCGCAACGAAAACCGTTGCTCAAGACGGGCTTTCTTGCCACCATTTGCTGGTCTCAACTCTGGAGGAGTAAAAGAATGAAAAAAGCCCTGCTGCTGTCAGCGCTCCTGGCGCTCTCGTCTGTTGGTGTTTCGGCCAAGGAGTGGAAGGAAATTCGCATGGCCTCCGAAGGCGCCTACCCGCCGTTCAATGAAGTGTCTGCCGATGGCGCCTTGAAGGGTTTCGACATTGACATCGGCAACGCCGTGTGCGCGGAGATGAAGGCCAAATGCACCTGGGTGAAGCAGGAATGGGACGGCATGATCCCCGCCCTGATGGCGCGCAAGTTCGACGCCATTGTTGCCTCGATGTCGATCACTGCAGAAAGAAAAGCCAAGGTCGACTTCACCCACAAGTACTACGCCTCGCCGGTTGTCCTGATTGCCAAGGATGGCTCACCGCTGCGACCGGAGCTGGCCTCCCTGAAGGGCAAGAAGATTGCTGTTCAGCGCGGCACTGTTTCCGACAACTTCGCCACCAAATACTGGGATGGCAAGGGTGTGGAAGTGGTTCGCTACGGCAAGCAGGATGAAGCCTACCTGGACCTCAAATCGGGCCGCGTCGATGCCAGCTTTGTCGACTACTGGGAAGCCTATGGTGGTTTCCTGACCCAGCCTGAGGGTTCTGGCTACGCGGTTGCTGGTGATCAGTATTTCGGCAAGAACGCCGAAGAGCGCGCGGTCATCGGTGAAGGGATCGGCATCGCGATCCGCAAGAAGGACAAGGAACTCAAGGAGCAGCTCAACAAGGCACTGGATGCGGTACGTGCCAATGGCAGCTATGACGAGATCCGCAAGAAGTACTTCCCGATGGATATCTACGGCCAGTGATGTCTCGCTGTGAAGCGCCGGCCGCCAACGCGGCGGGCGCTTCCTGTTGCTGCCCCGGCCCTCGCAGCCGCGCAACCTGAGGAAGCTGCCGCCCATGGATGCCCTGATCGAATACTCACCGAGCTTGCTGGCCGGCGCCTGGGTCACTCTCCAGGTGGCTGTCCTGTCGCTGTTGCTGGCGGTCAGCACAGGCTTGTTTGGCGCCGCCTGCAAGCTGTCGAAGATCGCGCCACTGCGCTGGTGGACGGCGTTGTATACCACGATCCTCCGCGGCGTCCCCGATCTGGTGATGATGCTCCTGGTTTTTTACGGCGGTCAGGTATTGCTCAATCAGATCAGTGACTATTTGGAATGGGACATGATCGAGCTGAATGCTTTTGCCGCCGGCGTGTTGACCATCGGGTTGATTTTTGGGGCCTATTTCACCGAGACTTTTCGCGGCGCCTTTCAAGCCGTCCCGGTGGGCCAGATGGAAGCCGGCCGGGCCTACGGGATGAGCGGCTGGCAGGTTTTCCGGCGCATCCTCTTTCCGCAAATGTTGCGTTACGCGCTGCCGGGCATGGGTAATAACTGGCTGGTCCTGCTCAAGAGCACCGCCATCGTCTCCATGATCGGCCTGTCCGACATGACCTGGCTGGCCGATCAGGCCGGCCGCACGACGCACCAGCCTTTCGCCTTCTATCTTGCCGTCTGCGTGCTGTACCTGACGATGACCAGCGTCTCGAACGCGGTGCTGCAACGGCTGGAGCGTCGCTACAACGTCGGCGTCCGGGAAGCCAACGTTTAGCGGTCATGACATGTCGAGACACCCCTGATCATGAAAATCATGACCGCACCCCTCTTCCCCCGGCCCTTCTCCCGCAGGGGGAGAAGGGAGGTTCGTGAGTCGCATGCGCGACTTTCACATTACGGAGCGACGCATGGAATGGTTTGATCTGACCGTCGTTACCGGCAGCTTGCCCGAATTCTGGCGCGGGCTGTGGATGACTCTGCATCTGACGGCCATCGCCCTCGTCGTCGGTTTCGGCTTTGCCGTGCCGCTGTCGATCGCTCGCCTGTCGAAGAACCCCTGGGTGAGTGCTCCGGTGCGCGCCTACACCTACTTCTTCCGCGGCACGCCGATGCTCGTCCAGTTGCTGCTGATCTACTACGGCGTTGGGCAGAGCGAATGGATGCAAGGAATGTGGGAGGCCGGCAACCCGTTCTGGCTGCTGTTTCGCGACGCCTATTTCTGCGCCCTGTTGGCTTTCACCCTGAATACCTGCGCTTACCAGCTCGAAATGTTTGCCGGCGCGATCCGCAACACGCCGCACGGCGAAGTCGAGGCGGCCACGGCAATGGGCATGACGCGCAGCACGGCACTGCGCCGAATCATTCTGCCATCGGCCTTGCGTCGGGCGCTTCCGCCGCTTAGCAACGAAGTGATTCTGATGTTGCAAGGCTCCGCGATAGCCAGCGCGGTGACGCTGGTCGACTTGACCGGTGCGGCACGCAACGTCTATTCACGCCATTACGCACCTTTTGAAGCCTTCATTTTTGCCGGACTGCTCTACCTTGCCGTGACCTTCGTCCTGGTTGGGCTGTTCCGAGTCGCTGAAAACCGGTGGCTGGCCCATCTGCAGCCGCGCCGCACCGCCAGTGCTCAAAAAGACTGATCGGAAAGACTGT
Source organism: Candidatus Accumulibacter sp. ACC012 (assembly GCF_907163155.1). Lineage (NCBI taxonomy): Bacteria > Pseudomonadati > Pseudomonadota > Betaproteobacteria > Candidatus Accumulibacter > Candidatus Accumulibacter sp. ACC012. The sequence continues at coordinate 624,175 of NZ_CAJQUC010000003.1, forward strand.
CATGACCCACAAGGCGAGCAAAGAACTCCTCCGTGTCGAGAACCTGCACAAGCAGTACGGCGACAACGAAGTCCTCAAAGGCGTGTCGCTCACCGCCAATGCCGGTGACGTGATCAGCATCATCGGTTCGTCGGGTTCCGGCAAGAGCACCTGGCTACGCTGCATCAATTTCCTTGAGCAGCCGACTTCCGGACGGATCATTGTTGCTGGTGAGGAGGTAAAGTTGCTTCCTGGCAAGAAAGATGAACTCAAGGTTGCCGACCCTAAGCAACTGCAGAGAATCCGCACCCGTCTGTCGATGGTCTTCCAGCACTTCAATCTATGGGCTCACATGACGGTGCTGGAAAACATCATCGAAGCCCCGATCCATGTGCTTGGCCTGCCAAAAAGAGAGGCCATGGAACGTGCCGAACGTTACCTCGAACGCGTCGGCGTCTGGAAATTTCGCGACACTTATCCGGCGCACATGTCCGGCGGCCAGCAACAGCGGGTGGCGATTGCGCGTGCCCTGGCGATGGAACCCGAGGCGCTATTGTTTGACGAACCCACCTCTGCACTTGATCCGGAACTGGTTGGTGACGTCCTCAAGGTGATGCGCTCGATTGCCGAAGAAGGACGCACGATGCTGGTCGTCACCCACGAAATGGGCTTCGCGCGCGAAGTCGCGAACCACGTGATCTTTGTCCATCAGGGGCGGGTTGAGGAAGAAGGCAACCCCGGGGAAGTGTTGAGCAAGCCAAACAGCGAACGTCTGCAGCAATTCCTGTCGGGCAACCTCAAGTAAGGCGATGTCTCTCAAAGGCCTGCGCTCACCTTGCCCTGCTGCTGTAAAGCCTCCTGAAAGCCTCGTCGAGAACGCCGAGCACTTACTGCACCAGTCGCCTGTCCTGGGTGCTTCAGCTTAGGTTTCGGGGCTTGTACAGACCCGTCCGAGCGGCCAGCAATGGCCCTCTTGCGGCTTCTTGCGAAGCGCGGCATTATGCTGCCGGCGCGACGCTTCTGCTATCCGTTGACGCCTCGAAGCATCGCCGATAGCGTGGTTTCTTGGGGCTACTGGAATGATCGACAACTCAAAACGCCTCCTTTCCCTACTCGTCTCTGCTCTGCTCGTCGCGGGATTGGGCGCGTGTTCGACGGTGACGAAGTACCTCCCGGATATGGGCGCGGGTGCTCCCGAGAGAAGCGGCTCGGGGGCCAGGGAAGAGGGCGGCGTCTATTACACCGGTGCGTCCAATCTGCCACTGCACAAGAGCATCGGCGGTGCCATCATTACGCAGCTGCCACCGTACACGAAGCTCTACCGCGACCAACTCGATAGAGGCTTTGCGCACGTGCGTGTCGAGGCGACAGGCGAAACTGGTTGGGTAGAAAACGCGAAGCTTCTCTGGCGTCTGCCGACGCAAAACTCGCCGCAAGCGGCCCACGAAGCGGCGAGCAAGCCGGCGGTGCAGCCAAGTTCGCCGCCAGCGCTCGAAGCAGCCGCGCCGCCGTCGCCGGAAGCGGTCGATCCGCCAGCGTCGCCATCACCGCAAGCAGTCGAAGCGCCGCCGTCACCAGCGGCCGTGGCGCCATCGAGCACACCTTCGACGGGTACTCTCGCGCCGTCGATTTTCAATCCCTACTAAGTTACCGACACCCTTCGTCATGAATAGCCATGGCGCTGCAGGAGATCCCGTCAGTCCCGATTTGAGTGCGGAGCGGAGCAATCTCGATTTGCCGCTGATTGCCTTGTGGTCCGTATCGCCGGAACGCAAGGCGCAGGTGATCGACGATACGACGAGCGGCTCCATACCGCGGCCGCTTTACTATGTGCTGCTGCTGGCGTCGGGGGGCATCGCGGCCTTCGGCCTGTTGGCCAACAGCGCGGCCGTGGTCATCGGCGCCATGCTCGTCTCGCCACTGATGGCGCCGATTTTCGGCATCGCCCTGGCGCTGTCCCGCGGTGATTTGCATTTGTTGCGAAATGCGCTGGTCGCCGAGTTCGGCGGTGTACTGCTGATCGTCGCCTTTGCCTTGCTCCTGGGTCTGTTGCCGTTTGCCCTGGAAGTGACGCCGGAAATGCTGGCGCGCACCAGGCCATCACTGCTCGATGTCTTCGTGGCGGCCCTGGCGGGTCTCGCCGGTGGCCTGGCGATGGTCGATGAGCGCACCAGTCCGGCGCTGCCAGGAGTGGCAATTGCCACCTCGCTGACGCCGCCGCTCGCCACCTCCGGTCTGTCTTTGGCCTTCGGAGCTTTCGATGGCGCCTGGGGAGCCTTCCTGCTGTTCTTTGCCAACTTCCTGACGATACTGGCTGTTTCGGCGGCCATTTTCATTCTGGCTGGATTCGTCACCCGCGCCGAGATTGGCACGCGAACCGACTTCCTGAAGCGCTTTTCCGCTGCCGGCATCGGCCTGCTCGCCGTGGCCACCATCCTCACCCGTCAACTCATTGTCACTATCGACGACTGGCGCCTCAACCAGGCCATCGTCACCACCATCGAGCACGCCATTGCGGATAATCCTGGCGCCCGGCTGGCGAGAGTCATCTATGATCAGGACGCGAACGGCTCGGTCAATGTGCTGGCGACGGTCAATACGCCGCGATCATTCACCCCGCAGAAGGTCGACGCCATACAGCATGCCATTGCCGATAGCGTCAATCGCCCGATCAGCCTGTTCGTCAGGTGTGCCATCACTCATGACGTGGCGGCAGCGGGTTCGGCGAATCTCCTGCCGACGGTCAACCTCAATGGCGACTTCATTGCCGCCAGTGTGACGCCCAATGTTCGGCTGACGGAAGCTGCCGAGCAGACGCTCCGGGAATTGGTGAGCCGCCGGCAAAACTTCGAGTTGCTGGATGTGCAACTTGTGCATTTGCCGACCGGTCCGGTGATCGTTGCGACCGTTTCCGGTGCGCGTCCGCCAGTTCCCTCGCAGGTCAAGCTGGCCCAGGAAATAATTCGCCAGCGGGCTGGCGATGAGACCGCCACTTTGCTGGTGCGCGCTACAAGCACCAGCGATGTCACCGCCAAGGGGCGTGTGCTGCTCGGTGACGCACAGTTCTCGCCGATGACTGCAGCCGACCGGGCGCTCCAGGAAAAAGTTGAAACCCGTGGGAAGACTGTGCTGGAGCATGTCCAGAATACTTTTGTCGACAGTATTGATGCGGCGAAGCATGGCGACAAATGGGAGGTGCGAGCGGAAGTGGTCAGCGCCAGGGTCCTCCAGCCGGCCGAGGTGGGCAGGGTGGCGAAGGAGCTTACCGCGCTTGCCGGTGCTACCGTCACGCTTTCCGTGCTGACGCCAAACGGCCTGATTATCGACGCCAGGGGTTTCACCACGGTACAACGCTCGGTCGAGGAGGCGCTCGCCCGCGAGCTTGCCGCCCGGGATCTGAGCGAACGAGTCGATCAGTCGAAGTAGCCCCGCAAGCTAGCCAGACCTCTCTGCTTGACGCTTGGGGAACCAAGTGTGGATCTGACACCCTCATAGCAGTCTAGTGTGGCGTTGCGTTCTTGATGAGACTTTTGACAAGCATCTCCCACCCACCGTCATTGCGAGGAGGCGCCGCCGACGTGGCAATGACGTGGGGGCGGGTGTGGCGCCGCATTCACCATTTCCGACGCAGCCTTCAGCAAGCATGCCAGTGGCGCGAAACCCACGCGCTAGCCGGAATTTATAGGTTCCATACTGCGTGCAACACTACACTTGCGAGGAGAATCGAGTGAAATCTTACAAAAAGTCCGATGCCGCCATTGCCGCCCTGACTCCGGAACAGTTTCGTGTCACTCAGCAGAGCGGCACCGAGAAACCGGGAACAGGTGAGTATCTTCACAATACCGAGCCTGGTATCTACGTGGATATCGTGTCGGGCGAACCACTGTTCGCGTCGTCAGAGATGTTTGAGTCAGGTTGTGGCTGGCCCAGCTTTGCCCGACCCATCGAGCCCGCGCATATCAATGAGCTGAGGGATGCCGGCCATGGCATGCTGCGCACCGAAGTCCGCTCCGTTCATGGCGACAGCCACCTGGGGCACGTGTTTACGGACGGCCCCAGGGATCGTGGTGGTCTGCGCTACTGCATAAACTCGGCTTCGCTGCGCTTCATTCATCGCCATGACATGGAAGCTGCGGGCTATGGCGAGTACCTTGATCAAGTGGAGGACAAGTAATGGCCAAGGAACGCGCTGTTCTGGCGGGCGGTTGTTTTTGGGGTATGCAAGACCTGATTCGTAAGCTGCCGGGGGTTGCGGCCACCCGGGTGGGTTATACCGGCGGCGATGTTCCCAACGCCACTTATCGCAACCACGGCACGCATGCGGAAGGCATCGAGATCCTGTTCGATCCGGAACGGATTTCGTATCGCCGCATTCTGGAAGTTTTTTTCCAGATCCACGATCCGACAACCAGAAACCGCCAAGGTAATGACCGAGGTTCATCTTACCGCTCGGCAATCTATTATGTTGACGAGGCGCAGAAGCAAGTCGCCCTTGACACCATCGCCGACGTAAACGCCTCGGGCCTATGGCCGGGCAAAGTGGTCACGGAACTCGAAGCGGTCGGCGATTTCTGGGAGGCGGAGCCCGATCATCAGGATTATCTGGAGCACGTGCCAAACGGCTACACCTGCCACTACCCGCGTGCGAACTGGGTGCTGCCAGCGCGCACCTGAGTGAGCGGTGCCAGGGCTTCGCGATTGACGCCGCTTGCTGGGTGCTCATATACTGTCCTCGCTAGCGCTGAGTTTCCTGTCCTTCATGCGCGATAAATGCTCCGCAACATCCCCGGACCCGCCTCCGGATCTGGCAGGTGCAGGCGCGCCATTCGGCTTGGCGCCACGCAGCAGGGCGACGACAATCGCCTGTTCGCGCCTATTCGCGCCTATTCACGCCAATTCGGCTTGTCTTGATCGTGAGATCATTCGACAAGCCTTGCCACCCCTTCCGTCGCCAGGTGCTTCTTGCTGCTGCGCGCCGGGTCCGCGTCCGACTGCCACGCTAGTCACCACAACACAGGAGGTTTTACTGCATGGTTTTGAAGCACGCTGCAATACGTTTCTTCTCAATAGCCTGCTGCATGGCACTTGTTCAGTCCCCCGCGCTGGCTCGCGACATGGTCAGCATTAAGGGCTCGATCGTGAACATGCGTTCGGCGCCCAGCACTCGATCCGAAGTCATGTGGGAACTCCAGCGTGGATACCCGTTGCAGGTGCTCAAGCGCAAGGGCAGTTGGCTGCAGGTACGGGACTTCGAAAACGACAAGGGATGGGTGGCAAAGGCACTCACCAACCGCGAGCCACACTATATCGTCAAGGCGTCGGTGGCCAATATGCGCAGCGGCCCGGGCACCCGTTATCGCATCGTCGGCAAGTCCGAACGTTACGATCTGCTGCGCACCCGTGCCGCCAAGAGCGATTGGGTGCAGGTCGAACGCTCCGATGGCGTCAAGGGCTGGGTGGCGAAACGCCTTTTGTGGGGTTGGTAAGTAAGTCACCAGCCCACTGCGCAGGTTGTCCGTGCGACCACCGCCGGCTGGGCCTCACGCTACGCTACGCTACGCTAGCTGGCTTGTGCTTGGCGTAGCGCCTTTCCTGCCGCCTTATGCACCAGTCGGCTTAGCGACTCTAGCGCCGACGAAGTAATCCGCCAGCGATGCCAGAACAGTGGAACGTCCAGGCAACGCGGCGCAGCGAGCTCGATCAGTTGCCCCGCTTGCAGCTGCGCCTCGGCCAGTTGTTCCGGGATCATTCCCCAGGTCATGCCGCGCAACACCGCTTCGCCAAAAGATCGGGTGGTCGGTAGGTAGTGCGTCGGCGGCTTGATGACGGCATCGGTCAGCTGCGCCAGAAAAGCCTGTTGCAGGGCATCCTTCTTGTTGAACATCAACATCGGTGCAGCGTTCAGCGACTCGGCATTGACTCCCGCGGAGAAGTGCTGCTCGACATATGACGGTGAGGCCAGAGCCAGATAGCGCATCACGCCGAGCGCTTCGACCCGGCAACCCTGAATCGGTTTGGGGCTGGCGCTGACACCCGCCATCACCGTGCCTTCGCGCAGCAAGAGCAGCGAGTGATCCTGATCTTCGACCCGGAGATCAAGCGTAATGGCCGTGCTGGTGGCCAGATCATCGAACACCTCCAGGAACCAGCTATCGAGAGAATCGGCGTTGATCACCATCGGGATGCGCACGCTGGATGGGGCTCCGGCGCCGGCATCGACCACGCCCAGTGCCGAGAGCGCCTCGGATTCCAGCAGGGCAAGTTCTTCCGCGTAGCGTAGCAGGGGGCGTCCGGCGGCTGTCGCCTGGCAGGGCGTGGAGCGCTGGATCAGGACCTGCCCCATGCGCTCCTCCAGCAACTTGATCCGCTGACTGATTGCCGATGGGGTCACGTTCAATTTCCGCGCAGCCAAGTCGAAACTACCTTCGCGGAGGGTTTCGGCGAAGGCAGCCAATTGCGCATTGTCGATCTTCATAAGTTAACAAATCTAATGAATGGTTAATAAGTTTAACTGTATTTGCTTCGTGACGAACCATAAGCTGATGCCTTGACCAACTTCACTGACAAATCATGCCCACTGACCTGATTGCCGGATTCCTGTCCGGTGCTGTCCTCATCGTCGCCATTGGTGCTCAGAACTCCTACCTGCTTCGCCAGGGTCTCCGACGCGAACACGTCCTGCCACTGGTGCTTTTCTGCGCCAGCGCCGACGCCCTGCTGATCGTGGCCGGCATTGCTGGATTGGGGGTGGCGATCGAAAGCCAGCCAGCGTTCCTCAGCATCGCTCGCTACGGCGGTGCGGCATTCTTGCTCGTTTACGGACTGCTGTCGGCGCGGCGTGCCTGCAAACCAGAACAACTGATCCTCGACGCCGGGACCCGCTTACCGCTTGGTGTTGCCATGGCCACCTGTCTCGGCTTTACCTTTCTGAATCCGCATGTCTATCTGGATACGGTGATTCTTCTCGGCTCGCTGGCCAGCCAGAGAGAAGAAGGACGCTGGAGTTTTGGCGCGGGAGCTGTTGGTGCGAGCTTTGTTTGGTTCTTTGCGCTCGGTTACGGGGCGCGTTTTCTGGCCCCGCTGTTCGCCAAACCCCTCTCCTGGCGCATCCTCGACTCAATGATCAGCATGACGATGCTTGGCCTCGGTAGTCTGTTGATTCTGGAGTAGCCAACCTGCTAGTACTGCTTGATGGATCATTGCTGCACGGGGCTTCTGCGTGCGCCAGAGCTCGGGCAAGTGCTCGGCAAAAATTTTCCTTGTCGGGTTTTTGGGGCTTGCCTTTTTGCCGAAAGCTGTATAAAACTACAGTCTTGACGACAGGAGCTCATGACCATGGCCAGAGGTGCATCGCTTACCCCGCGACAACAGGAAATTCTCGACTTCATCCGTAACACGCTGGAGATTCTTGGTGCGCCCCCGACCCGGGCCGAAATCGCCAACGCCTTCGGATTCGCCTCGCACAATGCCGCTGAGGAGCACCTCAAGGCGCTGGCCAAGAAAGGCATCATCATTCTCGAACCAGGTTCGGCGCGCGGCATTCGCCTGGTCGAACAGCTCGGTTTGCCGCTGATCGGCAGCGTTGCTGCCGGTAGTCCGATTCTGGCGGTGGAAAACGTACAGCGCCGTTATACGGTCGATCCCAGTCTGTTCAAGCCGCGTGCCGACTTTCTCTTGCGCGTGCGCGGCCTGTCGATGATCAACGCCGGCATTCTGGACGGGGATCTGCTCGCCGTGCACCGCAGCAGCGAAGCGCGCAACGGCCAGATTGTCGTTGCTCGGCTCGATGACGAGGTGACGGTCAAGCGTTTTCGCCAGCAGGGAGGGACGGTCGAGCTGATCGCCGAAAACCCCGATTTCGAACCGATCGTCGTCGATTCTGAAGCGCAAACACTGGCTATCGAAGGCATCGCTGTCGGCGTGATCCGCGGCAGCGAAACGATGTGAGAGCCCGTTGGCCTCTCCCAGTCTTTCATACCTTCGAGCCCCGCCATGCCTTCATCGCTGACGCTTGCGCATGTTCTTGATCGCCCGGATGTCTGGCGCGGCGATACGCTGGCCAGAACACCCTTACCCGGTGTGCCGACGGGCTTTGCCGAACTTGACCGCGAGCTGCCCGGCGGCGGCTGGCCGCGTGGCGGCTTGACCGAAATTCTGCCCTTGCGTCGGGGCATTGGCGAACTGAGTTTGCTACTGCCAGCGCTGGCGCGACTGTCGAGCGACGAACTTGCCTGGCTCGTTTGTGTCGCCTCGCCGCATCCGCTGCATGCGCCAGCACTGCATGAATCCGGTATTGATTTGTCGCGTCTGCTGGTGGCCAGCGCGCCCGGTCGGGACACTGCCTGGGTCTGCGAACGCTCACTCGCTACCGATGGTGTTGGCGCAGTGGTCGCCTGGCTACCGGAAGTTCAGAGCAGCACACTGCGTCGGCTGCAGCTTGCTGCCGAGAGTAGTCGCACACTTCTGTTCGTTTTTCGTCCGGCAGCCTGTGCCAGCCAATCCTCGCCGGCGCCGCTGCGGCTGGCGCTCGAAGGCGAGGGGGAGAAGCTGATCGTTCGTCTTCTCAAACGCCGTGGCGGTGCGCTGTCAGCGTCCCTGCCGATTAGCATTCAACGCCCGCTGTGCCGGCATCATGCTCTGGCTTGCCCTGTACCTGTCACGCCTGCCGCTCGAAGTCTTTCCCAGCCTGCCGTCGCCTAAAGCCATCGTCGGCCGTGAACGTATTGTCGTCGCCGACCAGGCGGCGACTTTGGCTGGCGTACTGCCTGGGTTGCGCTTGGCCGAGGCGTGGGCTTTTGTGCCCACGCTGGCTGTGCAGCAGCGTGACTTCGCGCGTGAGCAGCAAGCCTTGACCCGGCTCGCCTGCTGGGCAGGCGGCTTCACCTCGGAAATCTGCTGCCTTCCCCCCCAGACACTGCTGCTGGAAGTGGCAGGATCCTTGCGTCTTTTCGGCGGCGCCACGGCGCTCTTCGAAGGCGTTGTCAGTGGCTGCGCCGAGCAGGGCTTTGCTCCGCAAGCGGCACTGGCGCCGACGCCGCTCGCTGCGCAGTGGCTGGCGCTTGCCGGTGACCATGAGCCCTGTCTCGACATCGGCGAATTGCCGCTGCGCCTTGGCAGACTGCCGCTGGCGGCTCTCGACTTCTCGCCGCAAAACCAGGCTCGCCTCGGCAGTTTTGGTGCGCGCCTGCTCGCTGATGTGCTGGCTCTGCCGCGCGCAGGCCTGGCACGCCGACTCGGTGCCGGTTTTGTCGCTGATCTGGCGCGTGCGCTCGGCGATTTGCCGGATCCGCGGGCGCGCTTTGTTTTTCCGGAGCGTTTTGCCGAGCGACTGGAACTGCCGACGCGGACAGACAATGCGCTTGCTCTCGGTTTTGCCGGGGGTCGCTTGATCGCCAGTTTATGTGGTTGGCTTGCGGCACGTGCTGAGGGGGTCAGTGAATGCCATTTCGAGTTTGCGCACGAGCACTCTGCGAGGCGGCGATCGAGCACTGTTCTGAGCCTCGGCTTGAGCACTGCCACGCGCGACCGCGAACGCATCTCCCGGCTACTTATCGAGCGCCTGCAACGACTCCAACTGACCGCCGCTGTCGAGTCGATCAGCTTGCGAGCCGAGGCGCCGGAGGCACTACCCGGACGTACAAACAGCCTTTTCGGCGAGCGCGGCGAGGGCGCTGGCGGTGAGTCGTTGGCCGCCTTGGTCGAGCGCCTGCAGGCGCGTCTTGGCAGCGCTAGCGTGCATGCGCTTGCGGCGGTGGACGAGCACCGCCCGGAAAACGCCTCGCGACCAGTCAAGCCTGCTCTGCCGGCCGGAGAGAAAACGGCAGCGAAGTTGTCTGCTGCTCCAGATCTATCGGAGAAAGCGTCTGGCCCCCGTCCCTTGTGGCTTCTGGCCAGACCCCTGGCCTTGCGCGAAATGGCCGGTCGGCCGCAGTGTGGAGGCTCCTTGCGCCTGCTTGCCGGGCCGGAGCGTATCGAAAGTGGCTGGTGGGATGCCAGCGAGCCTGCTGCGCTTGGCGATGTGCGTCGCGACTACTTTGTTGCCATTTCGATGCGAAACGAGTGGCTATGGATTTTTCGTTGCCGGGCAGGGTGGTTTCTGCACGGCGTGTTTGCCTGAAAACGCGCGATTTAACTGGTGCTTTTCGATCACCCTTTTTATACTGTGATTATTCTTGCAATCGACCGTCCACTCGCGGAGCCTGAGCATGGAGTACCCCCTTACTGGCTTGTTACCGACGGCACTTCTGATCGATCTGCCCGAAATCGATGTCCAGCACGAGGAGATCTTTCGCCGTATCGAGTCCCTCAAGAACTCATCCTTTGGCAGCGGACCCGTATCCCTCGACGAGTTTCACAGCCTGCTCGACTATCTGGAGTGGCACTTCGCCAGCGAGGAGCGCCTTGCGCGCCAACTCGGCGTCGACTTTGCCGATCATGCCAGCGCCCATGACGAGAACCTGCGTATGCTACGCAAGGCACTCGCCGCCGTGCATGACGGTTTGCAGGATGTTCACTCCTTCCTGCGTTATGCGGAATACTGGTTCGAGCGTCATATCACCGACGAAGACAAGCCTTTCGCCGCCAGACTACGGGAGCGTATTGCCTGAGGCCTTGAGCTGCTCGCGGCTTGTCGTCGCCGGCCTGCGGAATGACGCTCCACTACGATCGAATATGCCTTGCGAGACTTCCCGGAAACGCTCCTGTGGAGTGCCCCTGGAAGTCGCTTTCGAAGCTCTCGCCGCGCATTCTTTTTTGCGTTCTTTCGAGCATTCTGGCAAGCTGATAAGCGGAACAGCATATGTTGTCATATTTGATTGCAGGCCCCTTTTAATCGGCCATTTGTAGATGGCCTGACCACTTCTTGATGAGCCCGTACCGACCATGAACATTACCTCTTCAGCTGCCTGGAAGGCCCTTGAAGCGCACCGGCAATCGCTCTCGCCGGTGCATCTCAGACAACTCTTCGCCAGCAACCCGGATCGCGTCGCTGCACTCTCGCTAAGCTTTGCTGACATCCTTTATGATTTCTCGAAGCAGCGCATGGATTCGGCGACGCTACCCCTGCTGGTCGAGCTGACCAAGGAAGTTGGACTTGCCGAGGCAACGGCACGAATGTTCAGCGGCGAGAAGATCAATGTCAGCGAAGATCGCTCGGTGCTGCACGTCGCCTTGCGGCGATCGGACGCGCCGTTTCCCAGTGCCGACTTCGACGTCATGGCCGAGGTCTTGCCGACGCGCCAGCGCATGGCCGCCTTCGCCGAGCGTATTCGTGCTGGCCAGGCGCTTGGCTTTACCGGCATGCCGATTCGTACGGTCGTCAATATCGGCATCGGGGGCTCTGACCTCGGACCGAAAATGCTCGCTTACGCCCTGCGTTCAATTTCGCATCCGGCACTTGCGGTGCATTATGTCTCCAACCTCGATAGCGCCCAGCTGGCGCCGCTCCTGCAAACGCTTGACCCGCGCACGACGCTTTTCCTGCTTGCCAGCAAGACCTTCACCACTCAGGAAACGATGCTCAATGCGCAAACCGCGCGCAGCTGGCTGGTCGCCAACCTCGGTGATGCCGCCGCCGTTGCCCTGCATTTTGCGGCCTTGACGGCCAAACCCGAGCGGGCGGTCGACTTCGGGATCAACGAGGGCTCGGTCTTTCCTCTCTGGGACTGGGTCGGTGGCCGTTTTTCGCTGTGGTCGGCAGTTGGCCTGGCCTTGATGATCGCCATCGGTCCGCAGGCCTATGACGAGCTGCTGGCCGGCGCCGAGCGCATGGACGAGCATTTCCGCAGCACGCCCTGCGAGCGCAACCTGCCTGTGGTGATGGCCTTGATCGGGATCTGGAACACCAACTTCCTGGGCGCGACGACCAACGCCGTGTTGCCCTACAACGAGTCACTGCGCTACTTCCCGTCCTTCCTGCAGCAACTCGAAATGGAGAGCAACGGCAAGTCCGTCGGGATTGATGGCCAGCCGCTCGCGCATGCTTCGAATCCCATCGTCTGGGGGGAGCTCGGCAACAACGGCCAGCACGCGTTCTTCCAGCTTCTCCACCAGGGTGGACGATTGGTACCCTGCGATTTCATCGCCGCCGTGCGCTCGGACTACCCCTTGCCAGGACATCAGGAGGCGCTGCTCGCCAACTGCTTCGCACAGAGCGCGGCCCTGGCGTTCGGCAAGACCGAGGATGAGGCACGCAGTGAGCTGAGTGGCACCCTGTCGCCCGAGAAACTCGCGGAACTCCTGCCGCACAAGGTCTTTGCCGGCAATCAGCCGTCGTCCACGCTGCTTATGTCGCGGCTTGACCCGCAAACGCTCGGTGCCCTGGTGGCACTTTACGAACACAAGGTATTCGTGCAGGGCGCTATCTGGGGACTCAATTCCTTCGACCAGTGGGGTGTCGAGCTTGGCAAGGCGGTGGCCAACAGCATTCTGCCTGCGCTGAGCGATGAACAGCTGGCGAAAAAACTCGATGCATCGACGCAAGGGCTGCTGGCCTTCACCCGGCAGCATATTGCCTGAACCGATTTTGCTCCGGTCGCCGGCCGGGGCGCTCAATTTGCCATGAGGCATGACATGACTACGAAGGTGATCAGCGTTCCCAGCACGCCGTTCTCGGGCCAGAAGCCGGGGACATCCGGGCTGCGCAAGAAAGTGACGGTATTTCAGCAAGAGCGGTATCTCGAGAATTTCGTGCAGGCCATTTTCGACAGCTTGAGCGGCCAGCAAGGCAAAACGCTGGTCGTTGGTGGCGACGGCCGCTATTACAACGATGTCGCTATTCAGACCATTCTACGCATGGCGGCAGCGGCCGGCTTTGGCCGCGCCATGGTCGGTCGTGACGGTATTCTGTCCACTCCGGCAGCCAGCGCCGTGATCCGCAAATGGCAGGCCTTTGGTGGCCTTATCCTGTCCGCAAGTCACAACCCGGGTGGTCCCGATGGCGACTTCGGCATCAAGTACAACCTCGGCAATGGCGGACCGGCGAACGAAACTTTTACCGACGCGGTGTATCAGCGCACGCAGGAGATCAGTGCCTATCGCATTATCGAGGCGGCAGATATCGACCTCGGGCAGCTGGGCGAGTTTCAAGTGGGCGACATGGCCGTCAGCATCATCGATCCGGTCGCCGATCATGCCGAACTCCTGGAGTCCCTGTTTGACTTCGATCGCATCGCTGCTCTACTTGCACGTCCGGATTTCCGCATGCGTTTCGACGCCATGCACGCGGTCAACGGCCCCTACGCGAAGGCCATTCTCGAAGACCGTCTCGGCGCTCCAGCGGGTACGGTGGTGAACGGCACGCCGCTGCCGGATTTTGGCGGCGGCCATCCCGATCCGAACCCCGTCTATGCGGCCGAACTGGTCGCTGCGCTGGCCGACAGCCGCTCGGGTCTGTCCTTCGGTGCGGCCTCGGACGGCGATGGTGATCGCAACATGATCGTCGGTCGCGGTTTCGTCGTCAGTCCGAGTGACAGTCTGGCAGTGATCGCCGCGAACCATGCGCTGGTACCCGCTTACGCGGCCGGCCTGGCGGGCGTGGCGCGCTCGATGCCGACCAGTTGTGCCGTGGACCGCGTTGCCAAAGCCCTGGGTATTCCCTGTTACGAAACACCGACCGGCTGGAAATACTTCGGTTCGCTACTCGATGCCGGCAAGGCCACCATCTGCGGCGAAGAGAGCGCGGGCACCGGTTCCAGTCACGTGCGCGAGAAGGATGGCCTGTGGGCGGTGCTCTATTGGCTCAACATTCTGGCGGTGCGCGATATGCCGGCCGATGTCATCGTGCGTGAGCACTGGCAGCGTTTCGGGCGCAACGTCTACTCGCGCCACGACTACGAGGGCATCGAGACCGCCGCGGCCGATCGCCTGATGGATGGCTTGCGCGCGCGCCTGCCGCAACTGGCGGGCTCGCTGTGCAATGAACTGCGTATCGAGGCCGCCGATGATTTTGCCTATACCGACCCGGTCGATGGCTCACGCTCTGAACGCCAGGGCATCCGCATCATGCTCGACGACGGCTCGCGGGTGGTTTTCCGGCTCTCCGGCACGGGTACGGAAGGGGCGACGTTGCGCGTCTATCTCGAACGTTTCGTGGCCGACCCAAGTCTCCACGAGGTGCCGACGCAGGAGGCGCTCGCCCCGCTCGTGCAACTTGCCGAGACGGTCGCACAGATTGCCGTGATCACCGGGAGAAAAGGCCCGGACGTGATCAGCTAGAAAGGGTGATGGCTATTGGCCACCAAATGCAGTGAATGCAGTATGAAAAGGGGTAGAGAAAATGGTTGAAAGGAGAACATTCCAGTTGTCGCGCAAGGCGATCGCCTTGGTGCTCGCTGGCGGGCGCGGCAGTCGCTTGCACGAACTCACTGATCGCCGCGCCAAACCGGCGGTGCACTTTGGCGGCAAGTTCCGGATCATCGATTTCGCCTTGTCGAACTGCGTCAATTCGCAGTTTCGACGCGTTGGCGTGGTGACCCAGTACAAATCACACAGCCTTTTGCGTCACCTGCAGCGCGGCTGGAGTTTCCTGCACGGCGAAGTCAACGAGTTCGTCGACCTGTTGCCGGCGCAACAGCGGATTGACGAGGAGTCCTGGTATCGTGGCACGGCCGACGCCGTTTACCAGAACATCGACATCCTCGAAACCTATAATCCGGCGCCCGAGTACGTCGTGATCCTGGCCGGCGACCATGTCTACAAGATGAACTACGGCATTATGCTTGTCGATCACGTCGAGAGCGGTGCCGAATGCACCGTCGCCTGCATCGAGGTGCCGCGCAAGGAAGCCAGTGGTTTCGGTATCGTCGACGTCGATGAGAACGGCATGATTACCGACTTCATCGAGAAGCCGGCCGATCCACCGGCGATGCCGGGCAATCCGGAGATGTCCTTGTGCAGCATGGGCGTCTACGTCTTCAATGCCAAGTACCTGTATGCCGAACTGGCCCGTGATATTGCCGACGAGACCTCCAATCACGACTTCGGCAAGGACATCATTCCACGCGCCGTGGCCAACCGCTGCGCGGTCGCACACTCGTTTTCGCGCAGCTGTGTCATGGCTCCCGATGAACCCTTCAGGGAGCACTACTGGCGTGACGCGGGGACGATTGATGCCTACTGGGACGCCAACATCGATCTGACTGGCACGGTACCGGCGCTGAATCTCTATGACAGCAACTGGCCGGTGTGGACCTATCAAGAGCAGTTGCCACCGGCCAAATTCGTCCATAACCATCTCGACCGGCGCGGCACGGCCATCGAGTCCACGGTTTCCGGCGGCTGTATCGTTTCTGGCGAAATCAATCGTTCGCTGTTGTTTTCCAGTTCTCGCGTCCATTCCTACGCCAGGGTGAACCTGTCGGTCCTGCTTCCCGGTACGGTCATCGGGTCGCGAGCTCGTCTGAGTCGCTGCGTCGTGGACAGTGGCTGTCAGATTCCGCCGGGCATGGTCGTTGGCGAAGACCCGGAAGACGATGCGCGTCGTTTCCGGCATACCGAGAACGGCGTTACGCTGATTACGCAGAAAATGATCGAGCGACTCACCTGACGCGGCAGGCTCGATAGTCCGTGCGCATTCTGCACGTTGCCGCGGAGATCTACCCGCTGGTCAAGACCGGCGGCCTCGCTGACGTCGTGGCCGCCTTGCCGGCTGCCCTGGCCGCGCGCGGACTCGACGTTCGCATCCTGTTGCCAGGGATGCCGGCGATGCTCAAGGGCGTGACCGATCTCGAGCGAGTGATTCACATCGGTCCGGCCTTTGGCGCTGCGCTCATTACCCTGCGCCTTGGCCGCCTGCCCGACAGCGGCTTGCTGGCTTACATCATCGACGCGCCTTTTCTTTACCGGCGCGACGGTAATCCTTACCTTGGCCCGGACGCTTGCGACTGGCGCGACAACCATCGCCGCTTTGCGCTCCTCGGCTGGGTTGCGGCACACCTCGCTGCCGGAGAGCTTGATCAATACTGGCAGCCCGAAGTCGTGCACGCGCACGATTGGCACGCTGGACTGGCGCCCGCCTATATCGCGCAGAATCCGGCCCTGTCCACAGCCACCGTGTTCACCATCCACAATCTCTCCTTCCGCGGCCTTTTCCCTCTCGACTACCACCACGACCTGGGTTTGCAGATTTCTGGTGCCAATCAGAGTGGCATCGAGTTTCACGGACAGTTGTCGTTCATGAAGGCTGCGCTGGTGCATGCGAAACGGGTCAACGCCGTCAGCCCGACCTATGCGCGGGAAATCTGCACGCAGGAATTCGGCTGGGGGCTGGACGGCGTACTGCGTGGTCGGGGCGACGATCTTTCTGGCATCCTCAATGGTGTTGACTATTCCGTCTGGGACGCCAGCAGCAACCCCGCCCTGAGCATGAACTACCGTCCCGAACGCCTGCGCGGCAAGCTGATCTGCAAGCTCAGGCTGCAAAAAGATCTCAATTTCGTTCCCCGTGCCAAGGCGCCGCTGTTCGCGATCATCAGTCGATTGACCTCGCAAAAGGGCATGGATCTGGTCCTTGGTGCCTTGCCGACGCTGTTGGCCGAGGGGGCGCAGCTGGTGGTCATTGGCAGCGGCGAGGCTGACATCGAAGCCGCTTTCAGGGCCGCCGCGACGGCTCATCCCGCCGCTGTGTCGGTCCATCTCGGCTACGACGAGGCCTTGTCACACCGTATCATGGCCGCCGCCGACATCTTGCTCGTTCCTTCGCGTTTCGAGCCCTGCGGCCTGACGCAGCTCTACGCCCTGCGCTATGGCACCGTGCCACTGGTGCGGCGAGTCGGCGGCCTGGCCGATACGGTGATCGATGCGACGGTGGAAAACCTCAAAGCAGGTACGGCCAACGGTTTCTCGTTTGACGATGCCAGCAGCCGTCAGCTGGCCGCAAGGATAAGCAAGGCCTGCGTGCTCTACCGCGACGCCGCGACCTGGCACCGCCTGCAGCAGCACGGCATGGCGCAGGATTTTTCCTGGGATGACTCGGCAAGGCGCTACGAGGCCCTGTACCGAAGCATCTGAAGGGTCGAAGAGTCGTCCCACGCGTTTTTCCCTGGCGGGCCTACGGTTAATCCCTCCGTAAGCAGCGCTGGCTGTGCCAGGCAGTATCAAGTGCGGCTCCTGTCAGCGCAGCCGAGTGAGCACTATAATCGCGGCTGCAGTGGCAACATCGCCGTCGCAAGGGTGAGAATTTGCGACCGTAATTTCCAGAATCAAACTCCCACAGGAGAGCTCATTGTCTTTTGATCATTGCCTTATTCGGCCGTTTGCCGGTCTCCGTCCGCGTCGCCAGGATGCCGCGGCAGTTGCCGCGCCGCCTTATGATGTCCTCTCCAGCGATGAGGCTCGCGCGGCGGCGAGCGGCAAGCCCTTGTCTTTCCTGCATGTGTCCAAGGCCGAGATCGACCTGCCGCCGGAGATCGATCACTTCGCGCCCGAGGTCTATGCTCAGTCGGCGGAAAATTTTCAGCGTCTGATCGACGACGGCGTGCTCTGCCGTGACCCGCATGCGTGCTATTACGCCTATCGACTGGTGATGGGCGAACATGTCCAGACAGGACTCGTGGCCGCTGCTTCGATAGCCGCCTACGACAGCAACCGTATCCGCAAGCATGAGTTCACCCGCCCGGACAAGGAAGACGACCGTGTTCGGCAGATTGAAGCACTGAATGCACAAACCGGTCCCGTGCTGCTGGTCAATGGCGACGACGAGACCCTTGAGCGCCTGCTCCGGGAGGCCGCCGAAAGTGTGCCAGTCGCTGATGTGACGGGCGACAACGGCATCCGGCATACCCTGTGGATGATCGACGACGAGGAGAGTGTTGCGCGTATCAGTGCGCTCGTCGAAGCCATGCCTGCGCTGTATATCGCCGACGGTCATCATCGCTCGGCAGCGGCCTCGCGAGTAGCCGCGGCGCGGCGAGGCCAGGCGGGTGCAGCGGCTAGCGCCGAGTTTTTCCTGGCGGTGATCTTCCCCGCTTCACAGATGCGCATCCTCGACTACAACCGTGTCGCTCGCGACCTCAATGGCTTGAGCGAGGAAGCTTTCCTGGCGGCGGTTGGCGAGCGCTATCACGTTCTGCCGTCGACCAGCCCGGTGAAGCCGGAGCGTAGCGGCGTCTGCGGCATGTATCTTGGCGCTCGCTGGTATCGCCTGGAACTGCGGCCTGGTTTGCTTCCGGCGGCCGATCCGGTACGGCGCGTCGACGTTTCCGTGCTCGCCGAGCAGATCCTTGCTCCGGTGCTGGGAATCACCGACCTGCGCCGCGATACGCGCATCGATTTTGTTGGCGGCATGCGCGGCTTGGGCGAACTCGAACGACGGGTGAATAGTGGCGAGATGGCGGTTGCCTTTGCGCTCTATCCGACGCAGATGGCCGACCTGATGGCGGTTGCCGATGCCGGCGAGGTGATGCCGCCCAAGTCGACGTGGTTCGAACCCAAACTCGCCGACGGCCTGGTGTCGCACGTCCTGGATTGAGCTTCGCAACCGGGTGAGCCGACGAAGCAAGCAGGGGGTCGGTAGCTGGCGTCCGTGCGTCGGCTTCAGCCCGTCCCGGTCTCGCTCTTGAGGACGGAAACCTGCGTTTTCCCGGCGCTCAACTCACCGATCACCGTCGCCTGATCGAAGCCTTCCTGCAGGAAAACCGACAGGACTTCGGTGACCACTTCCGGCGCACAGGCGATCAACAAGCCGCCGCTGGTCTGCGGATCGGTCAGCAGGGCCTGTTCAAGCCCAGTCAGGTGCTTCGTCGTCGCTTCGGCCACGTAGTCTCCGTAGCTCGCCCAGTTGCGATCCGAGGCACCGGTAATGCAGCCTTTTTCGGCATAATCGAGGGCGTCGGCCAATAGCGGCAAGGCCGCGTAATCGATGACTGCCGAGACTCGCGATGCCTTGCAGATTTCCACCAGATGACCGAGCAGGCCGAAGCCTGTGACGTCAGTCATCGCATGTACGCCGGCCAGGCAGGCGAGCGCCCGTCCGGGCGTGTTGAGCTGCGTCGTCGAAGCGATCATTGCTGTGTAGTGGCTGGTCGAAAGCAGTCCCTTCTTGAGCGCTGCGCTGTAAAAGCCAACGCCCAATCCCTTGCCGAGAATCAGCTTGTCGCCGGGGCGGGCGCCGGAGTTGCGCTTGAGGTTGTCGGGATGCACCAGACCAATGGCGACGAGACCGTAAATCGGTTCGAGGGAGTCGATGGTGTGGCCACCGGCAATTGGAATACCCGCCTTCGCACAGATCGACTCGCCCCCTTCGAGAATGCGTTTGATCGTCGCGAGCGGCAGTTTGTTGACCGGCATGCCGACGATGGCCAGCGCCAGCAGCGGTACGCCACCCATGGCATAGACGTCGGACAGGGCGTTGGTCGCTGCGATGCAGCCGAAATCGAAGGGGTCATCGACAATTGGCATGAAGAAATCGGTGGTCGCTACCAGCGCCTGATCGGTGTTGAGCTGGTAGACGGCTGCGTCATCACTGGTCTCGATGCCGACCAGCAATTGCTTGGGGACGATGGCGGGAACGGTCTTGGCGAGGATCTGTTCGAGTACATTCGGAGCGATCTTGCATCCGCAGCCGCCGCCGTGTGCAAACTGGGTCAGTTTGAGCGGCTCGCTGTGGACGTTTTCCGGAGTTGCGGGCGCGTTGGTCCGGGATTTTTTTTTGGTCATGATAAGTCCGCTAGGGGGCTGGGGCGTCAAGGTGGTGGTGTGGCCGGGGTCTCTACCGGCGAGGCTTTTCAGCTGCTTTCGAAGCCCGCCTCATCGATCGCCGCCGTGAAGTCGGCGATGCTCGCCAACTTCGGGTCGTAGCTGATTCTGGCCTGGCCGGCGTCCAGCGACACCTCGACCCGGGCAACTCCGGGCAAGCTCTCGAGGAGCATGCTGACGCTTTTTACACAGGACTGGCAGTGCATTCCGACAACGCCAATGGCGATGGTCTCCATTTCGCTTCCCTTTCATGTTGTCGGCGCCCTTGCTCGCCGGCGCGCGCCGCAGTCAGTCCCGTTTCCATTGCCGGCACCGCCGGCCATCAGCTGCGGCCCGCATGCCAGCGCTTGAGGAGCAGCGAGTTGGTGACCACCGAAACCGAGCTCATCGCCATCGCCGCGCCGGCAATGACCGGATTGAGCATGCCGAGTGCGGCCAGCGGTATGCCGAGAACATTGTAGATGAAGGCAGAGAAGAGATTCTGCCTGATTTTCCGTAGCGTCGCACGCGAAAGAAGGATGGCGTCGGCAATTCCATTCAGGTCCCCACGCACCAGCGTCACGTCGGCGGCCTCGATGGCTGCGTCCGATCCGGCGCCGATGGCGAAGCTGACATCAGCCGCCGCCAGCGCCGGGGCGTCGTTGATTCCGTCGCCGACCATGGCGACGACAGTGCCGCCCGACTTCAGCGTATTGACTGCCGCGGCTTTGTCGCCGGGGAGTATGCCGGCCCGGAACTCTTCGATTCCCGCTTCGTTGGCGATCGCTGCTGCTGTCGCAGCGTGGTCGCCGGTCAGCATCACCACCCGGATACCCATGCCTTTGAGCCGGGTCACGGCGGCGCGAGAGGTGCTGCGCAAGGGGTCGGCGATGGCCAGCAGCGCCAGGGCCCGCTCGCTGTCTGCCTGATTGCTTTCGGCGTTACTGCCGCCCGGGCCTCGTTCAGCGAGGATCACCACGGTCTTGCCCGTGCGCTGCAGCTTGGCAATCTGGTCGCGCGGCAAACTCATGGCGACAAACTCGCTGGGGGCAGCGAGGCGCAGCAGACGTTCGCCAACCCGACCCTCCACCCCGCGACCGGGAAGGGCGCGGAACTGGGTCAGCGCCGGTAGCGTCAGCTGGCTGGCTTGCGCATGCTGCAGGATGGCCTTGGCCAGGGGATGTTCGGAACCCTGTTCGAGAGCGGCTGCCAGGGTCAGTGCTTCGTCCGCCGACACAGCGAGCGGCAGCAGATCGGTGAGCACCGGCTCGCCACGGGTCAGTGTGCCGGTCTTGTCGACGGCCAGCACGCTGATTTTCTCGGCACGTTCCAGCGCTTCGGCATTTTTGATCAGGATACCCGCCGTGGCACCCTGTCCGGTGGCGACCATGATCGCCGTCGGCGTTGCCAGCCCGAGGGCGCAAGGACAGGCAATCACCAGCACCGCCACGGCATTGATCAGGGCGACGCTGAAGTCGCCGCCAAACGCCCACCAGCCAAGCAGGGTGCACAGGGCAATGGCACAGACGATGGGTACGAAAATTGCCGAGATGCGGTCGGCGAGGCGCTGCACGGGCGCTTTTGAGCCCTGTGCTTCGGCGACCATGCGGATGATTCCGGCGAGCAGGGTGTGTTCCCCGACGCCGCTGGCTCGACAGCGCAGCATTCCCTCGCCGTTGGCCGTGGCCGCGAAGACGCGTGCTCCCGGCTCCTTGGCCACCGGCATGCTCTCGCCGGTGAGCATCGCTTCATTGACCGTCGACGCACCATCAATGACTTCGCCATCGACCGGCAGGTTTTCGCCCGCGCGGACGACAAAGATATCGCCGGGGATGAGCAGCGCGGCGTCGAGTTCTATCAGCCTGCCGTCACGTTCGACGCGTGCTGTTTTCGGCTGCAGGCGGACGAGTGCTTCGATCGCGTCGGTGGTTCTGGCCTTGGCCCGTGCTTCGAGCAATTTGCCCAACAGGACCAGGGTGATCACGGCCGCCGAGGCTTCGAAATAGACATGCAGATGGGCAGCGCCGGAGACGGTGACGAAGAGGCTGAAGCCATAAGCCATGCTGGTTCCCAGGGCGACCAGCAGGTCCATGTTCGCCCCGCCACCACGCAAGGCCTTCCACGCACCAGCGTAGAAACGCCAGCCGAGCCAGAACTGCACCGGCGTCGCCAGTGCGAGTTGCAGCCAGCGCGGCAGCAGGTCCGGGTGAGCTTGCCCGCCGCCCACATCGAACATGGTCAGCATCTGCGCGGCCAAAGGCAGAGTTAGCGCGGCCGCCATCCAGAAGCGGCGCAGTTCAGCCTGTTCGGCGGCTATTTTTTTGGCCTTCTCCTCGTTGCGGCAGCGATTATCGGCGAGGCGCCCAACAAAGCCGGCACGTTCGACGGTGGCGAGCAGCAGCGCTGGATCGACCATGCCCGGCGTATGGCGGAGCGTCGCCCGCTCGGTCGCCAGGTTGACGACCGCCTCGACCCCTGGTAGCCGGTTGAGGAGCTTTTCAAGGCGCGTCGAGCAGGCGGCGCAAGTCATTCCTTCGATGGCCAGTTCTGTGGTCTGTTGCGGGACGCTGAAACCCGCTTTCGCGATCGCCGCGACGACCTCTTGCGGCGAGCTGGTGCCCGGCGAAAGGGCGACCTGGGCGCGTTCGCTGGCCAGGTTGACGCTAGCCATGACGCCGGGCAAGCGGTTGAGGACTTTCTCGATGCGCGTTGCGCAGGCCGCGCAAGTCATGCCCGCGATCGGCAGGTCGAGGCGTGGCGAGTTTTTTTTCTGTTCGCTCATCGTTTGAGAAGTCGCCTTAATCATGGGGTGTATGCTGACGTCACGATAAGCATGCGCGCCAGCCCGATCATGCCCCAGACGCCAAAGCCGAGAATCAGCAATCCGGATGCCAGGCGTAGCCTTGAATTGCGTGCATAGGCCTGCAAGCGTGACGCAAGCAGGCCGGCGAGCAGCAGATTCGGCAGGGTGCCAGCGCCGAAGGCGAGCATCAGTCCGGCGCCGTGCACGGCGGAACCACTGGTCAATGCTGTGGCGAGCGCACTGTAGACCAGTCCACAGGGCAACCAGCCCCAGAGCAGGCCGAGTGGAAAAGCCTGCGCCATGCTGCGTGCGGGCAGGAAATGCCGGGTCAGTGGTTGCAGATGCCGCCACAGCTTCTGGCCGAAGCGCTCGGTGAACGCCAGCGCCCTGGTCAGGCCCATGAGATACAGGCCGAGGGCGATAAGCATCAGGTTGGCAAGCAGGAAGAGGGCGCTGCGTAGTGGCAACTGCCCGGACAAGGCGAGGCTTGCTTCGCCGAGCGCA
The DNA here is from genome assembly GCF_907163155.1 of Candidatus Accumulibacter sp. ACC012. Classification (NCBI taxonomy): domain Bacteria; kingdom Pseudomonadati; phylum Pseudomonadota; class Betaproteobacteria; genus Candidatus Accumulibacter; species Candidatus Accumulibacter sp. ACC012. The sequence continues at coordinate 647,132 of NZ_CAJQUC010000003.1, forward strand.
CCGGCGACGGCGCCGGCTGCCGCGTAGCTGAGGATTCGTCCGGCGTTGTAAGCGAGGAGCAGCGAGGCGCGCGCGGGACCGCCCATCGACAGCGCGCTGACGATTCCGCCGCACATGACGACGCAGTGCGTCCCCCCGAGCAGACCGATCAACAGCAGGGCGAGATAAGACGATTCTGGCATGACCATGAAAGTCGCGTCTGCGCCTGACGAATCTCCCTTCTCCCCTGCGCGGGAGAAGGGTTGGGAAAGAGGGGGGCGGTCATGCTCTTCATGTCGGGGAGAACCTATATGACATGACTCTTGGGGATGAGTGCGAACGCCGAGCTGAATGAGCCGGGATTTTACTCCTTCCTCCTCGGCGCCCGGCTGCGCCTTGGTTTCAGATCACCTTCGAGTAGCGGGTACGCTGTCGGTCGGCGCGCAGGTAGCGGTCGAAAACCATCGAAATTGCGCGTACCAGCATCCGTCCTTTCGGGAGAATGGTGATCCAGCGGTCGTCGATGCGCACCAGTCCGGCATCGACCATCTCGTGCAGATCTTCGAGCTCGGTGGCGAAATGCCTCTTGAAGTCGATCAGGTGAGCAATTTCAATCGACTCGATGGACAACTCGAAGTGACACATCAGTGACTGAATGATCGACCGCCGCAGCAGGTCGTCGGCGTTCAGTTCGATCCCGCGATAGACGGGTAGGGTGCCGCTGTCAAGCAGGTCATAGTACTCGTCGAGGGTCTTCACGTTCTGACTGTAGGTCGGTCCGACCTTGCCGATCGACGAGATGCCGAAGGCCAGCAGGTCACAGTCCGAATGCGTCGAATAGCCCTGGAAGTTGCGATGCAGGCGCCCCTGCCGCTGAGCCGTTGCCAGTTCATCGTCGGGCTTGGCGAAATGGTCCATGCCGATATAGACATAGCCGGCTTCCGTCATCTTGCGGATGGCCAGGGAAAGAATCTGCAGGCGTGCATCGGCGCTCGGCATATCCACGTCGAGGATGCGCCGTTGCGGCTTGAACAGGCTCGGCAAATGCGCGTAGTTGTAGATCGATACGCGGTCCGGGCTGGCGGCAATGACTCGGTCCAGCGTGCGGCTGAAGCCGATCACCGTCTGTTTGGGAAGACCGTAGATCAGGTCGACACTGATCGACTTGAAGCCGCTGGCGCGCGCTGCGTCCATTACCGCCAGCGTTTCTTCCTCGCTCTGAACACGATTTACGGCCTGCTGGACTGCCGGGTCGAAATCCTGGACGCCGACACTCATGCGGTTGAAGCCCAATTCTGCCAGTAGTTCGACGGTTGCGCGATCGACCTTGCGGGGGTCGACTTCGATCGAGTATTCGCCGTCTTCGATCAACTTGAAGTGCTGGCGTGTGGCCGCCATCAGTTGGCGCATTTCATCGTGCGCGAGGAAGGTCGGCGTACCGCCACCCCAGTGCAGTTGCGCCACTTCCTGATCGCCCCCTTCGAGATGGCTGCTCTGCAGCGCTAGTTCGCGGGCCAGATACTTCAGGTACTTGGCTGAACGACCATGGTCTTTGGTAATGATCTTGTTGCAGGCGCAGTAGTAACAGATGGTGTTGCAGAAGGGAATGTGGAAGTACAATGACAACTGCCGGCTGACGGCACCAATGTTGCGCTTGCCGAGCCATAGTTGGTATGCATCCGGGCCAAAGGCCTCAACGAAGCGATCCGCTGTCGGGTAGGACGTGTAGCGGGGGCCGTTGATGTCGAAGCGGCGGATGATCTGCGGATCAAACACGAGGTTTTCAGCGCCAGCGTTCATGTTTCCACTTCATTGTTGGTTGCGTGCATTATCGGATTGCCCTGAAGTAAGCGGGTTGACGTGGATCAAACGCAGAGTTTAGTGAAAAGGATGTCGATGTCGACCAGAGATGCGACCGCGAGACTCGCGTTTGAGGTGGTGAAGACCGCCTGTTCGAACTGTAACCTGCGCGAGCTCTGTCTGCCTATCGGCCTCGAGGCGGACGAACTGAAGAAACTCGACGAGTTGGTTTCGACGCGCAGGCGCCTCAAGCGTGGCGACTACCTGTACCGTGCGGGTCAAGGCTTCGAGTCGATCTACGCGGTGCGCAGCGGTTTCTTCAAGACCGACGTGCTGATCGAGGACGGTCGCGATCAGGTCACCGGCTTCCAGATGACCGGCGAGTTGCTCGGCCTGGACGGGATCAGCAGCGAAATGCATACCTGTAACGCCATCGCTCTCGAAGATAGCGAAGTCTGCGCCATTCCCTTTTCGCATCTCGAAGGTTTGTCGCGGCAAATCCATACCCTGCAGCACCACTTTCACCAGGTGATGAGCCGCGAGATCGTTCGTGATCACGGGGTGATGATGTTGCTCGGCACCATGCGCGCCGAGGAACGCCTGGCGGCCTTCCTGCTCAACCTTTCGCAGCGCTTCAAGGCGCGTGGCTACTCGCCGGCCGAATTCAACCTGCGCATGTCGCGTGACGAAATCGGCAGCTATCTCGGCCTCAAACTGGAAACCGTCAGCCGCGCGTTCTCGCGCTTTCAGGACGAAGGCCTGTTGTCCGTTCACCAGAGAAAGATCCGTATTCTCAACACGTCACGCTTGAAGCAACTGATGTCTCACCAGCGCCTTTGATGCTGCGCAAGAAGACGCTTGTGTTGCTTGCTGTTTCAAGCGATCCACGCCAGCGGGCCGAGCGCGCTGCGGCTGACGGCGACGGTGACGATGTAGGCAAAGGCCAGTAGCGCGGCGACGAAGAAAAACGCCCGCTGCCCTTCGCTGCGCCCGCGCTTCAAGGCCATCGTCCCGCAGCCGATGTAGATCAGCAGGCCGATCAGTTTCGCGGTCAGCCAGCCGACGGCGAAGGGGTATTGAGCGCTGATCACGGCCATGGCCACGGCACTGGCCAGCAGGACGGTATCGACGATGTGGGGCAGGACTCGTGCCAGCGGTTGCTGCAGCCGCGGCGACTTGCCGAGCATCCAGAGTCCACGCACGAAGAAGCCGCTACCGCTCAGCACGACGCAGCCGACATGCAGGTATTTCAGCGTCAGATAGGTCATTACCGGGTCTCCGCAGGCGCAGCCGAAACGAGCGTCAGGGTTTCTTCGATAGTCAGTCGCTGTTGGCGGTAGAAGGCGACGGCGGCCAGCAGGTTGCGCAGCAGCCAGGCATTGGCCACCAACAGCGCCAGTCCCGCCGGATAAGTGAACCACTCAGGCCAGAGCACGGCTGCCAGCAGTAGCGCCAGGGCGACGAAGTGCGCGCGCATCTGCCGGTTGAGCTGTTGCCCGGCGATGACCTTGTTCATGTTCGGAGGAAGCACTCGCCCGCGGCCGAGATTCTGCAAGTGTGACCAGACCAGAAAAGGCACGATCTTGTAGAGCATGCCGATCATTACCGACATGAAGCCGCCGAACAGCGCCAGGATGCCGCACAGCAGGGGCCACTCGCTGCGCTCGCCCAGGGTTGGCCAGCTGCTTGCCGCAAGCCAAAGCGCGCAAGCGGCGAGAGTGCTCAGCATCGCCAGGCGCCAAAAGTGTTGCGTGGCATCGAAACGGGTTCGCTTGCTGCGGCTTTGCAGCTGCAGCGTCAGCGCTGCAAAAGCGGCGACCGCGAGCACCGCCGTTGCCGCGAGCCAGGGCGACAGCCATTGCCAGCCAGCGCTATCGGCGACACTCCACAAGATCAGCAGCGCGAGCAGCGTCCACGAAAAACGGCCTGCGAACCACTCCGGGTAGGCTGGCGTCATCTGGAACATCGGGACGACCACGAAAGCGACGGCAGCCAGCAGGACAACGCTCCAGCCGACGAAGCCCCAACCGAGATGGATCGATGTCAGCTGCAGCAGCGGCAGTGCCAGCGATCCGTCGATGGCCACGGCCAGGAGCACGCCGAGGCAGACCGTCACCGTCAAGCCGAGCAAGGACAGCTTCAGGCCGCGAATGGTCGCGTTCGTCGAAGGCACGCCATACAAGGCGTGCCCAGCGCCAGCAATGAACAGCGCGACACCGCCGCCGATCAATACGGCGGCCAGTTCGAACAGCAGCGGCTGGTAGCTCAGGAAGCCGCTCGCCAAGAGCAGCGCGCCAGTGGCGACTGCCGCGTTAACCAGGGTGGCTAGCAGCTGTGGTCGCGAGATGTTCGCTCCGGCGACCACCGGAAGAATCTGGAGCATCGCCCCGAGCATCACCTGCAGCATGAAGCCAACGGTGATCAGGTGCGTCAGTGCCAGGGCTGCGCCGGTCCAGCGTGAGGCGAACAGATCCGGACCACTCCACAGCAGGAGCAGGGCGGCGAGGATGGCAAACAGCGGTGCAGTCAGAAAAAAACGAAGCGGTGCGGCAAGCGGGGGGGCCTGGTCGAACGACAGCAGCGCCTGCATCAGGGCTCTTGATGTTGGATCAGGACTTCCACCGTGCCGTCGGCTTGGCGCTTGGTCTGCCAGGTGAACCCGTTGAGTTCGAGCGCCCTGTACAGCGGGTAAGGCTCTCGCGGCAGGAGTACCAACAGTTTCTCCGACATCGCGAGCTTGTCGAGCGCTTCCATGGTGCGCACCATCGGTTCCGGTGGCTCCAGGTCGCGGGCATCAAGAACAATAGAGGGTTTCATGGGCGATCGGCTTTATCGGTATCAGGCTGGCGCTTGCACGTCGCCAGCAAGTTGCTGTTGCAGTTCCGGCAGCAGAGCATCGACTTGGTCAGCCAATTGCTGGTCACACATCGGATACAGGATGTTCTCTTCCTTGACATTGTGCTGTTGCATCATGATCAACAGGGTCTCGGCGTTGCCGTTGTAGTCGTCGACATCGCGCTCGGCCAGGGCGGCTTCGGCCGCGGCCAACAGCTGCCGCATCTGCACATGCTCGCCGCGCATGACCTGCGTTGGCCCCTGGTACATGCCGGTGCGCTTTTCAAAGAGCGGAAAGAGAATGCTTTCTTCGGCCTCGAAATGATTCAGTAGAGCGCCTCGCAAGCGCGGAAATGCGGTTTGCGCCAGTTGCCAGTTCTGGTCGGTCACGGCCTTCTCGACGACCGCCAGAAAGTCGTCGCAAGAGCGATGATCTTTGGTCATCAATTCGCTGATCTCGTGCATGAGGCGCCTCGTAGAGTTAAGCTTGCCATTGTCGGCGGCGGCGGCATCGCTAGCGTTGACCGACATCAAACAATAGTTTTGCAATAGTTTTGAACTGGTCGTGCATTGGCACACGAGCTGATTTTCCCGGGGGCCGGCAACGACGGGTGTCGGCTCGCAGCAGCAGATTTCCTGGCCGGCGCTTGGACGGCGATAGGGCGGAAAAGTTCTCGGTTTCCCTTGCTCTTGGCTGACTGTATCGCCGAAAGTCTGTTTCGATGCCAGGATGTTGACCGTGTCCGGGCATCGATCTGGGCGGAAAGCCGGCCCATCGTTTGACTTCCGTCAAAATTGGTGTGACCTTTGTTACCTATAGTCAATTGCCAATTGACGTCACTGTGGAGGAAGCGCCATGTTCAAGCACATCCTTGTTCCTGCGGATGGATCCGATCTTTCAAAGGCAACGGCCCGGCGCGCGGTTTCGTTCGCCAAGGAAGCAGGCGCGCGCATTACGGCATTCTTTGCCAAGCCGGAGTACCCTGTCAGCTACTACGGCGAAGGGGCTCTGATCGATCCGACGACACCAGAGAAATTCGATGAATTTGCCGAGCAGCAAGCACAACAGGTTCTCGACTTCGTCGTTGATTTGGGCAAGGAGGCTGGCGTCCCGGTTGAAAAGTTGTCGCTGACCAGTGACATTCCGTACGAGGCGATCATCGATGCGGCGACGCAAGCAGGCTGCGACCTGATCTTCATGGCGTCGCATGGCCGCCGCGGAATCAGCGCCTTGTTGCTCGGCAGCGAGACGCACAAGGTGCTCACGCACTCGACCATTCCCGTTCTCGTCTATCGCTGATCGCCGGGGGGCTTCCTGGCGTTGGGAGGGAGGCTCGCAGGCACGCCTGGCAGTGCTGCCCTGGTCCACGGCGAGCGCCGCTGGCGAAGTGTGGAAAAATGCCTTGGACGCTTGGGCGTCCGCTGGCTAAATATGGCTGGCGATGGAAAAGGTGTAATGCGCATGCAACGCTTCACGAAAGTTGTTGGCTGGCGTTGCCGGGAGACGCTTCTGGCGTTCGGCCTGGCCGCCAGTTGTACTGCTGTCGAGGCGGTTGATGTCGGCTTGGCCGGCGTATTTCCGGGCAAGGCACTACTGACCATCGGCGGCGGCGCCCCAAGAACGGTGGCTGTCGGCACGGAAACCAGCGAGGGCATTCGGGTACTGGCCGTTGACCGTGAAACGGCAACCATCGAGAGTGACGGAAAGAAGCGTATCCTGCGCGTTGGGCAGAACGTGGTGTCCAGCTCTTCGTCGCAGGGCGGTGACAGGGCGGTATTGACGGCTGACGGCAACGGCCATTTCCTGACCACGGGGAACATCAACGGAACGAGCGTTCGTTTTCTGGTCGATACCGGGGCCACGATGGTCTCGCTCGGTGCCAGTGACGCGCGGCGGATCGGCATTGACGCCAGCAAGGGCCAGTCGGCGATGGTGAGTACGGCCAATGGCGAAGCCCGAGTTTCTCGTGTTCAGCTGGATAGTGTACGTGTTGGCGAGATCGTCCTGCACGGTATCGACGCACTGGTACATCAACAGGACATGCCGTTCGTGTTGCTCGGCATGACTTTCTTGAACCGTATGGAAATGCAGCGTGACGGTCAGACGATGACCCTCAGAAAGCGCTATTAAGAGGAGTCGATGATGGGTCAGCACGAGGACGAAGCAAGCATGTTGAGCGGTGAGCTCGATATTCTGATGGGCGAGCGGCAAACGCTGCTGGAAGTCGTCGGTGCCGCCGCAGCGCTGATCGCTTCGCTCGACAGCCGGGCGCTGCCGCCGACTGCCGTCAAGTCGGCAGATCTGGTGGCAAGGACAATAAACGCTTTGTCGGAAGAGACTTTGCGCGACGCCCTTGCCGCCGTGCGCGCAGAAATCGAGGAAGAGAACGATGCGGGCGGTGCACGAGAAGGCGAGCGTGTCGGCAGCCATTGAGGTCTTGCCGGGTTCTACGACAGAGGCCAACGGCAACGCCGTCGACCTGGATCAATTGCGGCAGGTCTTGTCTGTCGAGCCTGCGAGCTCTCCCTGTGTTCTTGAAGACGGCGTTGGCGACGAAGAACTGCTGCCGGCAGCCGTACTGTTTCCGATTGTTCGACGTAATGGCGAGCCGACGGTTTTGCTGACTCAGCGCACGGCCCATTTGCGCGATCATCCGGGGCAGGTCAGCTTTCCGGGGGGGCGTTGCGAAGCGAGCGATCCATCGCCGGCCGATACCGCGCTGCGCGAGACCAGCGAGGAAATTGGTTTGTCGTCGGCCCATGTCGAAATCATTGGCTATCTACCCGAGTACCGCACTGCGACGGGTTTCCGTGTCACGCCGGTGGTGGCGATGGTGACGCCACCTTTCGATTTGCAGCTCGATGCCTTCGAGGTGGCGGAAGCCTTCGAAGTGCCTTTGTCATTCCTGATGGATCCCGCCAATCACCAGCGGCATTCGCTTCACTACCGGGGCAAGCTGCGCCACTACTACGCGATGCCCTTTGGCGATTACTTCATTTGGGGCGCTACGGCAGGGATCATCATGTCCCTCTACCGGGCCCTTGAGGTCGCTGGACGCTAATCCAGAACCAGGGCGACTTTCTCGAGGAATTGCTCCACCTTCCGCCGGTCAGGGACCATGCCGAGCGCCAGATGGAGTTGACCGAAGTGGCGCCGCAGTTCGTCCAGGGTTTCCGTTTTCTCGATTTCTGCTGCCAGAACGAGCGCATCCTTACCCAGCAATTCGTGCAAGGTGCGAATGACGTAGCTCTTGGCGAGGCTGATGTCCTCGTCGGGCAGTGCCGCCGAAAGGGGGGCGCCGGTGGTCGCTGACAGTTGCTGCACGAAGCCACCGTTCAGCAATTGTGCGAGGTGCCGCTGGCCCTCCGCGGATGAGGTGCACAGGGCCAGCAACTGCTGTCCCGTACGTTGCCCGTCGATCATGATCAGCATTGCTCGTACTCGTGACGGCAAGCGATGAGCGCGGGTGGATATCTCATCCTGGCCCTTCGCTGTCTTGCTGAATACAGACGATAGTTCCATCCTGAAAAGCCTTTTGGAAGCGCTGGAGCGATTTTGCGAGAAGGGCCGCGCTTCTGCAAGCCCTCCCATACCTGTGGTAGTGTCCTCGTTTGACTACTCCGTCGTCGCCAGCTGGCTGGCGTACGTGATGCCGCTCACGCAATCTATCGGCACGAGCCTCCCGGGCTGAGCCTCGTGCGCAATGTGACGATGGGATTTTGGCAGTCCGCGCACTATTATACGGGCATTCGGCAGGCGCTTGGCATGGGTAAGCTGGTGCTGGCGCGCACGCGGCTTGTCGAGTGGCGCGACGCCCAGCGCTCGCTTGTTGGCCATCGAGATCGCCCGGCAGGCCAGCGAAGAGGCAAGAAGATGCGATTTGCGCGCTACAGCGGTCGTTTTTCGCTTGCTTCGTTCTTTCCCGCCGCTCAGCGCTCCCTGGAGGGCGATCCGCGAGCGGGCGAGCGCTTTCTTTTCCGTTGCCGCGGCGAGGAGCCGTGATCGAGAAATCGGCGACTTAGAAAGCTTCGCACGGCGAAGCTTTGCTATTATTGACTGGCTAGGCTTTGCGGGGCACTGCTGTTGCTTTCGCCATTGTCGGCAATTTCGAGCCTGCGTTATCCTGTTGGCGAGCGCAGGCCAAGCAGAAAGCCGATGCTGATTTGGTGGGGTTCCTGATGGCCAGCGCTGCGGGTGTACTCAGGCTGCGTCTTGGCCTGCCGCTCGGCGAATGCGGCGATGCTGCCGGCCAGGCCGACAGCGGCGTCGGTGACGAAGCAGAGGTGGATTTCATGGAGAGTGGCGTCGGTCTGATTTGGCGTGCACTGCCACTGTGGCTGTTGTTGTTTGGGCTTGCCAATCCGGTAGGCGGTTGATCGATTATTTACAGGAGTTTCTTCATGAGCAGAGAAGTCGTTGTACTAAGCGCGGTCCGTTCGGCCATTGGCACTTTCGGCGGTTCCCTGGCCAACATGGAGCCGCATGAGCTGGCTGGCACGGTAATGAAAGAGTCAATCGTCCGTTCGGGTGTTGATCCGCAGCAGATCAACTACGTGGCGGTTGGCAACGTCATTCCGACCGATGCGCGCTTCGCCTATGTTGCTCGGGTGGCGGCGATTCAGGCCGGACTGCCGATGGATTCAGTGGCCATGGCGGTTAACCGTCTGTGCGCATCGGGTCTGCAGGGCATCGTGAGCAGCGCGCAGAACATCTTGCTCGGTGACTCCGATTATGGCGTCGGCGGTGGTGTCGAGGTCATGTCGCGTGGTTCCTATATGCTGCCGGCGATGCGCTCGGGCGCACGCATGGGTGACGTCAAGGCGATCGACATGATGGTGGCAACCCTCAACGATCCCTTCGGTGTCGGTCACATGGGGGTCACTGCCGAGAATCTCGCCAAGAAGTGGGATATCAGCCGTGACGAGCAGGATGCGCTTGCTGTCGAGTCGCATCGCCGCGCCGCGGCGGCCGTCGCCGAGGGGCGTTTCAAGTCTCAGATCGTGCCGATCGTGATGAAGACCCGCAAGGGCGACGTGATTTTCGATACCGACGAGCACATCAAGCCGGCGACCAGCATGGAGTCGCTGGCCAAGATGAAGCCCGCTTTCATCAAGGACGGCACGGTGACTGCCGGCAACGCATCGGGTATCAACGATGGCGCCGCATTCATGGTGCTCGCCGCTGCCGATGTCGCCGCTGCCGCCGGGCAGAAGCCGATTGCACGTCTGGTTGCCTACGCCGTTGCCGGTGTGCCGAACGAGATCATGGGTGAAGGCCCGATCCCGGCGAGCAAGCTGGTCCTCAAGAAGGCGGGCCTGACGCTCGATCAGATGGACGTCGTCGAGTCCAACGAAGCCTTTGCGGCACAGGCCATCGCGGTCAACAAGGGGCTTGGCCTTGACCCGGTCAAGACCAACCCGAATGGCGGCGCCATTGCCCTCGGCCACCCGGTCGGCTGCTCGGGCGCTTTCATCGCCACCAAGGCGATCTACGAGTTGCAGCGCACCGGTGGCAAGTACGCGCTGGTCACCATGTGTATCGGTGGCGGCCAGGGCATCGCGGTTATTTTCGAGCGTGCCTGATGGTTGTGTGATGTAGCGCTTCCGAAAACAGAAAAGCCCGACCGTTTTGCGGTCGGGCTTTTTTTCTTGCATTCGGGGCGATTCTCGCCCCTTACTCCGAGTGACCTGGCAGCCGCAGCCCCAGGGCCGCCTTTTCCGGTGTCGTGCCGTGTTCGACGACGCCGAGCAGGGGCGCTGCGAGTCGCTCTTGCAGGGCCGCCAGATTTTCGCTGAAGCGCGACATGGCCGGGTCGATGCGGTTCGCTACCCAGCCGGCGAGAGTCAGACCACGGGCGGCGATCGCCTGTTGGGTGAGCAGCGCGTGATTGATGCAGCCAAGGCGCATGCCGACGACCAGGATCACAGGTAGCTGCAGTGCGGCCGCCAGATCGGCGGCGTCACATGTGCGCCCCAGCGGAACGCAGAAACCACCTACACCCTCGACCAGCACCGCGTCGGCGAGCGCCTGCAGTTGCGCAAAAGTGGCCATGATGTGCGGCAATTGGATGCGCCGGCCTTCCTCCTCGGCGGCAATGTGCGGTGCGATTGCCGCCTTGAAACCGTAAGGATTGACCAGTTCCAGCGGCGGCTGCAGCGACGATGCAGCGAGCAGGCGGTCGACGTCGTCGTTGCGTCCCTTATCGTCGAAACCGGCAGCAACCGGTTTCATTGCTACCGCGCTCAAGCCGGCACGGCGCAGTGCATGCAACAGGGCGCAGGAGACGAAGGTCTTGCCAATTTCCGTGTCGGTACCGGTGATGAACCAGGCGGGCTTGTGCTGCGTGGAATCAGCTTGCATGTTCTCTCTCACTTCCTGGCGTAGGCAAGAATGACGTCGTAACGCGCCGGCAGGCCGGCGGCTGTGCGGTATTGCTCGTAGGCGGCTTGTACCCTCTGCCAGGCACTACGGCCGAGCAAGCCGCTGCGCGCGCCTTCACCGACCGAGTTGGCACCGATTTCCTTGACCGCGCGCAGCAGGGTTTTCAGATCCGGGTAGTGCATGTTGATTGTCTGGCGTTGCAGTCTGACTTCGGCGAAGCCGGCAAGCGTCAGCGCCGCAGCAATGGCGTCTGGTTCGCTGAAGCTCAGGGTGTGGCGGTGGCGGTCGATGCCGATGAAGGCCGCGCGCAGTTCGGCAAAGGTCTGTGGTCCGAGCGTGCTCAGCGCCAGTTGTCCGCCGGGACGCAGAACGCGCCGCGCTTCAGCAAACACCTTGCCGCTATCGCACCATTGCACGGTCAGGTTGGACCACCAGGTCGAGTAGCGCTCGTCGCTACAGGGCAGCGCTTCGATGTCTGCGGCCAGGCAGTGATCGGCAGCGCTGCGCGCGACGGCGAGCATGCTTGTCGCGAAGTCGACCGCCGTGATGTGCGCGCTCGGCCAGCGTGCGCGTAGCAGGCGGCAACCATGGCCCGTGCCACAGCCGGCATCGATGATCGTGCCTGGTTCTGGAAGCGGTGAAAAATCGGCCAGCAGGCGCTCACCGACCTGGCGCTGCAAGACTGCGGCGTCGTCGTAGGAGGCGGCGGCACGCGCGAAGGATTCACGAACGCGCGGCTTAGCGGGTAGTAACAGGGGCATGACAGAAGTCGTCCAGCAGTCGCGCGAAGCGATCCGGGTTGGCCAGGAAGGGGGCATGCCCGGTATTGTCGAAAATATCCAGTTGCGCGTTCGCCAGTTGTCCCGCCAGGTAGGTTGCCGCCGCGGCCGGGTTGAGCGGGTCCTCGCGGCCATGGATTATCAGGCTGCGCGTGGCAATGCCTGGCAGTGAGGGCCGCAGATCAAGCTCGCGTAGCCACTCCAGGCCACCACGCAGTGTGCTGCTGTCGGGCTGGGGCGCTGCGCGCAGACCGGCGAGGAGCATACGGGTGATTGCTCGCGCCTTGGCGTCGCCCTGGCTGAGGACGGTGACGAAACGCTGCAGGGTCTGCTGTGGCTGCACCTCGACGCCGGCCGAAAAGTGGTCGACCAGTGCCGGCGTTTGTGCTGTCGGCCAGTCGGCGCGCTGCAGGAAACTGGGCGTGCTGCCGACCAGTACCAGCCCGGAGACTCGTTCGGGTGCCAGCAGCGCGGCGCGCATGGCGAGCAGGCCGCCGAGTGACCAGCCACACAGGGTGACCCGCTCCGGCAGCGCGTCGAGCAGCGCCTGCGCCGTCGCCGAAAAATCAGGGAAATTGGTGTGCGCATCGCCGTCAGCGGCGCTTTGGCCGTAGCCGGGCAAGTCGATCAGGTGTATGCGGCAGTTGCGCGACAAGCGATCGAGCACTGGCTGCCAGACCCAGCTGCCCAGCCCCCAGCCGTGGATCAGGGCCAGATCCGGGCCGCTGCCGCTGGCAGTGTTCATGCCAGCTCACGCAGCGCGTCGACCAGTTGCGCGAGCTGTTCCTCAGTGTGGCTTGCGGTCAGTGATACGCGCAGGCGTGCCGTTCCCTTGGCCACCGTCGGCGGCCGGATCGCCGGCACCCACAGGCCGCGGTCGTAGAGCGCGCTGGCGATGCGCAGGGTCTCGTGGTTGTCGCCGATGATCACCGGCTGGATGGCTGTCGGCGAGGGCAACAGGTGCCAGCGCGTGCCGGCCAGCCCGTCGCGCAACTGCGCAATGAGCTGCCATAGCCGGCTGCGCCGGGCGTCACCGTCGGCGATCAAATCCAGACTGGCGATTAGCGCACAGGCGGTGGCCGGGCTGCCGGCCGTGGTGAAGAGGTAGGTGCGCGCGCGCTGCTCCAGCCAGTCGATGACCGTCCTGTCGCCAGCCACGAAAGCGCCGGCCGCCCCCGCTGCCTTGCCGAGGGTACCCATGTACAGCAGGCGTTTGGCGGCGGGTAGCTGGAAATGCGCGAGACTGCCGCGGCCTTGCGCGCCGAGGACGCCGAAACCATGCGCGTCGTCGATCACCAGCCAGGCGTCGAAGCGTTCGGCGAGTTCCAGCAGCCCCGGCAAGGGTGCCAGATCACCGTCCATGCTGAATACCGCATCGCTGAGGATCAGCTTGCGGGGTGCCGGGCTGGCGGCGAGCAGGCGCTCGAGTGCCGCCAGATCAGCGTGCGGGTAGCGCTGGCTGTCGGCACGTGAGAGCTGCACAGCGTCGATCAGCGAAGCGTGGTTGAGGCGGTCGGCGAAGACCGCGTCCTTGCGCCCGACCAGCGCCGGAATGATTCCCAGATTGGCCATGTAGCCGGTGGAGAAGAGCAGGGCGCGGGCAAAGCCCGTGAAATCGGCCAACTTCTGTTCGAGGGTGGCGTGCGGCGTCAGGTGGCCGCTGACCAGGTGCGAGGCGCCGCTGCCGACGCCCCAGCTCCTGGCACCGAGGCAGGCCGCCTCGATCAGCACCGGGTCCTTGGCCAGGCCCAGGTAATCGTTGCTGCAGAAGCTGATCAGCGAGCGCCCATCGACGCGCGCCTGCGGACCGCAGGGAAGGTCCAGGGTGCGACGCGTGCGTCTGAGCCCGGCTGCCTGCAGGGCGTCGAGTTCGCTGTGCAGTTCTTCCCAGATCATGAGTGCAGCGCGGCGTCCAGTGCGGCGATGGCGCGCGCGACGAGAAAGTCGCACTCCTCCTGGCTGATCACATACGGCGGCATGAAATAAATCGTGTTGCCGATCGGTCGCAGCAGGATTTCCCTGGCCAGCGCCTGGCGGTAGAAGCGCTCGGAGAACTGCGTGTCGTCGCTGCGCACGTCGAACGCAGCGATCATGCCGCACTGGCGGAGATGACGCACGTGCGGGTGATCGGCTAGCGGCTTCAGGCAGTTGCCGAGATGCGCGCTGAGTGCTCGATTGGTGTCGATGACCCGGTCTTCGGCAAAGATGTCGAGCGTCGCCAGAGCGGCTCGGCAGGCCAGAGCGTTGCCGGTGTAGGAGTGCGAATGCAGAAAGCCACGGCTGACGCGGTCGTCGTAGAAGGCGGCATAGACGGTGTCAGTGGTGAGCACCATCGACAGCGGCAGGTAGCCGCCGGAAATGCCTTTCGACAAACACAGGAAGTCCGGCCGGATGCCGGCCTGCTCGTGGGCGAAGAAAGTGCCGCTGCGGCCACAGCCGACGGCAATCTCGTCACAGATCAGGTGCACCTGATAGCGGTCACAGAGGGCGCGGGCCAGGCGTAGGTATTCGGGGTCGTACATGGCCATGCCGCTGGCGCACTGGATGAGCGGCTCGACGATCAGGGCTGCGATGCGCGAGTGATGCTCGTCAAGATGGCGCTCGAGCGCCGCGGCGGCACGGCGGGCGACATCAAGCGCCGACTCTCCCTCTTGCGCCAGGCGTGCGTCAGGTGTCGGCACGGTGCTCGCCGGACGAATCAGCGGTGCGTAGGCGTCTTTGAACAAGGCGACGTCGGTCACCGCCAGCGCGCCGACGGTTTCACCGTGGTAACTGCCGCGCAGGCAAAGGAATTCCTGTTTGTCGCCCTGGCCGCGGTTACGCCACGAATGAAATGACATCTTGAGCGCGATTTCAGTCGCCGAAGCGCCGTCGGAAGCGTAGAAGCAATGGCCGAGCGCGCCGCCGGTAAGTGCTGACAGGCGCTCGGAAAGCTCGACCACCGGCTGGTGCGTGCAGCCGGCCAGAAGCACGTGTTCGAGTTGCTCGAGCTGCGCGTGCAGCGCGGCGTTGATGCGCGGATTACAGTGGCCGAAGAGATTGACCCACCACGAGCTGATCCCGTCCAGGTAGCGTCGGCCATCGAAATCGTGCAGCCAGACGCCCTTGCCGCTGGCGATGGGAATCATCGGCAGGGCGCTATCGCCTTCCGCATGCTGTTTCATCTGGGTGCACGGGTGCCAGACGGCCGCCAGGCTGCGCTGCAGCAGATCGCTATTGGTCATCAGAGTTTGCCCGCCGCCGCTCAGTGCAGCGTCTGCGAGGGCGAGTCGTCCTGCTCGGGCATTTCGGCATGGACCGTCTCACCCTCGATATTGGGATACAGCGGTGCGCCGCAGTCGTCGCAGAACTCATAGGGGAACTGCTGGTCAAGGACGGTGACTTCCTTGAGACCGGTCTTGCGCAGCACGCCCTCGATTTCTCCAGCCACGTCGGTCGTTTCGTCTTCAATGCCCAGCAAAGGCCAGACCACGCCGTGGTAAATGACATCGTCGTCGCATGGGCCAAAGCCGATGCGGTATTCTTCCAGCCGCTTGTCGTGAAAGCCGCCGACGATGGCGCGCAGATTGTCGGCTGACTCACCAAGTGTCGCCTGCAGGAAGGCCACCGAGGCGTTCAGCGAGTAGGGGCGCGAGGCGCTGTCGGCGGCGCGACAGGCGGCATGGTAGGCGTCGGCGAGCAGCGGTTGATAGGCACAGCCGGTCAGCAGCGGTTCGAAGCAGGGGGCGCCCTGGCGCAGCCACTCCTTGAGCGCCGTCTCACGGGTGCTCTTGTCTTCCTCGTTCCAGCGGAAAAGGGGCAGGCCACGCGGCACCGCCAGCGCCCCGATCACGTAGCGGGTGTCGGAGAGGAAGCGGTTTGTTTCCGGCATGCTGGCGGCGTCTACGCTGAGATCACAGCCGGCGAGCGCCGCTGCACCGAGTTTCTGCAGCAGTTGCCAGGTGTCGACAAAACTGTGCGGGAGCTGGTCCGGGCTATAGAGGTAATCGGCCAGCGCGACGCGGGCACCGGCGGCAAACACGTGCGCCCCAAGCTGGACCTTCAAGGTCTGCAGGAGGCCCTGCGGAATCGCCGTCGCGGGAATCGAGAAGCGCGACCAGCCGAGTACCGGAACCGCAATCAGCAGGACGTCGAAATCCTGGCCGCGATCGAGCATGATGCACGATTCGGCCTGTGACTCGACGATGTCGGCGAGATCGTCATGGGCCATCGCGTGCGTGTCGAAGAGGCGGTCCAGCGAGGCGTTCAAGTCCTCCTCGGCGCCATCGTGCAGCAGTTGGTCGACGAGTTCGGCCAGACGTTTCTGCCAGAACAAATCCTCGAGCTTGCTGCCCGACTCGGCCAAGCCGATGGCCAGACGGCCGAGTTCGGTGGCGTCAGCAGAAATACGCTTGCGGGAGGAGAAGCGGTTGCGTTTCATCGTCGGGAGCCTGCAGCAGAGTCAATCCGCCATTGTAGCAAGCTGGCGCGCCCGGCGTCCGCGCGCGTGCATCTTCGTGTGTTTTCGTGCCTGTTCGTACATCTGCCTGGCGGGCATGGCGACGGTCGCCAGCCGGCGCGCGAGAACGCGGCCCCTCAGGCGATGCGCAGCTGTGCCAGCGATGCGAACGCCGCCTGCTCGCCGATGTCGGGGGTAATGATCAGTTCGAGGATGTTGACCGCAGCCAGCTCGACGCGATGGTCTTCGCTCTGGCTGGTGGCCCCGTCCGGGCTGAAGTTCCATTGCTGCCTGACGATGTCCCGGAACGATTGTCCGCCATCGGCAGAGCAGCGCAGAACGTACTCCTGGGTACGCTGCACCGAGGTTTCGACGAAGGACAGCCAGATCCTGCGCAACGTCTGCGGCTGTGCAAAGAGCAGGCGGATGGTCTGCTTGCCCGAAACTGCGGCACGCCAGCCGCTGCCGCCGTCTGGCACCAGGGCAGACTCGATGGGGTGAGCCGCGTCTTCCGAACTGATTTCTACCTCAGCCAGGTCTTCGAGATTGAGCCAGTCCCCGTGCGGCGAAACGCCGGCCTGCTGGACATCGGAGATTACTCGCTTGCGCATGGCTACAAACCCCTCATCAGTAAGCGGCGCTCCGCGACGCGGAGGCCGTAAAGCGAGATCTTTGCCGCTACGCGGGTCTTACATTTCCCCGAGTCGTGCGGCCACATCACGTTCGGCCTCAATCCAGTATTGCGTCGAAGAGCCTTGAAAACCGTCATTTTCAGCAATGAAGTAGGCCGCCGACTGGACCATGGAATAGCGTTCTTCAGCGCTCGGCTTTTCTGCGCCTGGCGTGGCAGCGGGGGTCGGCGCAGCGGCCACGGGCTGTGGGCTGCTCGCTGCAGGGATGGTGGTGGCCGCAGGCGCTGCGGGCTTCTTCACCGCCGGCTTCTTCACCGCAGCGGGAGCGGCTTTCGTCGCCACCGGTGGCTTGGCTGCGGACGGCTTGGTGGCTGCCGCAGCGGCTAATGTCGTTGGTTTGGTCGCCGACTTGCTGGCGGCTGGTTTCTTCTTGGTCGTGCTGGTCGTGGTTTCTTCAGCCATGATCTATCCCTTTTTTCTTTCGATGTCAGTATGGTTGGTGCACAGAGCGGGCACGTGGGCGGCTGCGCCGCCCCGCGCGTACCTCGGCAGGATAGAAAAATCGGCGCTTCCGGTCAAGGCAAATAGCTATTTTCCGGGAGTGGTCACCGCCTGCGTCGCGAATCAGCCCGCGCCGCGAATTTGGTCCAGGCGTCGCGAATCAGCCCGCGCCGCGAATCAGCGCCACCAGATCCTCGGTAGAGGGCAGGGCGCTGGCTTCGCCTTCTTCCAGGATGCTTTCGGCCAGCGCGCGTTTCTCGTGGTGCAATTCGACGATGCGTTCCTCGACGCTGCCCTTGGTCACCAGGCGATAGACGGTCACCGGCCGCAGTTGGCCGATGCGATGCGCACGACCCATGGCCTGGTCTTCAGTGGCCGGGTTCCACCATGGATCGGTGATGACCACGTAATCAGCGGCGGTCAGGTTGAGCCCGAAGCCACCGGCTTTGAGGCTGATCAGGAAGAGATCGCCTTCACCGGCCTGGAAAGCGGCGACGCGCCGCGTACGCTCGGCGGCGGGAGTGCTGCCATCGAGGTACTGATAAGCGATTCCGGCCGCATCCATCTGTTCGCGTAACATTGAAAGAAAATCCACGAACTGACTGAAAACAAGCGCTTTGTGTCCGTTCGCAACGAGTTCGGCGGCGAGTTCGGCGAAAGCCTGCACCTTGGCGCCGACGATACCGAGTTCGGGGCTGCAAAGGCGTGGGTCACAGGCGGCGCGACGCAGGCGCGTCAGCTGGGCGAGGATGTTGAAGCGCGCTTGTGCCTGCGGCGCAGTGTCGAGGCTGGCGTCGATTTCGTTCGCGGCTTCGCGGCGCAGCGCTTCGTAGTGTGCCGCTTCCGCCGCTTCCGGAGTCACCGTCAGAATCAGCTCGGTGCGCGCGGGCAGCTCTTGCAGGACTTCCGACTTGGTGCGCCGCAGAACGAAGGGGCCGACCAGACGTTTGAGCACGTGCTGTGCCTCGCGGTCGCGGTTACGTTCGATCGGGCCGGCGAAGCGCTCGTCGAAGCGGCTGCTGCTGCCGAGCAGGCCGGGGTTGGCGAAGCGCATGATCGACCAGAGGTCGGAGAGGCGGTTTTCGACCGGCGTGCCGGTCAATGCCAAACGAAAGTCGGCGTCGAGGGCGAAGACCGCCTGCGAACGCTTGGCGGCGGCGTTCTTGATGGCCTGCGCCTCGTCGGCGATCAGAGTGTGCCAGTGGCGCCCGGCGAAGCGCTCCTGGGCCAGTTGCAGCAGCGTGTAGGAGACGATCAGCAGGTCCTGCGGTCCGGCCGTGGTGACCAGTTCCTCGCGTTCGCTGTCGCTCGCCTCGCTGTAGATCCGGACGTTGATGCTGGGCGCAAAGCGCAACGTTTCTGCCAGCCAGTTGCCGCATACGGAGGTCGGCGCGATGACCAATGCGGCGCCGCCAGCGGCGCGTTCGAGAAGCACGGCGAGCGCCTGCAGGGTCTTGCCGAGGCCCATGTCGTCGGCCAGGCAGCCGCCGACGCCAGCAGTCGCCAGGCGGATCGCCCACTGATAGCCGTCTTCCTGATACGGTCGCAGGCTGGCCTGCAGCAGGCTGGGGAGTTTCGGAACCAGGGCCTGCGCCTGGCGCAGGCGGTCGATGGCCTGGCGGAAGTCCTTGCTGGCGTCGAGTTCGGTGCCGTCGAGAATCTCGTCGAGCCAGGCGGCGGCGATGGTCGGCACCTTGCCACCGTTCTTGTCGCTTTCCAGCACCGCTGCCAGATCGCTCAGTTTTTGCTTCAGCGAGCGGGTCAGAGCCGCGTACACGCCGTTGCCCATGGGCACGAAACGGCTCTTGGCGCGGGCCGCACTGAGCAGAGTTTCCAGCTGCAGGACCAGGCCCTCGTCGAGGGTCGCCTGTCCGGCGAGCCGGAACCAGTCGCGTTCGCGGCTGATTTTTACGCCGAGCTGGCGGCTGTCGAGGGTGAGTACACGCACGCTCTTGCCCTTCGGCCAGTCGACCGCAGCAATCGCCGACAAACTCGGCAGTGCTTCGACCACCGCCAGTGCTTCCTCCGGGTCTTCGATCAGCCATTCGCTGCCGCAGCCATCGCGCTCGCCGCCGTCGAGAAAGGGCAGGGCGTCGAGTACCGAGTCCAGATGCTGGCGCTCCTCGTTCAGGTCGCGCTCGGTGCCGACTGTTTCGCTGCCGAGTACCGCCATCAAGCGTACTCTGCCCGCCGCGGCCGGTAGGCGCGGTCCGTCCGGACCGAGCGGCGCGACCACCAGGCGTAGCGAGAGATCGTCCCCGAGCGGTGAAAGTTCGGCGCGCAGCCGGGAGTCACTGCTCACTTGCCGCGTCGCCTGGGTCGAGTCGGCATGAACGTGGAAATGAAGCGCCAGCGCGTGCAGGGTCTTGGTGAGTTCGTTTTGCGCATTCGGTGCCTCGGCGGGCACCGAAAAACGACCCGAGACGAGCTGTGCAGCCTGCTGCTGCGCACTCGAAAAACGAACCAGACGCAGGCGCTGAGGAGCATCGACGACGAGCGTGATCAGACGCAGTGCTTCCGCTTCACGACGTTCGTCGGCGTCCTGCGCAAAGTAGGAAGTGGCCGCAAGCGGTGCGCGTAGTGGCGGCTCGACGCGCATCACGAAGCGCCCCTTTTCGCGGACTACTTCAAGTTCCGGCGCCGCTTCACTGAGGTCGACGAACTGCTCTGGCGCACCTGGCAGGACGATGTACGGGTGCCCGGGCAGTGCCACAATCGCCGCCGCCAGATCGATGTGGTAGCGATTGCGGTAGCCGTGTTCGAGGCGCACGGCGCGCGCGACTTTCGCATCCGCGCTTGCCAGCTGCTGGTTGCCGGCGATCCTCGCCAGGCTCATGGGGCGCGGCCGGCCCCAGCTGCGTTGGCCGCGCTTCTGTTCGAAGGGCTTGATGGCGAGCAGATCACCCTGGCCGCCGATTTCGAGTTCCCAGAGTACGCGCGTCGCTTCGCCGTTGCCGCTGGCCGGCTGACTGCCGCCCAGCGATTGCAGCGCCAGCAGGATCTCCTGCCATTGCTGGCCACTACCGGCAATGAAGAAATGTTCGGGCGGATCGCGTCCTTCGAGTACCGCCTGGCTGCCGTCGAGCATCGGCATCAGCGCGGTCAGGCGGCAGCTGTTCAATGCCTGGCGGAGGGTGTCGATCAGCGCTCGCCACTCGCTCAGGGCGGCCTGCGGGTTGTTTTCGGCGATCGTCTCGTGACCCAGCCAGGCGGCGAGCAAGACCGCCCATAGCGAGTCGAGTGCCCAGCGCGTCTGCAGGTCGTGAGTCGGCCTGAACGCTGCCTGCTCGAGCGGTATCCTGCCGAGGCGGACGTCGATGGCGTGCACCCAGCGCCCCCAGCCACCGTAGGGGCTGGGGGCACGCTTGCCGGACTCGCCGACGCAGAACTTGCGCGCCAGTTCGAGGTGCCTGGGCGTCGCCTGCGCGAGTAGTGAAAGCGGATAGAACCAGGCGAGGCTGCCGGGCAGGAGGTTTTTGCTGCCGCCAATTTCGCTCTTGCACAGCTTGAGCGCCGCTTCGAATGTTGCCTGGCCGGCGCCCCACTGCCCATCGATGACCAGCGCCGCGGCACGAATCGCCGTGCTCAGGCCCTCGTCAACTCCATCCAGCGCTGTTTCCAGCATGGCGCTGTCGCCGCGCTGCATGGCCAGTTCGCCGAGGGTGAGCCGCAGGTCGGTGGACAAGGCCTGGGGATCGTTGGCCAGCTGCTCGACCGCCCAATCGGCGAGCGGCAAGAAGCGCTGCGCACAGAAGACGCAGACGCTGGCGGTCGCCTGGCAAGCGAGCTGCGAACGCCAGAGCGGTTCGATGCGCTGGAAACTCGGTCCGTCGAAAGGCTGCAGGACGGCCTCGCCGAGGATTACGCTCCAGTCCATCGAGCGGGACAGGATCATGCGCATGTGCGACAGCTCTTCGCTGGCTGCGCCGGAGAGAAACTTGGCGCGTACGTAGGCGACGGTCGTCGGAACACTGGCCGTGGGCCAGTAGTAAGCCGTTCTGGCGGGGTTAAAGCGGTCGGCGTCAGCGATCAGGCGTGCCAGCGAGTCACCGTGACTGGTTTCCAGTAGCTGCCGATAGAGAGTTGTACGCAATGCGTCGACGAGATGAAAAGTAGTCGCCCGCGAGGGCTCGTCGACCAGCAGCTCGCTTTCCCGGAGCTTCTGGGTGGCGGCCCTGACCTCGCTGGCGCTAAAGGTCTTTCCCGCGGCATTCTGCAGCCCACTCAGCGAAAGCAGGCGGTGCACGTCGGTATTGGTGCGAAAAGTCCACAGCAGCGCGCTGGCCAGTGCGACCTTGTGAATGTCGGGCGGCAGCCCTTGGCGGTCGAGTTTCTCGATGGCGGCGGCGTTCAGAGCGGGAGTGTTCATTGGCGCGTGAGTGTGAAAATGGAGGGTGGCAGGTGCGTGGCAGGCGGAGGGTGAAAGTGGGTGAGTGTGAAAAGTGTCAGAGTCAGGAGCGGCGGGTCAGCAGCATCGCGTCGCCGTAGCTGAAGAAGCGGTAGCGTTCGGCGATCGCGTGTCGATACGCGCAACGAATGGCGTCGCGGCCGGCGAACGCCGAAACCAGCATCAGCAGGGTCGATTTCGGCAGGTGAAAATTGGTGATCAAACGGTCCACCACCCGAAACCTGTAGCCGGGGGTGATGAAGATATCCGTCTCGGCGGGGCCGGCCTGCAGGTCACCGCACTGTGCAGCCGCTTCGAGGGCGCGCAGACTGGTCGTTCCGACGGCGACGACTTGGCCGCCGCGGGCGCGGGTGCGGGCGATGGCGGCGATGGTTGCCGACGGAATCTCGAAGCGCTCGGCGTGCATGCGGTGTGCGGCGATCTGATGTACGCGCACCGGCTGAAAGGTGCCGGCGCCGACGTGCAGCGTCAAGTACGCCACTTCGACGCCGCGCTGCGCAAGTTCCGCCAGCAGCGCGTCGTCGAAATGCAGGCCGGCCGTCGGCGCCGCGACGGCGCCCGGGTGGCGCGCGAAAACGGTCTGATAGCGAGCTTCATCGTCGGCGTTGGCGGGGTGCGTAATGTAGGGCGGTAGCGGCAAGCGGCCGTGTTTTTCGAGCAGGTTCCATAGGTCGCCTTCGTCTGCCCCGCCCTTGGCCTGCTCGTCTGCCAGGCGCACGTCGAAGAATTCGCCCTGTTCGCCGCTACGGCCGTCGACGATCAGGATGATCGCGTCTTCGAGAATGATCCGACTGCCGGTTTTCGGCGACTTGCTGGCGCGGATCTGCGCCACCGCGTGGCGAGCGTCGACGATGCGCTCGACCAGCACTTCAATGTGGCCACCACTCTCCTTGTGGCCGAGGAGGCGGGCGCGGATCACGCGCGTATCGTTGAACACCAGCAGATCGCCGGCAGCCAGCAGGTCCGGGAGTGCTGTGAAGCGCTGATCGGCAAGCGCGCCGTCGCCGAGTTGCAGCAGTCGGCTGGCGCTGCGTTCGCCAGTCGGGTGCTGGGCGATCAGTTCGCCCGGCAGGTCGAAGTCAAAGTCATCAAGGGTGAGCATGGGTGTGTAGCGTACTTGGAGTGCTTGGGGACTAAGGGGCTAAGGGGGGCTGTCCAGCGGCGGGCAGGCTAGGGATGGCTGGCTGCGTGCCTTATTGCTGGCCTGGCCATTTTGTAGCTTGTCGGCTGCCGGAGAATCAGCGATAATTCGCAGCTCTTCTGGCTCGCGAACTTCGGGCCGAAGCCGAGATGGCGGAATCGGTAGACGCAGCGGACTCAAAATCCGCCGATGGTGACATCGTGGGGGTTCGATTCCCCCTCTCGGCACCACCTATAACCCGCAGAAATGCGGGTTTTTGTTTGGTTTCAAGCATTTGCGGCGCTGCCTTGTTGGTCATTTGGGCGCATGTTACCGCAAAAAACCACCTTTCCCGGTTTGTTTTACGCCAGAATTGCGCCTGGATTTATGCTGGGGGGTGGGCGGCAAGCCCGGAACTCCTCAAATCCCAAAACCCCCGGACGACTTACTCCGCGCAATGCTTGAACCTGCCGTGCAGCCCTCGCCTCTCGGCGCCTGGTGGCTTGCCATCCGACCCAAGACGCTGACGGTGTCCGTCGCGCCGCTGCTCGTTGGCCATGCCGTCGCCTGGGCGCAGACCGGCAAGTTCCTCTGGCAGCCTGCGCTGGTCGCTCTGCTGGCCGCCTTGCTGATCCAGATCGGCACCAATTTGCACAACGACGTGGGTGATTTCGAACGCGGCAGCGATACGCCCGATCGTCTCGGGCCGCCGCGAGTGACGGCAATGGGCTGGTTGCCGCCTGCCGCCGTACGGCGCGCGGCGTGGCTCGCCTTGGCGCTGGCGTTCAACTTCGGCATTTATCTCGCCTACCACGGTGGTTGGCCGATCGTCGTCATCGGGCTGGCGTCGCTGCTCGCCGCCTGGGCTTACACCGGCGGCCCATGGCCGATCGCCTATACCCCGCTCGGCGAATTGTTCGTGGTGCTCTTTTTCGGCCTGGCGGCCGTGGGTGGCAGCTACTACCTGCAGACCTTGTCGATCAGCCCGGCCGCTCTGCTGGCCGGAGCAATGCTCGGGCTGTTCGCTGCGGCGGTGATCACGGTCAACAACTACCGCGATCTGGCGACCGATGCGCGGGCCGGCAGGCGAACCCTGGCCGTCGTCGTCGGCCGGCAGGCGACGCAATGGGTCTATGCGGCGGAACTGTTGCTGCCCTTGCTGTTGTTGCCCTGCCTGGCGCTGGCGATGGGGCGCGGGCTCTGGCTAGTAGTCCTGCCGCTGCTACTACTGCCGCCAGCGTTGCGGCTGCTGCAGCGCTTTCGGCGTGCGCCCGCGGGTCCGGTCTTCAACCAGATACTGGCTAGCACTGCCCGCTTGCAGTTCGTCTACGCGCTTCTCCTGGCGCTGGCGATCGTTGTCTGAGCGAGGAGGGGCAAGGGCTCGCCGGGCGGCCAGTGCTAGCATCAGGTCGAGTTGCCTGACGGCGGCTGGAACCAGGCCAACTTGTCGTGCAGGCGAACCACCGTACCGACGATGATCAGTGCTGGCGAGCCGATTCCCGCCGCTTCGACACGCGCCGGCAGGCTTCCCAGATCGGCAGTCAACACCCGTTGCCGGCGAGTCGTGCCATGTTGCACGACGGCTGCCGGGTGGCTGGCCGGTAGACCGTGGGCGATCATCTGGCGGCAGATTTCGGCGAGGCCGCCGACGCCCATGTAGAAGACCACGGTCAGCTTCGGGCGGGCCAAAGCCGGCCAGTCGAGATTGATCGTGCCGTCCTTGAGGTGGCCGGTCGCGAAGGCTACCGCCTGGGCATGATCGCGATGCGTCAGCGGGATGCCGCAGTAGGCCGCGCAGCCGGCGGCGGCGGTCACTCCGGGAACGACCTCGAAAGGGATGCCGGACTCGACGAGAGTTTCGATTTCCTCGCCGCCTCGTCCAAAAATGAAGGGGTCGCCCCCCTTGAGGCGGACGACTTTCCTACCGGCAAGCGCGAGGCGAACCAGCAGTTGATTGAGTTGCTCCTGCGGGACGGTGTGATTGGAGCTTTTCTTGCCGACGTAGATCTTCTCGGCGTTCGCACGCGCCAGTTCGAGGACCCCTTCGGCAATCAGATGATCATAGACGATGGCGTCCGCTTCGCCGATCAGCCGCGCGGCGCGCAGGGTGAGCAGATCGAGGTCACCGGGCCCGCTGCCGACGATGTAGACGGTTCCGACTAACGGCGAGGAGGGTGTTTGCATCATTCCTTTTTTTCCGGTTTTTGGCTGAGGTGCAAGCATAAGCGCCCGTCGCCTTGCTTTTCAACTCGGACGCGACCATAGGCTTTCTGCGATCCCTGATATTTGATGGAGGTCAAGGAATGGACCCGCACAGGCATGTCATCCTGCGCCGAGTCTGACACGGATGTTAACCGGGCGACAGTCGAGAAATTTCAAGAGGAGAGGAAACAAGCATGCAGAAGGTAATTCGTAACGTATTGATGCTGGCAGCGTTGCCGTTCGCGATGAACATGGCATTTGCGGCCAAGGCCGAGAAGGCCGCCGCGCCGGCTGCCGACGCACCGACGCTGTCGGCCGAGGACAAGGCGGCTTCCGGCAAGACCTATTTCGAACGTTGCGCTGGCTGCCATGGCATGCTGCGCAAGGGGGCGACCGGTAAGAATCTCGAGCCGCAGAACACCACCAAGCTCGGTTCCTCGCGTCTTGAAAAAATCATGACTTACGGTACCGAGGGCGGCATGCCCAACTTCGACGACATTCTGTCGAAGAAGGAGCTTGCCGACATGGCCAAGTATGTCCAGATGCCGGCCGACGTGCCGCCGGAATGGGGCATGAAAGACATGAAGGAAAGCTGGAAGCTGGTTGTGCCGGTCGCCGAGCGCCCGACCAAGCAGATGAACGACGTCAACCTCAAGAACGTCTTCGCGGTGACCCTGCGTGACTCGGGTGAGGTTGCCCTGATCAATGGCGATACCAAGGAAATCTGGGGTATCGTCAAGACCGGTTACGCGGTGCATATCTCGCGTATTTCGGCTTCCGGGCGTTACGTTCACGTCATTGGCCGTGACGGCCGTTACGATCTGATCGACATGTGGTACAAAGAGCCGAAGATCGTGGCCACGATGAAGGCCGGCTACGAAGCGCGTTCGGTCGACACCTCGAAGTACAAAGGCTACGAGGACAAGTACGCCGTCGTCGGCGCCTACTGGCCTCCCCAGTACGCGATTCTTGATGGCGAAACCCTCGAGCCGCTGAAGCTGGTTTCGACGCGCGGCGTCACGGTCGATGGCGAGTATCACCCGGAGCCGCGGGTGGCTTCGATCGTCTCTTCGCACGACAAGCCGGAGTGGGTGATCAACATCAAGGAAACCGGCATGATCAAGCTGGTTGACTACTCCGACATCGCCAACCTCAAGGAAGTGACCATCAACTCCGCCAAGTTCCTGCATGACGGCGGTTTTGACTCGACCAAGCGCTACTTCCTCGTTGCGGCCAACGCGTCCAACAAGATCGCCGTGGTCGACACCAAGGAAGGCAAGCTGGCTGCTCTGGTCGACACTGCCAAGATCCCGCACCCGGGTCGTGGCGCCAACTTCACTCATCCGAAGTATGGTCCGGTCTGGGCAACGTCGCACCTTGGCGCTGACGTGATCACCCTGATCGGTACGGATCCCAAAGGCCATCCGGAGCAAGCCTGGAAAGTCGTTCAGGAACTCAAGAACCACGGTGCCAACTCACTGTTCGTGAAGACGCATCCGAATTCGAAGAACCTGTGGTCCGATGCGCCGCTGAACCCAGATCCTGAACTGGCCGGTTCGGTCTCCGTCTATAACATCGACGAACTGGGTAATCCGGACGCCAAGTCGCAGGTTATCAACCTCGCTGCTGCTGCCGATCTCGGCAAGACCAAGGGTCTGCAGCGCGTGGTGCATGGCGAGTACAACGAAAAAGGTGACGAGGTCTGGTTCTCCGTCTGGACCGGCAACAAGACCGAGCCGTCGGCAATCGTCGTCGTTGATGACAAGACGCGTACGGTCAAGAAAGTGATCAAGGACAAGCGTCTGGTCACGCCGACCGGCAAGTTCAACGTCTACAACACCCAGCACGACGTCTACTGATCTCTGCTGAGCGTCTGTTCTGAGCCGGGGGGCCATGGCCCCCCGGTTTTTTTTTTGGCTCGATTGCCGGCATAATCGTCAGCACCTCAACTGCCGCAAGGAATCAACGATGAAAGTGCCCGTCTTTTTGCTATCGGCCGCCATGTGTTCGCAGTTGGCCATCGCCGCGCCACCGCCGGTTGACCCTGCCATGCTTGAACTGGCCGACGAGAGTCGTTGCCTGGGCTGCCACGATGTCGAGATAAAAGTACGCGGCCCCGCCTGGCGCGATGTCGCAAAACGCTATCGCGGCAAACCGGAAGTCGAGGAAGTGCTGGTGGAAAAAGTCTATAAGGGCGGTGGTGGCGTCTGGGGTGACGACTACATGTCGGCCAACAAGCGCGCCGGCAAGGACAACATCCGCATCCTGGTCAAGTGGATTCTCACCCTGCCGGATTCCTGATTTCAAGCCTGGCGGCAGCAAGCCGGACCGACAGGCCGACCGGCGGCAAGAAAAGGCTCTCACAGGCGCATCGGAACGCCCGCGATGCCTCGCTCTATATGGGCGCGTCGCTGGCGCGTGCCCTGAGCAGATCGATGATCATTGCCGACACTTGCTCGATCGAGCGGTGAGTGACGTCGATCACCGGCCAGTTGCGTGCGACGAACAGGCGACGGGCGTCCTGCACCTCCTTGCGCAAGGCGTTGAAGTCGTTGTACTGGCTGTCTTCGTTGTCCCATGACCGCAAGCGCGCGGAGCGGACGCGCGCCAGCCGTGTCGGGTCCACCGTCAGCCCGACGATCAGCGGTCCATTTGCTTTCAGCAGTCCCATCGGCGGCGGCGAGAACGGCACCAGTGGTACGTTGGCGGCCTTGATGCCGCGTGAGGCCAGGTACATGCAGGTTGGTGTCTTGGTGGCCCGCGAGACGCCGACGACGATCACGTCGGCGCCATCGAGATCTTCGCTGGCAATGCCGTCATCGTGGGCCAGGGTATATTTCATGGCCTCGATGCGGCGGTAGTAGTCTTCGTCGAAAGCGTCGCCTGAACTGCTGTGGAACTGAACAGTCGTGTTGGAGTACTCGGCGAGGTTCGCGATCAGCGGTTCGAGGGCAAACTGGCAGGGGACGAGCAGACGGCCGCAACCCTCTTCGAGCGCCTGTCGGACGTCGGCGTGGCTGATGCTGTGCAGGACGTAACCCGGCCTCTGCGCCACCTCGCCAAGAATCTCGGGCACCTGGCCGAGGTGACGGACCATCTTCCATAGTCGGCGCTCGACTTCCAGCCCTGCGAACTGAGCGATGGCGTTACGCGCCAGCAACTCGACCAGTTCTCCCGAGGCATGCGAGACGAGGTGCAATACGAGTGTCTTGCTCACAAGCATCCTTTACCAGCCAAAGCTGACGAATGAGTGGTGGCGGTTATCGCTGGCTACGCCGTGGCGCGTGTTCAGCGGTGGTGACCACCGTCGAGGCGCAGCACGGTGCCGTTGATCATCACGTTTTTCAACACGTGCAGGACCAGCATCGCGAACTCGGAGGGGTCGCCGAAGCGATGCGGAAACGGGATCTGGTGTGCCAGCCGCGAATCGAGGTTCTTTTCCATGGCAAACAGTGTCGGCGTGCCGAACAGCCCGGGGGCGATACCGACGACGCGGATGCCCAGCGGGCCGAGTTCGCGCGCCGCCGGCAGGATCATGCTCACCACGCCGCCTTTCGACGCCGCATAGGCCGCTTCGCCGCTCTGCCCATCGTAGGCGGCGACCGAAGCGGTCGACAGGATGACGCCGCGTTCGCCGTTTGAGCGCGGCTGCAGCCGCGCCATATCGGCGGCGGCGAGACGCATCATGTTGAAGGTCGAGATCAGGTTCACTTCAACCAGTTGGCGGAAGTCCTCGAGCGGCATCGGCCCATTGACACCCACGGTCGGTTCCGAGTGCCCGCGGCCGACGCAGTGCACCAGCACGCGCGCCGCTCCGTGCGCATCGCGCGCCGTCGCCAGGGCCTCCTCCGCAGCGAGTGAATTGGCGACATCGCAGGGAATGGCCAGGCCGCCGATTTCGTCGGCAACTTTTTGTACGCCGACCGCATCGATGTCGATGACCGTCACCTTGGCTCCCGCCTCGGCGAGATAACGCGCCGTTTCCGCACCCAGGCCCGATGCTGCCCCGGTGACCACTGCCGGGCATGTCCAAAGATCCATTGCTTGTCTCCCGCTGTTGTCGCGTCGTTATCGCGTTATCGATTCCCGCCGCCATTTGCCGGCGACGCAAGCGCGCATTATGGGCCGTGGGGGACGAGCGCGCAAACTGCCGCTGCTGTGTCACCGATGGACAGCGATCGGGCGCCGTGCGAGCCGTTTTCAAGGCCGTCTTCGGATAAAATGCCGGCTCGCTGCCTTCTTCTCGTTAGCGCGGAAGAGGGCGAGCCAAGGCGCCACAGAGCCCAACCCTACCGACTCGCCGACCATGCCCATCGTTCTTGTTCTCGCCCTGTTGCTGGTTTCTCCCGGCGCCTTTGCCGAGGCTGCTCCTCAGCCTGAGGCACCGACGCCCGAACGCCAGAAGCAACTCGTGCACCTCGTTCGTCAGGACTGCGGTTCCTGCCACGGCATGACCTTGCACGGTGGCCTGGGTCCGGCCCTGACGCCCGAGGCCTTGCGCGACAAGCCCGTCGACTCACTGGTGGCCACCATCTACGGCGGTCGTCCGGGGACAGCAATGCCACCTTGGCATCGCTTTCTTACGGAAGCCGAGGCGACCTGGATCGTGCAGCAGTTGATGGTGAGATTCCCCGAGGAATAGGTCCGGGAAGCGCGCGAAGGGATCACCTGCGATGTTGCAAGCTTCGGCCGTTCGCTGTCCGCCCGGGGTCGCTGCAAAGGCTTTCGCGGCGATACAATCGGTAACTGGGCCGCTGGGCAGGTTTGCAGCCAGGGCGGCGATGCTCTCCTTAGTGGCTGCGACGTTTCGACTGCCACCCACCAAGTCCCGCAAAGAGGCTCCAGAATGAATTTCTCCGATGTGCTCAAAGCGCTCAATCAGGCTTCCGCCTTCGAGCTGTACCGGATGCGGGCGGGGATCGACCGCGTACTCGAACAGCCGCAGTGGCTTGATTCGATTCGTTCGCGGCTGCGCGTCGGGCAGACGATTTCCTATTTCGAGCCGAGGGAAAACGCGAGCTCCAGCGGACTAATCATCGAGCTGCGTCGCAAGCGCGTGCTGGTCCTGGAGATTGCGACGCAAAAGCGCTGGCTGATTGAGTATGCGGCGATCAACGTCGATGGTGCCGACGTCGAGATTCGCGAGCAGCCACGCCAGGGGCTGGGTCGCAATGAGGTCGCTGTCGGCGAGATGGTCGGCTTCGTCGGCCGCGACCAGCAGGAAAGAAGTGGCAAGGTCATTCGTCTCAACGACAAGACCGTGACTCTGCTCTGCGGGCGCGTGCAATGGCGGGTGGCCTATCAGTTCCTGCATCGGGTGGTCGACTCGCAGGCGATCGACGGTGAGGTGCTCGAAATCAGCGTCGTGGATAGCGACGGCGACCATCGGTAGGCGTCTGCCGGTCCACGGATGCGGCGCTTGGTAGGTGAGCAACGACGCCTCTGGCGCTACCCTTGGCGCCGGAAGCGGGAGCAGGGTGGTTCTGATGGAACTCGTCGGTAGCGCTCGACTCTTGGCGCCAGCTTTATCGTCAGCGCACGCAACGACGTGCCGACGCTGACACCCGCCGTGCCTATGGTGTTGAATGAAGGTGGCACGGCGACGATCACCCACACGGAGCTGCCGGTCGTCGATCAGGACAACCAGAACGACCAGCTCACCGACCGCGTCGACTCCCTGCCCGGGAAGTGGACGTTGCTCAAGAACGGAATTCCGCTCAGCGTTGGCAGCGTGTTCAGCCAGGACGACATACTGGCCGGCAAGATCACCTATCGGCATACGAGGGCGAGCTCTCGGCGGATGCCAGCGACAGCGTCACGTTCTTTTTGCGTGACGGCGCCGGAAGCGAGATCGACCCGCTCGTCCAGCCGATCACCCTACGCGACGTCAACGCGCAGATCGCCATCACCGGGACGACGCAGGCGCTACCCGAGCGTATCGGTAGCGAGGCGGCGACTTTTCGGTGCTCAACCTTGGCTTGACTGACGCGGACGGCGACGCGAACCTCAGACGTCGGTCGGCGGCGGTCAGCGACTCCGCGGCAAAACCGCATCGAAAGCCAGCTTGTCTCGGCTACATGGGAGACATCCCGAAGGTCTGGTCTGGTGACAGCGCCGCGATCGCATCGGCGATGCTCTTCCCGTTGCTGGCCATGGTTCCGCAATACCTGGTTTCTGGGAGGCTTGAACCGGGGCGTTACGCACCGTGCCAATGCGGTCGATGGCGCTCAGAGGCCTTCCAGCTCGCCGTGCCTGGGCATTGCCGTTTCGCGCTATCATCCGAATCGCATTTCCATCGCTTGACGACTGTCCATGTCCCCCTTGCTTCCCGGCGCGAACACCAAGAACACCGTCGAATGAACATCATCGACCGAGCCGCCGATCTGCTCAGACCGTTCATGGGCTGTTAACGGTGTCGCTTTTCCGTAGAAATCTGGCGTCGACGGCCTGACGAGGCGAGAAAGCCAGTCGGTTTGCTTTCGCTTTTGACTTTCAGCCAAGCATGTATATGCCGGGGACGCCGATAGGCACGGCGATACCGCGACGACAGTCGCCAGGGCGGAGGCGGCCAGATTTCTCGACAGCCAGCTCTTGCACCGGGCGACAGCCGCCAGCCTGTTGGCTGTCGGCGAGCGCGAGGTAAGGTTCACCCTCGTGGTTCGAGGCCATGGCCTTCTGCCGCTGGCTGAGCCAGATGCTCGGCCATGAGGTCCGGCTACCGACCGAGCAGGAATGGGAAAAGGCCGCTCGCGGCGCTGATGGCCGGGAATTCCCCTGGGGCGAATTCGAGTCGGGGCAGGCCAACATCAACGAGACATGGGAAGCGGAGGGACCGCACTACCTCGCGCAGACCTCGGCGGCAGGCATCTATCCGCAAGGAACCTCCCCCTGGGGTTGCCACGACATGGCCGGGAACGTCTGGGAGTGGTGCCTGAACCAGTACGACGAGCCAGGCGATACCGATCCGGGCGGCGATGTCCGGCGCGTGGTGCGCGGCGACTGTCGAACCACGAGCCACCGCGCACCACGCGCCGGCCTTTCGCCATCGTCGGGATTCTCGCGGCCATCGCCGGCCTCGTAGCGATACGCGCGGTAGAGGCTGCCGGTCCATTCAAAGACGTTGCCGCATATGTCCGCAAGACCTTGCGGGGTATCTCGCCCGGGAAACACGCCCACCGGCGTGGGGCCCCGGACATGGGTTTCGAAGCTGTTGCAGCGGCTGGGGTCGAAGGCTTCTCCCCAGGCGTAGCGCCGCCCCTCCCGGCCACGTGCGGCGGGCCCAGTCCCTCGATGCTCAGCAGGTCCAGAAGCTGCTTGCCGCGATCGGCGAGGGGCATGGCTTCCTCTTTCCACTTCGACCCCGCCGCGTAGCCGAGGGTCCAGATGGCCAGGCCCGCGACATCCTCCGCGGGTAGGAGGGTGCTCCGTCAGTCGCTTGCGCGACTTGCACCTCAATCCTGCATGGCCATCAGTTCCTTGTCGGAATAGCGCAGGCGCATGGCCAGCACTTTGGCGACCGCCTCGATCAGCTCGAAGGCCAGCCGCTTGTGTTCCTCGCGCAGTTTCTCCAACTGGTGACGTGGCAGCACAAAGAGTTCGGTATCCTCGACGGCGGTGGCGTCGTTGAAGCGCGCCTTTTCGGAAAGGAAGGCCATCCCGCCGAAGAAGTCGCCGCGGCCGTGGGTCAGGGCGTGATGGCCGGGGAGTTCGCCAGCACTCGGCAGCGTGATGCGAACGGCGCCCTTGCGAATCAGGAACAGCTCGTCGCCCTGATCGCCGAAGGAGTACACCTTGCCATGCTTGGCCACCGAGCGTCGCTCGAAGGACGCTTCGAGGTCAATCAGCGTCTCGACCTTGTGGTCGCTGAAAATCTCGAGATCGGCGAGTTCCAGCGGTCCGATATCGGCCTCCTGTTGCAGATTCTTGCCCAGGATCTGGTCTTCAACCCATTCGATGGCGTCGTCGAGTTCAGGGAAGATCTTGACCTGCTCGCTGGTCGTCGTCAGCGCCATCTGCTCGAAGAGCTCGCCTATGTTGCGGCCATTGGGCAGCGTCTTCGAGACACTGCAGAAGATCAGAAAAGCGTCACGTTCGATCAGCGAGTCCCTGATCTGCTCCAGCAGATGCACGGCCGTGACGTCCACCGACTGGACGCGCCGCATGTCGAGCACCAGGTACTTACGCGTACCGACTTCCTGTTCGAGCGCCAGATATAACTGATCCTTGGTGCCGAAGAAAAGGCTGCCCTGCAGCTCCAGAATGGCCGTCTGCTTTCCCTCTTTCTCGAGCAATTCCATGTCCTCACGCAAGCGCACGCGCTTCGAAAAGCGGCTGCCACCGTCAATCTTGTTGCGGATCACGGTACTGCTCAGTTGCTCGCGGATGAAAAGCAGCATGGCCAGAACGATGCCCACGCCCGACGCCGCGATCAGGCTGTAGCCAAGGGCCACGGCAACCACCGTCAGGACCACGAAAAAGTCGAAGCGCGTCCATGGCGAGTCCAGCAGATGCAGGCTGCTGCGGTCGATCATGCGCACGCCGACGATGATCAGGATGGCCGCCAGGGAGGCGACCGGAATCCAGGCAATGAGGCTTCCCAGGGCGAGGAAAGTGATCAGTGACAGCACCCCTTCGATGACGCCGGAAATCCGCGTCTGGCCACCGCTTGTGAGATTGACCAGGGTTGCTCCCATCTGGCCGGCGCCCGGCATGCCACCCACGCAGGCCGAGGCGATGTTTCCGGAGCCCTGGGCGATCAGTTCACGGTTCGAATCGTGGCGGCTGCGGGTCATGGTATCGAGCACCACGCAGGTCTTCAGCGTATCGATCGACAGCAGAACGCCCAGGGTCAGCGCCGTGCCAAGCAGCGCACCGATCTGACTGAGCTTGAGCTCGCCTATTTCGTGCCAGCGGCCGGTGATCGCGTTCAGCATGCTCGAAGCCGTGCCACCCAGCGGGCCAATGATCAGCGCGTTGCCTTCCATGACCAGCAAGGAGTCGTCGACCGTGTAAGCGATCGCGAAATAGGTGATCACGCCAGCCAGCAAACCGAGAATCGCGGCCGGCACGAGGCGCGTGAAGCGCGGCGCACCGAGCATCACGGCGATGGTTACCGCGCCAATCAGCGCCGTTTGCCAGTGCCACAGATGGGGCGCAATCACCACTCGCCACCAGGATGAGCCATCCATTACGCCCATGAACTTGGGGATCTGGCTGCCGATGATGATCAGGCCGACGCCACTGAGGTAGCCACTGACGACCGGAAACGGGATGTACTTGATCAGTCCGCCGACGCCGAGAAAGCCGAGCAGCAGCTGCACGATCCCGCAGACCAGACCGAGGGCGGTTAACATCAGCACGATGAAGGTCGCCGGAACGCCGTTTTGTACCAGTTCAATGGCAAAGGCCGAGCACACCGCCGCCGCCGGCGCACAAGGTGCCGTGATCAGGCGGTCAGTGCCACCGAGTGTCGGTGCGATCAGGCCAAGAGCGGTGGTCCCGAGAATGCCGGCCAGCGCCCCCAGGCCGGCGTACTCGGGGCCGATGGCGGCGTAGATGGTGACGCCGAAAGCGATTGCCGACGGCAGGGCGACCAGCATCGACGCCAAACCGCCCCAGAAATCACCGACGAGTTTGTCGTTCTTGAGATTCAATGCCATTTCCATGCCTTGAGGCCTCCCGCCATAACGGCAGAAATCGCCCTGCTGTGGACCATTGGTCTGCTGCAGGGCCAAAAATAAAACGCATTCCTGGAGATCTTGTCCAGGCTGCGTCGGGTGTGCTCGGAAGTATAGCGGCTCAACGCCCTGGCTGTGCGAACGGGGCGCGCTGCTGACTGTTTTTTTGGCATGACAATAAAGCATGCATCACGCTATGGACAAACTCCGCGCCGTTCGCGCAAAGGATCAGGTTCCTGGCCGTTGACTACGGGGCCGCCACGGGCTGCAATAAAACCCCTATACGGCAGCGGTCAGCAGCGCTAAATAGGCAGGGCTTCCATTGCATGCAGTGCTTTGAGTGATTGTTGGGAGCGCTGTGCGCAAGGGCACAAAGTGACCCCAGCGCACGGCGGGGGCGCCAACCAGCAGGGGCATTCTCGATCCCTGCCTTCACCCGACACGCGGCCAGGAGCAATCGGGACGCTCGTGTTCCCCGCCTCCGCAAGACACGGCGGGTGTTCAGCAGAGCTTCACGACAATATCCAGTAGTGTGCTGTTACAGATGTTGAGACGGTCGCCGGCCCGGCTCAGTTGGGTGTAGATCTCCTTGCGCCGGAAAATATTCTGGAAGTCGTTGTCCTGAAATAATTCGGCCAGGGCGCGCCGGAGGGTGCGGGTCAGGCTCTTCACCGCTTGATCGGCTTTCTCGGCGTCGGCCCGGCCTGCTTGCGGTTCCTTCGCCAGGCGGCCATAGCCCGCGGCCACCGCTTCCACCCCGGCCTTGAGGTAAACAGCCATTTCCAGGCAGGCCTTGTCAGGCTTCAGGGCGAGAAGCTCGCTATCCATTTCGACGACGATTGATTGGCAGCTGTTGATGATCTCATCGAGATTGATGAACGCCCGATGCAGGTCTTCACGGTCGATTGGCGTCGAGAAAGCTTCGTTCAGCAGGGTCAGGTTGCGAATCTTCTGTCGATCGCCCTCGCGCCCGGCATCGCCGATTTTCTTGGTCGCCTGGGAGCTGTCGCTGCCCATGTATTCGACGAGCAGGCCGGCGGCGCCATTCACATGAGCACTTTGTTCGGCGAGTAGGGCGAAAAAATCGGTGGTCGTCGGGAAGACCCGCTGCAGGAGCCGGCGGGTGAAAGAAGATGCTTCCGTGCTAACGTCTGACATGTTTAAGCCTTTCCCATATAGAAAATGACGAGGGCAAAAGTCTGAACGCGACCACTACGCGGCCGACCGACTCGACAAAAGCATTTTCTATGCCAGCCCCCTCAGATGTGCAGGAAAGCGGAAATGCAAGTGGGGGCAGGGGTTGGCGATCATGATGCCTGTTGCCATTTACGCTCCAGGGGGTGAAACAAAGCGCAGTAGCGCTTAGGGCAACGTCATTTCCGGTGGCAGTAAACGCTTTCCGACAGGCGCACACGCAGTTTCGGAATGCCGGCGTTGTGATAGCAAAATGTTACATCGGCCGCGGATCGACCGGGATTTGCGGCTCGTCGCATTCCGCGGCTCAGGATCTGGCTTGAATCACTCGCCGCGCCAAACGCCTGTTGAGAGCCGGACGCGACAGTCCGAGCAGCGTGGCGGCGACGCCCTGGTTGCCTTTGGCGCGGCGGAGTGCTTCCGCGACCATCGCCTCCTCGACCTCGTCAAGGGTCGGAAAGCGTCCCGGGATGACGATCGGCAGTCCGTCGGATGGTTCGGCCACGGGGTAGTCGGCACGTAGCTGCTGTTGCTTTTGAATGGCTTGGCGGAAGCTGTCCATGGCCAGTACCGAACCGCCTCGATGCAAGGCCATGGCGTTGAAGACCATTGCCCGCAGCTCGCGCACGTTACCCGGGAAGTGGTAGTTCGAGAGCAGCGTGATCAACTCGTTCGATGGTTCGGGAGCCGGTTTCCTGATCGCCGCGGCTGCCTCGTCGAGAAAGTGCTGCAGGAGCAGTGTGAGGTCCTCGGTGTGCTGGCGTAGGGGGGGCACTTCGACCTGATGCACCGAGAGCCTAAAAAAAAGATCGGAGCGAAACTGGTTCTGGCGCATCCGCTGGGCGAGATTGTGGTTGGTCGCACAGACGACGCGGGCGTCGCTTGGTCGCGCCACGTCGGATCCCAGGGGGAAATACATGTGCTCCTGCAGCAGGCGCAGGAGCTTGACCTGCGAGGCCATCGACAAATCGCCGATCTCGTCGAGAAACAGGGTACCGCCGCTGGCTTGTGCGATCAGGCCGGCGCGGTTTTCGTCGGCACCGGTGAAGGCGCCTTTGCGGTGGCCGAAGAGGGTGTCCGAAAACAGGGTGTCGTCGAGGCCGGCGACATTGACCTGCACGAACGGCCCGGGCAGAGCACTGAGT
Source organism: Candidatus Accumulibacter sp. ACC012 (assembly GCF_907163155.1). Lineage (NCBI taxonomy): Bacteria > Pseudomonadati > Pseudomonadota > Betaproteobacteria > Candidatus Accumulibacter > Candidatus Accumulibacter sp. ACC012. The sequence goes on from NZ_CAJQUC010000003.1 coordinate 684,224, forward strand.
TTGTGCAGGGCATGGGCGAACATTTCCTTGCCGGCCCCGGTCTCCCCGGAGATCAACACCGGCTCTGCCGATACCGCCACTGCTTCGATGTACTGGAAGAGCGCGCGCATCTTGCGGCTATTGGTCACGATGCCGGCAAATGCCTCGCCGTGCTGCAGGCAGTCCGATAACAGATAGTGCTTGAGGACGCCCATCTCACGGCGCAGCGACTGTACCTCCAGCGCGTGCCGGACACTTGCCACCAGCCGGCTTTCCTCGACCGGCTTGACGAGATAGTCGAAAGCGCCTTCTTTCATGCTCAGCACCGCGGTCTCGACATCCTGAGCGGCAGTCATGACGATGATCGGCAGCTGCGGGTAGAGGCGGACGATCTCGGGTAGCAGTTCGTTGCCGCTGACATGCGGCATGAAGAGATCAAGAAGGATGGTGCTGGCTGGCTGCCGTTCAAGCGCCGGCAGCAGCTTCCGACTGTCGTCGATGCTCTCGATTCTGGCGACGCCGGCGCTGTGCAGCACCGCCGCCGTCGCGTGCAGGACCGACGGGTCGTCATCGACGAGGAAGACCGGCCAGCTGGCCGGCGACTGCTCTTTCATTCACGCCTCCTTGATAAGCGGCAAATCGATGCTCACCGTTGTTCCAGAGCCCTTGTTGGACGCGAAGCGCAAGCGCCCTCCGTGCTTCTCGACGATCGACGACGAGATGGACAGACCCAGCCCGGTGCCACCACTTTCTGCCTTGGTGGTGAAAAACGGCTCACTGATCTGGGCCATGACCTCGTCGCTCATGCCTGTGCCCTGATCCTCGACGCGGACGATGATCCGGCTGCCGGAGCGGTCCAGCCCGGCGGTAATTCTCACCGAGCAGCTCCGATTCGGCAGCGACTCGAGGGCATTGACGATAACGTTGATGAACACCTGCTCCAGTTGCTGGACGTTGCCTCTGACGGGTGGCAAGCCCTCCGGCAGAGCCAGGGTCAGGCAATCACTTTCCTTGCGGATGCGCGCATCGAGCAAAGTCAGGACGGCCTTGAGGATTTTCGCGATGTCGGCGAGTTCGTCCATATGCCCGTGATCCTGCTTACCCAGGTGCTTCAGATTGCCAATGATTTTCTGTATCCGCCTGGCGTTTTCGCCGACGTCAGCCATGCCGCGTGAAATGGTCTCGCGCGCCTGCGCAAAGCTCAAGCCAGCGAGCAGGAAATCCCCTTGCTCCTGTTCGTATTCGGCAAGGATGGGCAGGGCATCCTGCCAGATGCGGGCCAACAGGGGCGCGTTGGCCATGATGGCGTGATTGGGGTTGCTGATTTCGTGCGCAATGCCTGCCGACAGCACGCCAAGCGAGGCCAGGCGCGCACTGCGGATCGCCTGCCACTGCAGCTTCCGGTTCTCGGTGATGTCGGTAATCACCACCATCGCTGCGGTCATCGCTCTGCCCGTTTTGGCGGCATTGTCCGAACCGATCGGCACCATGCGAATTTCCCACCAGGTAGCGTCGTCGGCGGTGTACTGGCAGTGTTCGATCTGGCCGCCGGCGAATACCTGCCGCAACTTGTCCAGGTATGCGTCGCGAATATGGGCTGGCAAAGCCAGTTCGGAGCGCTTGTCGTCAGCGCCGGCAAGCGGGTGCGGCAGCGGCCGGTTTGCGAACAGGATCCGGGCCTGCTCATCGACAGTAAAGATCAGGTCGGGCGAATGATTGAACAAGGTCCGTAACTTCGTTTCCGAGTCGCGCAGCGCATCCTCGGCCAGCTTGTGCGCGGTGATGTCCTCGCAAAAGCCGACGATACGGCTCAAGCCGTGCTCCGGCGAACGGACCGGGAAGCCACAGACGCGCAGCCAGTGTAGATTTCGCTGGCCCCGGCAGTCAGGTGACACCGGCAGGATCAGCGAAAATCGCCCACCATCCGCCTGCAAGTCGGCAATCGCTGCGCTGAGCACTTGCCGGTCTTTCGGCGCGAAAACGTCGAGCAGCAGCGATGGTGCCGTACCGTCCAGTTCGACCTCGTCACCGGCCAGCTGCCGGAAAGCGGGTCCGATATACTCCAGGCGCGTTGCCTCGGCGTTGATCGCCCAGAAAGCGACATCGACCGTTTCGGCGAGCTGGCGAAGCAGTTCTTCGCGCTCGAAGATGGTTTTTGCGAGTCGGCTGCGATTGTCCATTTCGCGCCGACTGTGCACCAGGTAAAAACTGAGCAACGCCGTAAACAAGAGGCCGGCGACCATCACTGACCAATGCGCCTCGGTGAATGCCTCAGCGCTACGAAAGGTATGCGTGGCCACGCAGGTGACTGTCCAGCTGCGGTCGCCAACGCGAATCGTGGCCACCATCCGTGGCTGATTCTCGTCTTGCTCCGGAAGCCAGCCGGTGGCCGTCGCGGTGGCGCCGGGTTCCAGACGGCTGGCGTAGAAATGGAGGAACTGCGGGAGGAACTGCGCGTCGTCGCCCGTCGTCTCGTCGCGCACCAGTACCTCGACCCCGCGTGGTTCGAGGCGCTTGATGGCGAAGTGGAGCAGTTCCTCGATGTCATAGACGCCAAGCACGAAACCCTCGGGCGCCGGGCTACTTTGCGGGCTTGCAGGGGCATAGATCGGCAATGCGGCGTAGATGACAGACAGGCTGTTCCTGCCTGGGCGCGTCAGCGTCATGCGCCCGCTGACGGCAATCTTTCCGTTCTCGCGGGCCCGCGCGAACAATGCCGCGAGTTCGCTGCTGGTGTTCAGGTCGACGCCTTTGGCGAGTTCGGAGATTGCGCGTGACGCGGCGAGGACAACGGGGATTCGAGTGAGTTGCTCGCGCTCAGAGCCCAGTGGATCGTCGTTCACTGCCGCTGTCGTTGTTGGTGCGCCGCCGATGACAGCGGCTGATGGTTCTTGCCGCGGCGCGTTCAGCAGTGGGGCCCAGAGCAGGCTTGCGATGTACGGGCGACGCTGCAGGATAGGGTCGGCAAAGGCGCTGAAGGCGCTTTCGTCAAGTTCGTGGGCGGCGTAGAAAAGTCCGCGAATCTCCCGCAAGGCGTCGAGTCCCTGGTCGACCACCGCTCGCACCGACTCGATGCGATCGCTGGCCGCCCACTGAAATTCCCTGCGGTGGCTGCTTTGCAACTCCTCGCGCACATTCCACGACGACCAGCAGGTCAGCACCACCCCACCGATCGCCACGGCATAGGCGGCGGCATATTTTCGTAGCTGGTCGAACATTGACGATCATCAGAGCGGAGCTGTGAAGAATCCTGCGGCAGTAACTTGCGGCCCGCGACGGGCTATCGGCCGGGAGCTTAGCAGAAAGAGAAAGCGGTGCGGGTGCGCAGCAAAGCGGCGTTGCCAAAGCGGAGGGGTGACGGCGATTCCCGCGCCCGCCTGTGTGGCGGCCGTCGCACAGCCAGCAAGTTCCTGCGGCAGTCTCAAGCACGGGTCGCCGGAGACAGGGTGTAACGCCGCGTCTTTACGCGCGATTCCTGCGCACGGGACCCAAGGCACGGGGGTACCTACAAAATACTTTCCTTCAATGGTCGGTCCTGACCGTCAGTGTTCATTTTGTTGCACCCTCAAATGGCCGTCGCGTGGCCTCGGCTATTGCCGCCAGGTAGCTGATTTGGCGTGTGAAGTGTTGCTTGGATAGCGTATGGCACGATTCGTGCTTTATTGGTTGCGGAGCAACCGCTTGCCGCGCTCACCCGTGCCCGGCCAGCGGTGTTGTCAGCCGGATTTGCCGCGACCGATCCGGCCGTGTCGAGCATTCTGAAAGACTCGTCGACACGCGATAGGGAGGTAGGTCGTGGTCAAGCTTGCCATCGGCAAATAGTCCACACGACCGCAGCGTCACGTACTACAGCGACGCCGCCTGGCGGCCACGATTTCGCCATTTGCTTTCAGCGTCAAGGTGCCCGATGGGAGGTCACCTCGGCCGTGAGGCAAGGGCGACATCTCCGGCAGTAATTGCAATTACCGAGCATTTTCACACCGGCAAAAAGGAGAAGTTAATGGACAAGAGCAAGCTGCGCCTGTTCCACACCACGCGAGAAGTGGAAATGCACTTCGATTCCTTTCTCGACACCGTTTCCCAGGGCGGCATTGCCTTTCGCTCCGCGATTGGGGCGTACCTGGATTCCGCAGGCAATGGCGACCTGGTGGCCAAGCTGCAGCAGCTCAACGAACTGGAGAACAAAGGAGACGAGCTGCGTCGCCAGGTTGAGCACGAGCTCTATACCCTGGCACTGATCCCCGACTTTCGCGGCGATGTTCTGAGTCTGCTGGAAGATCTGGACTGCCTGCTCAATGTCATGGAAGAGACGATGGTGTCGTTCGACATAGAACGGCCCGCTTTCCCCCAGGAACTGCACGCCGACCTGCGGCAACTGGCCGAAAGCGTGGCCATGGCCGTGGAGAGCACCGTGCTGGCGTCGCGGGCTTTCCTGCGCGACATTCAATCGGTTCGCGATCACCTGCACAAGGTGATGTTCTATGAAAAGGACGCCGACCGCGCGGCCGACAAGCTGAAACGCGCGGTCTTCGCGTCTTCCCTGCCACTGGCCGAAAAATTGCACCTGCGTCGTTTCATCGATGCGATCGACCATATCGCGGATGAATCCGAGGACGTCGCCGACTGGCTGGCGATCTACACCATCAAGCGTTTGGACTAACGGTCATGACAATCGATACACCTCAGATCATGAAAGTCATGACCGTTTTCCCTCTTCCCCGACCCTTCTCCCGCGAGGGGAGAAGGGAGTTTCGTGAGTCGCTTGCGCGACTTTCACATTAAGCCCAGGGAGACGCCGAGACTATGGATCCTACGATATTCCTTTACCTCTCCAGCGGTTTGTTCCTGGGTTGGTCGCTGGGCGCCAACGATGCGGCCAACGTGTTCGGCACGGCGGTCGCCTCGCGGATGGTCAAGTTCCGGACCGCTGCGATCATCCTTACCCTGGGCGTGATTCTCGGCGCCATCGTCAGCGGTGCCGGGGCGGCTCACACCTTGTCGAAGCTCGGCTCGATCAACGCCTTGGGCGGCGCCTTCATGGTCGCTTTTTCTGCGGCGGCCGTCGTTGCCTGGATGACCATCGTCGGCCTGCCGGTGTCGACGACCCAGGCCGTTGTGGGAGCGATCATCGGCTGGAACCTGTTCACCGGTTCGGTCACCGATTACAGCGTCTTCAAGACCATTTGTGCGACCTGGATCGCCAGCCCGCTGCTCACCGGTTTCTTCAGCTATTTCATCTACAAGGGGGTCATGAGGCTGCTCGAGAAAACGCGGATCCACATCATTCGCCTGGATGCCCTGACCCGCATCGGTCTGGTCATCGCCGGCGCCTTGGGCTCCTACTCGCTGGGCGCCAACAACATCGCCAACGTGATGGGCGTGTTCATCGGCGCGAATCCGTTCCAGGACTTTCATGCGGGGGTGTTCGAGTTCTCCGGTCTGCAGCAGTTGTTCCTGCTCGGCGGTTTGGCCATCGCCGTTGGCGTCTTCAGCTATGCCAAAAGGGTGATGCTGACCGTGGGAACCTCCATTGCCCCGCTGACTCCGGTCGGTGCCTTTGTGGTGATCATCTCCACCTCGCTGGTGCTGTTCCTCTTTGCGTCGGAAGGTTTGGAGTACGCCCTGGCTTCCATCGGCCTGCCGACGATCCCGCTGGTCCCGGTTTCGAGCTCGCAAGCGGTCGTCGGCGGAGTCATCGGCATCGGCTTGATAAAAAACGCCAAGAACATCAAATGGAGCGTCGTCGGACGCATTGGGCTGGCCTGGATTCAGACTCCGGTCATCTCGGCGCTGGTCTGCTATGTCTTTCTTTTCTTCCTGCAAAACGTCTTTGGGCAGACGGTCTATAACCTGTCGGAATACCGCCTCTCCGAGCAGGTAGTTGCTCACCGTGGCGATGCGGTTGACGCCAAGGCACTCGCCGGGGTGGTCGGCAAGAGCTTTACCACGTCTGGCGCGCTCAAGAGCGCGATCGACAAGGCCCTGCCGGAGCTGGATTCAAAAACCGTGCTGAAGCTTGTCGACGACTCTCTGGTGGAGGAAATCACGGTCGATCCTGCCAAGTTCAAGGCTTTGGAAAAGCTGAATGTGATTGAACCCGTGCGCCTGGCGGCCCTGCGGACGCTGAGTGGCAAGACCTTCACTTACCGCTGGGAACTGGTTGAGGCCCTTGCCGACGCCACGCCCGAGTGGAAGCTCAAGGCGAAAACGGTCCTCAACAAGCCGTACAACAAGGAAATCCAGAAAGACCTCGATCTGGTCATCGATGCCTATGTTGCCAAGATGAAGTAGGCGGCCTTCGCGGAGAACAGGGAATGGGCAGCTTTGCATTGGTGCGTGCCATCACACACGCCGAAAGCCATACGGTGGCCGCAAATGAGGCTGCTGCCGGGGGGGCGGCCCTTGCGGCGTTGGCGCGAAAGAGCGTCGTGGCTTTGCTGGACTCCGAGCTGTCGCCGCTGCCCACCTGGAGTACCGCTGTCGCGTGCCTCAAGGTGGCCGAAGAGGCGGAAGTGGCCAAAGTGGCCGTGGCCACCCAGGCGCTCAGTCGCCGACGTGAAGTCGCCCTCGACGTCGTGCGGCGCTCCCGGCGGGACGGTTACCTCTTCTCCTTCCTTGCTGTCGATGGTGCTTGCGGTCACCTGCCATGGCTCCCCAGCGAACTGGATAGCGCGGGGGAGACTTTCCTGGTGGAGATTCACCCGGATAGGGCAGTCTATTTCGACGAGCCGTCGCCAGTTGTGGCGGCTGAGCGAACGCCATTGGTTCGCGCGTCACTACGCTTGCGCGAAAAGGCAGCGCCCACTTCCGTGATTGCCTGGATGTCTGCTCAGCCGACAAGCGAGTGGCGCCGGCTCTTGATCACGGGCGCGGAGAATCACAAGCGCAAGCTGCGTGCCGACTATCTGACCCAGCGGGTATGGGTCTGGGATGGCAGATCCGCGTCGGCTGACAACTGGCATCTCCTGGTACGCCGTGAAATGAATGGCGAGACCCTGAACTTCTGCTTGTCCAATGCCACGCCTGGCGCTTCCCTGCGCCATCTGGCGGAAATGCAGGAGCGCGCCATTTCGTCGAGAGCGCCTGCGAGGGCGAAAAAAGCACCGACGACATGGCTCTGGTGATCGCCGCAACAAGGTGCGAGGCTGGTTCACGTTCCGCTGGTGGGATTAAAGTGGTCGCGACGGCGCTCGATGTCGGGCATCGCGCCCAGGCGCAGGTGGCGCAACTATCGGGCAGCGAGCTGTAGCGGTTGGCTTGATCGCAGCGGACGGGAATAGCGCTGACGTGCCCGAGGCTACCGCCTAACTTTCGTCGATTCTCCGACGCGCCCGCATCGCGCGTCCGACTCGAGCCAGCTCCTCATCGCTCAACAAGCGCGCCGCCATTGGCAAGAGTTCCTTTTCCTCGCGCTCGATGTGGCGCTCATAGCGAACGGCCAGCGCTTCGACATCGTCAACGACCAGGGACACCTGCTCGCCGGCCGCGATCCGTTCGAGGGTGCCGCGCAGGTGTCGCCAACACGCTTCCAGTGCGCGGTGATCGGCTTTCAAACCGTCGATTATTTCGCGCAGGCAGATGGCGTCCGATCCGGCCATGGACTCGATCAAGGCCGGGAAGAGGTCGTCTTCCTCGTCTGCATGGTGTTGCCTGGCGGCGGTGTCGAAGTAGCGCATCACTCTGCTCGCCCCCGTGCGCGCCGCGTCGTCGACGCCATGGGAAAGCAGGTGTGGAAGCAGGCGCCGCAAGGTCGCGCATTGCGCTTCAATCCTGCCGTGGCAGGCGGAAAGCATCTCCAGAGGCGCCTCGCTTCCGACGCTCGGTGCGGAAAATCCGGGAATGCTGGTAGTCACTCGGCTTGCTCCGCGCAGCTCGGCGAAGATTGCGCGACCGCCTTGAGGTGGCGGGCGGAACCATCGCTGCCGCTGACCAGCGAAGCGACGATCATGCCGCCCGATAGAGATCGGAATCTGTATCCGCACACGCGGCAGTTGCCTGCATCCTGGAATTCCTTTCCACTTGGTCGCAAGAAACAAGCTCTGGCCGATGTTGCTATTCGCGGTCGAGCGTCGTCACGTCGGGCGGAGCCTATTTGCTTACCGCTTCCTTGGCTTTGTCGGCGGCATCACTGGTCGCGTCTGCGGCCTTGATGACCAACTCCTTGCTGGCTTCCTTGGCAGCCAGGGTGGCCTCGGCGGCGCTCGCTTTGACCACTACGGCGGCGTCACTTGCTGCCGCCTTGGTCGCCTCTGTGGCGGCGGCAATGGCGGTTTCCGCTTTTTTCGCAGACTCCTTCGCGGCCTTGACGGCGGCATCGTCTTGTTGACCACAGGCGGCGACAGTCATGGCCAGCAAAGCAGAGAGAACGAGCGAGCGAGCTTTCATGATGCAGTACTCCAGAGCGAAAGTTGTTGAGGCGGCGGAAACGCCGATAATCTTGGCAAGAAGGCGACCACTCCTGCGCATCACAACATAATTGCAAGTCGCAGTAAACTCTCGAGTCTCGACTGTGGCGGAAAGCCCTGCAGCAGGAACCCGCTGCACGGGAGCTGTCAGGGCGGCGGGCAGGAAACACCCGGGTGTGCGCTGGCCCGGCAAAGCAATCGGTCGCCTGTGTGCTGCCGCCGGTACAGTAAGATTGGAGTCGCCACAATTTCGGCAGCCCTGGAAAGACGCTGGGGCGAAGCTTGTTTCGGAATCATCGTGCACGCAACTGGCGAAGTCGCCGACGTAAATCGCCAAGCCGATTCCGGAGCGTACGAAACAGGAGCAGGCAGCCACTGCGCCGAGGTCTCAACACCCGCGGCTTGGTGCTGCTCGCGCTTTGATTTGCTCAGCCATTTCCGCAGGAGGAAGGTGCCATGGGTATTCTCGACTGGTTCAAGAACAGGCCGGGTCAATTCGATCCGGATCGGGTGTCTGACGAGATGGTTCGCGGGGCGGTCGACAAGGCGATTACGCTGACCAACCCACGCCTCAAGCTGTTGCCCAACTGCCACAGGCGCCTGACGCCCGCCGTCACGACGACGATCGAATTCCTGCGCACGCTGGTTCAGGCGCTGCCCGCCGCACGACCGCTTGCGTCGGCCATGTGGTCCTCCGATCCTGCTCTAAAGGCGTTCTTTGTCGCGTCCTCCGATATTCCGTCTGTTCTCGGCCGCTCGGACAATTTGCGCACCCTGTTCGACAAGTTTCCGGAACTCGATGAAGCTTGCCTGGTTCTGGGCATGGCGCTCAATGAAAAGCGGGTCTTGGGAATGGCGCTGCAAGGCGGCATGGTGCAGCGTGACGTTGCCCAGACCAGCGTCAGTTTCTCGGATCACGGGACGCGCATCTGCGGCAGCGACGAGGCGCGTTTGCGCCGCATCGTCGGTGTCGAGGCTTTCGAATACCTGCTTGGTCAGGCCTTGTCGGAGATTGGCCGGGAGCGTGTCGAAAGGCAGGAACTGCAAGGAAGTCGTGCGCTGATGCGGGCACGCCTGCGACTTCTTCAACAGCAGGGACCGGGCCTGGGGTCAATGTTCGGCGGAGCTCCGGCGGCAGCAAGCGAGCAGGCCAGACTGCAGGCGGAATTGCTGGAAAACGAGCGGCAACTGGGAGCCATCGGGGGCAGTGAATTGGTCCTCGATGCCGAACTCGAAAGCCTGACGACGGTGCTCGAAAACCCGCAGCGCTATCTGCACGTCGAGACAAAGTGCTTGCGCCTCAGCCCGATGAACGTGGTGATCGATGCAGCCAGCACGGACGCTGCCGCGGACGTCGATTTCGGCCTCGCAGAACTCAGGGGATCGCCGCCGATGCGCCGAGCTTTCGTGCTGGCACGCGTCGCGCGCAGCGAATTGCCGCCTCCGAAAAAGATCAATTTTGACGACGCGATGCGCTACCTTTGAGGCGTCGACCGCCACCGGTGTGTGCAAGGGTCGTTAACACTGCTGCACAGGCACTTCGTCCTTGAGATTGACCGCGATTCAGCTGAGCCCATATACTATTTTCCGCATCTTTGGCTTGGCCATCGTTTTGGGCAGGTGAGGTGGATGGCGGGGATGTCGGGAGGAGGGTGTGCCTGAGGGCGCCTGCCGGCCTTCGACTCGCGATCAGGAGAACTGGCGTTGCGGTAGCGTTTTCCTCGCGCCGGGAAAGAGCAGGGGCATGCCGCCTCGCAGCCAGGCAACAACTACCAGGAGAACTGCACATGTTCAAAAACATCCTTATCCCCACCGACGGTTCGGTCGTATCGCGCAAGGCCATCAAGGCCGGCATCCAGTTCGCGAAGTCGCTGGGAGCGAAAGTCACTGGCTACTCCGGCATCGTGATGCTGCCGTATTCCATGTTTGGCGACGGTGACATTATCGACAAGGGCATGGCGAGCAAGCTCGACCGGCTGCAGCGGGCCACCGCTGAGAAATACCTTGAGGAGATATCCACGGCCGCTGCTGCTGCCGGTGTAGAGTATGCTGGATTCACTACCAAGCCAGCGTCGGCGTTCGAGGGCATCATCGAAACGGCGCGGAAGAAGAAGTGCGACGCCATCTTCATCGCCTCGCGTGGTCGCAGCGAAATCAAGAAGCTGTTGCTTGGCAGTGTCACCCAGAAGGTGCTTTCACACTCCAAGGTGCCGGTGATCGTCTACCGCTAAGGGCGAGCGCTTTCCGTCGTATCCGGCAAGCCAGCGCTGCGGGCAGCGCTGGCGGCTAGCGCAAGCGCCTTGGCGGCGACGGCGGCAAGGCCGGGAATCATCCCCGTCAGATCACTCGCTGCGGCTCCGCTCGCGAGCCACGTTCGCTCGCCCCGCCTTCGTGGCGAGCTGGACCAGGTCTGCGAAAAGCGAACTGTCGATCAGTGACTTCGCTAAATTGGTAGCAGCATTATCTCAATAAGTGGTTCGTTATTGCACCGATCGCCCATGTAAAGTGGCGCCACTTCGGGGTGCGCAGTTCGCGGCCGGCTTCGGCCCTGATGACCGTTTCTGCAGATTGACCCGGCCAACAGGAGATAAGTCTTTGGAGCTTGCCGACAAATCACTGCTCAGGCAGTTGTGCTACATCGATGGACAATGGGTTGGCGCCGATGGTGGGCTGACCTTCGCCGTGACCAACCCGGCTACCGGGAGGCACCTGGCGGACGTGCCCGACGCGGGCGCGGCGGAGACCCGTCGCGCCATCGAGGCGGCGCGGCTTGCACAGCGCACCTGGAGTGCCAGGACTGCAGGTGAGAGGGCGAAGGTGCTCCGCCGTTGGTGTGAGTTGCTGCTTGCCAATCAGGAGGACCTCGCTCGAATCATGACTGCGGAGCAGGGCAAGCCACTTGCCGAATCGCGTGGCGAGATCACCTACGCCGCCTCGTTCATCGAGTGGTTTGCCGAGGAAGGAAAGCGCATCTACGGCGACATGATTCCCCCTCATCACGCCGACAAACGTATCCTGGTAAGCAAGGAAGCGATTGGCGTCTGTGCCGCGATCACGCCATGGAATTTCCCGGCCGCGATGATTACCCGCAAGGTTGGTCCGGCGCTGGCGGCGGGCTGCTCGGTAGTGCTCAAGCCCGCTGAAGCGACGCCACTGTCGGCGCTTGCGCTGGCCGAGCTGGCGGAGCGCGCCGGAGTCCCCAAAGGGGTCTTTAATGTGCTCACCGGAGACCCGATCGCTATTGGTGGCGAGCTGTGCGCCAATCCAACGGTCCGCAAGCTCAGCTTTACCGGGTCTACGGAGGTCGGTCGGATTCTCATGCAGCAGTGTGCGCCGACGATCAAGAAGCTGTCGCTCGAGTTGGGCGGCAATGCCCCGTTCATTGTCTTCGACGATGCCGATCTGGATGCCGCCGTGCAGGGAGCGATGCTCTCAAAGTATCGCAACACGGGCCAGACCTGCGTCTGTGCGAACCGCTTGCTGGTCCAGGAAGGCGTCCTCGATCAATTTGTCGAAAAACTCGCTGCCGCAGTTGGCACTCTGCGTGTCGGTAATGGGGCGGAAGAGGGGGTCACGCAAGGTCCGCTGATCGATGACGCGGCGATCGCCAAGGTGGAGGAGCTGGTTGCCGATGCGCTTGGCAAGGGGGCTCGTATCGTTTGTGGCGGCAAGCCCCACAGCCTCGGCAAGACCTATTACGAGCCAACGATACTGGCGGGGGTGACGGCGCAGATGCGCATCGCTCGCGAAGAGGTTTTCGGGCCAGTGGCGCCGGTGTTCGCTTTCAAGACCGAAGCCGATGCGGTGGCGATGGCCAACGATACCGAGTACGGCCTGGCGTCCTATTTCTACACCGAGAATCTGGCGCGCAGCTTGCGGGTAGCCAGCGCCCTCGAATACGGCATGGTCGGCATCAACACCGGTCTGATCTCGACCGAGCTTGCGCCGTTCGGCGGCATGAAGTCGTCCGGGCTGGGTCGCGAAGGTTCCAAGTACGGGATTGAGGACTACCTGGAAATCAAATACATCTGTATCGGCGGTATTGTTTGAGCCGCCAAGTCAAGTTTGCAAAGGAAATGAACATGAATGCACCGAGCGAAAAACTGAACCTCAAAACCAATTCCGAGCTGATGGCCCGGCGCACGGCAGCGCTGCCCAAAGGTGTCGGCCAGGGGCACGCGCTGTTTGCCGAAACTGCCAGAAATGCCGAAATCTGGGACGTCGAAGGTCGTCGCTGGATCGACTTCTGCGCGGGTATTGCGGTGGTCAATACCGGGCATTGCCACCCCCGGGTCGTTGAGGCAGCGCGCCAGCAACTGGCGGCCTTCACCCATACCTGCTTCCAGGTAGTGGCCTACGAATCCTACGTCGAACTGTGTGAGCGGCTAAATGCGGCTGCCCCGGGGAGCACGCCGAAGAAGTCGTTTCTGGTCAACACCGGCGCCGAAGCCGTCGAGAATGCGGTCAAGATCGCCCGTGCGGCTACTGGGCGTTCGGGCATGATTGCCTTCGGTGGCGGCTTCCATGGTCGCACCATGTTCGGTCTCGCACTGACCGGCAAGGTGGCTCCCTACAAGATCAAGTTCGGGCCATTCCCGGGCGAGATCTTCCACGTTCCCTTCCCGAATGCCCTGCAGGGTGTCTCGGAGGACGATTCGATCGCGGCTATCGAGCGGCTTTTCACGACCAGTATCGAAGCTTCGCGCGTTGCGGCAATCTTCATTGAACCGGTGCAGGGAGAAGGTGGCTATGTCCCGGCGCCGCTCGGCTTCCTGCGCCGCCTGCGGGCCCTATGCGACACGCACGGAATTCTTCTCGTTGCCGACGAAGTGCAGACCGGCATTGGCCGCTGCGGCAAGCTGTTTGCCAGCGAGCACTATGCTGTCGAGCCCGACATCATCACCTTGGCCAAAGGCCTCGGCGGTGGCTTGCCAATCGCCGCGGTAGTCGGCAAGGCGGCGATCATGGACGCTGCAGAGGTCGGCGGTCTGGGTTCCACCTACGCCGGAAATCCGATGGCCGTTGCCGGCGCCCTGGCGGTACTCGACGTGGTCGAGGAAGAACAACTCTGCGCGCGCTCGATCGCTCTTGGCGAACACATGCGCGAGCGATTTATCGCCATGCAGGAGAAATTCTCGACGATCATCGAGGTGCGCGGACTGGGGGCGATGACGGCGGTTGAGTTCTGCCGCAACGGCGATGCAAAGCAGCCGGCAGCGGACATCGCTGTCGCCCTGAAGAATGAAGCGGCGCAACGCGGCTTGCTGCTGCTCTTGTGCGGGCCGCATGGCAATGTCTTGCGGGTAATGGTGCCGCTGACCATTTCGGATGCCGTGCTCAACGAAGGCCTGGATATCATCGAGGCATCGCTGCGGGCGGTGGGCGCCTGAACTGACCGTCCGCGACTGCCCGCGCGACAGAACTTGCAAGGGTCGAGGCCACTGAGCTGTAGCGGATGCGGGCAGTCCGGCCATCTGCGCGGGCCTCAGGCTGGTCAGCGGAGGCGGGTGCCCGCAGCGGTTTACTCCGGTGCGGGAAAGTAAGAAAGGCCAGGCAGCGACGCTGCCTGGCCTTTCTTCAGTACACGAAAGGTCGGTGCCGAATGCGTGCTTGCCCTTGCTGCCCTAATCGTAGGCCTTGTCGTTGGGCGATTTGTACAGCTCCTTGAGCGCGTACGAGAGGGCAAAGTTGAGGTTCAAGCCCTTCGGCGGGATCGGCTGCAGGAACCACTTGGCGTAGAGCTTGTCGGCTTCGCCTGAGGTCATCACTTTGGCCAGCGCCGCATCGACGACCTTCTTGAACGCCGGGTCGTCCTTGCGCATCATGCAGCCATAGGCTTCATACGATTGCGGCGTACCGACCACGCTCCATTCGCGGGCGTTCTTGGCTTTGGCCATTTCCCCAAAGAGCAACACCTCGTCCAAGACGAAAGCCGCCGCGCGGCCGCTTTCCAGGATCAGGAACGCTTCCCCGTGATCCTTGGCGCTGATGATCTTCATCTTCATATTGTTGTCGTCGTTCATTTTGCGCAGCAGACGCTCGGAGGTGGTGCCGGCGGTGGTCACGACGTTCTTGCCAGCCAGATCGGGAAAATCCTTGATCCCGGAGCTGGTCTTGGTCATTAGCCGGGTGCCGGCGACGAAGATGCTGTACGAGAAACTGACCTGTTCCCGACGTTCGGCGGTGTTGGTCGTCGAGCCGCATTCGAGGTCGACGCTTCCATTCTGGACGAGCGTGATGCGATTCTCCGAGGTTACCGGCAGCAGCTTGATATCGAGCTTGGCAAGCTGCAAGTCGGCCTTGATTGCCTCCACCGCCTTGAGCATCATGTCCTGCGAGTAGCCGACCACCTGCCGCTTGTCGTCGTAGTACGAGAACGGAATCGACGATTCGCGATGGCCCAACGTGATCAACCCGGTCTCCTTGATCTTCTTGAGCGTACCGGTCAATTCCTGAGCCAAGACCGGAGCCGACAGCAGGGTAGCAGTGGCAAGCGTTACAGCAATGGCGAGGCGCCGCGAAATAGTGAACATCGTCTTTGTCTCCTCTTCAAACGAATAATTGGTCACCGGTCGGCTTCAGTTCGGGCCGCTCGGGAACACGATGTCGCGCTCGCCGGCATGCGGCGCGAGCACGGACTGCTGCCAACGCTGGTCTTGCCACAGCAACTCGACACGGCGGTCTGTCGGTTGGTACACGGCACCGTACAGCGTGCCGTAACCGCGTCGGTAACTGGTCTGGAACAGCGGCGGCTGCAGCAGTGCTGTCGTGAGTTCCAGCAAGGAATGCTTTTTGTCGACCAGCTGTTCCAGGGCGGCGAAGCGCTCGACGGCACAAGTTGCCTTGGCGTGCTGCGGCCAATCGACCTTGTGCTGGAAGTTGGTGACCGCCCGCCGGCGACTGACATAGGGGGCTTCGTCGGGTCCGACGAACACGGTGGCCCAATTTCCGGAAGTGTCGAGCAGCGTGATGCTGTACGACATGTGTACGGGGAGGCGTTTGAGGATCGCGCAGGCATCCTGTACCGTGCTCGATACCTCCAGCAGGTAGCGCATCACCAGCGGGATGCCGAAGCCCGTGCCGGTTTGCGTTCTGCCGCCGAAGCTCAGTGAAGCGGCCAGGCCCGCCTCGTTCATGCCATCCAGCGCTCCCCATAGACAATCACCCATGGCCAGCACCCGCTGGCCGCACCAGCGGGTGGCCAGCCAGTTGCCTTCCAGCAAGGCCGGGGCGTAGTCGTAGTTGCGCACCAGCGCCGGGTCTTGGGCGCCGCAAGGGTCGATCCACACTGCTTGCGAGCAACCGGCAATATAAGCTGGCGGGCACCACAAGGAAAGCGCGCGCGCCTCAATGTCGCCACCGCCGGCCAACTCGACCAGTTGCTCCCAGGTGGGTACCAGCTCCGGCATGTGCTGGCGCAGCGCGCGCCGGCTTTCAAGGTAGCTGGGGCGATCGAAGACGCCGCTGCGCAGGTACCAGTCGCGGTAACCCGGCCAGCAGCGTTCGAAAAGCGCCTGCCACAATGGGCCGGGAGTGTCCTCCACCAGCGCCGTAAATCGCTGGTGGATAGGCAGGTCCGCGTGCGGCACGGCGGTCAAAGGATCTTGAACGCGCCGGGCTCCGGTGCCGCCTCGTGCTCGGTGGTAACGATTGGTTTGCCGGCATAGTACTGCTTGATGCCGCGAATCCAGTCACGGGCGCGCAGGTTGAGCTTGAAGTTATCGTCCATCGAACGGCCACGCGTAATCAGGATACCGAGGTCGGCGCCCTCATAGCGATAGTCACCCGAACCGGTGATGCGCAGGAAGAAGGCCTCGCGTTCGCTGTCGATCGCCTGGCGGTTATAGTCGAAGCGCTGGAAGCTGACGCTGCCGTCTTCGCTCATGCGGTAAATGCCGGTGCCCGGCGCGTGCGTGACCTGATCGACGTTCTTGTCAGTGTACTTCATCACCACCTGCGACCACGAATCGATGAAGTGCGGCTGCGCCCAGCGCTCGTTGATTTCGCTGACGTTGAGATCGAAGGGCACGCCCGAGAATTCCAGCAGGTGGAAGAGGAAGAGCGGGGCATCGGCATAGGCAAAGGCCGCGTGGTTGGTCATCGGGCTGGCGCCACAGACGCGTGGGTTCAGTTCGCCGAGATAGACGTCGCCGCTGTCCTGGTCGATCAGGAAATCGAGGTCGAAGTACCCTCGGTAACCTTCCTCGATCAACTGGTTGCCAAAACGCTCGGTCATGTCTCTGACCTGGGCGCGCACGGCTTCCGAGAAGGAACCGGGGAAAACCTCGTTGCCACACCAGCCGCCCTTGTAGGGCGTCAGTTCGCTGGCACCGACGACTTCGGTAAGCATCGGTCCGACCAGCGTTCCCGACTGCGTGGCGCAGGCTTCGAGCGTCGCCCCACGGCAGTTGATGCGCTTCATGATCTTGATTTCGGGATCCTTGCAGATATCTTCCTTGTGCTTGTTGAAATCGTCTTCGCAAGAGATGAAGAAAGTCGTGTGGCCGGAATCACCGAAGGCCGACTGCAGGACCAGGTGCTTGCCCAGTCCGTGGCGCTCGGCAATTTCCATAAGGTTGGCGAAGCTGCTCACCTTCTCGAGGGCGTTCGGTACCGACAACACGCCGGCCTTGTTGCCGATGCGTACCGTCTCCATCTTGTTGTCGCAACGCTGGCGCAGTTTGGCCGGCGGAAACCAGACTTCCATGCCCAGTTCCTTGGCCAGCTCCTCGGTCTTCTCGTCAAACATCAGGAAGGTTGCCGCCGGGCTGCCACCGCGGCGCTCGATGAAGTCGATCACGTCCTTGTGCTGCAACATGTGGTTGTTGATGTCTTCGATCGACGTGAACTCGTCGTGCGGCGTCTCCTGCGGGACGAAGACGTTCGGATGCCGGCCATCGAAGCAATCGATGTAGCTGATGAAGCGGAAGCGATTCACCCACTGGTCGATTCCCAGGAGATTGAAGTTGGTGGCGCTGATGAAATAGATCGGTCGCTCGTTGCGATGAAACATCAGCCGCAGGTCGGAAATTGTCTTTACTTTGAAAGTCATTATTTTCTCCTCTTCGTTGTCACCACAAAAAGACGGCTGGATTGACGCTCACCAGCGGTCATTTCACTCGCCTTCCGCCGCCTCGGCGCTGGCATTGACCTGCGCTTTCCAGACTGCGTTTGCCTGCCCTGCCAGTTCGAGTGCGGCTTCGGTAAAGATGCGAAAGCCCAGTTCAGGCCGGAAACCATGGATCTCTCGCACATCAAGCGCCTGCATGAACTGCAATATCTCGGCACTGATCACCTGTCCCGGCACGAGAATCGGGAAGCCCGGCGGGTAAGGGATGACGAACTGAGCAGAGACGCATTCGCGTGCGTTCCTGATCGCCTTGGCCGTATCGTCCATGGTCAGGTACTCGCAGTTGGCATCCTCGTAGCTAAGGAAGAAGGCGCTGCGGACGTCGCCATCGCGCGTCTCGCTCTGCCCGTCCAGGCTGCGGCCGCGGAAGGCCTGGTGGAAGCACGAGAAGTTGGGCAACGGGGGCAGTTCCAGGGTCAGGGAGCGCACGCGTTTTTCATGGATACGAAGTTCCGGAGTGCTCATGTCGCGCACCCTGTTGTCCACGTCGCGGGCGATCTTGACCAGCACGCCGAGCAGGTAGGCGATCGTCGAGCGGGTGGTGCCGATGTTGGTCATGAACAGCACCGTATTGCGCGAGGTCTTGTTGATCTGGATATCGTACTTGTCCATCAGGTACTTGTTCTTGATCGTGTCACCGTCCATCCCGGTCAGGCCGATGGCCAGCGTGGCGCGGCTGGGGTCGAGCGCAAACTCGTCCGACTGCCAGGCTTTCAACAGGTTTTCCCAGCCGGTCTCCATGTTGTACAGCGATTCGACGTGCGACTCGCGAAACTCCTCCGGCACCATGTCGGTCACGGTCAGGAAACGGAAGTGGCTATTGAGCTGGGGATTCGCGGCCACCTGGTCGCGCAGGTTCATCGCCAGCTCGAGCTGGCGCTGCACCAGTTCGTAGCCTTCCATTTCCACTTGCCGCCGCCCGACATCGAGGGTGGCGAGGATCTGGTAGTTGGGCGAAGTCGAGGTATGCGTCATGTAGGCCTCATGGAAGGCTTCCTCGGCCTTGTCCTTGAAGTCCTGATCCCAGACGTGGATCATCGAGCCCTGGCGCAGGGCGGTCAGCGTCTTGTGCGTCGAATGGGTGGCGTAGACGCGGATTCGTGCCTTGCCGGGGTCCGGCAGCAGGCGAGTGTTCAGGACTTTCTCGTCGTCAGCCCAGGCCGCCTCGTCAAAACTGCTGGCGAATTCCGCGTAGCGTTTGGCATAGGCCTCGCTCTTGAACATCTCGGTCAGCTTGGCGGCGGCACCCATGGCCGTGCGTGGGCGGTAGACCGGGTGGAAACGCGCGAAGGCGAACCACGCCTCGTCCCACAGGAACACCAGGTCAGGCTTGATGGCCAGGCACTCGAGCATCAGCCGCTCGACGTTGTAGACGATGCCATCGAAGGTGCAGTTGGTCAGCAGCACCATGCGTACGCGGTTCAGCGTCCCGGCGCGGCGCAAGTCGAGCAGCGTTTCCTTGATGTGGCGGATCGGCACCGCACCGTACATTGAGTACTCGTGCAGCGGATAGGCCTCCAGGTAGGTGACCTGTGCGCCGGCCAGGACCATCCCGTAGTGGTGCGACTTGTGGCAATTGCGGTCAACCAGAACGATGTCGTCGGGCCGGACGATGGCCTGGACAACGACCTTGTTGGCCGTTGACGTGCCGTTGGTGACCAGGAAAGTGCGCCGTGAGCCGAAGGCCCGCGCGGCATACTCCTGAGCCAGTTTCAACGAGCCCGTGGGTTCGAGCAGCGAATCGAGCCCGCCCGAGGTGGCCGAGGTCTCGGCCATGAACAGGTTCATGCCATAGAATTGGCCGAGGTCGCCGATCCAGTTCGAATTCATGATCGACTTGCCACGCGCCAGCGGCAGGGCGTGGAAAACGCCGGTAGGCTGCTTCGCGTACTTGCACAAGGCGTCGAAGAACGGGGTGTGATAGCGCTCGGCAACCCCTTGCATGATCGAATGGTTGAGTTCGAGCTTGTCTTCTTCGCCGAAAAATATGCGGTTGAAAGTTTCCCCCGCCTTCGCCGCCACGTCTTCGACATTGACGTCGGTGACCAGATAGAGATCCAGCTCCGGACGCAACTTCGCGATCTGTCGACCGAGCAGCGGACCGCGCTCTGACTCGGGCAGCAACTCGCCGTCGACCTCAGCACCATCAATGTAGCGCCGCCCGACGAGTTCGCGGAAGTAGAGCGACCGGTAGGGAAAGCCGTAGCGGATCACCACTGCCTGCAGGTTGAAGTTCACCCATGATGCAACCAGTGCATCCTCGAAGGTCGGCACGACGACGACGTCGTAGACGAAATCGTCGTCAGGTCTGCGCTCGTTGCGCACCTGGCGATGCAGCGCTTCCTCTTCTTCGACCAGCATGTCGTCGACGACCAGAACCTCGAAGTATGGGCAGCGCAGCTGCGCCTGGTACTCCTGCTCGCTTTCGATCTGCGAGGGCAAATCGGCATCGTTTTTCGCCCCCGTACCCTCGTGGCGATAGGTCAGCGAGGCCAGCGTGCGATGAAAGCGGCGAGCGATGATTGCGGCATGCGCCAGGTTGCCGCGATCGATGTGGCTACAGAGCTCGGCGAAGGCGCGGCGGCCCGGATACGCCCAACAGGCTTCAATCGGCCGCAAGGCTTCTGTCAGGGCGCCGACCTTGGTCAAGCGCTCTTCCCGGCCGGGGTCATCCTGTGCCCGCTTGGCGAGCTGCGAGAGGACGTCGACCAGCCCGATCCAGCTTTCCGATCGTACGTCCCAAACGCTGCGGTGGCGACTCAATGAGGTCGAGTCCGGGCCAGCGGTGCCTGTATTTAGGTTCATGACTTGTCTCCAGAGGTGCTGGCGGTTCGTTGCCGCCGGCTATGTGGGCTGCTCGATCGCGCTACCCGTGGGGAGCGGGGTAGCGCCTCCGCGCGGTCTGTTCGGACTAGCCGACCCAGAGTATCCAGGGGGTGCCGATGACCAGAAACACCAGGGTGCAGAAGGCGGTTGTCGTCAGCCCCAGGCGGTACAGTTCGCTCTGCTTGAGATAGCCGCTGGCGACGAAGATGATGTTCTGGCTGCCGCCTTGTGGCGTAATGACCGAGAAGTAGCTACTGGCAAACAGCAGCGCGTAGGCCATCAAATGGACGGGAACGCCCGATTTCACGCCGACGTCGAGAAACACCCCGAGCAGCGCCAGAACCTGCGCGTTCTGACTGACGAACCCGAAGTGGAGCAACACATAAATGACCAGCAAGGCAACGTAGGCGACCGGCCAGGCGAGGCCTTCCAGCCCGACAGCCAGTCGCTCGCCGACGTAGCCCATGAAGCCCATTTCGTTGAGCTGCCCACTCATGCCAAAAAGTATGGCCAGCCAGATGAAAGTGACCAGCGTGCCGCCCTGCTTGTTGATGTCTTCAAGCGTTAAAACGCCGCTGATCATCAGCGTGGCGAGACCGGCCAGGGCAATTGCCGTCAGGTTGAGCTTGTAGGGAGCCGCCAGTATCCAGCCGGTGACCATGATCACGAAAGTCACCGCCGTGATCCACTCGTTGCGCGACATCGGCCCCATGGTCTGCAGCTCTTTGCGGGCGATGCCTGGAGCTTCCGGAGTGGCGGTGATTCCTGGCGGAAAAACACGATAGAGCAGAGCCGGGAGCAGGGCGATCACCACCAGACAGGGTACGCTGGAGGCAAGCAGCCAGGAGCCGAAATCAATGCTCATCCCGTGTTCGGCGGCGAGTGCTGCTCCGACCGGGTTGCCCGAGGTGGCGGTGAACCACAGTGCCGAGGTGATGGCCAGGCTGGCCATGCCGCAAAACATCAGGTAGCCGCCGAGGCGGCGCAGGTTCTCGTCGTCGGGTGTCGAGCCCCTGCTTTGCGCCAGGGCCAGGATCACCGGGAAGAGAACGCCACCGCGAGCGGTATTGCTCGGGAAACCGGGGGCAATCAGGGTGTCGGTAATGAAGATGCTGTACGCCAGGCCGAGCGTCGATTTCCCGAATAGCGAAATCACATAGAGACTGATGCGCTTGCCAAGTCCGCTCTTGACCACCGCCTGAGAGACCAGGAAAGCGGTCACCACCAGGAGCACGATGGCGTTGGCAAAGGCACCGTAGGCCTTCTCCGGAGTCAGTGTGCCGGTAAGCACGACGATCGCACAAGCCAACACCGCCGAAGTGAAGAGCGGGAAGACATTGAGGACCACGGAGGTGATTGCCGAGGCGAAGACGGCAAACAGATGCCAGGCCTCAACGGTCAGGCCCGCGGGAACCGGCGCGAACCAGAGGCCGAAAAACATGATCAGGAGGATCACCAGTTTCACGATCCTTCCCGTTCCGAAAGCGGCTGTACTCATTGTTGACCTCCTGCAGTGGTGGGAGCAACCGCACTGGGCGACCCGAGGCGAGCCCAGCCATTCAGATCGACGACCCGGCCGGTCAGTTCGCTGCCTTCGAAAGCGCCGATGCGCTTCCATTTGAAGCTGTATTCACCGCTAACGCCGGCGTAGCGACCGGTACCGCCAATAAGCTTGCCTTCGATCAGCAGGCCCGGGCCGAGCCCTTCACCGCTTAACTCGCTGAAGACCTTGTCGCCGTTCTCGTCGGTCCACACGCTGCGCCCCTGCAGGCCGGTGGTAGTGTCGGAAAAGCCGATGACCTGGGCTTGGAAACCGCGATTTATTCGTTGCTTGCCGTTCAGCAGCAGCGAACCGCCAAGTTGGAAAATGACGGCTTGCTGGCCAGGTCCGAGGTCGAGGACCTGGCGTGTGCCGATGGTCGTCCAGTCGCCGGTGAAGCCTTGCTTCTCGTCGGCCGCCACGGTGCCCTCGGTGCTTGCAGCGCTAACTTTTGTCGCCGGTGGCGTCGCTGGCTGGCCGCAGGCGGTCACCAGTAGCACGCCGAGCAGGGCAATGCTTCTCGCGCAATGGTGTTTGCATGATGCAGGTGGAAAACGCATAGTCTTGCCTCCCGTCGGAAAAAGAAGCGGCAAAACGCAAGCGGCCGGTTCGCTACAACCTCTGTAGGTGGCCCCCGCGTCCACTGCTTTGAAGACTAGCACTTTGCCCTTTGCCAAGCCAATATTTTTTTTGGCGCATCAACTGCCCCTATGATTGCCAATGTCTTAGTGGTTTGTCGTACCGTGGAATCCTGAATATGCCATACGCAGCATAGGGGTTGAATGCCGCCATTATCGGAAAGCTCGCCTGTTTGTTGTCGCCGAGGCACAGGAGTATGGCAGCGGTATGCTGTGCTATCGCATTCCCGCGGGGCTGTACTTCCCGCTGGCCAACACGCTTGCTTCGCCAGCGGGCAGGCCGTCATCGTCGGCGGCAGCTTCGGTGGTGGCAAGCTGACCTACAAGGGCGAAGTCCATGACTTCAAGATTGGTGGCCCCACCGCATGAGGAAACGTCGGCGTGTCGACGATGAGTGCCGCAGGCGAGGTCTACGACCTGACGGACGTGGCCAACTTTCCCGGCACCTACACGAAACTCGACGCAAGTGCGACGGTGGGCGGCGGGGTTGGGGTGCTTCACCTGAAGAACGAACACGGCGTAATCATGAAGCTGACGTCGCGTCCAAAGGCCTTCAGCTGAACGCGGGCTCGGCAACCGGCGTCACTGTCACGATGAAGTAGGTCGCCTCGGCGCTTTGCCTTACTGGCGACCCAGCGTTTCGCTCACCCCGGCATGAGCGAAGGTCCGCTTGCCGCGGCGGCCTCGGGAAGCCGCCGGCCAGCGATGCTTCAGAACATTTCCGGGATGTACTTCACGGGATGCTCGCTTTTCTGGTACTTGCCAGCGCTTTGCCGTTTGGGCAGCTTGATGTCCAGTGGCTTGGCCACTTCGTAGGGAATGCTGTTCAGGATGTGCTTGATGATGTTCAGCCGCACCCGCCTCTTGTCGTCGGATCGTGCCGCAAACCACGGCGCCCATTCAGAATCAGTGGCCTCGAACATGTCGTCCCGGCTTTGCGAGTAGTCGTACCAGCGGCTGTACGACTTGAGGTCCATCGGCGACAGCTTCCAGCGCTTGCGTGGGTCGGTGATGCGCGCTTCGAGGCGGCGCGTCTGCTCGTCCATGTCGACTTCCAGCCAGTACTTGAGCAGGATGATGCCGTTCTTGCTGACCATGAGTCTTTCGAACAGGGGCGCTCCCTTGAGGAAATCCTCGACCTGCTCGTCGCTGGCGAAACCCATGACGCGTTCGACGCCGGCGCGGTTGTACCAGCTACGGTCGAAGATGACCACTTCGCCGGCTGCCGGCAAGTGCGGCAGGTAGCGCTGCACATACATCTGCGTCTTCTCGCGCTCCGTTGGCGCGGGTAGCGCGACGACCCGGAAAACGCGCGGGCTGACGCGGCCGGTGATGGCCTTGATCGTGCCGCCCTTGCCGGCGCCGTCACGGCCTTCAAAAACGATGACCACCTTGAGGCCTTTCTTGATCACCCATTCCTGGAGGTGCACCAACTCGGCTTCGAGCTTTTCGAGCTCCTTCAGGTAGGCCTTGTTCGACAACTTTTTGTGCGTCGAGGCCGCGGCCGTTTCGGCCGCGTCGCCGTTCAACGCTGCCAAGGGCATGTCGGGACTGATGTTGCCCAGGATTTTGTCTTTCTTTTGTGCCTTCTTTTTCTTGCCCATCGTTCCGATCTCTCCAATCGCTGTTGTCAATAGAAAAATCATCTTGCCACCAGAAGCCGGGTCATGCCGCCGCGCAAGCACGTCGGCGGCAAGGCCCTGCCACCACGGTTCGCCGCCTAAAAGACTTCCGGAACGTACTTCAGAGACAGCTTGGGTTCCTTGTAGTCGCCCTTCTTCTGTCTTGCGGGCAGCTTGATCTTGGGAGTCTTGGGTACTTCGTAGGGGATGCTGCTCAGGATGTGCTGGATGATGTTCAGGCGAACGCGCTTCTTGTCGTTGGAGTTGGCGACGAACCAGGGTGCCCAATGGGTATCGGTTTCCCTGAACATTCGGTCGCGCGAGCGCGAATAGTCGTACCAGCGGCTGAAGGACTTGAGGTCCATCGGTGAGAGCTTCCACTGCTTGCGCGGGTCGGTGATGCGTGCCTCGAGGCGCCGCTCCTGCTCGTCCATGTCGACTTCCAGCCAGTACTTGAGCAGGATGATGCCGTTTTCCTCGACCGCTGCCTTCTCGAACATCGGCGCCATCTTGAGGAAATGCTGCACCTGATCCTCGGTGGCGAAGCCCATCACCGTTTCGACGCCTATCCGGTTGTACCAGCTGCGGTCGAAGATGGCCACTTCGCCGGCCGCCGGGAAGTGCTCGATGTAGCGCTGGACGTACATCTGGCTCTTCTGGCGATCGGTCGGCGCGGGCAGGGCGACGACGCGGAAAATGCGCGGGCTGACGCGCGCGGTGATCGCCTTGATCGTTCCGCCCTTGCCGGCGGCATCGCGGCCTTCGAAGACCAGGATGACTTTGAGACCCTCTCTGATGACCCAGGACTGGAGATGAACGAGTTCCGCCTCGAGTTTCTCGAGGGCCTTGAGGTAGGCCTTATTGGACAATTTCTTCTGCGCTTTCTTGGCCTTTCCAGTTCCTTCTGCGCTAACGATCACCTCGGGCATCGCGCCGATCTCTGCTTCTGGCGGCATGTCCGGATTGATGTTTTCCTCGACCGGGGCTGGCGTGCCCGGTTTTTGCTTCTGGCTCATTGTCTTCTCCTTTGGTTGTCTCTGAGAAACTTCCTTGCTGGAAAATCGCCGGCGATGAAGCCGGTCAAACGCTGCCGCGCCGTTCAGGGCACCGCAGATTGCCAATGCCAATGCCGATGCCGTCGTCAGCCGCGGCGCGCCGGAAGTTCAGCGGCGATCACTGCACTTTGCGCGTGGCGGTCAGCTTGTCGGCCTCGCCTATCCAGCCGCCGCCCATCGCCAGGTAGAGATTGATCATCGCCTGGAACTGCGTTTGCTGCGTCTGCGTGTACTGCAACTGAACGTTGAACAGGCTGCGCTCGGCATCGAGAACTTCGATGTAGCTGGTGTAGCCGTTGTCGTAGCGCAGCCGGGCGGTTGCTGAATACTGCTCCAGCGCCTTGACCTGCTGCTTCTGCGCGCGCAGCTGCTCGCGTGTGCGCTCCTGATTGATGAGTGCGTCATTGACTTCGCGGAATGCTTCCTGGATGCTTCTCTGGTAGGCGAACAGGGCTTGCTGCTGCTGTGCTTCCGCTTCCTGCACCTGGCTGGCGATGGCGCCAGCGGTGAAGATCGGCATGGTGATCGGTGCCGCGTATTGCCAGGCCTTCGATTGGCTGTTGAACAGCTCGCTCAGACCATTGCTGGCGTAGCCGAAGAGCCCGGTCAGGGATATCGTCGGGAAGTAGGCGGCTTTGGCCGCACCGATCAGCGCGTTGGCGGCGATCAGGTTTTGCTCGGCCAGCTGAATGTCTGGCCGGCGTTCGAGAAGATCGGAGGGCAGGCCGGCAGGGATCGTCGGCAAGCTCAGTTGATCAATGTTCTTGCCGCGGGCGATGGGCCCGGGATTGCGACCGAGCAGGACGCTGAGGCCGTTCTCCTGCTGGGCGATCGCTCTTTCAATCGGCGGGATGCTGGCCAGCGCTTCGTCGTACTGCGACTTGTTCTGGCTCAGTTCGAGCGTCGAGATAATGCCGCCGAGATAGCGTTCCTGGAATACGGAGTAGGACTCTCCTCGGCTCAGGGCGGTCGCCTGGGCGATCTCCAGCTGGCGATCGAGGTCGCGGAGGTTGATGTAGGCTCCGGAAACCCGGCCAACCAGCGACAGGATCACCGCTCGGCGGGCGTCTTCACTGCCCAGTAGCTGTGCCCGGGCGGCTTCGTTCAGGCGGCGAATTCGCCCCCAGATGTCAATTTCCCAACTCGCGCTGATCACCGCCTGATAGCTGTTGTAGGTGGAGGGACTGCTGGCGCCGGAAAGTATGCTGCGCTGCCGGCTCGCCTCGTAGCCGGCGCCAACTTGCGGGAAGAGTTCGGCACGAGAGATGCCGTAGCGGCCGGCGAACTCCTCGATGCGCGCGGTGGCGATCAGCAGGTCGTGGTTGTTGTGCAATGCCGTGCTGACCAGATCGTCGAGTACCGGATCGTCGAACTGCTTCCACCAGGCAGTGTTTGCGAGCTCATTGGCCGTCTGGGTGTCGAGGCGCCAGGCCGGCGGCGTCTCCACCTGCGGACGAAGGTAGTCCGGGCCGATCATGCAGCCACTGGCGAGCAGCGCCAGCAGGGCGGCGATCATGGTCTTACGCATGGCTCGGGCCCTCCTTTGCGGCGATCTGCGTTGGCAGCTCGTCGCTTGCGCCGGCCTTGGCATGGCCGTCGCCACCTCCACCGCCACTTCCACCGCCGTCAGGGTGTTGATAGGGTCCCGTATGGCCCTTGTGCGCGAGCTTCTCGACGACGTAGAAACAGACCGGGACGATGAAGATCGCCAGACAGGTCGCCGCCAGCATGCCGCCGATCACCGCGCCGCCCATCACCTGCCGTGAAATGGCGCCGGCGCCGGTGGACAGGGCGAGCGGGATCAGGCCGAAGATGAAGGCGAAGGAAGTCATCAGGATTGGCCGCAGGCGCAGCTGCGCGCCCTTGAGTGTCGCGTCGGCGAGCGAAAGCTCACCTTTTTCATACTCCATCTTGGCAAACTCGACGATCAGGATGGCGTTCTTGGCGGCCAGGCCGATCAGCATCACCAGGCCGATCTGGGCGTAGATGTTGTTCTCCTGGCCGCGCAGCAGCAGTGCGGCGAAGGCGCCGGCGACGGCGATCGGTGTTCCCAGAAGGACCGAGAACGGCAGCGACCAGCTTTCGTACTGGGCCGCCAGGATCAGGAAGACGCAAAGCAGCGAGAAGCCGAAGATGACTGTTGGCGAGACGCCCTGCTGCGCTCTTTTCTCCTGGTAGGACATGCCCATGTAGTCGTAGCCCATTTCGCCCGGCATGGTTTCGGCGAACACCTCCTCGAGCGCCGTCATGACCTGATCGGAACTGTAACCGGGGGCTGCCGAGGCATTAATCTGCGCGCTGCGGTAGAGGTTGTAGCGCATCGTGAACTCCGGGCCGGCGATGTGGCGTACCGAGGTCAGCGCTGACAGCGGCACTGTTTCTCCGTCCTTGTTGCGCACATAGAACTGGCCGATCCCGTCAATATCGGTGCGGTAATCGCCCTCGGCCTGCAGGTAGACCTGCCATTGACGGCCGAAGCGGTTGAAGTAGTTGATGAAGCCGCTACCCAGGAAGCTCTGCAGGGTCTTGTACACATCGTCGATGTTGACCCCTTGCTTGAGTACCTTGTCGCGGTCGACATCTACAAACAGCTGCGGGACCGTGGGTCGGAAAGTGGTCGACACACCGGCCAGTTCGGGACGCTTTCGGGCAGCGTCGACGAACTTGGTGGTGTTCTCGGCGAGGAAGGCAATGTCCTTGCCGGAGCGGTCCTGAAGGATGAAAGTCGCGCCACCCGAGGTGCCGACGCCGGGAATCGCCGGTGGCGGAAACGAGAAGCCGATGGCACCCGGGATGCTGCCCAGTCTCTTGGTCAGCGCGGCCTTGATCGCTTCGTATTGCAGTTCGGGCGCCTTGCGTTCGGCCCAGTCCTCGAGGGTGATGAAGAAGAAGGCGCTATAGGTGTTCTGTACCTGACTGAGCATGTTGTAGCCGATGACCGTCGTCGTGTACTTGACGCCTGGAACCTCCATCACCAGCGCTTCCGCTTCCTTGGCGATTTCCCGGGTGCGCTGCAGCGAGGCCGCGTCGGGGAGCTGGATGCCGGCATAGACAAAGCCCTGGTCTTCATCGGGAAGGAAGCCGACGGGAGTCATTTTGCCGAGAAAACCGGCAGCGACGGCGATGCCGAGCAGGAAAAGGAGGCTGATTGCGCTCTTGCGGATGGCCAGGCGGCAGGTTCCGACGTAGCCGCCGGTGAGGCGGTTGAAGCCCCTGTTGAACCAGTCGTAGAACTTCTGGACCGGGCCGGTCCCCCTGACCTTTGGTTTGAGGAGCAGGGCGCAGAGCGCCGGGCTGAGGGTCAGCGCATTGAACGCAGAAATGATCACCGATAGCGCAATGGTGACCGCAAACTGCTGATAGAGCTGCCCGGTGATGCCGGGGATCATCGCCGTCGGTACGAAGACCGCCGAGAGGATGACGGCGATGGCAATCACCGGTCCGGTGACTTCGTCCATCGCTTTCATCGTCGCTTCCTTGGGCGACAAGCCGTGCTCAATGTGATGTTCGACGGCTTCGACGACGACGATCGCGTCGTCGACGACCAGACCGATCGCCAGCACCAGACCGAACAGCGACAGGGTGTTGATCGAAAAACCGAACACCGGGAAAAGCATGAAGGTGCCGACCAGTGATACCGGCACGGCGAGCAGCGGGATCAGGGTCGCACGCCAGCCTTGCAGAAAAGCGAAGACGACGATGATTACCAGGACGATGGCCTCGAACAGCGTGTGCTGGATGGCCGTGATCCCTTCGGTGACCGAGAGGGTGGTATCGAGAGCGACGACGTAGTCGAGGTCAGGCGGGAAACTTTCCTTGATCGTTTTCATTAGCGCCTTGGCGCCGTCTGCTGCCTCGAGGGCATTGGCGCCCGGCATCTGGTAGAGGGCGATCAGTGTCGCTGCCTTGCCGTTGAGGCGGCCTTCCATGTTGTAGGTTTGGGCGCCGAGTTCGATGCGCGCCACGTCGCGAACGCGAACGATCGATCCGTCCGGGTTGGCGCGCAGCACGACTTTGCCGAACTCCTCGGCACTCTCCAGGCGTCCCTGCGCGCGTACCGCGTAGGTGAATTCCTGCCCCGGTGGAGCAGGCTCGGCGCCGACCGTACCGGCCGGGTTAACGGTGTTCTGCGCGTTGACCGCGTTGATGATCTCGGGAATGGTGATGTTCAGCTTGGCGAGCTGGTCGGGCTTGACCCACAGGCGCATCGCGTACTGGCCGGCGCCGAAGACGGTGACGCTGGCGATGCCCTTGACACGCGTCATCTGGTCGTTGATGTTGATGTACGCGTAGTTCGAGAGGAAGACGCCGTCGTAGGTGTTGTTCGGCGAGTAAAGCGCGAACATCACCAGCGGCGAGGCAGTCGACTTCTGTACCGTGACGCCGAAGTTGCGCACGTCGGCCGGCAGTTGCGAGTCGGCCTGGTTGGAGCGCATCTGGGTGAGAATCTGGTCGGTGTTGACGTCGGTGGCAATGTCGAAGTTGACCGTCAGCGTCGATTGGCCGTTGTTGGCGTTGATCGAATACATGTAGTTCATGTTGTCGACGCCCGACATCTGCTGTTCGATCGGGGTGGACACCGCCTGTTCGACGGTCAGCGCGTCGGCGCCGGTGTAGGTGGAGTTGACCTTGATTTCCGGCGGCACGATGTTCGGGAACTGGGCGATCGGAAGCCCGACCATGGCCACCACCCCGATCAGCGTCATCAGGATCGAGAGGACCATGGCGACGATCGGCCGATTGATGAAGAACTTGGCCATGGCCGCTTACCCCTTGCTTTCGGGCGCGGGCGCCGCTGGTTTTTCCCCGGGCGCGGCCGCTTTCCCGTCAGCCGGTGCGGCCGCCGCGAAGGGTTGTGGATTGACCGTGCTGCCGTCCTTGACCTTCTGGGTGCCTTCGGCGATGACTTTTTCGCCGGGCTTCAGGCCGCTGGCGATGATCCAGTCCGAACCGATGCGGTTGCCGACGGTCACCGGGCGGATGGCAACCTTGTTGTCTGCGCCGACGACGGCAAGCAGGTATTTGCCCTGTATTTCGGTGACCGCTCGCTGCGGCACCAGCAGTGCTCCCTTTTCGATCGCCATCGTCGCCCTGATGCGTCCGTATTGACCGGGGCGGAGCAGTCTATCGGGATTCGGGAAGAGGGCGGCACCTTTGAAGGTGCCGGTCGTGGTGTCGACCTGGCGGTCGAGTACCGAGAAACGACCCGCGTGCGGGTAGGTCGAGCCATCGACCAGGATCAGTTGGAGGGGTATCCGTTCCGGTCGCGTGCCTTCGGCCTGGATGGCCCTGGCGAGGACGAGATACTCGCGTTCGCTGATGTTGATATAGACCTTGATCGGGTCGACGGTTGACACGGTCGTCAGTTCGGTCGGCATGCTCGGGCTGAGCAGGTCGCCGATCTGCGCCTTGGCGATGCCGGCAATGCCCGCGATCGGAGAGGTGATGCGGGTGAAGCTGAGATTGAGTTTCGCAGTATCCAGCGAGGCTTCGGCGGCTTCAAGAGATGCCTTGGCCGACAGCTCGGCACCGGTGGTGTCGTCGAGATCCTTCTGACTGAGGGCGTTCTTGGCCGCCAGAGGCTTGACCCGCTTTAGATTTGCCTTGGCAGTCTGGTAGAGCGCGCCTTGCTGAGCACGCAATCCCTGCGCCTGGTCGACGGCTGCCTGGAAAGGGCGCGGGTCGATCTGGAACAGCAACTGTCCTTTCTTGACCCAGTCGCCTTCGGTGTACGTCTGCTTGATCAGGTAGCCGGTCACTTGCGGGCGGATGACGGCATTGACGTCGCCATCCAGAGAGCCAATCCACTCCTCGTAAATCGGCACGTCCTTCTGCGTCACGGTGACGACTTCGACAGTCGGAGGTGCCGGCGGCGCGGCCACTTCTTTCTTGCCACAGCCCGCCGTAAGCAGCAGCGCAACGCTGGCCAGGCTGGCAGCCGTATACCCGAGGGTACGACGACGCGCGGACGAGAAGAAGATTGGGGTAGAGGTCATGACGGCTCCTGCGTGGGGACAGTTGGACTGGCTTGTTGCTGCTCGGAAAATTCCCGAAGTCTATGAGAAGGGTCGATAGGGCAAGTCTCGTCTACTTTTCCTTCTTGCGACGGTAAGGCGCATTGGACGAGAAAAGCCGGATTATAAGAGAAATTGGGGAATCATTATGCTCTACGTAGGCATCGCAAATGCATGTCAGTCGGTCGCCTGGTCAGAAATCAACTGGGTGCGGCCGGGGCTCAGTAGGCGGGCCCAGGGGCAGCGCGGGGAAGCGTTTTCCAGTGGGTTGCTGCTGGGGAAATGTCCACCGGAGCACTTGCCTTTAATGTGAAAGTCGCGCAAGCGACTCACGAAACTCCCTTCTCCCCTTGCGGGAGAAGGGGCAGGGGAAGAGGGAAACGGTCATGACTTTCATGATTCGGGGTGTCTCGACATGTCATGACCGTTCGCTGCATGGCCGATATTTGCGGGAGGATCGGATCTCCTTGACCTGGAGGCTTGTGCGCCTTGGCGGAAAGTATCTCCGACCCTCGCTCACGCGAACAAACGCGCGACTTACTTTTGCGTTTCGACCATCACCAGCGGCTCGTCAGCAACGGCCACGGTGGCGGGCTTGCGACGTGGCTTGCGTGCCGTCGCCGCTGCAGTCACTTCCTCGGCTTGCCATGATTGCGCCTTGTCGGTGTTGGTTTCGATCATCACCAATTCACTGCGCACGTTCACCGCCGGGGTGGCGGTTGGCGGTGGAGCGGACTCGACCAGATCAAGGGCTGCCGGAACGTCTACCACCACCTCTTCTGCTGCTGTAGCTACGGGGCTTACCGGGACTTCTGCGCCGGAGCTCGCTTCGATGACGGGCGGCGTTGCGACTACGAGCGGTGGTTCGACGGCTGTTGGCGTTTCGGCAGCGGCAGCTGTGACGGGGGCGCCTGCCTCCGCCACGGCGGCGGCACTTGCTTCCGGCGCGTTCGCGGTAAGGACTTCGCTCGCCGCCTTGGCTGTTGTCGCCGCAGCGTCGGGGTTTGCCGCAGTGTTTTCCGCCTTGCCGGAGTTGACCGGCGCGGTCGTGTCGGCAAGCTCGGCCAGCAGCGCCGGCGCCGGCGCAGGGGGGGCGCCCGCGGCGGGGCGCTGGATGACGACCTTGGCAGGTTGCGGGTGGGGTTGCTCCGTGCTGATCGGCACCACCGGCACGCTTTCCGGCGCGGCGGTGGCCGGCGGGTTTGCGGCCTGCTGCGGCTCGGCTGTAGTGGGTGCAGTTCTTGCCGCTGGCGCGCTAGCTGGTGCGGCGCGACTGGCTGCCGTTTCGCTGTTCAGGAGGTCGACCTGGTTCTCGGTTTTCTCGCCGCGCTCGCGGCGACCACCGCGACGCCCACGACGGCGTGGGGCGCTACCGTTCTCGCTGGTCGCTTGTTCAGGAGCGGGGCTGTTCGGGCGCGGAGCGTGTTCTGGCTGCAGCGTGGCTGGTGCTTCAAGCTCTTGTGGCGGGGCAGATTGCTCCTTGCGCTCGCCACGTGGTTCGGAACGCCCGCGACGGGGTTCGCGGGGTTCGCGGGGCTCTCGCGGCTCACGAGTCCGCGACGGTTCCGGGCGTGCCTGCGGGGCGGTCTGTGGCGCTGCGGCCTCGTTTTGCTCACGATTGCCGCGTGGTGCAGGTGCTTCACGCGTCTCCTCGCGACGATTGTTGCGAGCGTTGCCGCGGCGGGGATCGCGCTGTGAGTCACGTGCCGAACTGCTGGCACGAGCGGGCCTTGCCGGTACCGGTGCCGGTTCGGCTGGCGCTGCCTCGGGCTTGTGCTGGAACCAGGAAATAATCCGGCTCACGAAGCCACTTGCCGCGCTGGCTGGCTTTTCGGCCGCGGGCGGGGGTTCTTGCGCGCGCATCGGTGCTGGTTGCGACGCGGTAACGCCCTTGATTGCCGCTTCGGGGCGCGACGCTTTGGCGTCAGCGACGGTCGTCGCACCGGCGACGTCTGCGGTGGGCATGTCGACCATGCGGTACGAGGGCTGCAGCTGTTCGTCGTGGACCAGTTCGTCCTGGCGAACGCGGACGATCGTGTGCTGTGGCGTTTCGAGGTGCATGTTGGGAATCAGCAGGATAGTCACTTTGTGTCGCTGCTCGATTTCCTGGACATCGGTTCGCTTTTCGTTGAGCAGGAAAGTGGCGACGTCGATCGGTACCTGGGTGTGCACCGCCGCCGTGTTGTCCTTCATGGCCTCTTCTTCGAGAATCCTCAGGATGTGCAGGGCGGCCGATTCGGTACTACGGATGTGACCAGTCCCCGAGCACCGCGGGCAGGCGATGTAACTGGTTTCCGCGAGCGCCGGGCGCAGGCGCTGGCGCGACAACTCGAGCAGGCCGAAGCGGCTGATCTTGCCGGTCTGCACGCGTGCACGGTCAAAGCGCAGTGCGTCGCGGACGCGATTCTCGACGTCACG
This sequence comes from Candidatus Accumulibacter sp. ACC012, assembly GCF_907163155.1. Lineage (NCBI taxonomy): Bacteria > Pseudomonadati > Pseudomonadota > Betaproteobacteria > Candidatus Accumulibacter > Candidatus Accumulibacter sp. ACC012. The sequence goes on from NZ_CAJQUC010000003.1 coordinate 717,851, forward strand.
CTGGCTGCGCTGGCTCTCCATATCGATGAAGTCGATGACGATCAGGCCACCGAGGTCGCGCAGGCGCAATTGACGGGCGACTTCTTCTGCCGCTTCGAGGTTGGTTTTCAGCGCTGTCTCTTCAATGTCGGCGCCGCGCGTCGAGCGGCCCGAGTTGACGTCGATAGACACCAGGGCTTCGGTATGGTCGATGACGATGGCGCCACCCGACGGCAGGCCGACCTGACGCGAATAGGCCGATTCGATCTGGTGCTCGATCTGGAAGCGAGAGAAGAGCGGCACATCGTCGTGATAGCGCTTGATGCGGTCGACCGTCGCTGGCATCACGTGCGCCATGAACTGACTTGCCTGTTCGAAGACGTCGTCGGTGTCGATCAGTATTTCGCCAATGTCGGGCTGAAAGTAGTCACGAATGGCACGGATCACCAGGCTACCTTCCTGGTAGATCAGGAAGGCTCCCTTCTGCTGATGGGCGGCGCCCTCGATGGCTTTCCACAGCTGCAACAGGTAGTTGAGATCCCATTGCAGCTCTTCGGCATTTCGGTCAATGGCCGCCGTCCGGGCGATCAGGCTCATGCCCTGCGGGACATCAAGCTGATCCATCACTTCGCGCAACTCGGCGCGCTCGTTGCCCTCGACACGGCGCGAGACACCGCCGCCGCGTGGGTTGTTCGGCATCAGTACCAGATAACGCCCGGCGAGGCTGATGAAGGTCGTCAGCGCCGCTCCCTTGTTGCCACGCTCGTCTTTGTCAACCTGGACAATCAGCTCCTGGCCTTCGCGAAGCGCTTCCTTGATTGTCGTGCGGCCGGCATCGACACCGGGCTGGAAGAAGGCGCGGGACACTTCCTTGAAGGAGAGAAAACCGTGCCGCTCGGAGCCGTAGTCGACAAATGCCGCTTCCAGACTGGGCTCGATGCGGGTAATGACTGCTTTATATATGTTGCTTTTTTTCTGTTCCTTGGCGGCCGATTCAATGTCCAGATCAATGAGTTTCTGACCGTCGACAATGGCGACACGCAGTTCCTCGGCCTGTGTCGCGTTAAAAAGCATGCGTTTCATAATAAATTGGGCTCCCACGCGCTCTCACGGGGGAATTGCCTGCTTCAGGCAGCGACGGATTAGCTGTTTGGTGGGGTGCTTGAGGGGCTCTCCGACAGGGCAACTAATAGGGCAATCTCGCCGACTTGTCAGTCGTCTGGCCTTTGAAATCAAGGACTCCGGAATCTGCCTGGGCCGTTCCGCAGGTGCTGGGCGCGCGCAGTTCAAGTAGTATCGCTACTTAGTGGTGAGCGTACTTAACCAGGTGCATCGCGTTGAGTGATCTTGCGCAGATTGGCGCAAGCGAGGCGGCTGAGGCCTGCCGGAAAGTGCGTCGCAATTGCTTTAGAATCGGCGCCGCTGGACGGTCTCACGGGTCAGCGCCTCTTTCAACTCAAGACGCAAAACGAGCGAAGTATATTCAAAATGGCCGAAGTTAGCAAAAGCTCCGTGATTCAGGAGCTGATCACCGAGAACGAACACGGACAGCGCCTGGACAACCTGTTGCTGAAGAAGTGCAAGGGAGTGCCCAAGAGCCACGTCTACAGCATCGTGCGCAGCGGTCAGGTGCGGGTGAACGGGCGCCGCACCGCGGTATCGTATCGCCTGCAAATTGGCGATGTGGTGCGCATTCCGCCGATGCGCACGGCGCAGGTCGAGCAGGAAGTCGTGGACGGGGCGGCCCTCAAGGCGCAGCTGCCGGTGGTCTATGAAGACGAGGGCTTGCTGGTCGTTGACAAGCCGGCAGGCCTTGCCGTGCATGGGGGCAGCGGGGAGAGCTTTGGGGTCATCGAGGCGCTGCGCCGGCAGCGGCCGCAGGCACGCTTTCTCGAACTCGCACATCGCCTGGATCGCGAGACTTCCGGCCTGCTGTTGATCGGCAAGAAGCGCTCGGTGTTGCTGGTCTTGCACGAGATGTTCCGTGCCGGTGCCCGCGGCGGTAGTGAGCGCGGCGCCGACAAACGTTATCAGGTCTTGGTCGCCGGGCGCTGGATGGACCCGGTACGCAAGGTCCGCTTGCCTTTGCTCAAGTATCTGTTGCCGTCCGGCGAGCGCCGGGTTCGTGTCGCAGACGACGGCAAGGTGGCCTATACCGTGTTTCGGCTGCTGGCGCGCTGGGAGCATTTCAGTCTTCTCGAAGCGGAACTGAAAACGGGGCGGACGCACCAGATTCGCGTGCATCTTGCACACCTTGGCTTTCCCATTGCCGGTGACGAGAAGTACGGCGATTTTGCCCTCAATCGGATCCTTACCAGGGACGGGCTGAAGCGCATGTTCCTGCACGCCACGAAAATGACGATGCCGCATCCGCAGGACGGTCACGAAATGATGCTGGAAGCCGCTTTGCCGAGCGCCCTGGCGCAGTTCCTGCGCAATGTTTCGAAAAAGGAGAGGCAGGACTATGGCGAGCCGGTTTAAATTGCTGGTATTCGACTGGGACGGCACCCTGCTTGATTCGGCGGGGGCGATTGTCGACGCCATCCAGGCGGCGTGCAGTGACCTCGGTTTGCCGATCCCGGCGGACGAGCGGGCTCGGCATGTGATCGGGCTCGGCCTGCACGATGCGTTACGCTTCGCGGTGCCGAATCTGCCCGCCGACAGCTATCCATTGATGGTCGAGCGCTACCGCCATCACTACCTGCAGCACGATCACGAACTGCAGTTGTTCGACGGTGCTGCAGCCATGATCGCCGAACTGGCCGCGGCCGGTTTTCTGCTCGCCGTGGCCACCGGTAAGAGCCGGATCGGACTCGATCGCGCCTTGCGCAGCAGTGGCCTGGGGCCGTATTTTCACGCCTCACGCTGTGCCGACGAGTGTTTTTCCAAGCCGCATCCGCAAATGCTTGAGGAGTTGATGGATGAATTGTCGGTCGACCCGGAACGGACGCTGATGATCGGTGATACAACGCATGACCTGCTGATGGGCAAGAACGCTGGCGTTGCCTGCCTGGCCGCCGGCTATGGCGCGCATCCAGCGGCCGCGCTGGATGCGCTGGCTCCCTTGGCCCGTCTCCAGGAGATTGATGAGGTGGCGCAATGGTTGCGAATCAACGCCTGATCTGCCTGTCTGCCGATTTGATCGACGGCGGCGCCGGCGTTCGTTTCACCGTCCCGGGGGGCGAGAGTGAAGAGCCGGCCTTCGCCGTGCGTTTTCGTGGTCGGGTGGCGGCCTATCTCAATCGCTGTGGTCACGTACCCGTTGAACTGGACTGGCAGCCCAATGAATTCTTCGATGATTCCAAGCTATACTTGATTTGCGCGACACATGGCGCCTTGTATTCCCCTCAAGACGGTCGCTGTCTGGGCGGCCGCTGTAACGGTAGAGGCCTGACGCCGCTAGCGATCGAAGAGCGCGATGGCGCCATCTACTACACCCCAAGCGAGCAAGAAGCGTGACTACTCCTGAAAACGAACCCCAATGGGAGCGGCAGTTGTTGGAAAAATTTGCCCTGGCGATGCTGCAGGAGCAGCGAGTGAAACGGCGCTGGGGAATTTTTTTCAAACTGATCGGCTTTTCCTACCTGCTCGCGATGCTGCTCCTGTTCATCGACTGGGGCGGCGGCTCGGAGAAGCTGGTCAATGGCAAGCACACGGCGCTTGTTCACCTCAATGGCACCATCGCCAGCGGTGGCGAAGGCAGTGCGGAGAGTATCAACGACGCCTTACGCTCCGCTTTTGACGATAAAGAGACTGCGGGCGTCGTCCTGCGGGTCAATAGCCCGGGTGGCAGCCCGGTACAGGCGGGTATCGTGCATGACGAAATCCGCCGCCTGCGCAGCAAGCATCCACAGATTTCACTTTACGTCGTGGTCGAGGATCTCTGCGCTTCCGGCGGCTATTACGTGGCTGTCGCCGCCGACAAAATCTTCGTCGACAAGGCCAGCATTGTCGGTTCGATCGGCGTACTGATGGATGGCTTCGGCTTTACCGGGACCATGGACAAGCTCGGGGTGGAGCGCCGGTTGCTGACCGCGGGAGTGAACAAGGGCTTCCTGGATCCGTTTTCGCCGCAGGATGCAGAGCAGAAGAAGCACGCACAGGTCTTGCTTGGCGAGATTCACCGGCAGTTCATCGAAGTCGTTCGCAAGGGGCGAGGTGAGCGTCTGAAGGAAACGCCCGAGATGTTCAGTGGCCTGATGTGGACCGGTACGCAGAGCATTCAGCTCGGGCTGGCCGACGACTTGGGTACCGTTGAGTCGGTGGCGCGCGAAGTGATCAAGGCCGAGCGGATCGTCGACTTCACGATCAAGGAAAATATCGCCGAGCGTTTCGCCAAGCGCCTGCGTGCCGACGCCGCGCAAGGTGCGGGTTCTCTGCTTGGCGCCATCGACTGGTCCGCCTTGCGCTGACTTTCGTTGACCGGCGGTCGCTAGGCCTGCAGCAGGAATACCGTCGGCCGGCGATTGATATTTGGTAGCGATTGGCGCAGCCACGCGGCAACCCGGCGCGTGGCGATCTGCTCGCTGTCGAGAGTGAGGTCGGTCGCGACGCAGACTCTGGTGTCGCGGGCGCAGGTCTTGAGCACGGATTCGAGCATTTGTTGGTTGCGGTACGGCGTTTCGATGAAAATTTGCGTTTGCTGTCCCAGCCGCGACTCCCTCTCCAGTTCACGCAGGCGCTTTTCGCGTTCGCCAGGGGCGCTTGGCAGGTAGCCGTGGAAGGCGAAGCACTGGCCGCTCAGTCCCGAGCCCATCAAGGCCAGGAGAATCGATGACGGACCGACCATGGGTACGACCTGGATGCCTTCCTGTTGCGCCAGAGCGACCAGCGCGGCGCCCGGGTCGGCGACCGCCGGACATCCGGCTTCGGAGATCAAGCCGACATCGTTGCCGGTCAGCAGGGGTGCCAGCAGTGCCGGCAGCTCGCTGGCTGGCGTGTGTTGGTTGAGCTCCTGAATCCGGATCTCTTGCACGGGCAGGTCGGCGGGCAGCAACTTGAGGAAGGCGCGCGCCGACTTGGCATTTTCGGCAACGAAGTGACCGAGTCCGCGCGCGCAGGCAAGCACGGCTTGTGGCAGGACCACGGCGACGGCGGTCGGGCCGAGCGGAACGGGGATCAAATAAAGCCGTCCCTTGTTCATAAATTACCCTATGTTTAACGTTTATGGCATTGATTATAATACAGATATGTTCTCTGTGCGCAGTAGGTCGCAAAGGGCTATCAGGGGTAGCCCGATGAGCGCGTTGGGGTCTTCGCCATCGATCCTGGCAATCAAGGCGATTCCCAATCCTTCTGATTTGGCGCTGCCCGCGCAATTGTAGGGCTGCTCCCTGCGCAGGTAGTTTTCGATTTCGATGTCTGTCAGGTCACGAAAGTGGACCCGTGTCGGTACGCCGCGCAGCTGTGCTCGGCCGCTTGCGGCGTCGAGGAGGCAGAGGCCGGTAAAGAAATTGACGCTGCGCCCACGCATGGTCTGCAACTGGCGCACGGCCTTGCCGTGATCACCGGGTTTGCCGAAGACCTGACCGTCAAGGCAGGCGACCTGGTCGCTACCAATGATCAGCGCGTCCGGAAAAAGGGCGCTAACCGCTCGTGCCTTGGCTTCGGACAGGCGCAAGGCACTGGCTTCGGGTGTTTCGCCTGGTAGCGGCGTTTCATCGACGGCGGGATCAGCGCTCTCGAAGGGCAGGCCGAGCCGAGCCAGGAGTTGGCGTCGGAATGGCGAGGTCGAGGCCAGGATGAGCTGTTTTCTGGGCATAGGGTGTGGCCGATCAGGGAAGGAAATTGCGGCCGCCGCCGAAGTAATCGAGAAATAGCTTGTTTTGCGGCGCCACAGCTTTGACTTCAAAAGCCGAAAATAATATCATGCCGCCCTTATGTCGAGACGCGTGCTCATTGATGGTCTGGCTTTCGGGCGCGAGGGAGGTTCGCTGCAAGGCGAAGTGCCGCTGGCGGCGCTGACTCGTTTGGCTGACTTGCTGTTGGACTCAACGGCTTGTCTGACGTATCGCGTCGAAGGGGGTATGGGCTCTGGCGACCGCGCGCAGCTACTGCTGCAGGTGGACGGCGTGCTGACGCTGTGCTGTCAGCGTTGCCTGGAGCCGCTGGCGTACGCGTTGGAGTTGCGTAGTTTGCTCGAATTTGTGGCGAGTGACAGTGATCTGACGCAGGAGGATCTGGAGGACGACTCCAGGGACTTTCTTCCGGCCGAGAAGGAGCTTGATGTGCTGGCTCTGGTCGAGGATGAAATCCTTCTGGCGCTTCCGACGGTGCCTCGTCACGACGATTGTGCGCTGCCCGGTGCCGCAGGCGAATCGACGAAAGAGTCGCCATTTTCAGTTTTGGCCGGCCTCAAGGGCAGGGCTTAGTAAGTTTGATTTTAGGAGTTTGACATGGCTGTTCAACAGAACAAGAAATCCCCGTCCAAGCGCGGCATGCATCGCGCACACGACTCCCTGGGCAGCCCGCCGCTGGCCGTCGAGCCAAGCACCGGCGAAGTGCATTTGCGCCACCACATCAGCCCCTCGGGCCACTATCGCGGAAAAAAAGTCGGCAAGGGCGCGAGCGAGTGATTCCCTTGGATGGGGCAGGCGGCTTCCCATGATGGGGGCCTTCCTGCCTTTTCTTTGGTCTGCCTTCCGATGACTATTACCGTCGCCATTGACTGCATGGGTGGGGATCATGGTCCCCAAGTGACAATTCCGGCGGCGCTTGAGTTCGTCCGTGATCAGCCTGACGTGCGCGTGATCCTGGTCGGCATCGCCGATAGTATCGTCTCCATGGTCGGCGACGTGGCCATTGGGCGTGTCGTTATTCATCATGCCAGTGAGGTCGTCGCCATGGACGAGGCGCCGTCGGTAGCGCTGCGCACCAAGAAGGATTCGTCGATGCGCGTGGCGGTCAATCTGGTCAAGAGCGGCGAGGCCGATGCCTGTGTCTCGGCGGGAAATACCGGCGCCTTGATGGGTATTTCCCGTTTCGTGCTCAAGATGCTGCCCGGTATCGATCGCCCGGCGATCTGCGGTATTCTGCCGACGATCAAAGGGCACACGCACGTGCTGGACCTTGGCGCCAACGTCGATTGTAGCCCTGAAAACCTGCTGCAGTTCGGAATCATGGGTGCTGCCTTGGTTTCGGCGGTCGAGCATCGCGATCGGCCAACGGTCGGGATTCTGAATATCGGGCAGGAAGAAATCAAGGGTAACGATGTCGTCAAGCGCGCTGCTGAACTGCTTTGGGATTCCGGCCTGAATTTCGTTGGCAACATCGAAGGCGATGGTGTCTACAAGGGGCAGGCTGATGTCGTGGTCTGTGATGGCTTTGTAGGCAATGTCGCTTTGAAATCCTCGGAGGGCCTGGCGCAGCTGCTGGCGACCTTTCTGCGTGAGGAATTCAGGCGCAATTTGTTGACCAAGCTAGCCGCGGTAATCTGCTTGCCGGTGGTCAATCGCTTCAAGAGCCGCGTCGACCATCGCAAGTACAACGGCGCCACCTTGCTTGGCTTGAAGGGCATTGTCGTCAAGAGTCACGGCTCGGCAGATGTCTTCAGCTTCGGGCAGGCGCTGCGGCGTGCTGCGGAAGAGGCGCGCAGTGGCGTCCTGGCACGGATCAGTGAGCGCGTCGCGCAACAACAACAACCGCTTCTGGAGATCGCATAGCATGTTCTCCCGCATCACCGGTATCGGCAGTTATCTGCCCGGACCGCCGGTCAGCAATGACGATCTCGCGAGTCGCGGGATCGACACCAGCGATGAGTGGATCGTCAGCCGAACCGGCATCAAGTCTCGTCATCTTGTGGCGAACGGCGAGAACGCCAGCGATCTGGCCCTCGAAGCAAGCAAGCGAGCGCTACTTGCTGCCGGTCTGGATGCCACCGACCTGGACTTGATCATTGTCGCCACTTCGACCCCGGACTTTATCTTTCCGAGCACCGCGTGCTTGCTGCAGGGCAAGCTGGGCAATCGTGGCGCGACCGCCTTCGATGTGCAGGCGGTGTGCAGCGGTTTCGTCTATGGCTTGACGATTGCCGAGAAATTCATCCGCTCGGGTAGCCATCGCCGGGCTCTGGTCGTCGGCGCCGAAGTCTTTTCACGCATTCTCGACTGGTCTGATCGGGGCACCTGCGTGCTCTTCGGTGATGGGGCGGGTGCGGTCGTTCTCGAGGCTTCCGACAAGCCGGGAATTCTGGCCACTGCCTTGCATGCCGACGGTGCCCACCACGGTATCCTGTCGGTTCCCGGTAGCGTCTGCGGGGGTAAGGTCACTGGCGATCCTTTCCTGCGCATGGACGGACAGGCGGTCTTCAAATTTGCCGTGCGCGTGCTCGCGGAAGTGGCGGACGAGTGTTGTCAGGCCGCCGGCATCGCGTCGTCAGACATCGACTGGTTGATTCCGCATCAGGCCAATGTTCGCATCCTCGAAGCAACGGCGAAACGCGTCAAGATGCCGATGGACAAAGTGGTGGTGACCGTCGATCGACATGGCAATACGTCAGCGGCGTCCGTGCCATTGGCCCTCGACGAGGCGGTTCGCGACGGGCGCATCAAGGCCGGTCAGAAAATCATGCTCGAAGGCGTCGGTGGTGGTTTCACCTGGGGCGCCGTGCTGCTCGAACTATAGAAGGGAAGCAATACAAGATGGCTTTCGCATTCGTTTTTCCGGGTCAAGGTTCGCAATCGGTCGGGATGATGGCCGCCTATGGCGATTCGCCTGTGCTGCGGGCGACCTTCGACGAGGCCTCGGCGGCGCTGTCGCAGGATCTCTGGCAATTGTTGATCGATGGTCCGGCCGAAGCCTTGGCGCAGACCGTCAACACGCAACCGCTGATGCTCACCGCCGGCGTTGCGGTCTATCGTCTGTGGCTGGACCGCGGTGGCAAGTTGCCGGCCGTCGTCGCCGGCCACAGTCTTGGCGAGTACTCGGCACTGGTTGCTGCCGGAGTCATCCGCTTCCGGGACGCAGTACCGCTGGTTCGGCTGCGTGCCACCGCGATGCAGGAAGCCGTGCCGGCGGGCGCGGGCGCGATGGCGGCCATTCTTGGTCTCGATGACGAGAAGATTGCCGAGGCCTGCATCGAGGCAGCCGCTGCGGCTGGCGATGGCGAGGTCGTCGAAGCGGTCAATTTCAACGGCCCGGGGCAGACGGTGATCGCCGGCAGCAAGGCGGCGGTGGAACTGGCCTGTGCCGGCTGCAAGGCGCGTGGTGCGAAGCGCGCGTTGTTGTTGCCGGTCTCGGCGCCTTTTCACTCGTCGCTGATCCGACCGGCAGCCGACAAGCTGGCTGCACGCCTCGCCGAGCTTGATTTCGCGGCGGCGCAGATTCCGGTGATCAACAACGCCGATGTGGCGATCGAGTCGGACAGTAACCGGATCAAGGACGCCTTGATTCGACAGGCATACTCGCCGGTGCGCTGGGTGGAGACGATCCAGAAGATCGCGGGAATGAATGTGACGACGGTGGCCGAATGTGGGCCGGGCAAGGTGCTGGCAGGCTTGACCAAACGTTGCGCAGCTAGCTTGACAGGCCTTGCGCTGGTTGATCTGGCGGCGCTGGAAGCCGCGCTCGAAACTCTCGGATCGGCACGCTAGAGGCGATGGGGACGGGAATGCTCAACGGACAAGTGGCCTTGGTCACCGGTGCCTCGCGCGGCATCGGTGCGGCGATCGCGCTCGAACTGGGTCGCCTTGGCGCCACGGTGATCGGTACGGCAACGACAGGCGAAGGCGCGGCAACAATTTCTGCGGCTCTGCTGGCTGCGGGCAGCGCGGGTGAGGGCGTTGTTCTGGAAGTTCGCGATGCTGAGCAAATCAATTCGTTGATCAGCCACATCGAGAAGACGCACGGTGCGCTGTCGGTGCTGGTCAATAACGCCGGAATCACGCGCGACAACCTGTCGATGCGTCTCAAGGACGAGGAGTGGGAAAACGTGCTCGATACCAACCTGAAAGCGGTTTTCCGCCTTTGCCGGGCGGTGATGCGCGGCATGATGAAGGCACGCTACGGTCGCATCATCAACGTCACCTCGGTTGTCGGTCACGCCGGCAATCCGGGTCAGGCCAATTACTGCGCTGCCAAGGCCGGCGTTGCCGGCATGAGTCGGGCACTGGCTCGGGAACTGGGCAGTCGCAACATCACCGTGAATTGCGTGGCGCCCGGTCTAATCGACACTGATATGACGCGTGCACTCGACGACAAACAGAAAGCAGCGCTGCTGCTTGGCGTCCCGCTTGCGCGGCTCGGATCTCCTCAGGAAGTGGCGGCGGCGGTTGCTTTCCTGGCGTCGGCCGGGGCTGCTTACGTTACTGGCACGACGATTCACGTCAACGGCGGCATGTTCACTGGCTGAAATCGGTTCTGGACGAAAAAGCGTCCGGGTCGCATGGACTGATGTTTGGTAAGTTTGGGCCATTTTGCTAGAATGGCGCATTTCTGTTTTACCTATGAACTCTGAGAAGGAGCACTTTGATGGAAAATATTGAGCAACGTGTCAAGAAGATCGTCGCCGAACAACTCGGGGTCAACGAAGCGGACATCAAGAATGAATCGTCGTTCGTCGACGATCTCGGCGCTGATTCGCTCGATACAGTTGAACTGGTAATGGCTCTCGAGGAAGAGTTCGAGTGCGAGATTCCGGATGACGAAGCCGAGAAAATTACCACCGTGCAGCAGGCCATCGACTACGTCAGTTCGCACAAGAAGTAAGTTTTCCCGTAGACGCTATCCACGATCCCTGCGGTCAGGCTCTGCAAGGGGCCGTCCTCGGTGGGGAGTGATGGCAAGCTTTTCCGCTTCAGCATCTTCTACTCCCGGAGCACAAGTTGGCACGTCGCAGAGTCGTTATCACTGGCCTTGGTATCGTTTCTCCGGTTGGCAATTCCGTTGAAACGGCCTGGCAGAACATCATTGCCGGACGTTCCGGCATTGAACGGATCACTCGTTTTGATGTTTCCAGCTTTCCAGTGCAGATCGCTGGTGAAGTGCGGGACTTCAACATTGGCCAGTACCTCTCGGTAAAGGAAGCGCGCCGCATGGATGTCTTCATCCATTACGGCATGGCGGCAGGCATTCAGGCGATCCGCGATGCCGGGCTCGAAGCGCACCCGGCGCAGGCCGAGCGAGTCGGCGTATCGATCGGTTCCGGCATCGGCGGTCTGCCGATGATCGAGAACACCTGCGACGATTTTTCTGCAGGTGGGGTGCGCAAAGTGTCGCCGTTCTTCGTTCCCGGTTCGATCATCAACATGATCTCAGGCAACCTGTCGATCATGTATGGCTACAAGGGCCCCAACATCTCACTGGTCAGCGCTTGTTCGACGGGGACGCACAGCATCGGTGATGCGGGCCGCCTAATTGAATACGGCGATGCCGACGTGATGATTGCCGGTGGCGCTGAAGGCTGCCTGTCGAACCTGGGCCTGGGAGGTTTTTGCGCTCCACGTGCCCTATCCACGCGCAACGACGACCCGCAGACCGCGAGTCGTCCGTGGGACAGAGATCGCGACGGCTTCGTACTCAGTGAGGGCGCCGGCGTCGTAGTTCTGGAAGAATACGAACATGCCAAGGCACGCGGCGCGCGCATCTATTGCGAGTTGGCGGGTTTCGGTATGAGTGCCGACGCCAACCACATCACCGCACCGTGCGACGACGGTGAGGGGGCGGCGCGTTGCATGGGCAATGCCTTGCGTAACGCACAGCTGAATCCGGAGGACGTGCAGTACGTCAATGCACATGGTACTTCGACGCCCCTGGGCGACAAGGCGGAAACAGTTGCCGTCAAGCGCGCTTTCGGCGCTCACGCAAGCAAGCTGGTGGTCAGTTCCACCAAGTCGATGACCGGCCATCTCCTCGGTGCTGCGGGGGGCGTCGAGGCGCTGTTCTCGGCGCTGGCGATCTACCATCAGATATCGCCGCCGACCATCAACCTCGTCAATGCCGGAGAAGGCTGCGATCTCGATTATTGCGCCAATGAGGCGCGTCAGCTCAAGATCGATGTCGCCATTTCAAACTCCTTCGGCTTCGGCGGTACCAACGCCACCGTGGTCTTGAAGCGGATCTAGTTCCTGGCGTCCTGACGGGCGCGCGCATGGCATGCAGTTTCCGATCGACATTGCTCTGCGCCGCTCGCGTCTGCTCTTTGTCCTGACGGCCTTGCTGCATGGGCTGGCTGCGGCCAGCCTCTTCGTTTTGCCCTGGCCTCTGAGCATCCGCTTGCTGCTGCTGGCGATCGTTGCCTTGTCGCTGTGGCAGCAGATTTGGCGGCCGTCGAGAGTCGTCGCCCTGCGCCTGGCGGCAAGCGGCGAACTGAGCTGCCACTTCGCCAATGGCGACCAGGTTTTCGCGCGGGTCCAGCCAGACAGCGTCGTTTTCAGCCAGTTTCTGGTCTTGCGCGTCCGTGCTGGCGAGTCAGGGCGGCTGGAGGCCCTTGCGCTTTTTCCCGACAGCATGTCCACAGAGCAGTTCCGTTTGCTTCGCCTGTGGCTACGTTGGCGGGTAGATTCCCGTCAGCTCAAAGGCGGCGTCTGAGCACCGTGTTGCGGGCACGTTCCAGCGTTTCTGGATAATTGCGGCTGGAGTGCAAGCCGCGGCTTTCATGGCGGCGCAGTGCGCAGCGGATGATCAGGTCGGCAGTCACCACCAGGTTGCGTAGCTCGATCAAGTCGTGGCTGACTCGGAAAAGCGAGTAGAAATCGTCAATTTCGCGGAGCAGCAGGCGAATTCGGTTCTGCGCGCGCTGCAGGCGCTTGGTGGTGCGTACGATGCCGACGTAGTCCCACATGAAGCGTCGCAACTCATACCAGTTGTGGGCGATGACGATTTCTTCATCGGGATCGCTGACGCGGCTGTCGTCCCAGGGCGGTAGCTCCGGCAGTTCGCTTTCGTTTTGTTGGAGAATGTCATTGGCGGCCGCCTCGGCGAACACCAGGCATTCGAGCAGCGAGTTGCTGGCCAGACGATTGGCGCCGTGCAGGCCGGTGCAGGAAGCTTCGCCGGCGACGTAGAGGCCAGCGAGGTTGGTGCGTGCGCGCAGGTCAGTAATGACGCCGCCGCAAGTGTAATGCGCTGCGGGCACAACCGGGATTGGCTGGCGGCTGATGTCGATTCCCAACTCGCTACAGCGGGCCATGATGTTCGGGAAGTGCTCAGCGAGAAAGGCCGCTGGCTTGTGCGAGATGTCGAGGTAGACACAGTCCAGGCCGCGTTTCTTCATTTCGAAGTCGATGGCCCGGGCGACGACGTCGCGGGGCGCGAGTTCGGCGCGTGCATCGTGCCGGGGCATGAAGCGCCTGCCGTCAGGCAGTAAGAGGCGTCCTCCTTCGCCACGAACCGCTTCCGAAATCAGGAAGGACTTGGCCTGCGGATGGTAGAGGCAGGTCGGATGAAACTGGATGAACTCCATGTTCGCCACCCGGCAACCGGCACGCCAGGCCATGGCGATACCGTCGCCGGTGGAAGTGTCTGGATTGGTCGTATAGAGATAGACTTTGCCGGCGCCGCCGGTGGCGATCAGAGTGTGTCGAGCGCCGAGGGTCAGCACCTCTCCGGTGGTGTTATCCAGTACATAGGCACCGTAGCAACGGCGCTCGGCCAGCCCCAGTTTTTCGCCGGTAATCAGGTCGACGGCGATGTGCTGTTCGAGGATGGTGATATTGGGATGCTGGCGAACCTTGTGCGTCAGTGTCGTCTGAACGGCCAGACCGGTCGCGTCCGCGACGTGGATGACGCGCCGGGCACTGTGGCCGCCTTCCTGAGCCAGATGGTAGCCGTCCTGATCGCGGGTGAAGGGGACCCCCTGTTCAATCAGCCAGTCGACTGCCCGGCGACCGTTCTCGATCACGAAGCGCGTCGCCCGCGGGTCGTTGAGCAGCGCGCCAGCGTTAATCGTGTCGCGGATGTGCGCTTCGATCGAGTCGCGATTGTCGAGAACTGCCGCGATGCCGCCCTGTGCCCAACTCGAGGCGCTGTCTTCCAGTGTGCGCTTGCTGATCAGCGTGACCTTGCGCGATGCTGCCAGCCGTAGTGCGGCCGCTTGCCCAGCCAGGCCGCTGCCAATGATGAGAACGTCGGAGCAAAGCGGCACGCTGGAGATCCTGCCAGTAAGGGGCTGCAACTATAGCATGTGCATGGCGCCGCAATAGCTCTTCATCGCGCGGCCATTTCCAGGCCGAGCAGGGCCAGCGTCGCTGCGCACGCTCTGTTACGATGAGCGTTGAAGGCTTGCGCTATACTTTTGCGCAAATAACGATATCGTCTTCAACAGGATAAGCAGAGAGCATGAGTGAACGCGAGATTGACCAGCTACTGGTTGAACGCGCACAGGCCGGGGACAAGCACGCTTTCGAGCTCTTGGTCGCAAAATACCAGCGCAAGCTCGCGCGCTTGTTGTCGCGTTTCATACGCGACGCGGCTGAAGTCGACGATGTCGCGCAGGAGGCTTTCATCAAGGCTTATCGGGCGCTGCCATCGTTTCGGGGCGACAGTGCGTTTTATACCTGGCTGTATCGAATTGGCATCAATACGGCGAAGAACTATCTGGTTGCCCAGGGGCGGCGCGCACCGACATCGACGGAATTCGATGCCCAGGAGGCCGAGGGTTTCGAGGATGCCGACCAGTTGCGCGACATCAACACGCCGGAAAGCCTCTTGCAGTCCAAGCAGATCGGCGAAACCATCAATGCCGCGATGGACGGGCTGCCGGACGAGTTGCGTAGCGCAATTGTCCTGCGCGAGATTGATGGCTTGAGCTACGAGGAAATTGCCGAGGCCATGAGTTGTCCGATCGGGACCGTGCGCTCACGCATTTTCCGTGCTCGTGAGGCGGTAGCCGAGAAATTGAGGCCGCTGCTCGATACGGCTGCCGATCGCCGGTGGTAGGCATGGGCGATCAGCAACCGACAATGACGGGTGCGTGGGGAAGCGTGGCCTCGCTTGACGGTGAGTACGCCTTGATCCGTATGGAGGAGAGCGGTTGCGGGCGCTGCCGGGAAGTTGGTGGCTGCGGCGGCAACAACCTTGCCAAGCTGTTGTGCAGCACGCCGCGTACGTTCCGAGTGCCCAACCCTGAGCGGCGCTCGGTGGGTGAGCGCGTACGCGTACGCGTTGGCGAGGGCTCGGTTCGCCGCAGTGCGCTTGCCGCCTATGCCTTTCCGTGGCTGGCGCTGTTACTCGGGGCGCTGGCCGGTTCGGCTGCTGCAGGCGAAGCAGGGGCTATCTGCGGCGCCATTGTCGGTTTGCTGGTCGGCTGGCTGGGTTTGCGGCGTGCGCAACGGCGCGATGCCGCCGATCCGCGTTGCCAGCCGTCGATCACGTCTTGACACTCTTCTCGGCCATCCCCAAATTCGTTGCAATCTGCCGCTCTGATCGGTAGTGACACTCAGGAGGTATTTGGTGCCATGAAACAGTTGCTTGCAGCTTTGTTGTTGACCCTTTTTTCGCTACTCGCGCAAGCCCAGAGTCGCGGCTTGCCTGACTTCACCGAGTTGGTGGAGAAGCAGGGGCCGGCGGTGGTGAATATCAGTACCACCCAGAGCGCGCGCGCCAATGGGCGCGGCGCGCATCCGTTTCCCTTCGATGAAGACGATCCGATGTTCGAGTTTTTTCGGCGCTTCATTCCCCGCCAACCAGGAGTGCCCGGGATGCCGGGCATCCCGGATGAGCCGCGCGAGTTCCAGAGCCGTTCTCTTGGTTCAGGGTTCATCGTCAGCGCCGACGGCTACATCCTGACCAATGCGCACGTGGTCGACGCTGCCGACGAGATTCTCGTTCGCCTGACCGACAAACGTGAGCTGAAAGCGAGAGTGATTGGCGCTGACAAGCGCAGCGATGTGGCGCTGATCAAGATCGAGGCGACGTCTTTGCCAACGGTGCGCTTTGGTGACCCCAGCGTACTCAAGGTCGGCGAGTGGGTGGTGGCCATTGGTTCGCCGTTCGGCTTTGACAACAGCGTGACGGCCGGAATCGTCAGCGCCAAGGGGCGCTCGCTGCCGCAGGAAAACTACGTCCCCTTCATTCAGACCGACGTGGCGGTCAATCCTGGAAACTCCGGAGGGCCGCTGTTCAATCTCCAGGGCGAGGTGGTGGGTATCAACTCTCAGATCTACAGCCGTTCTGGAGGCTTCATGGGTATTTCCTTTGCCATTCCGATCGACGTGGCGATGGACGTGCAGGCACAGCTACGCGCCGCTGGCAAGGTCAGCCGTGGTCGCATTGGGGTGGTGATCCAGGAGTTGAGCAAGGAATTGGCTGAGTCCTTCGGCTTGAGCCAGGCGACGGGAGCCGTGGTCAACGCGGTCGAGAGCGGCGGCCCGGCCGACAAGGCGGGTGTCGAGGCCGGTGATGTGATCCTGAAATTCGACGGTAAAACAGTTAACAGCTCCAGCGATCTGCCACGCCTGGTTGCCGCGACCAGGCCGGGAAGCAAGGCGACGATGCAGTTGTGGCGCAAGGGAGCAAGCCGCGAGGTGAGCGTGGTGGTCGGCGAAATCCCTGAAGAAAAACTTGCCAGCCGCCTCAGCGGCGGTGGCAGGCCGGCCGAGCGTGCCGCCAATCGACTCGGTCTGGTGGTCGCGGAGCTGACTGCGGAGCAGAAGCGCGAACTCAAGCTCAAGCAGGGTTTGTTGATCGAGGATGTGCGCGGCAATACGGCGCGCGCCGAGCTGCGGCCCGGCGACGTGCTCCTGGCGATTATCTCGCGTGGCACGAGTACCGAGTTGAGCAGCGCCGAGCAGTTCAACAAGCTGTTGCTGGCGCTCGACAAGTCGGCCAACGTGACGCTGCTGGTGCGGCGCGGCGAACTGCAGACTTTTGTCACCATCAAGGGTTTCCCCGACAGGCGCGGCGAGTGAAGCAGGCGACCCGGCTGACGCTGATTTCGCGGCGCTACTGTCATCTTTGTCAGGACATGGAAGTGGCACTGGCGGGCCTGGCCGAGGAGTTGGCTTTCGAAATCGAGGTGCTCGATGTCGACGCCGATGCGGCGCTGGAACAGCGCTACGACGAATTGGTGCCGGTGCTCCTGCACAATGGCCACGAGCTTTGCCACTACTTCCTCGAGGTCAGCAAAGTCCGTGATTATTTGAGCAAAATCGGCTAGAATCCGCGCCTTCAGGCAGTTCGACCAAGGGTGCCCACCGGCACCTTTTTTTTTCAGGGGCGGCGCGGCCGAAACGGCGCCGACACGAGGTCCATGCAACACATTCGCAATTTCTCCATCATCGCCCACATCGATCATGGCAAGTCGACACTCGCCGATCGCATCATTCATCTTTGCGGCGGCCTTTCCGATCGCGAGATGGAGGCGCAGGTGCTGGACTCGATGGCCATCGAGCGCGAGCGCGGGATCACCATCAAGGCACAGACCGCGTCACTGCAGTATCGGGCGCGCGGTGGTGAGATCTACAATCTGAACCTCATCGATACTCCCGGGCACGTTGATTTTTCCTATGAGGTATCGCGCTCGCTTTCGGCCTGTGAAGGGGCCTTGCTGGTTGTCGATGCCTCACAAGGCGTCGAAGCGCAGACCGTCGCCAACTGTTATACGGCGATCGAGTTGGGTGTCGACGTCATGCCGGTGCTGAACAAGGTCGATCTGCCGTCGGCGACGCCTGACAAGGCGCGCCAGGAAATCGAGGATGTGATCGGCATCGACGCCAGCGAGGCGGTGTTGGCCTCGGCGAAGACCGGTCTCGGTGTCGAGGACGTTCTGGAAGCGATCATCGAACGCATTCCCGCACCCAAGGGTGACCCGGATGCGCCGCTCAAGGCCCTGCTGATCGACGCCTGGTTCGACAACTACGTGGGCGTGGTGATGCTGGTGCGTGTCTTCGACGGCACGCTGCGGCCGAAGGAAAAGATACACTTGATGGCCACCGGGTCGACCCACCTCTGCGATCAGGTCGGCGTGTTCACCCCGAAAGCGGTGCCCCGTGACGCTCTGCGTGCTGGCGAGGTCGGTTACATCATCTCCGGGATCAAGGAACTGCAGGCCGCCAAGGTTGGCGATACGGTGACCCTGTTTGACCGGCCGACGGCGCAGGCCTTCCCGGGCTTCAAGGAAATCAAGTCGCAGGTCTTCGCCGGCCTCTATCCGGTCGAGTCCAATCAGTACGACTCGCTACGCGACGCACTCGAGAAGCTGACGCTCAACGACGCGTCCTTGCGTTACGAACCCGAGGTCTCGCAGGCGCTTGGCTTCGGTTTTCGTTGCGGCTTTCTCGGCCTGCTGCACATGGAGATCGTCCAGGAACGTCTCGAGCGCGAGTTCGACCAGGACCTCATCACTACCGCGCCAACGGTGGTCTATGAAGTCCTGCTGCGCGATGGCAGCGTCGTTCAGGTGGAAAACCCGGCCAAGCTGCCGGAACTGTCAAAGACCGAGGAAATCCGCGAACCGATCATCACCATTACCGTTTTCGTTCCGCAGGACTACCTGGGCAACGTCATCACGCTGTGCAACCAGAAACGCGGCAACCAGGTCGACATGACCTACCACGGTCGTCAGGTGCAACTGGTCTACGAAATGCCGATGGCCGAAGTGGTGATGGACTTCTTCGACCGCCTGAAATCCGTTTCGCGTGGCTACGCTTCTCTCGATTACGAATTCAAGGAATACCGGGCGGCGGACGTCGTCAAGCTCGATATCCTGATCAACGGTGAAAAAGTCGATGCGCTGTCCGTCATTCTGCATCGTAGCAGTTCCATCTATCGCGGGCGCGAACTGGCGGCCAAGATGCGCGAGCTGATCCCGCGCCAGATGTACGATGTCGCCATCCAGGCGACCATCGGCGCCAACATCATTGCTCGCGAGAACGTCAAGGCAATGCGCAAGGATGTCACCGCCAAGTGTTATGGCGGTGACATCTCGCGCAAGAGGAAGCTGCTCGAGAAGCAGAAGGCAGGCAAGAAGCGCATGAAGCAGGTCGGGTCAGTCGAGATTCCACAGGAGGCTTTCCTTGCTGTGTTGCGTGTCGGCAAGTAGAGGGGAGTGAGCCAGTGAATTTTGCATTGATCCTGCTGATCCTGTTGTTGGTCAGTGCTGCGGTATGGGCGGCGGACGTTTTTGTTTTCCGGAAGCGTCGCGCCGTCGGCGCCAAGGAGCCGTGGTGGGTCGAGTATGGCGCAAGTTTTTTCCCGGTCATTCTGGCCGTCTTCGTCCTGCGCTCGTTCATCGTCGAGCCTTTCAAGATCCCATCGGGCTCGATGATCCCGACGCTGCTGGTCGGTGACTTCATTCTCGTCAACAAATATACCTACGGAATCCGCCTGCCCGTCGCCAACCTGAAGATCATCGACATCAACAGTCCGCAGCGCGGTGATGTGATGGTCTTTCGTTATCCCGAGGATCCCTCGCTCGACTACATCAAGCGCGTGGTCGGCCTTCCCGGTGACAAAGTGGCTTACCGGAACAAGCGCCTGACGATTAATGGTCTCCCGATAGCGGTGGAGGAGGTTGAGGACTATCTGCATCCGGAACGGCTGTACTATTCCGAGCAATTCGTCGAGAAACTCGGTGAGGAGGGGCATCGAATGCTCAATGATCGCGATGCGCCGGCCTACATTTCCCATCCGGCGCAGTTCCCGAATCGCGAGAACTGCTCCTACAATAGCGCTGGCGTGATCTGCACCGTGCCGCCGGGCGAGTATTTCGTAATGGGCGACAATCGCGACAACAGTCGCGACAGCCGCTTCTGGGGCTTCGTTCCCGAAGAGAATATTGTCGGCAAGGCTTTCTTCATCTGGTTGAATTTCAGTGATTTCAAGCGCATCGGCCCGTTCGGTTAAGGAGCTCACATGACTATCAAGCGTCAGCGTGGTTTGGCACTTTCCGCCCTGCTGCTGTGGGGCGTCGGCATTGCCATGGTGGCTATTCTTGTCATCCGGGTCCTTCCCGATGTCATCGAGTATTCCAAGATCAAGCACGCGGTAAAAGCCGTGGCCAGCGAGTCCGCCGGAAAAACGGTTGCCGAGATTCGCCATGCCTTTGGGCAGTACGCCGAAGTCGAGCATATCAAGGGCTTCGGACCGGCTGATCTGGAAATCTTCAAAGAGGAGAATCAGGTGGTCGTTGCCTTCGCCTATGAGAAGCGTGTTCCACTGCTGGGCAATGTCAGTCTGCTGATCGACTTCTCGGGATCGTCGTCGGCCCGCGACAGCGGGCAATGACCCAGCGCGGATTCGAAAAGGCGTTCGGCTACACGTTCCGCGATCGCGAACTCCTGCAGACGGCGCTGACGCACCGCAGCTACTCCTCTCCCCATAACGAGCGCTTCGAATTTATCGGTGACGCCGTTCTCAATGCGGTTATCGCGCGGCGCTTGTTCGAGCAATTTCCGACGCTTCCGGAAGGTGATCTGTCGCGACTGCGAGCCAACCTGGTACGCCAGGACAGCCTGCACCAGCGAGCGCTGGCGCTCTCCTTGGGCGACTATCTGCTGCTTGGTGAGGGTGAGCAGAAAAGCGGCGGGCATCGACGCCCGTCAATCCTGGCCGATGCCCTCGAAGCGCTGTTTGGCGCAGTATGGTTGGACGCGGGCTTTGACGCTGCCAGCGAAGTCGTCCTTCGCCTGTACCAGGGTGTGCTCGTGCAACTGGCTCCAGGACAGGAGATCAAGGACGCCAAGACGCGCTTGCAGGAGTACCTGCAGGGCCGACGCCTGGCCTTGCCGCTGTACGCGCTGATCAATACCGCGGGTGAGGCACATGAACAACATTTCACGGTTAGCTGCAGCATCGACGCGCTGCGCATCCGCAGCGAGGGTAGCGGCAGCACTCGCCGGGCGGCCGAACAGGTGGCCGCCGAACACGCTCTCGAAGAGGTGGCCAACTCATGAGTGAAATCCGTTCCGGTCGCATCGCTATCGTTGGTCGCCCCAATGTCGGCAAGTCGACACTGCTCAACGCTTTGATCGGTGAAAAAGTCAGCATCGTCTCGCGGCGCGCCCAGACCACCCGTCATCGCATCACGGGCATTCTCACCGAGGCCGATGCGCAGTATGTTTTTGTCGATACACCAGGCTTTCAAACCAAGCACCTCAATGCCCTCAATCAGGTGATGAACCGCGGCGTCAGGCAGGCGCTGGCGGAAGTCGATGTGATCCTGTTTGTCGTCGAGGCCTGCCGCTTCGACGAACGCGATCGCGCGGTGCGCAAGCTGCTGCCGGAAGGCTGTCCGGTGATTATCGTGGTTAACAAGATCGACCAGATCAAGAACAAGGTCGATTTGCTGCCGTATCTCACACAACTCGCCGGTGAGGGTGAGTTTGCGGCCATCGTGCCGGTCAGCGCGACGCGTCGCGCGCAACTCGATGCACTGCTTGGCGAAACGCGCAAGCACTTGCCAAACGACGAGTTGCTTTTCGGCGAAGACGAGATCACCGACCGCAGCGAAAAATTCCTTGCCGCCGAGTACATTCGTGAAAAGCTTTTTCGCTTGATTGGCGACGAGTTGCCTTACGGTGCGGCCGTCGAAATCGAGCGCTTCGTCGTTGACGGTCCGCTGCGCCGGATCAGCGCGGCGATTGTCGTCGAGCGCGCCGGACACAAGTCGATAGTCATTGGCACGGGGGGCGAAGTGGTCAAGCGAATTGCCTCCGAGGCGAGGCAGGACATGGAGCGAATGTTTGGCGGACCGGTCTTTCTGGAAGTCTTTGTCAAGGTCAACTCGGGTTGGGCCGATGATGCGCAGTTGCTCAAGAGCCTGGGTTACGAATAGTGCGAGTCGTACGAAGAGGCTAGAAGTGCGCATGCGCTTGTTGATTGCCGGCGAACCGGTCGGGAAGTGACTCAGTGAATCAGCGGCACAAGGTCGATGGACAGCCGGCGTTTGTGCTGCATGCCTATCCTTACAGCGAAACCAGCCTCATCATCGACGTCTTTTCGCGCGACTTCGGGCGGGTTGCTCTGCTCGCGCGTGGTGCGCGGCGGCCCAGATCGGTGTTGCGTGGCGTACTGCTCGCCTTCCAGCCGCTCGAGGTCGGCTGGGCGGGCAGGGGGGAGGTGCAGACCCTGATGAAGGCCGAGTGGCGCGGCGGACAGCCCCTGCTGGCAGGCAAGTCGCTGTTTTGTGGCTATTACCTCAATGAGTTGCTGATGCATCTGCTGCCGCGTGAGGATGCGCATGCGCGGCTATTTTCGGTCTATGCGGAAACGCTGCGCCGCTTTGCCGATGGCGCGCAGGAAGCCGACCTGCGCTGCTTCGAGCGCGCTCTGCTGCAGGAGCTGGGCTACGGGCTGATGCTCGAAACCGATACTGACGGCGTCAGCGTCGAGGGCAACGCACGCTACGGCTACGAGATCGAGCGCGGTCCGGTACGTCTCGCCGCGCCAGACGCCTCGGCGCTGGCGGTGAGCGGCAGAACGCTGCTCGACCTGGCGCGCGAGGATTTCTCCGATCCGCGCTCGCTGGCCGAAGCCAAGCAGCTGATGCGCACGCTGATCGGCCACTATACTGGCGGCAGGCACCTGGCAAGCCGCAGGATTTTCAGGGAGCTACAGGAACTATGATCGAACTGGGCGTCAATATCGACCATGTGGCGACGATCCGACAGGCGCGCTGCACCTACGAACCCGATCCGGTCTGGGCAGCGGTCGAAGCGCATCTCGGCGGTGCCGACGGCATCACCATCCACCTGCGCGAAGATCGGCGACACATTCAGGACGCCGACGTCGAGAAGCTCCGCGAACTGGCGCAGATCAAGCTCAACCTGGAACTGGCAGCGACCGAGGAAATGATTGCCATCGCTTGTCGCGTCAAGCCGCAGATGGCGATGCTGGTGCCGGAAGGGCGGCACGAAGTGACCACCGAAGGCGGGCTCGACGTGCTGGCGCAGGAGAGGGCGCTGCGTCAGTCGGTGGCTCGCCTGACTGACGCCGGCATCATCAGCAGTGTCTTCATCGACGCCGATCCGGCGCAGGTTGAAGCGGCCGCACGCATCGGGGCGCGCGTCTGCGAGATCCACACCGGCCCTTACGCGCATGCTTTCTACACGCAGGGGCGTGATCCCGAAAGTCCCGCGGTCGTGGCCGAGATCGACAAGATCCGCGTCGCTGGCGCCGCCGCCCGCCAACTCGGCATGCGCTTCAACGCCGGGCACGCGCTCAATTACTTCAACGTCCAGCCGATCGCGCAGTTGCTTGGCATCCGCGAGCTGCACATTGGCCACGCGATCATCAGTCGAGCGATCTTCGTCGGCTTGCGCGAGGCGGTCCGGGAAATGAAACGCTTGCTGCGTGAGGCGCAGGCGCTGCCGCCAGCGACGCCGACATGATCGCCGGTATTGGCACCGACATCGTCGCCGTTGCCCGCCTCGGCGGGCTCTATGAGCGCCACGGTCAGCGCGCGCTGGCGAAGCTGCTGTCAGCGCGCGAATGTACGGAATTTGCCGCTGCGCACCAGCCGGCGCGCTTTCTCGCCAAGCGTTTCGCCGCCAAGGAAGCGTTCGGCAAGGCGCTCGGGATCGGTCTGAGCGCTCCGGCGACCCTGCCGAATATCAGTGTGGCGCATGATTCGCTGGGCCGACCGCTGTTCGAGTACGCGGCACCGCTGGCGAAGCTTCTTGCCCAGCGGGGGCTGGTTGCTCACCTCTCGATCAGCGATGAGGACGACTATGCTGTGGCGTTCGTCATCATGGAGCAGGCATGAACGCGATGAACGCGATGAACGCCATCAACGTCGTGAACGTCGTGAACGTCGTGACTTCGCCCTCCACGTCGCCGCTCAAGCTGCCGCTCGGCCCGCTGATGATCGACCTGGCCGGGCTCAGCCTGTCCGATGTCGAACGTCAGCGCCTGTGCCATCCGCTGGTCGGGGGCCTGATTCTTTTTGCACGCAACTACCAGTCGCCGGAGCAGCTCGAGCGCTTGACGAGCGAGGTGCATGGGCTGCGTTCACCGGCCCTGCCGATCGCCATCGACCACGAAGGAGGCCGGGTGCAGCGCTGCCGCGACGGCTTCACGCAGCTGCCGGCGATGCGCCGTCTCGGCGAGTGCTGGGACCGTGATCCGCAGGCTGCGCTGACTGCCGCCCGCGAGCTGGCTTACGTTCTCGCCACCGAGTTGCGCGTGCGCGGTGTCGATCTGTCCTTTACGCCGGTGCTCGATCTCGACTGGGGGCGCAGCAGCGTCATCGGTGATCGTTCCCTGCATCGCGACCCCGCCGTCGTTATCGAGCTTGCGGCGGCGTTCATCGAAGGATTGCGCAGCGCCGGCATGGCCGCCTGTGGCAAGCACTTCCCAGGTCACGGCTGGGTCGAGGCCGATTCGCACGTCGACCTGCCGGTCGACACGCGTCGGCTTGACGAACTGGCGCCTGACCTCGAACCATACCGGCACTTGCCTCTCGACGCGGTCATGCCGGCGCACGTCATCTATCCGCAGGTAGATTGGCGACCGGCGGGTTTCTCGCCGGTCTGGATACGGCTGTTACGAGAGGAGCTGGGTTTCGACGGCGTGATCTTCAGTGACGATCTGTCGATGGCCGGGGCGAGTGTCGCTGGCGACATTGTCGCGCGCTGCACGGCAGCCTGGGAGGCCGGCTGTGACATGCTGCTGGTGTGCAATACGCCGGAATCGGTTGCCGACCTGCTGGCGCGCTGGCGGCCTGTTGCCGACCCGCTGCGGGCAGCGCGGGTGGCGCGCCTGTGCCCGCTGACTGGCGCAAGCGATTGGGCGAGCCTGCAGCAGGAAGCCACGTATCAGGCTGGCGTCAAGGCAGCGCGACAGCTGTCGGCCTGACGCTGAAGCGAAAACAGGTAGCCGCAGCCGAAGCGAGTTGCCGGCTGCCGAATGCTGGTTACGGCTAGCGGACGCGCGAGCGGTACTCGTTGCTGCGAGTGTCAATTTCGATCTTGTCGCCGATCTCGACAAAGGCCGGGACCGGCAGCTCGAAACCGGTCGCCAGGCGGGCCGGTTTCATCACCTTGCCCGAAGTGTCGCCTTTTACCGCCGGCTCGGTATACACCACTTCGCGAACGACGCTGCTCGGCAGGTCGACCGAGATTGCCTTGTTGTTGTAGAACACCGCCTCGCACGGCATGCCGTCTTCGAGATAGTTGAGCGCGTCGCTCAGGCAGTCGGCTTCGATTTCGTACGGGTTGTACTCGGCGTCCATGAAAACGTAGAGCGGATCGGCAAAGTACGAGTAGCTGACTTCCTTGCGCTCGAGCTGGATGACGTCGAACTTGTCGTCGGCGCGATAGACGGTCTCGCTGGGGGAGTCGGTGAGCAGATTTTTCATCTTCATCTTGACTACCGACGCGTTGCGGCCGGATTTGACGTAGTCGGACTTCAATACCACCATTGGGTCATTGCCGACCATGAAGACGTTGCCGGTGCGAAGCTCTTGTGCGGTTTTCATTGGACGTTCCAGAAAACTGTTGGGGGAAACCCGAAATTATAGACTGGAACGGGCAAAGCGCAGCAGACGAGTGCTCAAATCATCCTCACTGGCGAGTCCTTCCTGCCAGCGCTTTGCGTGCTCGCGCAAGGTCGGCAGACAAGACGCGAAGCGCCACCAGTGGGCGGCGTCGACGTGCCCCGCGCTCCATGCATGCCAGAATTCGCGCACTGCGCTGGCGCTCGCTGTCGGCAGGTCGGTGCAGTAGAGGTCCAGGAAAGCGTCGAGCTTGGCGATGTGCGCCGCCGCCTGCTGCGGGTAGATGTGCCAGACCATTGGCCGTGCCGCCCACTGCGCACGCAGGAAAGAATCTTCACCGCGGACGAAATTGAGGTCGCAGAGCCACAGCAGGCGGTCGTAAAGGTCTTGTTCGAGGAACGGCAGGATGCGGATTTCAAGCGCGCCACGCCGCAGCAACGCGCCGGCCTTGAGTGGCTGGCCGGCGTAGCTTTCGATGGCCGGCAGCGCGCGCGATAGTGACGCCAGGCAGCAGACAGGCATCGGCGCCTCTTGCCAGAGCAGCAAGAGGTCCTTGATGGCTGGATTCTCGTAGGCGAACAGCGAGACCAGCAGACTGCCGACGGGTGGCGGCGCGCCGCCCGTCTGGCGCCAGAGTGCGGCCTGCTGCTCGGCGCTGGCGGCGAACTGCTGCCGGCGAGCCAGCAGGTCGCGCTCGCGCAGCAGACCGCCGGTATCACGGGAGAAGCCCGGAAAGAAGAAGGACTTGTTGAGCGGCAGGCGCGGGTGGGGCGAGGGCAGTGTGTGAAAGCCAGGCACCCAGGCTTCCGCGCTCAGATAGTCGAGGTTGATCCATACCGGCCTTGGTGATTGCTGCGCCATGGCGGCGATGAAGGCTTCGGGAATTCGGCAGGCGAAAGTTTCCAGTACCGCGTGCGCGGGGAGCGGGGTGACGAACGGCGTCTCCCAGCGGCGGATTTCGACGCCTTGCAGCTCCTGCATCGACAGCCCTGGGTCCACTTCCGGGCGCAGTGCCCGGAAAACCTCCAGTTCATCGACCCACAAGCGCACGTGCAACTGCCGCTCGCTGCGCAACTGCCTGGCCAGACGCCAGCAGATGCCAATATCGCCAAAATTGTCGATGACCTGGCAGAAGATGTCCCAGTCGGGTCGAGAGGATGTGTTTGGCATGGCGGCAAGTGCTGCGAGTGGTACGAGTGTTAGGGGCGGAGCGGCCCCCCATGAGGCGCAAGGGTGGCGGCTGTGGGGGCAGGGCCGGCGCGCGTGATAACATCGAAAAGGCCCCCCGTTCGTCACCCCTCGTCACCCCTCGCCATCCTACTCCTAAGCCAGCCGGCGGCTGCCGCGAATGCCAATGCAAGCCCCTTTCGACGCAAAATCTCTGCTCGCCACCTTGACCGAACTGCCCGGCGTCTATCGGATGATCGACCTGGCCGGTGTCGTACTCTATGTCGGCAAGGCAAAAAACCTCAAGAAGCGCGTCGCGTCTTATTTTCGTGATCATCACCCGAGTCCGCGCATCGCGCTGATGGTCGCGCAAATTGCCGCTGTCGAGACGACGGTGACGCGATCGGAGGCGGAAGCGCTGCTCCTCGAAAACAATCTCATCAAGAGCCTGGCGCCGCGCTACAACATTCTTTTTCGGGACGACAAGTCCTACCCCTACATCGTTCTGACGCGCGACCGCTACCAGCGCCTGGGCTTTTACCGTGGCGCAACCGACAAGCGGGCCGACTATTTCGGTCCCTTTCCTTCGTCGCAAGCGGTGCGTCAGAGCATCCACCTCTTGCAGAAAATGTTTCGCCTGCGCACTTGCGAAAACCCGGTGTTCAACAACCGCTCACGGCCCTGCCTGCTCTATCAGATCAAGCGCTGTTCGGGGCCCTGCGTCGGCCTGATAGCGCCTGAGCGCTATGCCGCAGACGTCGAGATGGCGACGATGTTCCTGCAGGGCCGCCAGCAGGACGTCATCGGGCGCCTGTCGGCAGCCATGGATCAGGCGGCAGAAAGTCTGGCGTTCGAACAGGCGGCGATCTGTCGCGATCAGATCCAGGCCTTGCGGCAGGTGCAGGACAAACAGTATGTCGACAGCGGCAAGGGTGGCGATGTGGACGTCGTCGTCGCCGTTGCAGAGGGCGGCATGCTGTGCGTCAATCTGGCGATGGTGCGTGCCGGGCGCCATCTCGGCGACCGGCCTCAATTTCCCAGCAACGCAGCCGATTCGTCGCCGCGCGAAGCGCTGAGTGCTTTTCTCGCGCAGCACTACGTCGCCCACCCCGTTCCGTCGCGCCTTCTGGTCAACCTGCCGCCGGCTGATGAGGAGCTTGCCGACTGGCTCGGTGAAATGGCTGGCCGGCCGGTCAGAGTCATGCAGCCGCGGCTGACGATGCAGCGCATCTGGATAGAAATGGCCGAGCAGAACGCACGCCTGGCCATTACCGCACGCCGTAGTGCGCTGTCGCGGCAGGGCGAACGCCTGGAAGCGCTCCGCGCGGCGCTGGGTCTCGAAGTCGAGGCGGGCAAGGAAGCGCGTATCGAGTGCTTCGACATCAGTCATACGCAGGGCGAGTCGACGGTCGCCGCCTGCGTCGTCTATCAGGGAGGCGGTATGCGCAAGTCGGACTATCGTCGCTTCAATATCCAGGACATCCAGCCCGGCGACGACTACGCGGCCATCCGTCAGGCGGTATCACGTCGCTACGCCAAGCTTCTGACCAGTGACGGCGCCGTCCCGACATTGATTCTGATCGACGGCGGCAGCGGTCAGGTCAGTTCGGCAGTTTCGGCACTTGCCGAGCTTGGCCTGACCCATCTTCCGCTGCTGGGCGTCGCCAAGGGAGAGGCGCGCAAGCCGGGACTCGAAACGCTAATTTTCGCAGATGGCCGCGAGCCGTTACAATTGCCCGCTGAACATCCCGCACTGCATCTGATCCAGGAAGTCCGCGACGAGGCACATCGTTTCGCCGTCTCCGGCCACCGCGCCAGGCGCGGCAAGGCGGCGCACTCTTCGCGACTCGAAGACATTGGCGGCATCGGGCCGAAGCGTCGCAAAGGCTTGATTTCCCGTTTTGGCGGCTTGCAAGGCATTTCTGATGCCGGGATTGACCAACTTACCGCCGTTCCAGGGATCAGCCGGGAACTCGCCGAGAAAATCTACGCAGCGTTGCACTGATGCCACTCAACATACCGATTCTATTGACCTGGCTGCGGATCATCCTGATCCCGCTGCTTATCGCCATCTACTACGTGCCCGAGTCGTGGGTGCAGTTTGTCGGGCGCGATCTGGCCGCGACAGTGGTGTTCCTGGTCGCCGCGGTAACCGACTGGCTCGACGGCTATCTGGCGCGTCGTTGGCAGCAGACCTCGGCTTTCGGCGCCTTTCTCGACCCGGTCGCCGATAAACTGATGGTCGCCGCGGCGCTGATTGTGCTGGTGCAACTGGGCCGCCTCGACGCCATCCTGGCGGCGATCATCATCGGTCGCGAAATTACCATCTCCGCCTTGCGCGAATGGATGGCGCAGATCGGCGCCCATCGCAGTATCGCGGTTTCGATGATCGGCAAGATCAAGACCACCGCGCAGATGATGGCCATCCCATTTCTGCTCTATTACGCGCCCCTCGACGGCTTCGACGTCTTCCAGGCCGGCACCTGGCTGATCTACATCGCTGCCGTGCTCACCCTGTGGTCGATGGGTTATTATATGCGCATGGCCTGGCCGCACCTGATCGAAGAGGACAAAAAGCGCTAGCCGCGAGGCCGACTGCGGCGCCAACACGCCGGCGACGAGCAGCAGATTGTGCGCCAGGCATTGACAGGTTCAGGTAGGCCTTTATAATGCGCCTTCGCTTCATGCGGGAGTAGCTCAGTTGGTAGAGCGATACCTTGCCAAGGTATAGGTCGAGAGTTCGAGACTCTTCTCCCGCTCCACATTTTCTGCCGAGTGGCCTGTTTTTTCGCCCTCAACGGCAGTTCCTGCCATCAGGCAGGCACGGCGCGATAGCAAAGCGGTTATGCACCGGATTGCAAATCCGTTCAGCCCGGTTCGACTCCGGGTCGCGCCTCCATAGAAAGCTATCAAAATCAATCGGTTAAAACCCGGCACCAGGGAGGAATTGGTGCCGCGATTGATTCAAATGGGCTGGTAGCTGCTTCATGCTACCTCGCCTGGGTAGCGCTGCGACCCTAAAACGATTGTGCAGGGCGTGTAGCTCAGTGTAATTGCCCTCATGAACTGACGGCGCGGTCACGCGAGCCTGAACGCCGAGGGCAGGCGTCGGACAAGCCTTAACCTCAGAGGTCATTCACCTCGCCGCGTCGATCCGCGCGAACGACCGGCAGCATCGTGGGGGAGTCGTCGAACCGGTCACGAAAAGACACGAATCCACCGTGAACGTCCGGAACGGTTCGTATAAACCACCGCTCAGACCTTTCTACCCACCGACAGCCCGCGAGAGATCGGCGACGTCCAAGCGGTATTGGGAGAGCATTGATCGTCGAACTGGCGTCAACTCGGGTAGCTGAAGAGACGATGGAACGTCTCCAGAAAAAACTGGCTTCCCCAGGCTGCTGCATCACCGTCGCAGGCCGTCGGCAAAGAGAATTTCTTGATTGACTTCGGCCATGGCGGTTAAGGATACTTCCGGACGTGACTTTGGCGTACGCTTTGTCAGGTCATCATTCAACCAACGGTCAAGGGGCCATGAACATGCCAGAGGAAAACGGGTCGTCGCTTCACGACGATCATCTTTCGGAGAAACACGACGACCCATTGATACGGGGATTGCATCGAGTCATCCGTCAAGCGATTCGCTTGCTGGCCGTCCTGATGACGATGGTAATCCTGTGGTGCGTTGCCGATGTGGTGCTGGAGCTCTACAAGGGGTTGTCAAGCCCGCCGGTGCTGCTTCTTGACCTCAACGATATTTTCGTCGTCTTTGCGGCCTTTCTGGCAGTGCTGATCGCCATCGAAATCCTGGTCAATATCACCCTCTATCTACGCGACGACGTCATCCACGTCCAGCTTGTCGTAGCGACTGCACTGATGGCCATCGCCCGTAAGGTGATCGTGCTTGACCTGAGCACCTTGCAGGCCGAATATCTCTACGGCATGGCAGCTATCCTGCTGGCGCTCGGTGTTACCTACTGGCTGGTTTCTTCGCAGCCCAAGAAGTGAGAGCACGGGGGCAAGTGCTTCGCGACGGCTAACGGACGGTCGCGGATGGTGCCGACTTACTGGATGCGGGCGGACATCGCGCAGGTGTTTTACCGGCTGCGCAGGCACAGGCGCCACTCGCCAGACCACCGCAACTGCCACGCGGTGGCGGACCGCCGAAGAACATGCCGAGTGAAAGCCCCAGTCCGGCCAGTACAATCACGGCCAGCGTCGCGGCCATGATCGGCCAAAAGGTATTGAGAAGCGTCATGTTGCTCCCTTGCGGCGCCTGTGGCGCTGCTCAGCCACCGAAATCGTCGAGCAGGATGCTTTCGCGTGCGACGCCGAGATCGGTCAGCATCCTTGTCACCGCACTGTTCATCATCGGCGGACCACAAAGGTAGTACTCGCAGTCCTCCGGCGCCGGATGGTTGTTCAGGTAATCGTCGAGCAAGACTTGATGGATGAAGCCAGTGCGGCCCTGCCAATGGTCGCTCGGCAGCGGATCCGATAGCGCCAGGTGCCAAGTGAAATTGCTGTTGTCGCGGCTCAATTGCTCGAACTCCTCGACGTAGAATGCTTCGCGCAGGGACCGTGCGCCATACCAGAAGGCGATTCGGCGCTTGCTCCCTCGGCGCTTGAGCAGGTCGAAAATGTGCGAGCGTAGCGGTGCCATGCCGGCACCGCCGCCGATGTAGATCATCTCGGCGTCGGTCTCGCGGGCGTGGAATTCTCCGAAGGGGCCGTAGAGCGTCACCCTATCGCCGGGTTTGCGGCCGAATACCCAGGACGACATCTTGCCCGGCGGAATGTCGTTTCTGCCGGGCGGTGGCGTGGCGATACGGATGTTGAATTTGATTAGCCCCTTCTCTTGCGGATAGTTGGCCATCGAATAGGCGCGTATCGTCGATTCGCCTACGTGCGAAACATAGCGCCAGAGATCCAGGCGATCCCAGTCTTCGCGGTATTCCGGGGCGACATCGATGTCGGCGTAGCGTTGCTCGTGCGGGGGGCATTCGAGCTGCATGTAGCTGCCGGCGCGAAAGCTCACCGCCTCGCCGTCGGGCATGGCCAGGGTCAGTTCCTTGATGAAGGTGGCTACGTTGTCGTTGGCGATCACCCGACAGTCCCAGCGCCGAACACCGAAGACCGACTCCGGAACTCGGATGCTCATATCCTGGCGAACGGGCAACTGGCACGAGAGACGCCAGCCCTCGCGTTCCTGCCGACGAGTGAAATGCCCGCGCTCGGTCGGCGTCATGTCTCCGCCACCGGCCTCGACCAGGCATTTGCACTGGGCACAGGTGCCACCGCCGCCACAGGCCGACGAGAGGAAGAGATTCTGGCTGGCCAGCGTCTGCAAGAGCTTGCCGCCGACCGGGACGAGCAAGGTACGCTGGCCATTGACCTCCAGCCGCACGTCGCCGCTGGGGACCAGTCGCTGCCGTGCCAGCAGGATGACCGCCACCAGAAGGAGCACGGTGCCGGTGAAGACAGTGATGGCCAGCGTGATTTCGGCAAGCATGGAGGGCAGTCCTCAAAGCTTGATGCCGGCAAAGGACATGAAGCCCAGCGACATCAATCCAATGGTGATGAAAGTAATGCCGAGACCAGAGAGACCGGCGGGCGGATCGCTGTACTTGAGCTTTTCGCGAATACCGGCGAGCAGTGCGATGGCCAGCGCCCAGGAAAACCCCGAAGCGAGTCCATAGACCGCGCTCTCGGCAAAATCGTAATCGCGCTCGACCATGAATAGCGTGCCGCCGAGGATTGCGCAATTGACGGTGATCAGCGGCAGGAAAACGCCGAGCGCGTTGTAGAGTGCCGGCACATAGCGGTCGAGCAGCATTTCGAGGATTTGTACCAATGCGGCGATGACGCCGATGTAGGTCAGCAGGCCGAGGAAGGCAAGATCGCTTTCGGGCAGGCCAACCCAGGCCAGGGCGCCTTCGCGGAGCACGTGCGTGTAGATCAGGTTGTTAACCGGCACAGTGATCGTCTGGACGAGCATCACTGCGATCCCGAGTCCGATTGCCGTCTCGACCTTCTTCGAGATGGCTATGAAGGTGCACATGCCGAGAAAGAAGGCCAGCGCCATGTTTTCGACGAAAACCGCGCGGACAAAGAGAGCCAGTAGATGTTCCATCTCAGCGGACCCTGGAATTGCTGTTCGGGAGGCTCATGGTTCTTGTTCGCGCACCTGTGGTGCCATACGGAAGGCCGGCGATTCGACCTGCTCCGGCTTCCAGCTGCGCAGTGCCCAGATAAACAAACCGATCAGGAAAAAGGCGGAGGGTGGCAAAAGGAGCAGGCCGTTCGGCAAATACCAGCCACCGTCGGCGACGGTAGGCAGTACCCGGTAACCGATCAGCGTGCCGCTGCCAAAGAGCTCGCGGGTGATACCCAGGGCAATGAGTAGCGCGCTGTAACCCAGCCCGTTGCCGATGCCATCCAGGAAAGACGGCCATGGCGGGTTCTGCATGGCAAAGGCTTCGGCGCGGCCCATGACGATGCAGTTGGTGATGATCAGCCCGACGAACACGGACAGCTGCTTGGCCAACTCGAAGGCGACCGCACGCAGTACCTGATCGACGACGATGACCAGAGAGGCAATGATGACCACCTGCACGATCATGCGGATAGCCCCGGGGATCTGGTGGCGGAGCAGCGAGATGAAGAGGTTCGCGAAGGCGGTCACCAGCGTCAGGGCCACGGACATGACGAGCGCCGTCTTGAGGTTCGCCGTCACCGCCAGCGCCGAGCAAATGCCGAGGATCTGCAAGGCAATTGGGTTGTTGTCGAAGACCGGGGCGAAAAGTACGGTGAGCGCACGCGGTTTCGTTGCCGAAGTGCCGGTATTCACGATTCAACTCCCTCTTGTCGCAGACGTTTCAGATAGGGGCCGTAGCCCTGCGGACCGAGCCAGAAGCGAATCATGTTGTTGACGCCATTGCTGGTAAGCGTCGCGCCAGCCAGCGCGTCGACGCGCCATCTCGAATCCTGGTTGTCGCCACTGGCCTTGCCGACGCGCAGCCGCAGCTGCCCGTCGCTATCGAAAAGGCGCTTGCCTGGCCAAAGCGCCTTCCAGCGCGGGTTGTCGACTTCTCCGCCCAAGCCCGGCGTTTCAGCGTGCTGATAAAAACGCAGCCCGAGGACGGTATTGAGGTCGGCGTCGACGGCGAGAAAGCCGTACAGGGTCGACCACAGGCCATAGCCGCGCACGGGCAGGATCAGCGCCTCGACGCGCTCGCCCTTCATCAGCTTATAGACCACTGCGTAGCGCTCGCGCCGCTGGATGCCGGCGATGTCCTCGCTACGCGACAGTGCTCGTGAGAGCGCCGGATCGGTGGCGGCGCGGGCGCCCTCCCAGGTCAGTGGGTCGAAATTGTCGTGGCCTGGTGGGGAAGCGATGTAGGCGCCGGTGTTCAGATCGACGAGGCGCGGCGTGATGCGTTCGCGAAAGCGTTCGCCGACCTCGGTGGCCGACAGCGCACGATCGTGCAGACCGACGATCGCCAGCAGGTGACGCTCGCGGTCGACGCGGCGATTTTCCAGCTGCATCGACTTCAAGCCCACCGCCGTCCCGGCGACGACCATTGAACAAACCAGGCTGACCAGCAGCGCGATGCGCAGAACGGCGAGCGGCGTTTCCCTAAGGGCAGGCATCACGTTGCTCCCGGCGACGAATGTTGGCGCGCACGACGGCGTAGTCGATCAGCGGCGCACACAGGTTGGCGAACAGGATGGCGAGCATGATTCCCTCCGGAAAGGCGGGATTGACGACCCGTATCAGGACCGCCATCACGCCGATCAGGGCACCGAAGATCCACTTGCCGGCGTTGGTCATGGCTGCGGAAACCGGGTCCGTGGCCATGAAGAACATGCCGAAAGCGAAGCCGCCAATCACCAGATGCCAGTACCAGGGCATGGCGAACATCGGGTTGTCGGACGAGCCAACAAGGTTGAGCAGCGAACTCATCGCCACCATGCCCAGGAAGACACCGAGCACGATGCAACGCCGCTGGCGACGAGCAGGCCACCGCCCACGAGAATCAGCAGCGTGCTGGTTTCGCCGATTGAACCGGGAATGACCCCGAGGAAGGCAGCCGACCAGCTGTAGCCAGCTGCACCGATGCCGTCGGCACCGGACTGCGCGGCGATGGCCAGTGGCGTGGCGCCGGTGTAAGCATCGATCACCGTCCACACCGCGTCGCCGGACGACTGTGCCGGGTAGGCGAAGTACAGAAAGGCGCGCCCGGTGAGCGCCGGATTGAGGAAGTTCTTGCCGGTACCGCCGAAGACCTCTTTTCCGATGACTACGCCGAAGCTGATGCCCAGCGCCACCTGCCAGAGTGGGATCGACGGCGGTAGGGTCAGCGCGAAGAGCACCGAGGTGACGAAGAAACCCTCGTTGACCTCGTGCCGGCGGATGCTCGCAAAGAGCACCTCCCAGAAGCCGCCGACAATAAAAGTGACTGCGTAGATCGGGAGAAAGCACGCCGCACCGTAGACCAGATTGTCCCATGCCGACGACGGGTCGAAGCCGGCCATCAGTCCGATCAGCGACAGCCGCCACCCGTCTTGCGCCGATAGCAGCGCTGGCTGTGCCGCCAGGATTTGGTTGGCCTGGAAACCGATGTTCCACATACCGAAGAAAAGTGCCGGCAGGGTGCACGCCCAGGTCATGATCATGATGCGCTTGAGGTCGATGCCGTCGCGCACGTGGGCCGTGGTGCGGGTCACCGAAGCCGGCCGGTAGAAGAAGGTATCGACGGCCTCGTAGAGCGCGTACCACTTTTCGTGGCGCGCGCCGGGCGCGACATGTGGTTCGATGCGGTCGAGCAGTTCGCGCAGTCCCATCACTCAGCCCTCCTTGGCGATACGCGTCAGCACATCACGCAGGATGGGACCGTATTCATACTTGCCAGGGCAGACGTAGGTGCACAAGGCGAGGTCCTCTTCGTCGAGTTCCAGGCAGCCGAGACTCTGTGCCATTTCCGTATCGCCGACGATCAGCGCGCGCAGCAGTTGCGTGGGCAGGATGTCCAGCGGCATGACCGCCTCGTAACTGCCGACCGGCACCATTGCCCGTGGACTGCCCTGGGTACTCGTGGTCAAGGCCAGCGGGCGACGGCCAAACAGGCTGGAGGTGAACACGCGCAGTGCCGAATGCTTGTTCACCCCGGCTCGCAGATAGTGCATGAACTCGCGGTCGTCGCCCTCCGGCAGCACGCTGACCTGCAGATGCAGGCCGCCGAGGAAGGTGTTCGGCGCACTGACCGTGCGCCCACCGAGCAGTGAACCCGAGACGATGCGCTGGCGACCGGGGTGGAGCGAGCCGGCCGTCAGCGCCAGCAGGTCGGCGCCGGGTAGGGTACGCAACAGGCGTGGTGAAACGACCCCTGGTCCGGCCAGCGAGACGATTCGTTCGTACCACGGGCGACCGCTGGCAAACAGGCGGCCAATGGCAATGCAGCTCTGGTAATGCAGATGCCAGACCGTGCGCGTGGCACTTGCCGGATCGAGATAATGGATGTGGGTTCCAGGCAGCCCTGCCGGATGTGGGCCAGCAAAAGCCGCGCAGTGCACATTGGTGAGTCCGGCCGCGGCGTCGGCGGCTGGCGAACGCCCATCGCCAGCCGCCGGAACGGCGACGAAAACCCGTGCCAGCCGCGACAAGGCGATGATGCCGCGGCGGAAATCGTCGGCATATGCGGCAATGATCAATGCCGGATCGGCTGCCAGCGGGTGGGTGTCGAGCGCGGTCACGAAGATGGAACGTGGCGTCGCGTCTGCCGCCGGCAACAGGCTGTAGGGGCGCGTCCGCAGGGCTGTCCATAGCCCCGAGGTCAAGAGCTGAGCGCGCACGACCGTCGCATCGAGCACGGCCAGTTCGGCGTCTTCGCGCGCTGGTCCCAACGCCGGACCCTCGCTTGCGCGGGCATCGGTTTCCAGCACCAAGGCCTGAAAGACACGTTGTGCGCCGCGCCGGATCTCCGCTACGGTGGCCGCGCATGGTGCGGTGAACACCACTCCCGGGCGATCCTTGCCCGAGAACAGCACCTGCCCGGCTTCGACCCGCTCACCCTCGCGAACGGCAAGGGAAGGTCGAAGGCCGTGGCAATCGGCACCAAGCAAAGCCACTGCAGGCGGAAAGAAAACAGCACCGGGGATTTGCTGCGCTGGCTCGCCCGCGACAGGTATTTCCAGTCCTCGCCGAATTTTCGTGATCGCTTGATCGAAGCCGTGACCGGCGTCTTTCTTGCCCATTGTGCTGTTCAGTCAATCAGGCTTCAGCCACCTGAGCCGGCGCTGGAACGAGCGGCGACAAGTGCTTCGCCTCGCGTACCTCGATGTGTGTCACCCGCTGCAGCTCGAGCCCCCAGCGACTCATGGCCTGCGATATCAGAATGGCTTCTCCGGAGTTGAGGCTGCCGTCCGCATTGACGATGTCGACGATCGCGGTCAAGGCCTTCTTTTGCAGTTCAGGCGACTGAATGTCATCCAGCAGGTGATCAACCAACTGTAAATCGAGCTCGATCTGTCCGATATTCGGCGCGCGGGCAGTTTGCATGAGGTCATTACAGAATTCATGTATTACTCGCTCAAGGGTTTCGGCGGGGAGGCCGAGATTCTCGCGCAGTTCGTGTTTTTCGAGTGCCGCGACTTCGCTGTGGTCGAGCGCGCCGTCAGCGAGCAGGGCCAGGGCGACGATCCGTGCCATGGCTTCCGCACTATCGATGGGATAATTCCGCATTCTTTTCTCCTTGTTGGAACGGTCAAAGGGTTTTTTTTTGGCCGGTAAAAGACTTCTCGGCCAGAACAAAGTTCCGTTGTGCATGACAGCGACTTGCGCCACTGCACAAGCGGTCACGGCTGGCTGGCGTAGCGTCAAATGGTCATGAAAGCCTCCGGGCGATTGAGAAAAACCTCACTGGAGCTTCAACCAGATCTCGTTGCGGCGCAGGAACCACGGCATGAAAGGAGGGTTGTAGCGCGCCAGGACAGGCTCTCCGAGCCAGCCCACGTTTGCCGTACGCAAGACGGTTTCGAGTTCGGCGAGGTGCTCATCGTAATTGGCCTGGGTCCAGAAGCCCGAGTAGCGAATCACCGCGACGGTGCTTGCTGGCACTTCGCGCAGTTGCACCCGCGCATCGTCCGGTTCTGGCGCCAGGTCGAGCGTCACCTCGCTGGGCAATACGAACTGTACGCGATAGCCACCCGGGGCAGCGGCCTGGGTCACCGGTGCGGTCATTTCGAGTCGCATAGGCTCTGGTGCCTGGGTCACCGGTGCGGTCATGGCGAACTTCGTCGAGCCCTTGTTCTTGCCGAAGATATAGCCGGCAAGGATGGGGAACGCTTCACTGCCTGCGTCTTCGGCCGGCGTGTTGATGATCACCTCCGCTACAACATACGGCGCGTAGCGCCGGATCTCTATTTCGCCGATCTTTCGCTCGACTTCATAAGAGGGTTCCTCGATGGCGCTCGACAGGCTCGGTACGGCTGCGATGGCCAGGGAAAGCAAGAGCTTGCGCATGGTAGTCAGTCCAGCAGGGGTAGCGACCGGGCGCCGAGCGGCTGACCCGGAACACGCCCGCGTTGATTGTTGATAGGTCCGCATCGCCTCGCAGCTCATCGCAGCGGTCGCGCAGACCGCGACAGACCATGGCTTCGGCGCCGGTAGGCCTTCTCCAGTTCCATCGCCAGATAGATCGTCAGTCCGACAGCAATGATCGGTAACCAGTCGAAAGCCGCAATCGGCGCGGTGTGGAACAGGCGGTTGAACAGTGGCAGGTAGGTGAATGCGAGCTGGGCGAGCATCATGGTGCTGATGCCGGCCCAGATCCACGGGTTGCTCAGCAAGCCGAGGTGGAACATCGACCAGCGCAGCGAGCGGCAGTTGAGCAGGTAGAAGGACTGCCCGACGGCAAACACGTTGACCGCGATGGTGCGCGCCTGATCTTCACTGGCGCCGCGGAGCAGGGACCACTCGAACAGCCCGAAGGCGCCGACCAGAAGCATCACGCCGACCATCGCGATACGCAGCGCCAGTTCGCCATTCAGGATCGGCGAGCCGGGAGCGCGCGGCGGACGGCTCATGAGATGCGGTTCCTTCGGCTCGAAGGCCAGTGCCAGCCCGAGGAAGACCGCCGTAGTCATGTTGATCCACAGCGCCTGCACGGGCAGGACCGGCAGCGGTTGGGCGAGCAGCACGGCGACGACGATTACCAGTCCCTGGCCGGCGTTGGTCGCCAGGATCCAGGTGATGAACTTGGTCAGATTGTCGAAGACCCCTCGTCCTTCTTCGACGGCGGCGGCGATGGTGGCGAAGTTGTCGTCGGTGAGCACCATGTCCGCGGCTTCCTTGGCCACCTCCGTGCCGGTGATTCCCATCGCCACGCCGATGTTTGCCCGACGCAGGGCGGGTGCGTCATTGACCCCGTCGCCGGTCATCGCCACCACCTCGCCGCGCGTTTGCAGCGCCTGCACGAGGCGCAGCTTCTGCTCGGGAGTGACGCGCGCGAACACCGCCGTATCGTTCGCCGCAGCGGTCAATTCGCTGTCGGAGAGGGTCGCCAGTTGGGTGCCGGTCAGCGCCGCCGGAGCAGTGCCCGGAGTGGCGCGCTGATCGAGGCCAATCTGGCCGGCGATGGCGGCTGCGGTGACTGCATGGTCGCCGGTGATCATCTTGACGCGAATGCCGGCGTCGCGACACGCAGCGACTGCCCTGATCGCTTCCTCGCGTGGCGGGTCGATCATTCCCTGCAGGCCGACGAAGGTCATTTCCTCGGCCAGGTCCGGATGGTCGAGCGTCTCCTGATCCTTGCTCGCCGGCCGCTGGGCGAAAGCGAGCACGCGCAGCCCGGCCGCGGCCATTGCCTCCACCTGTGCGAGCACCACCTCGGGCTCGAGCGGCACCGTCTGTGCCCCGCCGTCCAGCGCGCCGTTGCAGCGCGCCAGCACGCTCTCCACCGAGCCCTTCATGTAAATCATTCGCGACCCGCCGGCGTGCAGGCTGGCCATGTACTGATGCTGCGATTCGAACGGCACTGCATCGAGGCGAGGCGCGCCGGCCAGGGCCTCCTGGGTATCCAGGCCGGCCTTGCGCGCCGCTACCAGCAGCGCACCCTCGGTGGGGTCGCCCTCGACCTGCCAGTGGCCATCCTTTTCCCGTAGCAGCGAGTCGTTGCAGAGCAGGCCGGCGCGTAGCAGCGCCAGCAGGGCGGGATGATTGCCGGGTTCGACGGCCAGCCCGTTCTGCTGCAGGCTGCCTTCAGGGCCGTAGCCCACGCCGCTCAGGTCGAATTGAGCGCCCCCCGCAAACAGCTTCTGTACGGTCATCTCGTTGCGTGTCAGGGTGCCGGTCTTGTCCGAACAGATCACGGTCGTGCTGCCCAGTGTCTCAACCGCGGGCAGGCGGCGGATGATCGCGTGCCGTTGCGCCATGCGCCCGACGCCGATGGCCAGGGTGATGGTGAGCACCGCCGGCAGACCCTCCGGGATCATCGCCACCGCCAGTGCGACGGTCGCCATGAACATCGCTACCCAGGATTCCCCATGCATGAGTCCGACCACGAAGGTCAAGGCTGCCAGGGCGAGGATGACGTAGAGCAGGTAGTGGCTGAAGCGCCCGACCTGTCGCGTCAGCGGCGTATCGAGCTGCTGCGTGCCGGCAATCAGACCCGAGATGTTGCCGATCTCGGTGTCGTCGCCAATGGCGGTCACCACTCCGGTCGCCGTGCCGTAGGTCACCAATGTCGACGTGTAGGCCATGTTGCGGCGATCGGCAAGCGCCGTGTCGTTCGCCAGTTCGCCAGCCTGCTTGGCGACCGGCACCGATTCGCCGGTCAGAGCGGACTCGTCGACCTGCAGGTCGCGGACCTGCAACAGGCGCAGGTCTGCCGGAACCTTGTCGCCGGAAACCAGCATGACCAGATCGCCCGGAACGAGGTCGCGAGCGTTGATCCGCTGTTTGTTCCCGGCGCGCAGGACCGTAGCCTCGGTGGTCAGCGCGCGCGAAAGCGCTGCAAGGGCGTTCAAGGCCTTGTTTTCCTGAGCGAAGCCAAGAACTGCGTTGAGCAGGACCACGGCGAAGATCACAGCCGCATCGACATAACCGCCCAGAGCCAGCTTGACCACGATCGCAGCCACCAAAATGTACACCAGCGCCTGGTTGAACTGTTGGAGAAAGCGCTGCAGAGGGCTCTTGCCCTTGGCTGGGGTCAGGGCGTTGGCGCCGAATCGTTCCTGGCGCCCGGCGACTTCGAATTGATCGAGCCCGCCTTCGCCACTGGTATCGAGCAGGTCGATCACCTCGCTTGCCGGCAGATGGTGCCAGTGTTTCTCCAAGAGGTCTTGCACTGCTTTTACTCCTGTACGATTGGTTTTGCAGTCGCGCGTACGAGCTGAGCTCCTGGAAGCACAGCCACGCACAGGATGCGCCCATGATTGGAAGTAGGATTTTTTATTTTATATGTCTAGGACAAAGAATAGACAAAAAGTTCAGAAGTCGCAAGTGAAGGCGGTTTTTGGTGCTGGTCGAGCGCTTGAAGGCTCGACAGGCATCGGAATGGAACTTCAGGACGCATGCTCGCTTTGCGTCACCAGATCAAGCAGGCGCGAACGATGCCTTGTGCGCCGCTTCGCGCTCGGCGCTATCAAATGCCAGGCTGCTGGAGTGAAGACGACAAGCCAAAACTGGGAACCCGGATCAGGGGGGGCGCCGCTATGGCGACAATTCACGTAGCAGTTGGCCGGCTCGCTCATTCGCCGACCCAGGTCAGCAAGGCTGCCCAAGCTTTCTCCCGCGGCTTGCGTGATGCTGCTGTGGTTCCTCGTACGCCTTGCTCTTGGCCCTCCGCCGGCTCCCTCGCTTTCCGACTCGTCATCGGGGTTCGGGTAGCAATGGAACAGCCGACCGAGTTGAGAGCTGGGCAGGCGCGTCGAATGGCGGTCATGCTCAAGAACCCTCTCTTTCCTCGCTGGGGATGACGCCAAGCCATACTGGCGTCTGGGATTCATTTGTCTGAAAGACGCTGCCGCCACCGGAAGGCGGCGCTGCCTCGGTGAAGGCGTTGATCACGACTTGATGAGTGACCAGAATCACCGGCTGGCCATCGACGGGCAAGCTGGCGAGAAACGCTCGCAAGGCGTCGAGAGTTTTTCGGCGATCGTCCGGCCGTGCAAAAAAGGAATTCAACGCCGGCAAGGACTCTACCGGCCCAAGGTTCAGTAGGCGGGCCGTTTCCAGCGCGCGGCACCACTGGCTTGAAAAGATCCTCGCATTGGTCAGGCCGACCGCCCGCAGACGGGCGCCCAACTGTCGTGCCTGAGCCCGGCCACTGGCATCGAGATTGCGTTGGGTGGAACAATCGCCGATGACGAAATTTGGCGGATCGCCGAACCCCGGCGCGTTGGCATGCCGCAGCATGAGCGCACGGCCCGGCTTGGCAAGTTCGTCGAGCGGCACTGCAGGGTCATCGCCCCGCGCCGCAAAGGACCAAGACATGAACACAAGCGACAGGACGAGCAGCGTGCGCATTCTCCTCCTTCCTTCAGTCGACAGGTTCGATAGCGCGTAGATCGAGCTTGAACGGAGGGACCCATCTGTCGATCGGCGATCAGACGGCCGACTTGACCATCCGGTGTTTCGCTGCCGGTTCATGGCGGCACCTGCCTCGACGCGTAATGCAGGAACAAGGCGCGAATATCCACTCGTGCCTTCAGCTTTGCCGCCAGCAGATAAAGACCGCCTGCCTTGCGGTGCAAGAACAGGGCGTCCGCCGGTGGCGTATGCCAGGAATCCCTTTCAGCGCTCAATGCCAGAGCGGCGTCGCGGATTCGCGCTGGCAGATCCGAGTTACCGAAATCGTAGGCACCGGCGTAGCGCAAGGGTTCGCAGGCGTGCATGAAGACATCCAGGACGAGGTGCCGCTGCCGTTCCCCGATATCGGCCCGGAAATACCCGATGGCGCTGGCGGCCACGCTCATTTCCTGCCGGTTTCCGCCGACGGCACCCTCCAGCAGCCGGCGATAGGCGTCAACG
This sequence comes from Candidatus Accumulibacter sp. ACC012, assembly GCF_907163155.1. Classification (NCBI taxonomy): domain Bacteria; kingdom Pseudomonadati; phylum Pseudomonadota; class Betaproteobacteria; genus Candidatus Accumulibacter; species Candidatus Accumulibacter sp. ACC012. Next base: position 760,399 of record NZ_CAJQUC010000003.1, read on the forward strand.
ATGGCTGCTGGGTAGGGGCGGGTGGCGCCAAAGTCGAGCAGAATCAATTGCCGGGTGGCGTTGTTGTAGCGGTAATTGGCGAAATTGGGGTCGGTCTGGATCAATCGGAATTCGAAAATTTCCCGGAAAAGAAGCCTGAACAGCAGTCCTGCCACACGATCTCGCTCTGCTTGCGGGGCATGCAGCAGAGATTCGACCGGCACGCCGCCCATGCCAGACATGACCAGGACGCTCTCCGTCGTCAGGTCAGCGTGCACCTCGGGCAGCATGAACTCGGGCGCGTCGGCAAGCAGTCCGGCGTAGCGGCCGAGCAAGGCCGCCTCGCCGAGATAATCCGCTTCGGCGTGCAACTGACGTTTCGCCTCCAGTAGCAGTGGCCCGATCTCGATGCCGCGCGGCAGCAGGCCCGAAACGCGCAGCAAGGTCGCGACATTGTCGATATCGCTGTCGATACTTCGGCGAACACCGGGGTACTGGACTTTTATGGCCAGGCGTCGCCCGTCCTTCGTTTCCGCCAGGTGGACCTGTCCGATCGATGCTGCCGCCACCGGAGTGAAGGAGAACCGCCGGAATCGACGGTCCCAGCCCATTCCCCAGTTGGCATCGAGTACACTCACCAGCTGGCTCATCGGCATGGCTTTGGCGTCCGAGCGCAAGCTGGCGAGGATATCGCCAAACTCGGGCGGCAACAGCTCGCCTGCATCCATGGACAACAATTGCCCAAGCTTCATCGCTGCACCGCGCAAGCGGGCAAGCTGATCGGCAATACGGTAGGCGTTCTCAGGCGTCAGCAGCAAGTCGCCAATGCGCGGACGCTTGCCCTGGGCTAACTGCCGCGTCCCTTCTGCCAGCATACTGCCGGCAACACCGCTGGCGAGAACACCCAGCCGGGCAAGCCTGGACCACCGTCCGCCGGGAACGGCCGAGGTGCTTGCGTCGCGTTTGCTTCGCTCATCGTCGAGCATGTGGCCTCGCTTTCCATCTGATCCGACAGTTGCCCGGAACACTTGGCGAACAATTCTTCAGAACGAAGCCGGCTGCCGGCAACCGGGAGAATCCGGGGTTTCCGAATCCTCAAGGGGATAGGCGTCCGCCACATAAGCGGGACCTTTCATCACCATGACGATGAATGCAGCAATCGCTACCGTGAGCACCGCCGTCCAGTGCAGGACGACGATACCGAGCGCAAGAATGTCGACCATCTGGAGGCCAGTCGAGGCTTCCACCGCATCCCATTCGCCGAGAAAAATTCTCGCCGCAAGCGACGGCAGGGACAGAAGCAGCGTGCCAAAAACGAGCACCCGGGGTAATAGGCGGAGCACGTCGCGCTCCCGACCAGCAGGCGTCTGCACGAATCCCGGAAGTCGGTCGAAGGCGTTCATCGTGGCTCCTTTGCTCGATGGGTTTTGAACGATTACCAGGTTTCAGCGAAAGCACCTGCGGTCAGGCAAAGGCAGGCCACGCTAGTCAGCCGGAAGCGCAACGGCAGGTACCAGGCCGGCAAATGGCTGCTGGCGATCAGAAATCTATCCTGCCAGTAGTGGGACAGAAACCCGGTCACCAAAAGAATGCTAGCCAGCATCGGCGAGAACAGAAACGCCGACCAGGCGATAAGCGCCGGGACGACACTCCAGACGAAGCACCACGTCCGCTGACTTGCGCTGAGATCGGTCAAAGTCATGGCGAATCCCCAATGCAGGGCACCGACGAAGGTCAGGATCACCGCGCCGTAGGCAATCAGCGCATCGCTCCAGAGCTTTGCGTGGTGCGGGTCGACGAGGCTGGCGGGGGCCAGGACGAGAAACGGCAGCAGTCCTCCGTAAGCGAGCCAGGCAACGCCGCGCGGCATGGGATTGGGCAGTGAGTGGTCCATCGCGTCCTACCGGACCAACGGTCGAATGCTGGAAAAGCCGGCATCCATCGACCACACCTGGCCGGTCACCCGGGCAGCCTTGTCCGAGAGCAGCCAGACCATCAGTTCGGCCAGTTCGTCGGGGGAACCAATACCCGGTAAGGGGTACTGGCGAGCCGCCGCGTCGCGGCCCATCGCGGTACCGAGAATGGCGGTGGAGGCTGGCGTGTCCATGATGCCGGGGGCGACGGCATTGATGCGGATGCCATTGCTTTCGTAGGTCGCCGCCGCGCTGCGTACCAGTCCTTCGACGCCGGCTTTCGCTGCCGCAACCGCCTCGTGATTCGGAGTGCCAATCCGCGCTGCAGCCGACGAGACCAGCACCGCCGCTCCGGGGCCCTTGGCATCGCGCAAGGCGCCGACAAAGGCGGCCAGCGTATGGAAGGCGCTGATCAGATTGGCGTTGAGGCAGGCAGCGAAGTCGACCTCGGACATGCGATGCAGCGCGCCCAAGCGGATGTTGCCGACGCAGTGCGCGAATGCCGTGGGCAGCATTTGATGTGCTTTGGCGACCTCGAAAATGTGGCGCGATCCGGCAACGCTGGAGCAATCAGCGACCACCTGAACGTGGCTGTCCCCGTAGCTGCGGGTCAAGCGCTCACCCTCCCGGCTGGTCACCAGCAGTTTCCAGCCTGCCTCTGACAGTCTGGTCGCCACCGATTGACCCAGTCCGCCTGACGCTCCAGTAATCAGGGCTACTTTTTCCATGGTATCTCTTCTCCAGTTTCACCGGCTTTTTGGGAGGCGACTCCCCTGAGCGCCGCCGAGAGCATCCGTTTGAGCGATCGAAAGATATTTTGTGTTAGACAAAAAAGAAAAATGTAGATCACAAATCCCCGTCGTTTAGCGTATATTACGCATCAGACTTTCGGTTGTCCAGGACAAAAATGAAAAAGGCAGTGAAACCATCTTCCGCACCCGGATCCGAGGTGCAGGCGTTTGCTTCACAGGCTGCTCGCCGCCTCAACCCGAAGAAACTGCGGCTCAGCAAGTGGACGGCTGCTTCCCCGTATGGCAAGGAAAGGCACTTCATGGTTACCGAGGTGATTCAGCCCGGGCAGCCGGCTACCCGCATTGAAACCATCGTTCTGGAAGCCGTGTATTCTGGGCGATTGTTTTCGCTATCCTGGCGTGATCTAAGCGATGGCCGGCAGTGGCTGCAAGGCTGGCAATGACTTGTGCCGGGAAGAATCCACGCACCGGCTCGTCCGACCGATGATTGACAAAAAAACATGCGTCCGACTGTCCATCTTGCGCTGATCGGTGCCGGTATCGCCGGCCTGGCCTGCGCCACAGCACTTCAACGGGCTGGCCTCGAAGTCAGTCTGTTCGACAAGAGTCGCGGCCCCGGTGGGCGCATGAGCACCCGTCGGGGCGCCGACTGGCAATGCGATCACGGTGCCCAGTATTTCACTGCTCGCGACCCCGCCTTCCGCGCCGAAGTGGCGCGCTGGCAGCGCGCCGGGGTCGCAGGCGTCTGGGAACCAAGGCTGGGGACGTTTGATGGAGCTTCGCCGCAAGGACGCGAGTCGACCGTCGAGCGCTTTGTCGGTGTGCCTGCCATGACGGCGCCTGCCCGTTATCTGGCCAGCGCACTGGCCGTGCACGCACTAACGAACATTGAGCAACTGAGGCAGCAGACGCACGGCTGGCAGATCCTTTCGGCTGAGCAAGGCTGGCTGGAGACGCGCTTCACTGCCGTTCTGCTGGCCGTACCTGCGCCGCAGGCGGTACCGCTATTGCAGCAGGCGGCCCCCGAGCTGGCGGCACTGGCCGGCAGCGCTGTGATGCGCGGTTGTTGGGCACTGATGCTGCGTTTTGCTGCGCCGGTCGACCTGCCCTTCGATGCCGCCTTCGTCAATCAGGGCCCACTGCGCTGGATCGCCCGCAACAGCAGCAAGCCGAGCCGCCGCGGCGAGGAAACCTGGCTCCTGCACGCATGCGCAGACTGGACTGAGGCGCATCTGGAGGAAGGTTCCGAGAGCGTCGCCGCAGCCCTGCTGTCTGCCTTTGGCCAACTCGGCGGTCCGGCGCCACAGGATTGGACTGTGCACCGCTGGCGTTACGCCGACACCGAACCGGCTCTCCACGAGGTTTGCGCCTGGCGTCCGGACATTGGACTGGGCCTTTGCGGAGACTGGCTCAACGGCGGCAAAGTGGAGGGTGCCTGGCTCAGTGGCCAGGCGCTGGCCGAACAGGCGTTGCGGTCGTTCGCTCGATGCTGACGGCCGGACCTGGTCAGATGCGGCCTGGCACGATGACCAGTCGATCATGTTGACGCCCCAGGACCTATGCCAGGGCAGCCGGCTTTGGCAGGAAATTGCATGAGTCCCGGCACAACCCTTCGGCTGATTCTCGGGGACCAGCTCAATCCACAGCACACTTGGTTCGAGCAACAGCGCGACGACGTGCTGTACGTCTTCATGGAAATGCGCCAGGAAACCGACTACGTGCTGCACCACGCGCAAAAAATCATCGCCATCTTTGCCGCGATGCGCGACCTGGCCCGTCAGTTGCGTGCGGCCGGACACTGCGTGCACTACCTGGCGATCGATGATCCGCACAACCGGCAAGCGCTGCCGGACAACCTAGATGCGCTGATGGTTCGGTTCCGCGTTCGGGCCTTCGAATACCAGGCCCCCGACGAATGGCGACTCGACGCGCAACTGGCCGACTATGGGCGGCGTCAATCCATCCCCACCAGAATGGTGGAAAGCGAGCACTTTTATACTCTTCGCGACGAGGCAGCGCGGCTATTTCCGGGACGTAAGCAATGGCTGATGGAGCGCTTTTACCGCCACATGCGGGTGCAACATCGCATACTGATCGATGGTGATAGCCGACCCGTCGGCGGTCAATGGAACTTCGACCACGACAACCGCAAGCCCTGGCCAGGGCTACCGTCCGAACCCGCAGACTTGCGGGCGTCTCACGACCATTCAGCGCTCTGGCAGACGATCGTCGCCGCAGGCGTCAGCAGCTTCGGCGAGGCCAACGCGGCACAGTTGGCCTGGCCGCTCAATCGCGCCGAAGCCTTGCAGCAACTTGACGCCTTCATCGCGAGGGCGCTGCCGCACTTCGGCGACTTTCAGGACGCGATGAGCCATCGCGCCTGGCGAATGTTTCACTCGCTCTTGTCATTTGCACTCAACACCAAGATGCTCGGCCCGCGCGAGGTCGTTGCCAGGGTAGACGCCTCCTGGCGCGCGGGGCGGGTATCACTGGCAACTGCCGAGGGCTTCATCCGGCAGATCATCGGCTGGCGCGAGTACATTCGTGGCTTCTACTGGGCGCACATGCCGGAGTATGTCGAGAACAACATATTCGGCCACGTCCGGTCGCTGCCGGAATGGTTCTGGGACGGTCAGACCAGGATGCGCTGTCTTGCACTCGCCATTGGCCAGTCTCTCGAACAGGCCTACGCCCACCACATCCAGCGACTGATGGTGATCGGCAACTTTGCGCTGCTGGCCGGCCTCGACCCCTCTGGCGTGCATCGTTGGTATCTCGGTGTCTATGTCGACGCTTTCGAATGGGTCGAACTCCCCAACACCATCGGCATGAGCCAGTTCGCCGACGGCGGACTCCTGGCCACCAAGCCGTACGTATCCAGCGCCGCCTACATCGATCGCATGAGTGACTACTGCAAGGGCTGTCATTACGACAAGAAGCTGCGTACCGGCGAGCGAGCCTGCCCCTACAACTCGCTCTACTGGGACTTCTTTGCGCGCAACGCTGGAAAACTCTCGACAAATCCGCGTCTCGGCATGGTCTATCGGCAGTTGGCGAAGATGGATGAGGCGACGCGAGGTTCGTTACAGGAGCATGCAGACGAGCTACGCCGCTCGCTGGATCGCCTGTGATCTTTCATCCCGATGGCTGGCGACCACGGCAAGGAGATCCCGCAACGCTCCGATCTTCGCGGCACCGGGCCTGGCGTCGTGATTCCCGAGTTGCGGGCCGGACCTTCCTTGTCATGCCATGCCATACTGGCCCACTTCTAACTTTGGGGAAGGCCTTGCGAATCGTTCGAAAAAACACCGGATTTTTGATTGCGAGCCTGGCGATACTGCTCAGTGGATGTGCCTCGGATGCGCCGAAGCCCCACGCCAGCGATGCTTCCGACAGCATCGCTCCGCACCTGGCCTGCACGCTCTCCAGCAACTGTGCCAACTCTCTGGGCACTGGCAGCCTGGTGCCGCTGCGCTATACAGGCACCCCCGCGCAGGCCATGGCAATGCTGCAAGCCACGCTGAAAACCTTCCCCGAGGCAACAATCGTGCACAGTGAAAATCTTGCGCTGGAAGTGATCTTCACCACGCCCGTTGGCTTCAGGGACCAGGTCAATTTCAGGATCGACGCGGCGATGCAGCGCATTGACTTTCGATCACGGTCGTTGTTCGGGTTTTTCGATTGGGGTAAAAACCGTTCGCGGATGCAGGAATTCGCTGTTCGCTTCGAGCGTGCGAGCGAGCGCTGATGGCCCGCTATTCGAAACCGGCGTCGAACCCGGCTTTTTTTACGGAATGGAAGCGATGAGCACAGATGTCGAGATGCAGAGGGTTCTGACGGACCTGTTTCAGGCGCAACGTTTCGCGGTGTTGGCGACCGATGACCACGGGCAGCCTTTCACCAGCCTGATGGCGTTTGTGGCCTCCGCCGATTTGCAGCAACTGGTCGTTCTGAGCGATAGGACGACGTGCAAGTTCGCCAACCTTGCGGCCAATTGTCGGGTCGCCATGCTGATCGACAACCGTGAGAACAAGGGCTCTGATACCAGGGATTCCGTGGCGGTAACCGCCATCGGAAAGGCACAGGAAGCGGGCCCTGGTGAACGCGCTCCTCTGCTCGAGTTGTTCCTCGCCTGCCACCCCTATCTGGCCGAGTTTGCAGCCTCTCCGACTTGTGCTGTTGTCCGGGTGAAGGTCGATTCGTACCTTCTTGTTTCCAGTTTTCAGAAGGTTGTCGAATGGCGCACCGGAGACTGATACCGTCGGTCGACTCGCGGCAGATTCGCAACTTCGGGGCAAGGCAACGGTCGATTGGAGTCGTCAAACCACCTTTGTTGGCCGTGAGGTCCCGCCATGAAATCTCTCAAGCTTCACATGCCAGCTGTCGCAACTGACAACGCGACACCCGCATCCAGCAGGCCGTTGATCAGAATCACAGCCGCCGCCGGTACCGCACTGTTGGTGCTCGTCCTGGCGTCGCCTCACCTCGCGGCCCAGGTGGTAGAGGTGCCGGTGGCCGTGCCCGCCGTTAACGCGTTGACGGAGAGTGCAGCTGAAGCGGGCACTACGAAGATCGTTACCCGTGATTTCGACTGGTTCGATAGGGCTCGCAACCGCGCCGTTCCGGTTCGCTTGTATCTTCCGGCCCAGACGGCGCCGGCGCAGAGACTGCCTCTGGTGGTTTTCTCGCACGGCATGGGCGGATCGCGGCGGGGCTACAGTTACCTTGGCGCGTACTGGGCCAGTCACGGCTATGCCAGTCTGCATCTGCAGCATGTTGGCAGCGACCGTTCGCTGTGGAGCGGTAACATCTTCGGCCTCGTCGGACGCCTGCAGGGGGCGGCCCAGGAAGAGGAGGCGATCGCTCGCGTCGAGGACCTGCGTTTCGCGCTGGACCAGGTTCTCGCCGATCAAGAACTGGGCTCGAGAATCGACGCCAAGCGCATAGTTGGCGCCGGCCATTCGTACGGCGCCAATACCGTTATGCTGGCCCTGGGTGCGCGCATCCTGCGCCAGGATCGCATCATTGACCTTTTCGAGCCGCGTCTCAGCGCGGCCGTTCTGCTTTCAGCACCGCCCTTCTACGGTGAAAGCAACATGGCTGGAATTCTCGCCGAGATCAGTGTGCCGACACTGCACATTACGGCGACTGAAGACATCATCCGCATTCCGGGCTACTACTCGGGGGTTGCGGACAGGATCGCTGTTTTCGACGCCATGCCTGGCGCCCACAAGGTTCTTGCCGTATTCGACGGCGGATCGCACAGCATGTTCACCGATCGTAATCGCACCGGCGGCGTCGCTCTCAATTCGTTGGTGAAGGCCGCGACAAGGGAGCTGTCGGTCGCTTTCTTCGAGAGTGCGCTGGGCGGCAGCAATGTGGCGCTGCGCAACTGGCCTGCACGCCACGACAGTATTCTCGCCAAGTTCCTTACCCCGGGCTACTAGGCCTTGCGTCGACGTGCTATCCCCTCTTGCTGACCGGATGCCGTGTGCCTCGCTTCGAATTCGAGCGTGTCAACCGCATCCCGATCGTCGCGCTCAATTGCGATGCCAAACAGACCCACGCCATTGGCGTTAGGCGCCAGAGGCCGCTCAAAAGCGCGAGCGTGAAGGCTTCGGCCTGGCGGCGCCGACTGGCGAGGCTCGGCAGCACTGCGAACACGGGCTGAGCAATAGCCGTGCACAATCGAGTCTATGATTATAATTGATTGGAACAATGCCCCAGGCCGTCCTAGACTTGGATCGTCTGGTGGACATACGGGTGATTCTGCAGGCAGACCCGTTGGCTGCGCTTCGTTTGTTGATCGGTGCCCAAACTCCAGATTGAATCGGGTAGTCAATTTCAAACATCCAAAGGAGAGAACCATGTCAACCGAAGCAAAGTGCCCGTTCGCGGGCGGCGCTGGCAGCCACACTGTCTCCGGAACATCGACCAACGCAGGCTGGTGGCCCAAGCAACTGAACCTCAAGATGCTGCACCAGCAGTCGTCAAAGTCCAATCCCATGGGCGAGGCGTTCAATTACGCCGAGGAATTCAAGAGCCTTGATCTGGATGCCGTCGTCAAGGATCTCCATGCGTTGATGTCCGATTCGCAGGACTGGTGGCCGGCGGACTATGGCCACTACGGGCCGTTCTTCGTCCGCATGACCTGGCATGCTGCGGGCACCTACCGCATCGCGGACGGTCGCGGCGGTGCAGGCACCGGCGCGCAGCGCTTCGCCCCGCTCAACAGTTGGCCGGACAACGGCAACCTCGACAAGGCGCGCCGCCTGCTCTGGCCGATCAAGCAAAAGTATGGCCGCAAGCTGTCCTGGGCCGACCTGATCGTCCTCACCGGCAACGTGGCGATGGATTCGATGGGCTTCAAGACCTTCGGTTTCGGCGCTGGTCGACCGGACATCTGGGAACCGGAGGACCATATCTACTGGGGCCCGGAAACCACCTGGCTGGGGGACGAGCGCTACACGGGCGACCGTGAGCTTGACAGGCCGCTTGGCGCCGTTCAGATGGGCCTGATCTACGTCAATCCCGAAGGCCCGAACGGCAGGCCGGATCCTCTTGCCTCGGCGCGCGACATCCGGGAGACCTTTGCCAGAATGGCGATGGACGACTACGAGACCGTTGCGCTCACCGCCGGCGGTCACACCTTCGGCAAGGCCCACGGTGCCGGCGACGCCGCCCACGTCGGTCGCGAACCGGAAGGCGCAGGCATTGAGGAGCAGGGCCTGGGCTGGACAAGCAGCTTCGGCTCCGGCAAGGGCGGGGACGCGATCACGAGCGGTATCGAAGGCGCCTGGACCCCCAACCCGATCCAGTGGGATGGCGGTTACTTCGAGACCCTGTTCGGCTACGAATGGGAGCTGACCAAGAGCCCGGCTGGCGCCCACCAGTGGCAGCCCAGGGACCCGGCTGCGGCGACCACCGTGCCGGATGCCCATGATCCGGCCAAACGGCACGCGCCGATGATGACCACTGCGGACATGGCGATGCGCATGGACCCGGCCTACGAGAAGATCTCGCGCCACTTCATGCAGAACCCGGAGGAGTTCGCCGATGCCTTCGCCCGCGCCTGGTTCAAGCTGACCCACCGCGACATGGGCCCGCGCGCGCGCTACCTCGGCAAGCTGGTGCCGAAGGAAGCGTTGATCTGGCAGGACCCGATCCCTGCCGTCGACCATGCGCTGGTCGATGAGCAGGACATTGCGGCGCTGAAGGCCAGGATCCTCGCCTGCGGTCTGTCCATTTCCCAACTGGTCACGACCGCCTGGGCGTCGGCGTCCAGCTTCCGCGGCAGCGACAAGCGTGGCGGCGCCAACGGCGCGCGCATCCGCCTCGCGCCACAGAAAGATTGGGAGGTCAACCAGCCCGCTGATCTGGCGAAGGTGCTGCCGTCGCTAGAGGCCATCCAGAAAGCGTTCAACGGCGCGCAGTCCGGCGGCAAGAAGATCTCGCTGGCCGACCTTATTGTGCTTGGCGGCTGCGCAGCCATCGAGGCGGCAGCGACGAAAGCCGGCCACGAAGTAAAGGTTCCCTTCTCGCCGGGGCGCATGGACGCGTCTCAGGAGCAGACCGATGCAGACTCGTTCGCCATACTGGAGCCGACCGCAGACGGGTTCCGCAACTACGTCCGCAATGGGCACGAGGGATCGGCGGCCGAGTTGCTGGTGGATCGGGCAAACCTGCTGACACTGACCGCTCCGGAGATGACGGTTCTCGTCGGCGGCATGCGCGCGCTGGGTGCAAACGCCGGGAAGTCCAAACACGGTGTCTTCACCAAACGCCCCGAAGCCTTGACCAATGACTTCTTCGTCAATCTCCTCGACATGAACACCAAGTGGCAGAAGTCCGCCACCTCTGAAGGCGTCTTGGAGGGGCGTGATCGGGCGACGGGCGACCTGAAATGGACGGGCACGATCGTTGATCTCGTCTTCGGTTCGAACTCCCAGCTCCGGGCCCTCGCAGAAGTCTATGCGTGCAGCGATTCGCAGCCGGCGTTCATGGGTGATTTTGTGGCAGCCTGGAACAAGGTGATGAACCTCGATCGCTTCGACCTTGCATGACTTCAGAGAACAGATCCCGGACGTTCTCTGCCGCGCAGCCACGACCTGGAATCGGGCTATCCCGGACCGGGTAGAGGCCGCGCGAATGCCAGCCGGGGACTGTTCAAGGAAAAGAGATGCAATGGCACTCTCGTGAGTAGATAGGCTCCCATCACGCGGCGTCCTTTGCAAACTTTTTGCATGAACCCCATGAAACTCATCTGAAATCCGCTTCGTTCAGCAGCGGTGTTTGCCCCACGATGGGCAATGACAACTCTTCTTACCTTGACCCGCCCTAGCAGCCTGTCGGACTAACGGTCATGACATGGCGAGATACCCCGGATCATGAAAGTCATGACCGTTTTCCTCTCTTCCCCGACCCTTCTGCCGCGAGGGGAGAAGGGAGATTCGTGAGTCGCTTGCGCGACTTTCACATTAACAATGAATCGCGCCAGGTGATCCTGGTTCAGCCAGTCGTCTACCGACGGCGGTAGCAAGCAGATGGTCGGTCTGGCGGTCAGCGACGATAAACTTGGCCATGTGACGACTCGGTTGCTCGAAGAGATATGATTATATCATGCACGGATCTGGCGCCGGGAAAGTCCGACAGGCTGCTAGAGACGGCGCTACGCGGGCGAGTAGCGTTTCGCTTCATCAGTCGAAACGACCTACGGCGCGACGTCAGCTTCGTGGAACTCGCACGCCAGACCAACCGCTTCGCCAACGTCCTGCAGCGACTCGGCGTCGGCAAGGGCGAGCGCCTGTTCATTCTGGCCGGTCGGGTGCCGGACCTGTACACAGCGCTGATCGGCGCGCTGAACAACGGCAGCGTGGTCTCGCCGCTGTTCTCCGCCTTTGGTCCCGAGCCGATACGCACGCGCATGGCCATCGGCGAGGGCAGGGTGCTGCTGACCAGCGAGTCCCTGTTTCGGCGCAAGGTGGCCGGCATTCTCGGCCAACTGCCGGCGCTCGAGCACATTCTGCTGATCGGCGACGATGGCGGCCGGACCGACGTTCCCGGAGCCCTCGATCTGGCGACACTGATGGAGCAGGCCACGGATGACTGCGCGTCGTTCCAACCTCGGGCGAGGACATGGCCTTGCTGCATTTCACCAGCGGCACCACTGGCGCACCCAAGGCCGCGATACATGTCCACGCGGCGGCAATTGCCCACTATGCGACTAGCAAGTCGGGCATCGATGCCCGCCTGATGCGCAGGCGCGCAGGCGGCGGCATCGAAGAGGCCATTGCTGACGACGTCGAGGGAGAGCTTGCCCTGCGGGTCGGCTGGCCGTCGATGTTCCGCGGCTATCTCGGGCAGGAGGAGCGCTACCGCAAGTGCTTTTCCGGCGACCATTACCTGACCGGCGATCTGGTCAGGCGAGACGCAGAGGGCTGCTTCTGGTTCGTCGGCCGCGTCGATGACCTGATCAAGTTGGCCGGACACCTGATCGGCCCATTCGAGGTCGAGAGCGTCCTGATGGAGCATCCGGCCGTTGCCGAAGCCGGAGTCATTCGCAAGCCCGATCCGATGGCCGGCGCCGTGGTCAGGGCCTTCGTCTTGCTCAACCCGGCATTCGGCGAGAGCGAGTCCTTGCGCATGGAACTGCTCGGCCACGCATGCAGGCGCCTGGGCGCCGTCGTGGCGCCGAAGGAGATCGCGTTTTTGTCGACCCTGCCGCGTACGCGCAGCGGCAAGATCCTGCGCCGCCTCCTGAAGACGCGCGAGCTTGGACTGCCCGAGGGCGACACCTCGGCGCTGGGCGACTCGGGGTGAGCGCGCTTCGGGCAAGTCCGGCGCAATCCAGTGCGCACGACGTCAATCCGCACGCGCCACTTTGAAGCCGGCGAAGGACTGATTCACGGGCATCAGCTCAAGGCGGTTGATGTTTAGGTGCGGTGGCAACTCAGCGACCCACAGCATCGCGGCTGCGATATCGTCACCCGTCATTGGCGCGGCGCCATGGTAGAGCGCGTCTGACGCGGCCTGGTTTCCACCCGTACGCACCAGGGTGAACTCTGTTTCGACCATGCCAGGCTCTATGGAAGTCACACGAACGCCTGTGCCGTGTAGGTCGCAACGCAGCCCAAGTGAAAACTGCTCGACGAAAGCCTTGGTGCCACCATAGACGTTCCCGCCGGGATAGGGATAGGTGGCCGCGACTGACGACAGGTTGATGATGGCGCCCCGCCGGGAGACCAAACCAGGAAGCAGCTTATGGGTCAGCGATGCGAGCGCGGTCACGTTGGTGTCGATCATGGTCTTCCACTGCGCGAAATCTGCCTGCTGAGCAGGCGACGTCCCAAGCGCGAGGCCCGCATTGTTGATCAGCAGATCAATGTCGCGAAAGCCCTCGGGTAGCCTCGCGAGCGCCGCGTCGCGCGCGATTTCGTCGCAAACGTCGAAGACGGCAGGATGCAGCCTGTCGGCCCCGAGTGCGGCCAGAAGCGCATCAAGCCGCTCCACGCGGCGGCCCGTCGCGACGACACGCCAGCCCGCGGCGACGAACGCGACCGCAGCGGACTTGCCAATTCCGGCGCTTGCACCGGTTATGAGAACGGTTTTGGTCATGATATTCCTTTCCCCGGCGACGCCAAAGGGCGCGCGCTGAGTGGTTTGAAGGCTTGCTACTGAGATACGGTAACCGCAGTCTGCCTCTGCAAGAGGCACTTCACGGCGGTATCGATCATTCTGTCCCACGCGTAGACACGCAGCTTTGGTACGGGCGCGATCGTCATCCGTTCTTCCTTGTTGATCTTGACGCTTATCCAACCGAACGCGCTCCTGGCGCGTTTGACCACGATTTCTCGATCTCCAGCAGAGTCCGCTAGGGCTCTGCCGTGCTGCGGGCGCCGAGAATTACGTGATGCCGGCAACGATCTCACCAAAACGGCGTCGACGCCCGCTTCGGTATCTTCATCTTCCGCTCGCGAAGTCACTGAATTTTACGCCGCCCTTGGAAGGCTGAATTTCGGGGACGTTGCTGGTCAGAATATAGGCGATGCATTTCTTGATGTTGGAGAAAATGGTGCGCCCCTCCTCGATGGCTTGCACGATGGTCGCAAAGTTGTCGTCCATCGGCGCCATGTCCGCCGCCTCTTTCGCCACCTCGCTACCGGATACGCCGCCGTTCAGCGCTGGAGAACTGGCGGCGGCGCGCCGTCGCCACGCACCTGCTTGAGGTTGGCACCAATGTTCGTACCATACAACTTTTTCTCGGGCACCGCCGTCTGGCCATCACCTCGCGGTACCTGAAGGTGACCCGCAGCACGGTTTGCGCCACGACCAATCCCTTTGACCCGTTGCCCAAGGTGGCGGAGCTTCCACCCCTGACACCGACGCCGCCGGCTCATTTCTGAGGCCGGCGTTGCGCGCCACCGGGCTCGAACTGGCGGACATCTTTCGTCAGGCCGGGCCCCGCTATCGCGAGGACCACGCTGGCACACTCAGCCGTGGGCAGCATCGCGTCATGAGCGCGATCGAGCGTTGCCGCACGGCCGCTCTCGGCGGACATGTCAAACGGTGTGACGCCTGCGGTCACCTGCCCATTTCCCTCAACGAATGTATGCCACGCCCCATCGACTCAAGGGATCGCCGCGAGCGTTGGCGAACACCTCCGGCGTTGAGAGGGCACCTCGCACCGCCAACCATTCCGGTAGTGCGGCGGCGGCTGGTTTCCATAACGGCAATGCTCGCTCTCGACGGCCCTTGCCAAGCACACGGACACTGGCCGACTGCGCGCCCACATCGGCAATGTGCAGGCCCGTCAACTCTGACGCCCACAGGCCAGCACACACCCCCAGATGCAGCATTGCCCGATCCCGCACTCCGTCGCGGGTAGTCGGGTCAGGCGCATCGAGCAAGGCCTGAACCTCCTCTTTGTCGAAATGCGCAACCAGCCGTGTATCGGTCCGCTTGAACGGTATCGCAAGGACGCGGCGGACTTGTTCGAGCGCTGCCGGTTCGCGATGTTGGAGGAAGCGGAAGAATGATCGAATGGCCGCCAAGCGGACATTGCGCGTCTGCGCCGTGTTGCCGCGGTCGACCTCCAGGTGCCCCAAAAAAGCTGCGATCAACGCCGCGTCGAGTTGGTCCAGCCGAAGGGCCGACGGCGCAACCTTGAGCTTGAACGCGGCAAACTCGAACAAGGCCTGGAAACTGCAGGCGTAGGAGTCACAGGTGTGTTCGCTCGCGCCGCGCTGCTTACTCAGGTGATCGCGCAAGAACGCTTCGATGTGCGGGGCGATCAGCTCATCGCTGCTCCCCCGACAAGAACCTCTCACCGGCGGCAGCAATATCCACGAGCAACTCGGCAGTCGCCTGCAAGTACCAGTACGTCGCATCGATGTTCACGTGCCCGAGATAAGTCGCCAACGCCACCATCTGCTGTCCGATGCCTTGACGACCCGCTGGCGCTGACTCCAACGCTCTGACGGCGAACGTGTGCCTCAGCTCCTGCAGCCTCGGTCGGTGCCGGCGAGCTGCGTTTCTTTAATGTGAAAGTCGCGCAAGCGACTCACGAAACTCCCTTCTCCCCTTGCGGGAGAAGGGGCAGGGGAAGAGGGAAACGGTCATGACTTTCATGATTTGGGGTGTCTCCACGTGTCATGACCGTTAAAGCACTCGAACCGCTTCGGGTTCCGCGTGCGTTTGTCCGCTATCTGGCTCCGGTGCGACAGGCCGAGTGGGTGGTCTACGCCAAGCCGCCGTTTGGCGGCCCCGAGAACGTCCTCGAGTATCTCGGTCGCTTTACCCACCGGGTGGCCATCGCCAATAATCGGCTGACCGACTTTGCCGATGGCATGGTCTGCTTTCGCTGGGAGGATTACCGCCACGAGTCGCGGCAGAAGGTGAGGCGTCTCGACGAACAGGAGTTCATCCGCCGTTTCTTGCTGCATGTGCTACCCGACGGATTTCAACGGATCCGGCATTACGGCCTCTTGGCCAATCGCCATCGGGCCATCAAACCGGCCCGCTGCCGGCAGCTGCTCGCTGAACCTGCGCCGGTGTTCGAGAAGCCCGATACGCCGCTCGACTACCGCGACCGTTATCAGCTGCTTACGGGGAAGTCGCTGCGTTGACTGCCCGAAGTGCGGATGTGGACACATGCTTTGCATTGAAACCTTCCAACCGGGCACTTTGCCACGGGGAGCGCCCCACCAAGGCCGGCCCCAAAAGTCGGGCTTTTGCTTTCCGGCTTCCGGAAATCGCCTGCTAAGCAGCTGAGCGCAATCCAAAATCAGCGCCGCCAAAAAAACTCCGCGCGGTGCCGGGCCGGCTCTGCCCTGTCTGCCGCTGGTTCGGGATCAGAACATCACACCCCTGGCGACGATGCCATTGACGCCCTGACGCCAAGGACCTAGCATGGCCGGCCGGTTGCTTCCGGCGATGATTCTTCCGGAGACGCCCATGGATGTGGCGACAAACGATGCTGACCAGCGGGTCCGCCATTTCCGGCAGATCCTGATGTGGCCTTTGCAACTGATGCCGCTGGCCGAGGGCGGACCTTTCCAGAACCATAGTCAGCTGCTCGATCGGACCGATGCCGGCAACCCGTGGCGGGAACTGGCCGACGAGTTCAGCGGCGACCCCGAACAGTTTCACGAGCGCCATTACAGCGAGTTCGTGACCTTCCTGCCTTACGTCCAGCGCTTTCTCTACGGCGAAGGCGATGGCCAGAAAGGGAGCAATGCGCGCGACGGCGAATCGCCGATCCGCATCTTCCGTCGCCACGACGTGGCCAAAGTGCGCATGTACTACAAGGACCGCGACGAGCCGATCGATTTCGACATCGCGCACCTCGACCTCTATTTCTTCTACGACATCGAGGTGCTCATCCTGGTCGTCGAGATTTTCGCCGACGACCTCGAACTACGGCAGGTGCACGACACCCTGTACCGCTTCGGGCGGGCCTATCCGCCGTCCTGGGATGACGATGGCAGCGGTAGCCACTGCCTGAAGCGCAGCGAATGGATGGCGCCGGATGGCCGGGTGCTGGCCGCTTCAGACTACGAAAAACGCAGCAAGTACCTCACTTTCGTCTCGCGCTTTCGCGTTCCGTGCATCTCGTCCCATTGGGAGTTCCTGCTCCGGCCACTGGTGCTGCATCACTCCGACGAGGAAGGCCTGGTGCGCTACCGGCAGCTCGAGTATCACCGCATGCCGCTCCTCGCCTACCTGGCGATGGACGACCCGCGCGCCCTCAGCCGTGACGACTTTGCCCGTCTGGTGTTGGTCACCGGACCGGGGAAAATTGGCGCGCCGCCTGCTTCCGAGCTGCCGCTTGACGGTTTCGAAGCACGCTACTGCTACGACCGCTACTGGCACCCGCAAGCCGAGCAGCCAGGGAGCCGCCAGCTCTCCTGCGGGCACGCGGTAGTCATGGTCGGCAGTGCCCGCGACGCCTACTTCTGCGGCCTGGAGGACGGCCTGCTTGGGCAGTTTCGCCACCAGTTCTTCCTGCTGGCCTTGATTCCGCACTTTCACAAGGCTGCCTTGCTGATGCTCTCCGATCGCCTGGTGACAGCGCTCAATCACCTCCGCATCGGCCAGGCCGAGTCGGTCAAGGAATTCAAGCGTGCCATTCGGCAGATCCTCGAAGTCTTTCTGCGCTTCACCCATCGCTACTGGTTCTACGAGATTTCCGACCAGGCCCAGGCTCGCTCGATGTTCAGGCTGACCAGAAAACACCTGGGCACCGAGCGCCTGTATACCGAATTACGCGAGGAAATTCATGACATGAGCCAGTACCTCGACAGCGACAGCCTGCGCCGGCAGTCCAATACGGTCGTCCGCCTGACCGTGGTGACCACCGCCGGCCTGATCGCGACGATCACCACCGGCGTTCTTGGAATGAACCTGCTCGACGCCACGCACGTCCCCTTCGCCGACCGCCTGGCGCTGTTTGCGCTGGTCGCCGTGCCG
Organism: Candidatus Accumulibacter sp. ACC012; assembly: GCF_907163155.1. Lineage (NCBI taxonomy): Bacteria > Pseudomonadati > Pseudomonadota > Betaproteobacteria > Candidatus Accumulibacter > Candidatus Accumulibacter sp. ACC012. The sequence continues at coordinate 778,010 of NZ_CAJQUC010000003.1, forward strand.
TCGGCGCTACTCACCGGTTTTGCCATCGCCAAGTCGAAGGCACTCTCGGAGTTTCTCGAAGCGCTGTCCGACGAACGTCTCTCGCCGCGCGCCAAACTCGCCACGCTGACGGCCGTCTGGCGACGGCCGCGCCCACCCGCCGGCGGCTGAGCGGCGGGCTCTCGTCGGTCACGGCCAGGTTCGAACAATCGCTGCAACCCTCAGTCGGCGTGGTAGGTGGCGTTGATGGGAGTGCGCCCGTCGGGTCAGTTGCGTGATCTTGCGCTGTGCACCCTCTCCCGCTAGGGAAGTGGGGCTATTGGTGCTGTCGAGGGGAGTGCTGCGCTTCGTCGAAGCTGCGAGTCGCGCTGAAGAGGTGATGGCAGCCGGCGAGTCCGGCGTGTACCGTGGTATTTGGCGAACGCGTAGAATCACATTTGCACGAACGACATTGTCGGGTTCGCGCCCGCGTGAGGGAGTAGCCTGCGCCGTGGCAACGCTGAATGGGCGCAGGCAGAAATAGAGAGAGGTCTTGATGAATGATTTGTCACGTTCGCTGATTGCCGGTGTGGTCCTCGTGGGCCTCGCCGGAAGTGCTTACCTGTGGTGGCAGCAACGGCAAGAAGGACAAGCCGCAGCGCTGGCTCCGCTGGTGGCGCCAAATACACGCGCGGTGGAAGCGGTGGCGCCGGAGCCAGCGCCCGTACCGCTTCACCATGCCATCGAAGAGATCACGCCGCCGCTTGCGGAGCCTCTGCCGCCCTTGACGGATAGCGGCAGTGAAGTGAGTGACGCGCTGGTGGCCCTGCTGGGCCGCGAGCAGGTGCTGTCTTTCGTGGACGCCAGCGGTTTTGCGCAGCGCGTGGTGGCGACGGTCGATAGCCTGGCCCGTGGCCATGCGGCCTCACGCCTGTGGCCGGTGCATCCCGCACCCGGACGTTTTCAGGTCGTCGAGCGTGACGGCGCGACCTACATTGCCGACGACAACCGCGAGCGTTATAAAGCTTTCGTGCGTTTCGCATCGGCCATCGATACCGAGGCTGCGGTGGCCTTGTACCTGCGCATCTACCCCTTGCTGCAAAAGGCGTATGAAGACCTCGGCTATCCGGGCAAGTACTTCAACAACCGGCTGATCGAAGTGATCGACCAGTTGCTGGCGACTCCTGATCTGCTGAAGCCAGTTCGCCTGAGCCTGGTCGAAGTGAAGGGGCCGGGCGAGACGCCGTCGCCCTGGTTGCGATACGAATACGCGGACCCGGCGCTTGAGGCGCTCCCTGCGGGCCAGAAAATCCTGCTGCGCATGGGGCCGGGGAATGCTGGCGAGTTGAAGGCCAAGTTGCGCCAGTTCCGTCAGCGCGTTGCCAGCAGCGGCGTGACCGGCTAACGGTCATGACATGTCGAGACACCCCTGATGATGAAAGCCATGACCATTTTCCCTCCACTTGCAGTGCGCATTCCGGCTTGCACGCCGGAATCGTTCGCCGAGCGGGGAGTATGCTCCCCGAATTCCCCGCCTCACCCCCCGGCCCTTCTCCCGCGAGGGGCGAAGGGAGTTTCGTGAGTCGCTTGCGCGACTTTCACATTAACGCGCGGTAGCGGTTCAGGTCACTCTGCGGCCGGCCGGTCGGCAATCGGCGAGAAGGCGATTCCTTTGCCGGGCTTGAATCCCAGGCCCGTGGCAAGCGGCAGCAGCAGGTGACCATTGACGATCAGCGGTGGCGCGCCGGTATCTGCCGCTAACCATTGCGAGGTCGCCAGACCATGCGCCAGCTGATTGCCAATGGCGGCTGCGAGATGCGCGGCCGCCGTTACCCCGCAGGCGCTTTCCACGCTGCTGGTGACGACGCAATCCAGACCCGCAGCGAGCGCGCGCTGCGCGAGCCGGAACGCGGGCAGCAGGCCGCCGCAACGTGTCGGTTTGATCACCAGCCGGCGTACGGCTGACCTGCCCAGGAGGTGCTCGGCGTCGAGCAGCTCTGCCGATTCGTCGATGGCGATGGCGATCTTCGTTTGCGCTTGCAGGCTTAGCAGTCGCTCCAGGCTCGGCTCGGCGAGGGGTTCTTCGAGCATCTCGATCGGCATGTCGGCGCAGTGGCGCAGGAAGCGTTCGGCAGCCGTGCTGCTCCACGCGCGATTGGCGTCGAGTCGCAACTGAATGCCCGGCGGCAGGAGCGCGGTGACGCGTCGCAGGTGTTCGATTTCGTGGTCGATCGAGGCCACGCCGACCTTGAGCTTGAGTACACCGAAACCCGCGTTGCACGCGCTGCGTACGCTTTCGTCGGCAAGCCGGTCGATGCTGCCCAGCGCGGCGTTCACCGCCACCGCGGCGACTGCGGTAGCCGTTTCGAAGCCTTGCTGAGTGGTGCGCAGGTAGGTGGCGAGTGACAGTCCGGCGGCCTGGGCGGCGAGGTCGAGCAGCGCCATTTCGACCCCCAGGCGCGCAGCCGGCGCGTCACCGGGGGCGGGGCCGATGGCCTGGAGAGCGTCGCTTGCCTGCATGCCGAGCACGCGTCGTGCCTGCGCACATAGCCGCGATGCGGCGGCAGCGAGGGTTTCCGCAGCGCCTCCCGGTAGCGGCGCACAATCGCCGTAGCCACTCGCGCCGCTGGCGCTATCGAGGCGCAGCAGCCAGCCTTCGCGCTCGCTGAAGCCGCCGGCCGCGGTCTGCCAGCTGGCGCGCAAGGGCAGTCGATAGTGGTGGACGGCGGCGCTAGTGATCTTCATCGCTTGAAAGAAACGTTCAGCAACAGCAGAAGCTGCCACTGGACGCCGCATCGCGCTACGGGCGTTGCCGATATTTCGAGAAGTCCGGCGCCCGTTTTTCGAGCCAGGCGTTACGTCCTTCCTGGCCTTCCTCGGTCATGTAGAACAGGCCGGTGGCGTTGCCGGCGAGTTCCTGGATTCCCGCCAGGCCGTCGGTGTCGGCGTTGAAGCCGGCCTTGATCATGCGCAGCGCCATCGGCGACAGCTTGAGCATGTCGCGGCACCAGCGCACGGTCTCTTCCTCGAGTTCGGCGAGCGGCACGACGGTATTCACCAAGCCCATGGCCAGCGCCGCCGCGGCGTCGTACTGGCGGCAGAGCAGCCAGATTTCCTTGGCCCGTTTCATGCCGATGGTGCGCGCCATGAGGCCGGCGCCGAGGCCAGCGTCGAAACTGCCGACGCGCGGGCCGGTCTGCCCGAAGCGGGCATTGTCGGCGGCAATCGTCAGGTCGCAGACCAGGTGCAGGACGTGCCCGCCGCCGATGGCGTAACCGGCAACCATTGCCACCACCGGTTTCGGGCAACGGCGAATCTGCATCTGCAGGTCGAGGACGTTGAGATGCGGCATGCCCGCCTCATCATGGTAGCCGCCGTCGTCGCCGCGTACGGTCTGATCGCCGCCCGCGCAGAAAGCTTCGTGTCCGGCACCGCTCAGGATGATCACCCCGACCTGCGGATCGAACTGCGCCTGGTGGGTGGCGTCGATCAGTTGGGAGACTGTTTCCGGTCGAAAGGCATTGCGTCGTTCGGGCCGATTGATGACAATGCTGGCGATGCCTTCGGCGAATTCGTAGCGAATATCGGAGTAGGCCTTGCTGGCGGCACGTGGCTGCCAGTCGAGAGCGGGGCGGATCATGGGGACAATTTCCTCGGCAAGGGGGACGGCGGGCAGTATAGCCGCTGCCAAATAGCAAATAGCAAATAGCAAATAGCAATTGCCACCTACCCAATCACGATGGAGCGTTGGCAGGTTAATGTGTAAGTCGCGCAAGCGACTCACGAAACTCCCTTCTCCCCTCGCGGGAGAAGGGTCTGGGGAAGAGGGGGAACGGTCATGGCTTTCATGATTCGGGGTATCTCGACATGTCATGACCGTTAGCACGCGGCGCCGCCTGGCAAGCTGAGCGCTTCCGGGGCCCATCTTTTTCGCGGCGGGAGAGAGAGATGCATCGCAGGATACTGGCAGGTGATCGACTGATCGCGGCTTTCCTCATCGGCTGCGTGCTGTTCAATTATCCCCTACTGTCGCTGTTCGACCGGCCGAGCGAGATCTTCGGCATTCCGCTGGTTTATGCCTACATTTTTGCTGCCTGGGCGCTGGTCATTGCCTTGATGGCCTGGGCCGTCGAACGGCGCTTCAAGTAGGCGGCGGCGATGCTCGAAGCGCCGGTACTGATTACTGTCTCGCTGCTCTATCTGGGGCTGCTGTTTGCGGTGGCCTGGTGGGGCGACAAGCGCGCCGATCAGGGACGCTCGCTGATCGCCAGTCCGACCATCTACGCCCTGTCGATGGCCGTTTACTGCACGACCTGGACTTTCTACGGCAGTGTCGGGCGTGCTGCCGTTTCGGGAATCGGCTTTCTGCCCGTTTACCTGGGGCCGACGCTGGTCATGGGGCTCGGCTGGATCGTGCTGCTGAAAATGATTCGCATCGTCAAGGCAAACCGCATCACCTCGATTGCCGATTTCATTTCCTCCCGTTATGGCAAGAGTCATGGGCTCGGCGGCCTGGTGACGATCATCGCCGTGGTGGGCATCATTCCCTACATCTCGCTGCAGCTCAAGGCGGTCTCGAACACCGTCAGCCTGCTCTTCAGCTATCCGGAAATCGTCATGCCGCACCGCAGTGCGACGATGTCCGTAGGGGCAGACATCAGCTTCTACATTGCCTTGATCCTGGCCGCCTTTACCATCGTCTTCGGTACCCGCCATCTCGACGCTACCGAACGCCACGAAGGAATGGTGGCGGCGATTGCTCTGGAATCGGTGGTCAAGCTGGTCGCCTTCCTGGCCGTCGGAGTATTCGTGACCTACGGCGTTTTCGACGGTTTCGGCGATATTTTTGACCGCGTCGCGGAGCAGCAGGAACTGCAAAAGCTGATGACTGCGATTCCCTCCGGGGCGGGTTATAGCGGCTGGTTTTCGCTGGTCGTGCTGTCCGGTCTGGCGTTTCTCTTCCTGCCGCGCCAGTTCCAGGTCGCCGTCGTCGAGAACGTCAATGAGGCGCACCTGAAGCGGGCGGCATGGTTGTTTCCCCTATACCTGCTGTTGATCAATATTTTCGTATTGCCGATCGCGCTGGGCGGCCTGCTGCACTTCGCCGGACAAGGGGTTGACGCCGATACCTTGGTGCTCACCTTCCCGATGTCACAGCGCCAGGAAGGGCTGACGCTGCTGGCCTTCATTGGCGGCCTGTCATCGGCCACCGGCATGGTCATCGTCGAAACCATCGCCTTGTCGACCATGGTCTGCAACGACCTGGTGATGCCGATGCTGCTGCGCCACAAGCGGGCCGCGCTGGTCGAGTCGAAAGACCTCTCGGGCTTGCTGCTCGCCATCCGGCGTGGCGCCATCGTGGTCATCCTGCTGCTCGGTTACCTCTACTTTCGGCTGGCAGGCGAGGCTTATGCGCTGGTCGCCATCGGCCTCATCAGTTTTGCGGCGGTGGCGCAGTTTGCGCCGGCGCTGATCGGCGGCATGTACTGGCGCGGCGGTACGCGCGGTGGCGCGCTGGCCGGTCTGACGGCCGGTTTTCTGGTCTGGGCCTACACTTTGCTGTTGCCGTCGTTTGCGAAATCCGGTTGGCTTCCAGGTGATTTTCTCGCGCAAGGATTTTTCGGGATCGAGCTCTTGCGGCCGCAGCAGTTGTTTGGTCTCACCGGGATCGACGAAATCTCGCACTGCCTGTTCTGGAGTTTTTTCGCGAATATTGGTGCCTACGTCGCGGTATCCTTGCTGCGCCCGCCGATGGTCGCCGAGGCGACACAGGCGACCCTGTTCGTCGATGCGCTATCGGAAACCGGGCAGGGTGGGGCCGTGCTCTGGCGTGGCCGGGCGCAGGTCAGTGATCTGCAGGAGCTGGTCGGGCGCTTTCTTGGCCCAAGTCGTGCGCAATCGGCTTTTGCCGGTTTCGCGCGCCGCAACGGTCGCGACGGCGACTCAAAGCCCGAGGCCGATGCCAGGCTGGTGCAGTTCGCCGAATCCCTGTTGGCCGGCGCGATTGGCAGTGCTTCGGCGCGGGTGATGGTCGCCTCGGTGGCCAAGGAAGAGCCGCTGAGTATCGAGGAAGTGATGCATATCCTCGACGAAGCGTCACAGTTGCGCACCTACAGTCGTGAACTCGAGCGCAAGTCACGCGAGCTGACGGCGGCGACGCTGGAGTTGCGGGAGGCGAACGAGCGCCTGCAGGAGCTCGACCGTGTCAAGGACGACATCATGTCGTCGGTAACCCACGAACTGCGCACGCCGCTGACGTCGATCCGTGCTTTCTCGGAACTCTTGCGCGACGATCCGAAGATGCATCTCGCCGATCGCGTGCGCTTCCTGGGCTTGATCGTCAGCGAGGCCGAGCGTTTGACGCGGCTGATCAACCAGACGCTCGACCTGGCGAAAATCGAGTCCGGGCGAGCCGACTGGAACGGCTGCGAACTCGATCTGAAAGAGGTCGTCGAACAGTCGATCGCTGCTACCAGTCAGCTGGTGCACGAGAAAGAGGCGCACATCGAGGTCGATCTGCCCGATAATCTACCGCTGATTCTTGCCGATCGGGATCGATTGATCCAGGTGATGCTGAATCTGCTTTCCAATGCGGTGAAGTTCCTGACGCCGGGCAGTGGCCTGATTCGCGTGACCCTGAGTCGGCGGGACGATGGCCTGCAAGTCAGCGTTGCCGACAACGGACCGGGGATTCGCCCGGAAGATCAGCAACTGGTTTTCGAAAAGTTTCGTCAGGTCGGCGATACGATGACCGCCAAGCCATCGGGCACCGGCCTTGGGCTACCGATCAGCCGGCGTATCGTGGAACACTTCGGTGGCGAGCTGTGGGTTGAAAGCGTCCCGGGCGAGGGTGCCACATTTCGTTTCACCTTGCCTTTTGCACCTGTGCAGCCGCCAGCGGCGGCACCAGCAGAGTAGTCCATTAATCTAAAAGTCGCGCCAGCGTCGCACGAATCTCCCTCCTCCCCGCGCGGGAGAGGGGTCGGGGAAGAGGGGGGAACGGTCATGACTTTCATGATCGGGGGTATCTCGACAAGTCATGACCGTTAGCGTAGTTATTTATGAGCGGAGTGTTGATGAGCACGAAAATACTGATTGCCGACGACGAGCAAAACATTGTCATTTCGATCGAGTTTCTGCTGCGCCGGGAGGGTTTCGAGGTGCTGGTCGCCGGCGACGGCGAAGAGGCTCTGGCGAAAGTGCGTGCCGAGAAGCCCGATCTCGTTCTGCTCGACGTCATGATGCCCAAGATGAATGGCTTCGACGTCTGCCAGGCCTTGCGCGCTGACCCCGAGCTCAGCGCTACGCGCATTCTGATGCTCACTGCCAAAGGGCGCGACACGGAAGTCAGCAAAGGCCTCGGACTTGGCGCCGACGGCTACATGACCAAGCCCTTCTCGACCAAAGAGTTGCTCGCCGAGGTGCGCAAGCTCCTGGAGACGTAGATGAAGGCCACGCGCCAGCTGTGCAGGGCCGCGCTGTTGGCCGGTCTGTTCGTGCTTGCCGTGGTGCTCGCGGCGGCGACCCTGATGTGGGTCACCGAAGCCGATGGCCGCGCTGGCGGCTGGTCCGCCGAAGGCAGGATCTTCGTCCTGCTCTTGCTGACCCTGGCCGGGGCGGGGGGCGCCTACCTGGTGATCGCCGGCTGGTATGCACGCTACGTCAATGGGCCACTGCGCATGGCCGAGGACTTGGCGGCGGTGGCTACCCACAGTGGCCTGCGTTTGCCCGAGCAGGTAACGCCCGAATTGCGCACTCTGGGGCAGGCGGCAAATCAACTGCTGGCCGCACGCGACGCGCTCGAGCGCGATGTCGCCGAGCGCGTGCGCGAAGCACGCGCTTCGCTCGAGGAGGAGCGCAGCCGTCTGGCTGCGCTGATGGCCGATCTGAGCCAGAGCGTTGTGGTCTGCAATCTGGATGGCCGCGTGCTGCTCTACAACCAACGCGCCAAGCAGGAGCTTTCTGCCGGGCCTGACGGCAGTAATGGCGAATTGCTTGGCCTGGGGCGTTCGATTTACACGGTTTTCGATCGGGCGCTGATCGAGCATGCGCTGGAACGTTTGCAGTCGGCCAGTCGCGATGCGGGCGGCGAGGCCGGTGTGGACCGCAAGAAACTCCTCGGCTCGGCGCAGTTCGTTACCGCCACCCGTGCCGGACGCTTGCTTCGCGCGCACATGTCGCCGGTCCTGGGTAGCGACGGACAGCCCGGCGCGCAGGTCGCCGGCCTGTCGATTACCGGCTTCGTGCTCGTTCTCGACGACGTGACGAGCACCAACGAGCGGCATGCGCGCCGCGACGCCCTGATCCAGTCACTGATCGAAGGCGGGCGCGGGCCCCTGGGGAGCTTGCGCGCGGCAGCCGAAATGCTCTCCGATTTTTCCGATATGCCAGCCCAGCAGCGTGATCGCTTTCTCGGCGTGATTCGCGACGAGGCCAGTGTGCTGTCGACGCAGTTCGAGACAGCGGCGGCAGCTTTTTCGAACGATCTGCGCGAGCGCTGGCTGCTTGAGGAAATCCTCGGCGCCGAGCTCGTCGAAGTCGCTGCACGCCGCATCGCCGAGCGCGGCAACGCCGGGCAGCACAAGCTGGCGGTCAAGTCCGAGCAAATCGATGACGGCCTGTGGCTACGCGTAGACAGCTTCGGACTCCTGCAAGCCCTGAGCTATCTGGCCCTGCGTTTGCAGGACGAGTACGAGGTGCGCGAAGTGCGCCTGTCCTTGCAACGCAGCGGTCACCTCGCCCAGCTCGATTTGTACTGGACCGGCACCTTCCTGAACAATGAAGCGGCCATGATCTGGTTGCAGGACCCGATGAATATCGGTAGCGAAAGCTCGCCGCTGAGCGTCGTCGATGTCATCGAGCGCTGTAACGGCGAGATCTGGTTCCAGCGCGAGCGTGTCTCGCATCGGGCTTTCTTCCGGACCATGCTGCCGGCGGCGGAGGCGCCCAAGGATCTGCCGCGGGCGATCATTTCCGCGGCCGAAGGCGAACGTCCCGAGTTTTATGACTTCGATATCTTCCACTGGTCGGGAGGCAGCCACGAACTCGACGATCGACCGCTGGCGGAGCTTTCGTACACCGTTTTCGATACCGAAACGACCGGTCTGGAGCCTTCTGCCGGCGACGAGATCATCCAGATCGGTGCGACGCGCATCGTCAATCGTCGCCTCCTGCGTCACGAGTGCTTCGATCAACTGGTCGACCCGAAGCGCCCGTTGTCGCAACAATCCGTCAAGGTGCACGGCATCACCCGCGAAATGCTCACCGGACAGCCGGTGATCGCGACCGTCCTGCCGACCTTCCATGCTTTTTGTGCCGACACCGTCCTGGTCGGTCACAACGCCGCTTTCGACATGCGTTTCCTGCAATTGAAGGAGCGGCAAAGCGGCGTGCGCTTCGATCACCCGGTGCTCGATACCTTGCTGCTTTCGGCGGTCTTGCAGCCCAACCAGAACACGCACCGCCTGGAGGCAATCGCCGAGCGCCTTGGCGTCTCGGTGTTCGGACGCCATACCGCGCTCGGCGATGCAATGGTGACCGGCGAAGTCTTTCTGAAGATGTTGCCCTTGCTTGCTGAAATGGGCATCACGACGCTGCGCCAAGCGCGCGAAGCCAGTGAGAGAACCTACCATGCCCGACTCCGCTACTGAGCAGACGGCACGCGTCACCCCGTTTTCGCCGTATGTCGGACTGCGCCATCTGGTGCGCAGTCAGCCCTTGATGGTCGGCCCGTCGACCAGCGTGCGCGAGACGCTACAGCTACTCGACAAGACGCACGGCGATGCGGTGGTAGTGGTCGACGAGGGCAGCCGGGTAGCGCTGGGCATCATCACCCTGCACGACGTCGTGCGCCGCGTGGCCATTGAAGCCTGCGATCTGAATGCGCCGATCGCGGCGGTGATGACCGGCGGCCTGATTACCGTGCCGGCGGACAGCACGGCCCACCAGGCCAGCGTGGTCATGGTGCGGCGCGGGGTGCACCATTTGGTGCTTACCGAGGCGGACGGCAGCTACTTCAACCTCGTTTCGCAGACCGATCTGTACACTCTGCCGGGCGCGCAGGGCACCGATCTCGTCAAAGCAATTCTGGCGGCACGCGACCTGCCGACGCTGGTCCACCTGGCTGCCGAGATCCGCGCACTGGTCGGGCGTCTGGTCGCCGAGCGGGTCAGCGCCGATGCGCTCTGCAATCGCCTCTCGTCGCTCAACGATCTGCTCACCCTGCAGGTCATCGAACTGGTCGCCGGGAAGCACGAGCTGCCCTACGTCCAATGGTGCTGGCTGGTTTTTGGTTCCGAGGGGCGGCTCGAGCAGACCCTGGCTACCGACCAGGACAATGGCCTGATCTTCGCCGCCGACTCGGACGAGCAGGCGGCGCATCTGCGCAACGCTTTCCTGCCTTTCGCCCGGGCGGTGAACGAGGCCCTCGACGCCTGTGGTTTTCCGCTATGCAAGGGCGATATCATGGCCAGTAACCGGCAGTGGTGTTTGTCTGCCGACGAATGGCGAACAGCCTTTTCAGGCTGGCTGGAAAGCCCGCAACCGGAGGCTTTGCTCAATGCGAGCATCTTCTTCGATTTGCGCGGCCTGTATGGGCAGGAGTCGCTGGCCAACGACTTGCGTAGCTGGCTGCTGGCGCGGGCGCACAGTTACCCGATTTTCCTGCGCGCGATGGTCGAGAACACGCTCAACTGGGAGTCGCCGCTGAACTGGTGGAAGGGGTTCCGAACCGATCTTGACAAGGAGTTCCCGAACACCATCGATCTCAAGAAGCATGGTTCACGCCCCTTGGTGGACGCCGCGCGGGTTTACGCGTTGGCCCGCCAGATTCCTGATACCAACACTGCCGAGCGCCTGCGCGTGACCGGCGAGCAGATCGGCGCTGGTGTCCACGAAATGGCGGCGCTGATCGACGCCTTTCAGCACATCCAGCGTCTCCGGCTCCAGCAGCAGGTCAGTGGCGCCGCCGACGCCGTTTCCAATCGTGTCGTGCCCGACGAACTGCACGAACTGGATCGCCTGATCCTCAAGGAAGCGCTCAAGCAGATCGGCTATTTGCAGAAGCGCTTGGTGCGCGAGTACGCCCCGGAATAGAGGCTGGCGGCAGCGCTTGCGCCGGAGCAGATGGGCTGCTGGAAAGGATGCGGGCGGGGAAACGCGGCCGCCGAGCGTTCAGGCTTGCGTGCGGGCGCGGAAGTTGGCCGGTACCGGCGCCACTTTGCGGGCCGCATAGTCGAAGAAGACGATTCCGGTCTTGCCGCGCGCGACTTCACGTTGGCTGAGTTTCTCATGCATGCGCCACAGCAGGTCGCAGCCCTTGCTGCCAAAATCGCCGGCGCTCATGCCAACGACCATCACTTCACCGTGAAAGGCTTCGGACTTGTACTGCACGGCCGCGTCGGCGACGACGATGCCCACCCCCTCGACGTTCAGCTCGGTATAGTCCAGAGACATGAAAAACCGCGCGCGGGCCTCGGAAACCAGGGACAACAACAAGGCATTGTCGAGGTGGCCGGCATAGTTCATGTGGCTGAGATAGAGCGTGATCTCGGTCGAGTACGCGAAATGCTCGGGGATGTCGATCTTGATTCTGGGCATGGTGGGGTCCGTCGTGGCTGGTTGGTTCCGGAGGCCGATCGTACGTCAATCCGCCGGCTCCTGTCACCGCTGGCCGCGGCCAGCGGTGAAGAGGGGAAGAGCTGAGCCCCCAAGCAGGTGCCTGCCTAAATCCCGAACCGTCGCCCCACCAAAAGCCAAACTCCCCTCCCCCCTCGCGGGGGAGGGGTTGGGGGAGAGGGGGCTCAGAGGGGACGCAGAGAGCAGGTTCGCTTGGCCAGCTTCAGAAGCCAGCCCTGGCATCCACCCGGAGTGTGTTCACAAACTTCTCGAATCCTCTTGCTGTCGCATCGAGCACTTTGTCGGCGAAGGTGGCGATGAAGTCGGAGAGGGCGGCATTGCGTTCCCGGGTGGCACGTTCGACGATCATCGTCATCTGTTCGTGGCTGAGGGGGGTTTTCATTTTACTTTCTGTTCCTGTACTGTTTTGGACTATCGTGAGTCTGGTATAAGAGCGGTGTAAGGTTTTGTCTGCGCTTGCCTGGCGGCCAAAAATCAAACGAAGGCCGACGTATCGAAACCCTTGGGATGGCTGCCTTCGCTGCTCAGGTGGTAGCCACTCTGCTTCGGCGCGGTCGTTTGCGGGGTGTCCTGCTTGCCTTTTTCCAGCCAGTCGAGCAGCCTGTGCATGGCGGTGGCGATGTGTCTGCCAACGGCGAGACTACGTTCCTTGCGTGCGCGTTCAATGATCACTGCGATCTGGTCATGGTTGAGGTTGGTTTTCATTTGGGGTTCCTTCTGTCCTTGCGTTGTTCCCGGTTTCCGAGAGTTCGCCGTAACTTTATTTGTTGGCGGCTGCGCCGGCAAACGATCAAATGTCAGCCGATGCGTGAAAAAATCTCACCTATATGACTTACCGCCTGCCACCCCTGAGTTCGCTGCGCGCTTTCGAAGCGGCGGCTCGCCACCTCAGTTTCAAAGACGCGGCCGCCGAGCTGTCGGTGACGCCGACGGCGATCAGCCACCAGATCCGTGGTCTCGAGGAATACCTGGACTGTCTGCTCTTCAAGCGGCTGACGCGCGCCCTGGAACTGACGCGCGAAGGTCGGGCGATGCTCCCCAAGGTGCGCGAGGGACTGGAGTGCTTCGCCGCCGCGATCGAGAGCACACATCAGGTGGTTTTCGGCGGACGCCTGGTGGTGACTTCACCGCCGGCTTTTGCGGCGCGTTGGCTGCTCCGTCATCTGCCCGAATTCACTGCCGGGCATCCCGAGATCAAGCTGCGCATGGCGACCTCGCTGGATACTATCGACACCGGTGAGGCCTCGCATCTCTCGGGCCTTGCCAGTGTCGATGTGCGTGACGACAAGACCGAAACCTTTATCCGCTATGGCAATGGGCACTATGACGGCTGCCGCGTCGACCGGCTCTTTGCGCCGGCGTACACCGCCGTCTGTAGCCCGTTGCTGCTGAAGGGAATGCGGCCTTTGAACGTACCGGCCGACCTGCGCCGTCACAATCTTCTCCACCACGAAGATGAAGCTCACCTGGATCTCGACCAGCCCGCCCTGGCGACCTGGGACCAATGGTTGCAGGTCGCCGGCGTCACTGGCATCGATTCCGACGGCGGTACGCAGATCAGTGACCCCGGGCTGCTCCTCTCGGCAGCGATCGACGGCGTTGGCGTTGCGCTGGCGTCCAAGCAGCTCATCGAGGCAGAAGTGGCTGCCGGCCGTCTGGTGATGCCTTTCGACATCGTCATCCGCCCGGCACAGGCCTATTACCTGGTCGTCCCTGAAGCGGTCGCCGAGCGCACGGTGGTTACTGCCTTCCGGAAATGGCTGCTCAAGGAGGCGGCGAAGGTGCGCGAGGGATAGAGCTCAAGAAGCGCTGAGCATCATTGGCGCGTCGTCCGCTACGGTCGCCTCGGCTGCCGGCAGTGCGACTGTGGTGGCGGCCGCTTTGCTGCCTGGCTTGGTGCTTGCCGCGGCTTTCTTTGCCGTCGGCGCGTCACCGCTGCCGGTCAGCTTGCGCACTTCGGTGGACAGCTGAGTGAGCCCTTCCGCAAGCTGTTCGACATCGCCCTTGCTGGCCAGGAGCATGGAATGCAGAGGCCGTAGCAGTCGATCTCTGAGCAGCTGTTCGCCACGGTCGATGCTTTCCGTGGCCGTGCTGACCAATTCGGCCGAGCTTTCCTTGATCTGCCGACGTGCTTTGGGTCGCAATGCCTTGCCTTCTTCGAGCAGCGTTTCGAAGGCCTGGGCACCGGTCCTGGTAGCCAGGGAATAGGCGCCAAGGCCAAAAAGCCAGAACTTGCGCACAGATTCCTGGGCGCTGCTAATCCGTTGCGCGTTGCCACCTTGATCAACCAAGGTTGTCTTTGTCTTGCTCATTTTGTTTCTCCTTTATCCAACTGGAACTGAGAGTTTCTGCAACTGCCCGTGCAGCTGACGAAATGAAGTCTAGCGACGATCACTAGAGCACACACACTAAATGCCTGGGTGTTTTCTTCTAAAGTGCAGGCCTTTCGATGTTGTATCCTTGGCAGTCGACGTGGTTGCAGCCGGTCGCAGCCGGCCACCGCTGACCGTCGGGACCCGCTCGCCGCTGGCCGCAAGCTGCCGATCGCAGCTGCGCGCTCTCGCCGCTACGGATTCTCATCTCGCCGCATAGAGCACGAACAAAGAAAGGTGTCTCGATGAACAAACTCTCCTTGCTCGATCTCGCTTTCTTTGTCGCCGAGTCGGAGGCCAGCCCGAAACACGTCGGCGGGCTGATGATCTACAAGCGACCGGCCAGGTCGCCGGCCAGCTTTGTCGCCGATCTTTATCAGGAACTGCTCGCTTTCGACGACGTCCAGCCGCCGTTCAACCGCATCATCCATTTCTCGCTGACCGGCATGCCGACCTGGCAGGAAAGCGAGGCCGTCGACCTCCAGCAACACCTCTTCTTCCACAAGCTGCGCCGGGGCAAGAACGGCCGGCAGGAGCTTTATCAGCTCGTTTCCGAACTGCATCAGCCGATGCTCGAGCGCTCGCGGCCGCTATGGGAACTACATCTCATCGAGGGCTTGAGCGAACGGCGTTTTGCCATCTACGTCAAGATGCATCATGCCAGTGCGGATGGCGTGACCATGGTGCGCTGGGCCGCGGATTCGCTGGCCTCGTCGGCGAGTGATCGCGAACTGCGGCCGCTGTGGTCGACTCCCCGTGGCCCGGCCGACAAGAAACAGAAGCGGCTTAAAGAGAAGATGACGCAGTCCCTGCTCGGCGACCTCTCGGGTGCTGGCACGCGCCTGCTGGGAATCGCTCGTCTGGCCGCGATGCTGGCGCTGGAAGGGGTCAAGCTGACCAAGAACGCCATTTCCTTGCCTTTCGTCGCCGACGGCAACACGCCGCTGACCGGGCAGGTGACCGCGGGTCGGCAGTTTGCGACGGCCAGCGTGAGCATGGTGCGCGTCAAGGAAGTCTGTGCCCGGACGCGGTCGACGCTGAACCACGTCGCCCTGACCTGTCTCGATGGCGCTTTGCACCGCTATCTACACGATGAGGGCGTCGAGCTGAAGAGGCCAATCACCACTCAGATGCCGGTCAACCTGCGCAAGGAAGGGGAGAGTGGTACCGGCAACAAGATCGGCATCATCCCGGTCGAGCTTTCGCCGCCAACCGACGACCCTTACGTTCGCCTGCGCAACATCGGTTTTTCCTTGCGCAATGTGCGTTCGATGATCGACAGCGTCACGCCTGACGCGATCGAGTCCTACACGCTGATCACCGGCGTCGTCGCGCAGCTGGCCGAGATGCTGGGGCTCAGCAAGCGCCTGCCACCGATCGGCAATACCCTGGTCTCCAACATCCCCGGGCCGCCCGAGTTTCTGTACCTCAAGGGCGCTAGAATGGAAGAGCTGCATCCGATCAGTACGCTGCCGGCCGGAAATCTGCTCAACATCACCCTCTTCAGCTATGCCGGACAGCTTTTCTTCGGCCTGATTGCCAGCGACGAATTGCCGAACCTCGAGCGTTTGGGTCGCTACGTCGGCGAAGCATTCAGCGAACTCGAACAATCGGTTTTCGACGCCCATCAGACGCTTTCCTGAGGGGGGCTGGCCGCATCGCTGACTGCTCTCCCGCCCTCGCCAACGCAGCGCCGCGCCTTGGGCGCTTTTCGACAGCTTGGCGCAGGAAATCAGGGCGAAAAAAGACCGGGCATTGCACCCGGTCAAAAGCTCGGCTTCCGCCTTGCTGCGGGGCCAGAATCGGCCCTCACCATGCCCTTGCTACGTCGCAGTAGACCAGTTGATACGCGATTCCGAGCATGACACCACGGATGTGGAGTCGTTTATTGACCACTGGAAAAGCTACGTAGAAATACCGAAGCCTGTTTGCCCAGAGCCGCCAGTTCCGCCTCGAATTCTTCGTATGGCAGGTCCGTCAGTTCCGGTAAGCGGCGCTCGGCCTTGTGCCGCCGCTCTGCCACTTTTTCTGGCGGGCCGACGTCGCGCATGCGGCGGTCGCTTGCACTGCGAGTTCTCTGTTTTCTCATTGACTGAATGCCTGCTGTTCGTGTTCGGGAAGTGATGGACGAAAGATAGCGCTGGCTCGCTACCGGGTGTGTGAGCAATTTCACGGCCTCAACAAATCAGTGCCCTTGAGCGGCCGCCTGGGTGCGGCGAGCGGGATCCGGAAAAGCTGCTAGCATGCGAGCGTCGCCAGCATCGGCGCCGCACCGACCTCCATCTCCAGCACTGACGCAAGCCCGTGAATGACGTGAAAGAGAAATGAACGACCTGTTTGCCGAGCATCATTCCGACGCGCCGCTCGCCGAGCGCTTGCGTCCACGCAGCTTGTCGGAGGTGATCGGACAGGCGCATCTGCTCGCTGCCGGCAAGCCGCTGGAGATGGCTTTCCGTTCCCGGCAGTTGCACAGCATGATCCTCTGGGGCCCGCCCGGGGTCGGCAAGACGACCCTGGCGCGGCTGATGGCGGACGCTTTCGACGCTGACTTCATGGCCCTGTCCGCGGTCTTCTCGGGGGTCAAGGAAATTCGTGAGGCCGTCGCGCGCGCCGAGTTGACGCGCGCCCGCAACGGACGCCGCACGATCCTCTTCGTCGATGAAGTCCACCGTTTCAACAAGGCGCAGCAGGACGCTTTCCTGCCCTACGTGGAAGGCGGGCTGTTGACTTTTGTCGGCGCGACCACTGAAAACCCGTCCTTCGAGGTGAACTCGGCGTTGCTCTCGCGCGCCGCGGTCTATGTGCTGCAACCGCTCTCGGCCGAGGAGATCGGGCAACTCCTCGAACGCGCGCGCGCGCAGGTGCTGCCCGATCACGAGTTTGACGACGACGCCCGCGCACGCCTGGTCGGTCTCGCCGACGGTGACGCGCGACGCCTGCTCAACCACCTCGAACAGATTGCCACTGCCGCGTCGACTGCCGGGGTGACGACGATCGATGGCGC
This sequence comes from Candidatus Accumulibacter sp. ACC012, assembly GCF_907163155.1. NCBI lineage: Bacteria > Pseudomonadati > Pseudomonadota > Betaproteobacteria > Candidatus Accumulibacter > Candidatus Accumulibacter sp. ACC012. The sequence continues at coordinate 794,981 of NZ_CAJQUC010000003.1, forward strand.
TTTCGTCGACACCACCGTGGCGCAGAGCTTGCGTCGTTTCGACAAGGGAGGCGACGCTTTCTACGATCAGATTTCGGCGCTGCACAAGGCCGTGCGCGGTTCGTCTCCCGACGCCGCGCTGTACTGGTTCTGCCGCATGCTCGACGGTGGCGCCGACCCGCGCTACCTGGCGCGGCGCATTGTGCGCATGGCCTGGGAAGACATCGGCCTGGCCGATCCGCGCGCGGCGCGCATCGCACTCGACGCCGCCGAGACTTTCGAGCGCCTCGGCTCCCCGGAAGGCGAGCTGGCGCTTGCCGAAGCGCTGCTCTACCTGGCGATGGCGGCCAAGTCGAACGCTGCCTACCTCGCGTATAATGCGGCGCGGAGTTTCATCGCCGCTGACGGGTCCCGGCCGGTGCCGGTGCATCTGCGCAACGCGCCGACGCGACTGATGAAGAATCTCGGCTACGGCAAGGACTACCGCTACGCCCACGACCAGACCGACGCCTACGCCGCCGGCGAGAATTATTTTCCGGACGGCATGCCGGCGGTCGAGTGGTACCGACCGGTCGAGCGTGGCCTCGAGATCCGGATCGGCGAGAAGCTGGCACAGCTGCGCGAGCTCGACCGCCGGGCGAAAGAAAAGCAGCACACGAAACAAAAGCAGGAAAAGAACGACCAGCACGACCAGCACGACCAGCACGACAAGCACGAAAAGTAGGACCAGGCCGACCGGCCGACCACAACATCGTTCCGCTCGCGCGCAGCCGTCCGCCGGACCTGCGGTAGCAGTGGAAGAGGGCGGATCGCGCCGCGCGATCGCCAAGCTGAGGACTGAGCATGCTCGACATCCAACACCTGCGCAGCGACATCGATGCCCTTGCCGAACGCCTGGCAAGGCGCGGTTTCGTACTCGACAAAGCGACTTTCCAGAACCTCGAAAGTGAGCGCAAGACCCTGCAGACCCGCACCCAGGACTTGCAGGCCAGCCGCAACAGCCTCTCCAAGCAGGTCGGTATGCTCAAGGGCCGCGGTGAAGACGCCGCGCCGGTGATGGCGCAGGTGGCGGCGCTGAAGAGCGAACTGGACGCCAACGAAGTCCGCCTCGGCGAGCTGCTCAAGGAACTCGATGCCTTCCTGGCGCTGCTGCCCAACCTGCCCGACGAGAGCGTGCCGATCGGAAAATCCGAAGCCGACAACGTCGAAGTCAAATGCTGGGGGGCGCCACGGGCCTTTGACTTTGTCGTCAAGGATCACGTCGACCTCGGCGAAGCGCTCGGCCAGCTGGACTTCGCCACCGCCGCGAAAATCGCTGGCACGCGCTTTTCCCTGATGCGCGGACAGCTGGCCCGTCTGCACCGCGCACTCGCCCAGTTCATGCTCGATACGCATACCATCGAGCATGATTACGTTGAAGTGTACGCGCCGTACCTGGTCAACGCCGCCAGCCTGCTCGGCACCGGACAGTTGCCGAAATTCGAAGAAGATCTATTCAAGATCCTGCGCGCCGACGCCGAGCCGCTGTACCTCATCCCGACCGCCGAAGTGCCGGTCACCAACATCGTGCGTGGCGAAATCCTCGCCGCCGACGCACTGCCGCTCAAGCTCGTCTGCCATACGCCGTGTTTTCGCTCCGAAGCCGGTTCCTACGGTCGCGACACGCGCGGCATGATTCGCCAACACCAGTTCGACAAGGTCGAGCTGGTGCAGATCGTCGCTCCCGAAGCCTCGCTGGCGGCGCACGAAGAGCTCACCGGCCACGCCGAAACGATCCTCGAACTGCTCGATCTACCGTACCGGCGCGTCACCTTGTGCAGCGGCGACATGGGCTTTTCGGCGACCAAGACCTACGACCTGGAAGTCTGGTTGCCGGCGCAGAACGCCTATCGCGAGATCTCCTCGTGCTCCAACTTCGGCGCCTTCCAGGCCCGCCGCATGCAGGCCCGCTACCGCAATGAGCGCAACCGGACCGAACTGGTGCACACCCTCAACGGCTCGGGTCTGGCCGTCGGACGGACGTTGGTGGCGATCATGGAAAACTTCCAGCATGCCGACGGCAGCATCAGCGTTCCGGCCGTCCTGCGCTCCTACATGGGCGGACTGGAGCGCATCGGCGCGACGTGATCGGGCCAGGCGGCGAGCGCCAATAGCGCGTTTCCCGTGGTGTGCAAGAATATTGCCCTTGGCGCGTCATCCAGCACTTCTTGTGCTAACATTGCGCCCCGTCGGAGAGGTGGCAGAGTGGCCGAATGTACCTGACTCGAAATCAGGCGTAGGTGTGAGCCTACCGAGGGTTCGAATCCCTCCCTCTCCGCCAGTAAATGGCTGATTAAGATTGTGTTTTGTATTTGTGGTTGCTAGTTTTCGTCATACGAAAATCTCGCATTTTCCGCAACTTGCGGAAACGATTTCCGCAACCCAGGCTACCTCGTTGGCCGCACGCGCTTGCCAACACGTTGGTAGACGACCTTCGTAATCTGCTTGTCGGTGTGCCCGAGCAAGTCACTGGCGTGATCCAGAGCCATCTCGCTTGCGGCCTTCGGGCGCGCATCGCGGAACTGGAACTGTCGGATACGAGCAGCGAGGCGTTGGTCACCAGATTCTTCGACCTGGACCGCCGCGGCGTTTCGAGCCGCGGTGAACCGCAAGCGCAGCATCCCCGGTGTGAGCCTCTTTCCATCCGGCGTTGCCAATAACCATAGGCTGCGTACCGTGCGCGCTCCGATACGATCCAAGAGCCGCCCCAGCTCCGTTCGGGTACCGGTATCCTGGTCTGTCAACATGATCGCCAAGCGCTTTGAGGTTTTTCCCTGCTGAACGGTGAGTGCGTCTTCCACGATGTCCCGCCGGGTGAAGCGCAGCACGTCGCCAGGGCGCTGTCCGCTGAGATAAGCAAGGTCCATGGCATCCTGCAGTTCGATGGCGGCGCGGTTTCGCACCGCTTTCCAGACTTCATCGTCAGCGTAGAAGTCGCGCGGTGCTTCCTTGTTCTTTGCCACACCCGCGCAGGGATTCGTCTTCGCTGTATATCCCCATTCGCGCGCCTTGTTGAAGATGTGGGAGAACAGTGCAAGCTCACGGTTTGCGGCGACCGTCGCGGGCTTGGCTGGGACGACTGTGCCGTTCTTGAGCGTCCTCGCCCGTGTCATTCGGGCGTCCCTGTACTGTGCGATATGCTGTGGAGTGATGGCGTCAATCGGGGCAGTGTCGAAAACCGAACGTAACTTTGCGAGTTCGAGCTGGTTGCTCGCTTGGGTTTTCGGTGCCTTGTCGGGGATGACTTCCCGTGCGTATCGGTCGAAGGCAATGCGCATTATTCCAGTTTCAACCGGGGCTGGACGGCACTCCAGCTCCGCCCACTTGCGCTTCGCCTCATTGATTTCGGTGCCGAGGGGGATTTCCTTGCGGTTCCCCGCGTCATCCCGTCCGTCGTAGTAGTACCCTTCCCACCGTTTACCGCTCGCCAGCGTCCGCACTCTACGGAGCATGCGGGGTGGCAGGTCTCGGGCTGAGGATTTCGGGCGCATTAGAATAGAATACTCGGACTACCGGATACTTGAGAAGTCCGGCAGCCATCCCCCTGTCGTAGCCAAGGTCGCGGGGCTGATCCCGGTGAGCTTCAGCCTAGTGTACAAGCGCCCGACAATGGGATTGCCGGCCTTTGTTTTGTGGAAAGTCCATGCGTTGTCGGTAAGCCACTGAATCTGGTCCGATCGTCGTCCGCAGCCGGTTATCTCGGCTACTTCACCCGGGCTCAGAACTTCGCTAGAAAGAGGCATCTCGAAAACGGCGGCCATCGGTCGATTGCTATGTCAGTCTGGGTTCGACGTTGCTGCAGTCGCGGGATCCGACGTGGGGGGGCGTGCGGACGATTCGGCTGCGGTACGCCAAGTTGCTGCCGAGTTTCAGTACCCATCTATTGCGCACTGAGGCAGTCGGAAGCTTCCTCAAGTTCTCAACGCCCCTAGTAATACAAGGGTTCATTTGCTCAGCGTCGATTAGCGCAATGCGCGGGCGAGCGTTGTACAGAGCACTCGGGATGTGTTGGGGGTACGCACCACGGCTGAGGTCACCGCGAAGAACAAATTGCAGTGAGTGACAACGGTATGGCAATGGTCGGTCAGTCAGTGGGAGCGCCATGTCGTCAATCAGAACCGAGTTTTTGCGGGGCTGACGAGAACCAATACCCCGCTCGAACCGCACGCGATAACCGCGTGTCCGTGAAACCGCCGGTACTGCACCTAGTCGTCCTCCGGTGGGTTTTTACCCGCGACTTCCGCCGCCAGATCGCGATCCTGCCCAACTCTGGCCGTGCCCGACTCATCCGCCATCTCCCCCGTCTCCTTCCGCCGTGCCGCCAGCACCGCACGCGTAGCGAGCTGCCGGATCTGTCCGGCCAGCCGCAAAATCCGCCGCTTCCATTCATAGACACCGCGCGCGTATTGGCTGTCGGTGATGACGCATGACAGCCAGAGCGCATCCAGGTGGGCCATCATTGCGTCAAACTCGCGGATGATCGCCAGGTACTTGATCGCGCGCGGCGAGGTGATCTGCACATCGATGGTCTTGGCACTGGTGTAGCCGATCGCAGTCTCGATGCCATTGCCCTCGGCCACTTCCTTCAGCCGCAGCGACTCCTTGCGAATCTCCTCCAGGGTCTGGTCGATCTGAGTATCGACCAGGGCATCGACTTCCTGCGCCTGCTCTTCGCTCCCGATGAATCGCAAGACCACACTCAACGAGAACAGCGCGTTGGCGCACATCTCGTAGCCACGGTCGAAGATCTGCTGCGCGTGCAGCGAATTGAGCAAGGTCTTCTGCGTCAGGTAGGGCCGGCTGTTGTCCTGCCGGACCGACGGAATGTGCGTCGAATCGTTCCTCTGTCGCTGTGCCATCTGCCGTCTCCCGGAGTGTCGATCAACGCCAGCGTATCGCTTGCTCCGCGATGGCGACCTTCGAAAAGCGCCCAGAAGCGACGCATTTCAAACTCCTGCGAGGACCGTGGCGGCAGAGAATTCAGCCATCTCTCGTTCCGTCTATGACGATCGAAGTGAAGGTAGCTGGCCTTCTTCATAAACAGCATTCTCTCCAACCCCCGGCGGGGTAGCCCCGTCAGGATACGGCGGCGTCCCTGCCTTCCTTGTCAGGAGGCCATATGCCCTCGTTGAACAGAGTCACCCTCATCGGCCATCTCGGCGCCGACCCCGAGGTTCGCTACACCCAGAACCGAGAAGCGATCGCCACGATCCGGATCGCGACCACAGAGATCAGCAAGGACAAGTCGTCCGGTGAACGCAAGGAAACCACCGAATGGCACCGCGTGGTCTTCTTCAACCGTACGGCCGAAGTCGTCGGCGAGTACCTCAGGAAGGGCTCCCCGATCTACGTCGAAGGTCGCATCCAGACCCGAAAGTGGCAGGACAGCGCAGGTCAGGATCGCTACGTCGTCGAGATCATCGCCAGCGAAATGCAGATGCTCGGTGCTCGTCCATCGGCGAAGGACGTCAAGGCATCGGGTTCCGTCCCTCGTCGCGCCGACACGGGCTCGTCTGATGAGCCAAGCAGTACAGCTGTCGACGAGTTGCCGGTCATGGATCCGTTCTGAGCAGATCGTGACTTCTTTCCCCCACCGGGCGGTCATTGTCCCGGACCGGGAGCCGACTGCCCTCCACCTCAGGAGGTTTGCTCATGGAACGTGTCATTCTCGTCCTCGCCATGCTGGCAGGGCTTCACTTGCTTCTGTCGTTTCTCCGTTGCTCGGCACAAGGCCTCAAGAGCTTCTTGAACCGTAAACCCGAAGCGACGGCAGCGTCCGAGCCGGTGAAGGTCACCAGCACCCATTGGCAGCAATACGACCGACCGGCTTACCAGCGCCGGACCGGGATCGACATCGATTCCGCCAAGAGCGGTGAGGCTTCGTTTGAAGTGATCGCCTGAACGCTCATTCCCCTGCGGGGCATCGCCTCCGCGTCAGGGGAGGGATGCCTTTTTTTCTTTCTAGGAGGCATCTCATGGCACTCGTTCTTCTTTCTTGCTGCATCACCGGCTGGATCATCAGCCGCCCGATTGTTCGCGCGCTGGGGCTCTGACCATGGCTTCCGACCCTGCGCACGATCACGTCGTGCAATCCAATCCGCTTCTCGTTCGGCTTTTTGCGGCGCTCTCGATGAATCGTGCCTGCGATCTCCACCAGAGACTCCAGGCAGGACGCACCGACCCGGAAACCCGCCAGATGCTCCGACGGGCTCTGATCCTCTCGAGTCAAGAACAAGCAGCGAACTGAACCACGCCCCGGCTTGCCGGGGCTTTCCCGAGTGCGTTTGCAAAGCGCCCTCCGGAAAGCAGCCTTTGATCGAGCGATTCTTCGCCCGAGCAAGTCGCGGTAGCTGGCCGCACGAAACAAACAGCATTTTCATCCACCCAGCCGGGGGCGTCATCTCCGGAAGGGGCTGGTGACTCCGGCATTTTTCTTCTGGAGGCACCATGGACGTCAGCCATCCTGGCCTGCTGCGCATGCCGGCCAAGCAATACCACGCGGATCAATCGATCGGCCATTCGGGAATCATCAAACTGCTCAAGAGCCCAGCGCATTTGCGCGAAGCCCTCGATCATCCGTCGCCACCCACGCCGGCGATGGCGTTTGGCACCGCGGTTCACACCCACGTCCTCGAACCGGATCGTTTTTTCGAAGAGTTTGCGGTGGTCGAGAAGTTTGATCGCCGCACCAAGGAAGGCAAGGAAGCCGCCGCCCGCTTCGAACAGGAGAATCAGGGCAAAACCCTGATCACTTCCGACGACCTGGCGAATCTAACCCGACTGCGCGCCGCCGTTCACGCGCACGAGGGGAGCGGCCCGCCTCTTCTCGAAGGGAGAAGCCGAGTTGTCGGCGTTCTGGACAGACTCGCTCACCGGATCTCCTGTCGCTGTCGTCCGGACTGGTTCAACGGGACGGCCGTGGCGGATCTCAAGAGCTGTGTCGATGCCAGCAGCCGCGGCTTTTCTCGCGCCATCGCCAACCTCGGCTACGACATTCAAGCGGCGTTCTACGTCGATGGAATGAAAGCCGTGACCGGCACTGGAGCTGCCCTTTCTCTTCGTCGCCGTCGAGAAAGGAGGCTCCCCATGCCGTAGCGCTTTACCGGGCTGACCCGAAATCATCGAGGTCGGTCGCAAGAAGTATCGGGCAGCACTACAGCTTCTGAAGTGGTGCCAGGATGCCGGAAGCTGGCCGGCTTACCAGCCCGGGGGTGAGATCGAATTGATCTCGCTCCCGCGTTGGGCAGCCAACACCGACGCTTTCGAGTTCGACGCCGCCTGATCGGCGGCCATTCTTAGTTTATCGACCCCGGCGGGGAGACCAGTCCCCGCTCCGGGAGGCATGGTGTCTCCGCCATTTGTATTTGGAGGAAACCATGTCTCAAACCTTGCAGTAACATCCACAGCGCCCGTCAGGGGAATACCGACCAGCGTGGTGTCTTTTCCAGCGATGCTGGAGCGATTCAAGGGCGAAATCGCCCGTGCGCTGCCCAAGCATCTGAGCGCCGAGCGCATGGCGCGGATCGCACTGACTGCATTTCGCATGAATCCGAAGCTGTCTGAAGTGGATCCACGCAGTGTCGTCGCGGCGGTCATCCAGTCTTGCCAGCTCGGTCTGCAAATCGGCCTGATGGGCGAAGCGCATCTCGTCGTGTTCGGTAGCCAGTGCCAGTTGATTCCCGGCTATCAGGGGCTCGTGAAACTCGCGCGCAACAGCGGCAGCGTGCAGGACATCTATGCGCACGAAGTGCGGATCAACGACAAGTTCGACATCGTCCTGGGCCTCAACCGTTCCTTGATACACGAGCCGTTGAAGAAGAACGGCTTCCCGGCGTCCGACGACGAGCGTGGAGCGATCGCCGGTTTCTATGCCGTGGCGGTGTTCAATGGATGGCTCACGCACCTTCCACGCCTTGTCGAAGGAGCAGGTCGAGTGGGTACGTGACCACTCCCGCGGCTACCAGATGGCGAAGAAGAACCGAAAGGAGAGTCCGTGGGACACGCATTTCGTCCCGATGGGCCTCAAGACGGCCATTCGCCGCCTGTGCAATCTGCTGCCGAAATCGCCCGAGCTGGCCATGGCACTGGCCATGGACGAACTCAACGAACGTGGTAAGACCCAGAACATCGGGATGGCCGAGGCGATCGACGGCTCCTGGGCTCCGGTCATCGACGACGAGTCGAGTGAATCGAAGGCTAAGGAGACGGGGCGGGCGACCAGAAGTCCGGTCGTGAAGGTGGCAAACCGCCGCTCGATGTGCTCCTCACCAGCATCAGCCAGGCCGCATCCGTTGATGACCTCGACGAACGCTACGCCCAGGCCGAAGATGCCGCCGACGACGGCGATCTTGAGCAGTTGCTTCGTGCCTATCGCAGTCGTAAGGCGGCGTTGACGGATACGGCTTCGCCGGCCAGTGCGATTGTCGGTGTAGCGAAATAGGCGCCCCGCGAGGAAGTGATCGCGCTGTCTCTATCCATAGCTGATGGACTGCGACTAGCACGACGGGCGTCGGTTCGCACCGAGCGAGCAGCAACACTTTGCGAAGGAGTCCCGTGGGCTGACGATGACCTCGTCAGGCTCCACAGGCGCCTGCTGCACAAGTCGCTGCGCGCTCTATTCGATTCGAGGGTCTGCGCCGCCACACAGGTGGAGATCCTCGACTGGCTGCTGTCCCCGAAGGATTGCTCGAACGCCTTCTCGTACCACGCGTGCTGCGCGCTTTCTGGCCTCGATCCCGAAGTGATTCGGGATCGGGTGCTGGAACGCTACCGGCGACGCGATGCCCGATAAACCCCCGGCGGAAGCGCCGGGCTTTCCGCAGAGGGTTGATGCAGCCTTTTGCAGAAAGCGGATTCTGGACCCATCCGTCGGACGGGACCTGAAAGGCGGTAGCTGGCCGCTACAAACAAACAGCATTCCTACCACCCCACGCGGGGGCGCGAGCCTCCAGCGAGGCATGGCGTCTTTCGCACGATTCACGGAGGCGTCATGACAAAAGTACCCCGGAGTGCCGTCTATCGGTCCTTCATCAACCCGGACGAGCGCGGCAGCTTCTCCGCCGACGTCCGTAACCCGCGTAAACGAACCATTTTCGAGATCCACGGATTTCAGATCTTCGAGGACGGTTGGATGCGGCACCGCCGCGACCTCGACGGACTGAAGCAGTACCTCGTCGATCTGGGACTCATGAACCGCGACGACGACCTCGCAATGGGTCAATAGCGCACGCGCGAGGTGTCGCGAGGCTGCAAGTTTGCAGCGAAGCCGTGGCGCCTGGCGAGAGTCGGCGCGCCATGACCCATGTTGTTGATTCCACCCTTCCGGGGACACCCCCCGGAAGGGGTACGTGTCTCCGGCTTTTCAAGGAGACCCACGTGAAACTCACTCAACTCGCCCAGACCACTCTGTGGCTGCCGGGCTTTACTCCTCAAGATTCGCAAGCAGTACTCGCTGCATGTCCGACGGCGGAGATCATCGCTTTTCCGTTCGTCGAACCAACGTGCTCTTCGGCACCGGCAACGGGGCCGGCTCGCAGTCCCTGGGACCCACTCGACCCTACGCTGCATGCGAGTCTTCGTGGTGACGTCGCCAAGTTCGAAGCGAACCTGGCGGCCATCGCGCTCCTCTCTCGCCTGGCCGCAGAGAACCGCGCTGCCCACGACGACGAGCGCGCCATCCTCAACCGGTTCACCGGATGGGGCGGCATTCCCAAGGCGTTCAATCCCGATCAGGACGATCGGGCGTGGAAGGCGAGAGCCCAATCCCTGCCCGATGTGTTGGGCGAAGATTACGAAAGCGCCAAGGCGAGTGTCGTCAACGCCCACTTCACGGAAGTCTTCGTGATCGAGGCGATGTGGCGCGCCGTTCGCCGGTTGGGTTTTCGGGGCGGTCGTGTGCTGGAACCCTCTGCGGGCGTCGGCTACTTCATCGGGGCGATGCCAAGAGATTTGGCCGCCACCTCGGAAGTGACGGCTGTCGAGATCGATCGCGTGTCGTCGCGCATCCTGTCGAGCCTGTATGCTCCTCATGGCGTGCGGACCTTCGCGGTCGGTTTCGAGAAAGCGCGTTTGCCGAAGGACTGGTACGACCTCGTGATCTCGAACGTTCCCTTCGGGAACTACCCGGTGCCCGAGGACCGCAATGTGCCGTATGCCAACTTCCTCATCCACGACTACTTCTTTGCTCGCGCTCTGGAGGTGACTCGCCCCGGTGGACTGGTGGCTTTCATCACCTCGGCCGGGACGCTCGACAAGGGCGATGACCGGGCACGGCGCCATATCAGTGACCGGGCCCGATTCCTCGGCGCGATTCGTTTACCGTCCGGCACGTTCTCGCAGATTGCCAACACGGACGTCACGACCGATATCGTCTTCCTCCAGAAACTGGCGGAGGGTGAGCAGGCCGCCGGCGACTGGATCGGCGTCAGCGAAGCCCCGCCGTCGATGTGTGACACGGATCGACGCCTGTTCATCTCGAGTTGGTATGTCGACCATCCGGACCTGCTGATCGGTCGCATGGGGCTCAAGTCGAATGGCTTCGGTCCGGCCAATGCGGCGATCTTTGACGGTGATGTGAGCAGCGCATTGACAGAACGCGTTGCCCGCTTGCCCGAGGACGTGTATCTCCCTCGTGCCGTCGAGAACCTGTTGTCGATGCCGCGGGAGCACCTTGTCGTTGCACCGGAGTTCGTCAAGCCCGGCGCGTACTGCCTGACCCCGGATGGCCGCCTGGCCATCTCGGAAGGCGATGCGTTGCGGGTCATCGACGCGACGGTATCAACCGCCCGGCGGATTCGTGGCTTGATGGCGATTCGCGATGCGGCACGCCGGCTCTTGCACCTACAGCCCGTCACGGCGGACGATGGTCGACTCGGCGAACACCGGGCCGCCCTGAACACCGCCTACGATACCTTCGTGGCGCAACACGGCATTCTCCACGCGATGGTCAACAAGCGGGCGTTCAAGGGGGATCCGGATCTGCCGCTGCTGCTCTCGCTCGAAGACTTCGATCGGGAAAGCGGCACGGCCGTGAAGGCGGACCTCTTCTCCCGCAGAACGGTGGGCGCGGTCCGCAAGGTGGAGCGCTGTTCGTCAGCCGACGAAGCGCTGCTGGTCTCCCTGCACGAAGCCGGACGCGTCGATCCGACGCGGATGGCGTCCTTGCTGGGGCTGGCGGTCGAGCAGTTTCTCCCGGACCTGGCGGGTCGTGGCCTGATCTTTCTCGATCCGCAATCCGGCGACTGGGAAACCGCCGATGCCTATCTCTCCGGCAACGTGCGTAACAAGCTGGCGATGGCGGAAACGGCCGGGGAAGCCTATCTCCCCAACGTCGAAGCCCTGCAGGCGGTCATCCCGACGGACCTGGGGCCGGGTGAAATCGATGCCCGGATTGGCTCGACCTGGATCCCCTCGCGTGACTACGGCGCATTCCTCGAGCATCTCCTGGAATGCGAGGGTTGCACGGTGGAGTTCAGCGCCGAGGCCGGTGCGTGGAACATCAACGTGCCATGGCCAGGCGAACGCTCGGTCGCCTCGACGCAAACCTACGGCACCCGGCGCATGACGGCGGGTGAGCTGTTCCTGATCAGCCTGAACCAGACGGTTCCGACCATTCGGGACCGGGATCCGGTCACCGAGCGGTCTGTCGTGAACCCGCAGGAAACCCTCGTCGCCAGGGAAAAGCAGCAGGCACTCAAGGAGCAGTTCCGATCCTGGGTGTTCGCCGATCCCGAGCGGTGCGAGCGGCTGGTCAGGCGCTACAACGACCAGTTCAACGCGGTGCGATTGCGGGCGTTCGACGGTTCAGGGCTCTCTTTACCGGGGTTCTCCGAGGTGTACGCGCTTCATCGGCACCAGAAGGACGCCATCTGGCGAATCGTCTCCAGCGGGGTGAGTACTCTGCTGGCGCACGTCGTCGGTGCCGGCAAGACCCTGACCATGGTCTGCGCCGGCATGGAGTTGCGCCGCCTCGGCCGGGCCAGCAAGCCGTGCTACGTGGTGCCCAACCACATGCTGGAGCAGTTCGCGACGGAGTTCTTGCGCGCCTATCCGGGGGCCAACCTCCTGATGGCCAGCAAGGACGACCTGGCCGGTGACCAACGCCGGACGCTACTTTCCCGGATTGCCACCGGCGACTGGGATGCCGTGCTGATTACCCATGCCTCTTTCGAGAGGATCAAGATGAGCGACGCCGCGATGGCGTCGTTCATCAAAGCGCGTGTCCACGAAATCGAGCGTGCCATCCGGGCCTCGACATCGGAGCAGCGGGGGAATCGGATCGTCAAGGAGTTGGAGCGGGCCAAGAAGGTCTGGCTCGCCAGGCTGGAGAAGCTGTCGGCTCGTTCGAAAAAGGATGACCTGCTCACGTTCGAGGAACTGGGCATCGACTACCTGTTTGTCGACGAGGCTCACTACTTCAAGAACCTGTACCGCTTCACCAAAATGACGCGGGTTGCCGGTTTGCCAAACAGCCACTCCGAGCGTGCCTTCGATCTGTTCGTGAAGACGCGCCATGTGATGGGCGAGCAGGGTGGCCGTTCGGGGGTGGTATTCGCGACCGGGACACCGGTTTCGAACTCGATGGCCGAGATGTGGACCATGCAACGCTACTTGCAGCCGGCGACGCTGGACGCCCATCAGCTGTCGCAGTTCGACACCTGGGCGGGCAACTTCGGGGAATCGGTTACGGCGCTGGAGTTGTCGCCGGATGGGAGTGGCTATCGCATGAACACGCGTTTCGCGCGCTTCGTCAATTTACCGGAGCTGATGACCCTGTTCCGGGAAGTGGCCGATATCCGCACCGCCGAAATGCTGCAGCTGCCGGTACCCAGGCACCATCTGGAAACCATCGCCGCCAAGCCCAGCGCGGAACTGAAGGCCTTCGTGACGACGCTGGTCACGCGGGCGAAAGCGATCCGCAACGGCCAGGTCATGCCCAGCGAAGACAACATGCTGGCGGTGACCAACGACAGCCGCAAGGCTGCGTTGGACATGCGACTGGTCGATCCTGCCAGCCGGGAAGATCCGGACAGCAAGCTCAATCAGTGTGCGGACAGGGTCCATGCGATATGGCGGGAAACCGCAGCGTTCCGCGGTACACAGGTGGTCTTCTGCGATCTCGGCACGCCGACGGACGATGGACGGTTCAGTGTCTATCCCGTCATTCGGGCCAAGCTCGTCGAGCGGGGGGTCCCGTCAGAGGAGGTGGCCTTCATCCACGACTATGACAGCGATGCCGCCAAGGCAGAACTGTTCCAGTCGGTGAGGAAAGGGCGGGTTCGTATCCTCCTGGGCAGCACCCTGAAGATGGGGGTGGGCACCAACGTCCAGACCCGACTGGCGGCCTTGCACCACCTGGACGCCCCTTGGCGACCGGCCGATGTGGAACAGCGGGAGGGACGCATCATTCGCCAGGGCAACCTGAACGAAGAAGTGCGGATCGTTCGCTATGTCACCGAGGCCTCGTTCGACGCCTACCTCTGGCAGACCCTCGAAACCAAGGCACGTTTTATCGCCCAGGTGATGCGCGGGGACACCGGGATGCGCAGTGCGGAGGACGTAGAACTGGCGGCGCTATCCTATGCCGAGGTGAAAGCCCTGGCATCGGGCAACCCGCTGGTGATGGAGAAGGCAGGCATCGATGCCGAAGTGACGAAGCTTGGTTTTCTGAAATCCCAATGGGACAACCAGCGATGGTCGAACCAGCAGGAGTCGGCGACCTTGCCCGGCAGAATCGCGAAGATCCGGGAACGGATCGGATCGATCGAAGCGGACCTCGCAGATCGGATCGATGTACGGGGTAAGCACTTCAGCATGGTGATCGACGGCCAGCACTATACCGATCGAACAGCGGCGGGAGAGGCACTCCAACGGCACTACCTCGAAGCCAGAAGCCGAAATGTCGGCTGGAAGGCTGTGCGAGAAGAGCGGTCGGTGGGGCAGTTTGCCGGTTTCGATCTCGATCTCTCGATTCCTGCAGCATCGGACGATAGTCCTTGTTTCGTCCTGAAAGGCCGACGCGCCTATGCGGCTCATCATTCCGACACCCCGCAAGGGATGCTCAGGGTGATCGAGAACGTGGCCAACAGTCTGGCAGGACGACTGTCTGACGCGAACGACGATTTGGCCCGAGCAGAAAAGCGCTTGGCGGACATCCTCATAGAGTTGGCGAAGCCCTTTGACAAGGCGGCGCGGCTGACGAGTTTGCGGTTGCGTCAACGCGAGATCAATGCCGCTCTCGATCTCGACAAGGGACACGCCGGCGGGATGGAAGCCGAAGCCGCCGTTTGACGGGAACGTCCATCAACCCCCCGGGAATCCCCTGCCAGTTTCGGCAGCGGGTTCCCGGTTTTTTTTGTTGGCATTGACGAGCGCTGGCGTGATCGCCGCCGACCTTTCACCTGATCGGATGGATTTCCCCACTGCAACTTCATCAGCGCGCGGACTGCCTGGCCCGTTCCCGCCCGTGCGCAAGCACTTTGTCGTATCTCTACAAGTGACAAGCCTTGCCGTCTCGACCGCACTGGGGGGCGCGTAGGCGGAGCAGGGCCGCGAGCTTGATTTCGCGGACGAGCGTCGGGTTGTCACCCGAAGCGGACAATCGGAAAAAGGTACCCTTCGTCTGCTCATCGGCCAAAGCGGCCGTTGGCGCCGCATGGCGCGGACGGCCGGAATAGCGCCTTGACCGGACGTACAGGGAATACATTGCGCCGAACGGCTGCTTCGACTTTTCGGCCGTCATCAACGCGGTATCGCGCAGCCAGGTTGCCTATCTATTCGAGCTGGCCAGCGATCTGGATGAGCAGGTTTCCCACATGATGGCCAATCTGGAAGAGGTACAGGCAACGCTATCGCAATTGACGGCGCTGTACCCAGACAGCTTGTGCCATGGAGGCCTGGACGGCGACGAATGATGGCTGGCCGCCCCTACTCTGGCCCATCAAGCGTCAGGTCGCCACGGCGGATCGCATCGCCAACCACAAGGGACGCAATCCGCAGGAACGCGCCTCCCTGAAAAAGCGCCTGCTGCGCAAGCGGATGAGCAAATGAAGCTCCCGCTTACTCCAAGGTGGAGGCCGGTGTGGTGACACAACTGCTTGTTCTGCCCCAGATTGACGGAATTTTCTGGGGTTCCGGCTTACAACCTCGACATGCACGCGTGACGGATCGCCGCTGGAGGCGCGACTACGGCGCTCGGTAGCGTGGTCTGCGTGGCGCTGTCAGAGGGCTGAAGGGTTGTCGGATGCCTGTCCTGAACTTCATTCCAGTTTCCATGGCTTTGATTCTTGTAGATCAGTTGATGAAGTTGGCGCGTCGATTAGCGCATATTGAAGAGCTCCTGATGAAAGTCCCTCGTCGCAAGACCATGTGCGATCAGGTCTGCACGCACGGACTGACCGAAGGCCGCCGGGCCGCAGAACCAGAAACTGGCGGATTTCCAGCTGGGAAACATCTCGCGCAGACGGTCGCCACTCAGCCGCCGGTCCTTCTCGTCGACCAGAACATGTAGATTGACGTTGGCAGCATTGGCGTCCGCTTCCAGCAATTCCAGCGCTTCCGGTTCAAGTTCCTTGACGCAATGGATGAGGTCGATCGATTTCGTGCCAGGAGTCATGGCCAGTTCCTTCATCCGCGCGATGAAGGGCGTGATGCCAATGCCACCACCGATCCACACTTGGCGACGCTTCCCGTCCTCGAACGTGAACCGACCGTAGGGACCTTCCACCGTCACGGCGTCGCCCGCCTTGATCCGCTTGGGCAGGATGTCGGTGTAGTCGCCGAGACCCTTGCTGATGATCATCAACTTGCGCGTTGCAGGATCCCAGGCCGAGGCCAGGGTGAAAGGGTGTTTGCCTTCCCGGCGGTCGAAGCTGACGAAGGCGAACTGGCCGCCGTCATGTCCCTTCCAGCCGTCGTCCAGTTGGATGTGGATTTCCGTGACGCCCATTGCCGGGAACGTTCGCACTGCTTCGATCGTGCCGGACACTCTGCGGCTGCGCCCGATCTGGCGGGTCAGGGCGAGGACTGCTGAAACGACTCCCCCGATCATCAAGAGCAAGGTCACCATGCCGACCGGTTGCAGCCATGCGTCGAAGCGCATCAGCACCATGCCGTGGAACACCAGGACCAGATAGGCGATGGCGATCAGCGTGTGGGTGGTTACGAAAAACTTGTACGGGAAGCGCTTGATCAGCGCAATCGCGATCAGCACCACCGCAGCGTAGAACGCCCACTCGCCAATCGTCTCAGCCAATTCACGTTGGCTGTTGAAGAAGGTCTGGATGGCGCCCAGATCCACCTCACCAGCGGGCGGCTTGCTCCGGCTGCGACGCTCCATCAAGCCAAGACCGACCATCCATTTCGGCCCGTTGGCTGCCACCCAGTGGAGCACCGAAGTGACCAAGGCGGCGATGCCCAACCATTTATGCAGCCTGTAGGACTTGTCGAGGCCATCCAGCCACGACTCCAGCCATTTGGCGCGGGTCGCCAGGATCATCGCCACGCTCATGGCGCCGATGCTGAGAACGCCCGAATACTGGACGAGCAGATTGCGCACCGCAATGAAGGTCAAGCTGTCTGGCAAGTCGGCATTCGTCAGCGCCCACAGGAGCGTCAGCCCGATCAGTATGGACCAGAGAGATATCTTGATGTTTTTCATGGTTTTTCCACCAATTGATTCGTCCGCTCCTCGAATAGAGGTTGATCGCGGATACTGGAGGTTTGAGCCGTCATGCGGCGCGTCGTGTCCATGGAGCACCGCACCCGGTGCCGGGCAGGCCATTCCCTTGCTGTCGTCAAGACAGCGGGGTTGTGCCGTCTCGGGGACAGGCAATGGCGTCTGAGCAAGCGCTGTGCTGGCGGCGGGAAAAGACGGTATGAAGCTGAGCACGCGTCGTACTTTCATGATCGGTTGGCGCATCAGTTGCTTTCACAACACGGTTAGTTAGAATCGTGATAGTATCAATCAGAACTATTCATGTAAAGGGGCAGTGGTGATTCGTAATCCGGCAAAAATCCATCCTTTCCTGCACGCGGCGACTCTGATGGAGAAGCGGGTGACTGCATTGCTGAGAGCGTCCGGCGTGCGCCATCGTCAGGGCCTGATCCTGGACGCCTTGCATCGCATCGGGCCGACATCGCAAAGGCATCTGGCGAAGGAATTCGATATTTCACCGGGAAGCATGAGTTCCATGACGGATCGGCTGCTTGCCTTGGGGTTCATCACACGAAACACGAACGTGGATGATCGACGCAGTGACGTTCTGGAGCTGACACCGAATGGCCTGGCGATGCTGACGGTTGTTCTGGATGTCTGGCAGGGCGCTGACGAGAGTATTGAAACGGCGCTAGGCCCGACGAAAGCCGCGCAGTTCTTCGCACTCGCTGCCGAACTCTGTAATGCTCAGGGTGGCCGGGCGCCCCAACATGAAGACGCCTGAAGTCGCCGAGTGCTGATGAACCTTGCCTGTCTGCCTGTGGGTGACGGCCGCGCTCGGCTGCAAGGCGAACTGCAGCCACCATCCCCGCCGCATGGCCTCAGCAGCCAACCCATCCGTACCGTGACACCGCCCCCTCGCCAACAAGAAGTAGTGCTCCCATGACATCTCCGATCTTGGCCCGAGACCCACTCGCTCCTTGCCTGCTCTCCGCCCTGGCGTCGCTTGCCATGGTGGCTTGCGGAGGCACTGATGACCGCCGCACGCTACCGGCTGCGCGAACCATCTGGGGCACGACGGCAGGCGATGCAAGTGTCAGCATCGCCTGATTGCGCAAGCGCTGGCTCGCCGCCGGCCGCCGCGTCGCCGTCGACTACGGCCACGACAAGCTGGCCGCCGATGCCAAGCTTCATCAATGGCATTCACGCTGTCGATCTAACGGCGGCAAGTACTGGTCATGACCCGTTCGACGATTCGCACGATCGCCGCGACGGCCTGGCTGTTGACGGCGGCCGGTTGCGCCTCGGTGGCACCGATCGCAGCACCGCCGCAGGCGGTCGAGGTGCCCGCGCAGTGGGCCGCCGGCATCGACGCCACGGCGGCCACGCCCGGCCCGCTCGCGCAATGGTGGCAGCGGTTTGGCGATGCGCAGCTGTCGCGCCTCGTGGAGCGCGCGCTGCAGGCCAACACCAGCGTGAACAGCGCCCAGGCCGCGCTGCGCCAGGCGCGCGCGCTGCGCGATGTCACCGCGGCCGGCCTGTTGCCGACGCTCGACGGTTCGGCCAGCGCGCAGCGCATCCGGCACCGGCTCGGGCAGCACCAAGAGCACGGTCCAATACCTTTCTAGCGGGGCTCGACGCGAGCTGGGAGCTCGACGTCTTCGGCGGCCAGCGCAGCGCCCTGCAGGCCGACGAGGCCAGCGCGCTGGCCAGCGCCGCCAGCCTGGGCGACGTGCAGGTGTCCGTCGCCGCCGAGGTCGCGCTCGACTACATCGCGCTGCGCAACGCTCAGGCGCTCCTGGCCATCGCACGAGAGAACCTGGCGAGCCAGCGCGAGACGCTGCAGATCACGCAGTGGCGCCTGCAGGCTGGACTCGTCACCTCGCTCGACGTCGAACAGGCGCGCACCTCGGCCGAGCAGACGGCCGCGCTGTTGCCTGCCTTGCAGAAGACCGTGGACCAGACGTCGCACGCGCTGTCGGTTTTGGTCGGGCAGGCGCCGTCCGCCTTGTCGGCCGAGCTCGGCTGCCGCCAGCCCGGTGCCGGCCGCGCCCGACGACCTGGCGCTCGCTTTTCCGGCCGAGACCCTGCGCCAGCGCGCCGATGTCCGCGCCGCCGAATTTGAGTGGAGTGCGGCGCGCGCCCGCGTCAGCCAGGCCGAAGCCGCGCGCTGGCCGAGCTTTTCGCTCGGCGGCTCACTGGGCTTGGTCTCGCTCACGCTCGGATCGCTGGTCGACGGCAGCTCGCTCGTGAGCAGCGTGCTGGGCAGCGTCAGCGGGTCGCTGTTCGACGGCGGCGCAGCGCGCGCGCAGGTCGGCGCGCAGCAAGCCGCGCTCGAGCAGTCGCTGCAGGATTACCGCTCCGTCGTGCTCGTTGCCCTGAAGGATGTCGAAGATGCGCTGGTCGCCCTGCGCAGCGACCGCGAGCGGCTGGCGCACCTGAAGGATGCCGCCGACGCGGCCACCAATGCGGCGACGCTGGCGCGCCAGCAGTACGCCAGCGGGCTGGTCGATTTTCAGACCGTTCTGCAGACGCAGCGCACGCAGCTCGGCGCCCAGGGCGACGTGGCCAGCAGCCAGCGCCGACGTCAGCAGCGACCACGTGCGCCTGTACAAGGCCCTGGGCGGCGGCTGGACGCCCGATAGTGCGATCCGTCGCCGCCGTCGCCACCACGCAAGCGACGGTCCGCCAGGCGACCTCCTCCGCTGCGCACTGACACCCGCGGCCACTCTCTACGATCACTTCACACCGACCCGCCATGAGCCAGAAGAACGCCACCCCTCCCGCCGACCTGCAAACCCTGCTGGGTGAGGACCATCCGCCGCGCTGGTGGCAGCGCGGCTCGCTCTGGTTCGCTCTTGGCGCCCTGCTGGATCGTGGCCGGCGGTGTCTATTACTGGCAGGCGCAAAGCGCCGGCAAGGCCGCGCCCACCTACGTGACCGCCGAACTGCGCATGGGCAGTCCTCACGCTTAGCGTGTCGGCCAACGGCACGCTACAGCCGACGCGCTCGGTCAACGTCGGCAGTGAACTGTCGGGCACGGTCGAGCGCGTGCTGGTGGACGTGAACGACCAGGTCAAGGCCGGCCAGGTGATGGTGGAGCTGGACGCGTCGAAGTTCAGCGATCAGGTGACCCGCTCGCGCGCCTCGCTTGCCGCCGCGCGGGCACTGGTCGCGCAAAGCAAAGCCACCGTCGCCGAATCGCGCGCCAGCCTTGCGCGCCTGGACGGACGTCTTCAAGCTCTCGGGCGGCAAGGTGCCTTCGGCCAGCGAGCTCGACAGTGCGCGCGCCGGCGCTGGCCCGCGCCGTGGCCACCGAATCGAGTGCTGCCGCCAACGTCGGCGTGGCCAAAGCCACCCTCTCAACGGATGAAACCAACCTCGCCAAAGCCTCGATCCGCTCGCCCCTCGACGGGGTGGTGCTCAGCCGCTCGGTGGATCCGGGCAACGCGGTGGCCGCCTCGCTGCAGGCCGTCACTCTGTTTGCCGTGGCCGAGGACCTGACCCAGTTGCAGCTCGAAGCCAGCGTGGACGAGGCCGACGTGGGCGCTGTGAAGGTGGGGCAAAAAGCCAGCTTCACCGTCAGCGCCTACCCCTCGCGCCGTTTCCCGGCCACGATCCGCCGCGTGGCCTATGGCTCGACCACCACCAACAACGTGGTGACCTATGTGGCCACGCTCGATGTGAACAACAGCGACCTCAGTCTGCGCCCCGGCATGACGGCCGTGGCCACCATCGTGGCCACCGAGCGCGATGGCGTGCTTCTCGTGCCCAACACTGCGCTGCGCTTCTCGCCCACCGCAGCAGCCGCAGCGAGCAAGTCCTCCGGGAGTAGCAGCATCCTGTCCAAGATAATGCCGCGCCCGCCGAGGAGTAGCAGCACCAAAGTGGCCGGCAGCGAGAGCAAGGCCCCTGGCACGCGCCAGATCTGGGTGCTGCAGGGAGGCCAGCCGGTTGCCATGCAGGTGCAGAACTGGCATCAGCGACGGCCGCATGACCGAGGTCAGCGGCGAGAGCCTCACAGCCCGGCATGGCCGTCATCACCGACCAGCGCAGCGCAAGCGCCGCACCATGAATCAGCCGGCCACTCCAGCCACGGGGCAGCCGGGGCCTGCTCCGCTAATCCGTCTGCGCGGGATCACCAAGGTCTACGGCACAGGCCAAACGGCGTTCCAGGCGCTCAAAGGCGTGGATCTGGACATCCAGAAGGGTGACTTTGTGGCCATCATGGGCCCAGCGGTTCGGGCAAGTCCACGGCCATGAACACGCTGGGCTGCCTGGACACACCCACCACCGGCACCTATGAGTTCGAGGGCGTGCAGGTGCAATCGCTCAGCCGCGACGAGCGGGCCCGCTTGCGCCGGCGCTACCTCGGCTTCGTGTTCCAGGGCTTCAATCTGCTGGCCCGCACCTCGGCACAGGAAAACGTCGAGCTGCCACTGATCTACCGCGGCGAGCCCGCCGCGCAGCGCCATGCCATGGCCGCGCGCGCGCTCGAACAGGTCGGCCTCAAAGGGTGGGAACACCACACGCCGGGAGAACTCTCGGGCGGGCAGCAGCAGCGCGTGGCGATCGCGCGCGCCATCGTCACGGAGCCCGCCGTGCTGCTCGCCGACGAGCCCACCGGCAACCTCGACACCGCCCGCAGCAAGGAGATCATGGAGCTACTCTGGCACCTGAACGCCGACCAGGGCATCACCGTGCTGATGGTGACGCACGAGGCCGAGATGGCCGCCTACGCGCGGCGCATCGTGCGCTTCGTGGACGGCAGTGGTGTAAAGCGACGAGCGCAACCCTGACCCGGTCGGGCTCCAGGCGGGACACGTTGCGACGGTCATGGGAGCCGGCTGACCATGTGGCTCAACACCCTCCTGCTCGCGCTGCGTTCGATCCGGCGCAACCTGATGCGCTCGTTCCTCACCATCCTGGGCATCGTGATCGGCGTGAGCGCGGTGATCACGATGGTCACGGTGGGCAATGGCGCCACCGTGTCCGTGCAAAACCAGATCTCGGGGCTGGGCACCAACCTCTTGCAGATTCGACCGGGCCAGCGCATGGGTCCGGGCAGCGGTGGTTCCAGCGCGCCCTTCTTCAAGGACAGCGACTGCCGAGGCCATCGCCACCCAGATCGGTGGCGTCGCGGCCGCTGCCCCCCAATCGCGCTCGTCGGGCACGCTGGTGGCCAATGGCCGCAACTGGAGCAGCACGATCACCGGCAGCACGAACGAGTGGCTCACCATCGGCAACTGGACCCTGGCCCAGGGGCGCGAGTTTTCCGACGCCGAGCAGCGCGCCGGTGCGGCGGTCTGCATGATCGGCGAAACCGTACGGCGAGAACTGTTCGGCAGCAGCCCCGCGCTGGGCGAGTCGCTGCGCGTGAAGCTGATCAGCTGCGAGGTCATCGCCGTGCTCGGCTCCAAGGGCCAGGGCTCGTTCGGCAACGACCAGGACGACCTGGTCTTCATCCCGATCAAGACCCTGCAGCGCCGCATCACCGGCAATACCCAGGTCAACGACTTGCTCGTGTCCATGGCCGATGGCAGCGACACCGACACGCGTCAAGGCCAGCATGACCCAGTTGCTTCGCGAGCGTCGCAAGCTCGCTGACACCGATGAAGATAACTTCAACGTGCTCGACACCAAACAGCTGGCCGACACACTCTCGGGCACCACCAAGGTGATGACCACGCTTCTGGGTGCCGTGGCCGCGGTGAGCCTGCTGGTGGGCGGCATCGGCATCATGAACATCATGCTGGTGAGCGTGACAGAGCGCACCAGGGAAATCGGCTTGCGCCTGGCCATCGGCGCGCTGGAGCGCGAGGTGCTGCTGCAGTTCCTGATCGAGGCCGTGGTGCTTGCCGCGCTGGGCGGGGCGATCGGCATCGTGCTGGCCATCGGTGCCTCGATCGGTCTTTCGGATTTGATGAATGTGCCCTACGTGTTCAACCCCGGGGTCAACCTGCTGAGCTTCGTCTTCTCGGCCGGCATCGGCGTGCTGTTCGGCTACTTCCCAGGCCCGCCGGGCGGCACGGCTGAACCCGATCGATGCGCTGCGGCATGAATGAGCTTTCTGAAAGCCCACATGAAGCCGATCCAACTGAGTTGTACCCGAAGGGTAGCGATCCTCGTGAGGCACTGAAGGCCTGGCATTTCATGCTGGGCTTATCTGTTTTTGTTCTGGTCTGGCTGCGCCTGCTGGTGGCGCGCATGGCTGGATCCGACCCCCTAACTGAGCCGGATCTTCCGAAGTGGCAGAAGTCATCGGCCAAGTTTATGCACTTTGCGCTGTACTTCTTGATGATTGGTATGCCGCTGGGAGGATGGCTACTTCTCGGCGCAGCAGGAAAGCCGATCCCGTTCTTCGGTCTGGAGCTGCCAGCGCTCGTCGGCGAAAGCAAAAGCCTGGCAACGCTGATCAAGGAGATACATGAGGTCGGCGGCACGGTGGGTTACTTCCTCATCGGCTTCCATGCCGCTGCTACTTTGCTTCACCACTACGTTCTTCGGGATAACACGCTACGGCGGATAGTTCCGAACCAGAATTGAGCCGCTACCCGAGACAGATTAGTCCGCGCCCCCGCCCGTGGTTTTGCCGACCACTAGCTGCGATGACGCAGGCTTCCGCGGAAGCGCGCCAAGCATGTGCGTGATCTCGCATCACTCGCCATTCCTTCATAAACGGCCCCGAAAAAGTCAAACTACTACTGCCACTCCGGCAGAACCGGGAGATTTCCAGAAAGGGTTTAACCCTGCATTTCGCTGACGGTCTGGCGAAAACGTAGCAGCGCAGCGCTGAAGAACAGGGCTCCGATGGCCGCGGTGGCGACGAATTCTTTCCACACGATGGAAAAACCTGCATCTCTGAAAAGAATGGCCTGGGCCAGACTGACGAAATGCGTCGATGGTGAAAAGAACATCACTCTCTGGATCAGCGCCGGCATGCTCTCAAAGGGCGTGTTGCTGCCCGAGAGCAGATTCATGGCGATGAAAACGGGCATTGCCAGGAGTGCGAACTGCGGCATCGAGCGCGCCAGCGTCGCGAGAAAGATCCCCAGAGAAGTCACCGAGAAGAGGTAAATAACTTCCCCAACGACGAACAGCGGTATCGACCCGGTGATCGGCACCTGCAGCACACCCTGCACCATCAGCCACAGCGACAGGCTGGCGGCGACAGCGACCACCAGAGCATTCGCCCAGATCTTGGCGAGCATGATCTCGGTGGGACCGAGCGGCATCACCAGCAGGTGTTCGATGGTCCCGTGTTCGCGTTCGCGGATCAGTGCGGCGCCGCTGAGAAAGATCGCCAGCAGGGTCGTGTTATTGACCACCTGCATGACTGCGACGAACCACGGCGACTCGCGATTGGGGTTGAACTTGGAGCGCGTAACCAGCGTGATTGACTCGGCGGCGGACGATGTCGCGAAGCCGGCGAGTTCCTGGCGCAGAACATTCTGGATGTGATTGGCACCGCTACCGGCCTGGATCATCGCCGTCGCATCGACGTTGACCTGGACCGTCGGCCGTCGACCGCGCTCCAGATCCGCCTGGAAGCGCGGCGGGATGTCAATGACGAAGGTGTAGGTCCCGCTATCCATGGCGGTGTCGATCTGCTGCACGCTGATTGCTACCGGCGGCAGGAAGTAAGGCGGAAGCAGCGCATCCTGGACACGCCTCGAGAGCGGCGAGCCGTCTTCGTCGACTACCGCCACCGAGGCGTTGATCAAGTCCATTTGCGTCCCCTTTGACGGGGCGTAGACCGCGTAGGTGAAGAAGTAGATGATCAGGGCCACCAGGACGAAGTCATAGCGCAGGCTAATCAGTTCCTTGAGACCCAGGCGGTAGATGTTTTCGAGATGGCGGCGCATCGTCAATCGTCCTGTGTTTTCAGGAAGATCAGGCTGAGCAGAAGGTAAGCAAGGACGATCATCGCCAAGGCAACGAAATTGACCGCGAGATCGCCGAAGCTCAGTCCCTTGGTGAAGGTGCCGATGCTGATGCGCTGGAAATAGGTGCTTGGAAAGAGCATCCCCATGATCCTGGCGCCACCCGACAGCGACGACACCGGTGTGAACAGCCCCGAGAACTGGATCACCGGCAGCATGATCAGCACGGCTGTACCGAACAAGGCAGCGATCTGAGTCTTGACGAACGACGAGATCAGGACGCCGAAGCCGGTGGTGGCCATGACATAGAGCAGCGCACCGGCGGTCAACGCGATGGCGCTGCCCTTGACCGGTACCTGGAAGAGCAGCAGCGCCAGAAGCAGCAGGCTGAGATAACTGACAAAGCCGATCACCGCGTACGGCAACTGCTTGCCGAGGAGAAATTCCAGGCCGCTGACCGGGGTGGCGTAGAGATTGGTGATCGAGCCCATCTCTTTTTCGCGCACCACGCCGACCGCAGTCATCATTGCCGGAATCAAGGCGAGCATCATCATGATCATTCCGGGCACCATCGCATAGACGCTCTTGAAGTCCTGGTTGTACCGGAAACGCGTCTCGACGTTGGCCGGCAGGAAGTCCGGTATCACGCCGGTCGTGCGTTGCCCCAGTCGCCCGAGGTAGGCGAGATGCACGCCCTCGACGTAGCCGCGAACGGTTTCGGCGGTGAAGGGCGCGGCGCCATCAATCCATATCCCGACCTCGACCGGGCGACCACGCAAGATGCTCTCGCCGAATTCCGGCGGGATCTCGATGGCCACCCGCAGTTTGCCGCTTCGCATGCGCTGCTCCAGATCCGCATGGTCTGTGAGGGCGGGCAACTCGCGAAAGTAGCGCGATCCGGAATAGTTCTCGAGATAGGCACGACTCTCGGGGGTCCGATCCTGGTCGAGGACCGCATACGACTGGTTTTCAACGTCAAACGAGATGCCATAGCCGAAGGCAATCATGAGCACGATTGGTCCGAGCAAGGCGAAAGCGAGGCGAATCGGATCACGCCAGATCTCCGTCGCTTCACGACGCGCATAAGCCCACCAGCGACGCGAACTGAACACAGGAATCCGGCTTGCCGCGGGTGGCGCCGGCTTGTTCTCGATCGCTGCCGGCGCTGGAATCACAGCAGCGGACTTCGTGCCAGCCGCTTCTTCGAGGTAGGCGATGAACGCCTCCTCCAGCGTGCCGGCATTGCGGGCGCGGGTGATCTCCTCGGGAGATCCCTGTGCCAGGACCCGCCCGGCATGCATCAGCGAAATGCGATCGCAGCGCTGCGCCTCGTTCATGAAATGCGTGGAGATGAAAATCGTCACCCCTTCCTGGCGCGACAGCTCGACCAGCAAGCGCCAGAAAGCGTCGCGCGCCACCGGATCAACCCCCGAAGTCGGTTCGTCGAGAATCAGCATCTCGGGGCCGTGAATGACCGCCACCGCCAGCGACAGGCGCTGGCGTATGCCCAGCGGCAGACCCTCGGTGCGCTGCTCGACGTAATCGTGCAAGCCGAAGCGGTCGACCATCTCCGCTACCCGCGAAGCGATGCGCGCTTTCGGCAAGTGAAACAGTCGCGCGTGCAGCTCGAGGTTTTGACGGACCGTGAGCTCGGTGTACAGTGAAAAGGCCTGCGACATGTAGCCGACGCGCTTGCGGGTGTCGGTATCTTTGGCATCGACCGGGCGTCCGAACAGCAGGGCCTTGCCTTCGGTGGCCGGCAGGAGCCCGGTGAGCATCTTCATGGTCGTCGTCTTGCCACAACCGTTGGAGCCGAGAAAGCCGAAGATCTCGCCGCGCTCGATACGGAAGCCCACGTGGTCGACGGCGGTGAATTCGCCGAATCGCCGCGTCAACTGCTCGGCCTCGATCGCCGGAAGGGCATCGCCAGGTGGTCGCGGTGGAATCACCAGGGCCCGATGATCGCGGCGCTTTTCCTCCGGCAGCAGCGAGACGAAAGCGTCCTCGAGGGTCCCAGTGACGGTAGCTGCCTTGAGCTCTGCCGGGCTGCCGGTGGCCAGGACGGTGCCGGCGTCCATCGCTACCAGCCAGTCGAAGGCTTCCGCCTCATCCATGTAGGCGGTTGCCACAAGCACGCTCATCGCCGGTCGCCGCGCCCGGATATGTTCGATCAGCTGCCAGAACTGACGCCGAGAGAGTGGATCGACGCCGGTCGTCGGCTCGTCCAGAATCAGCAACTCGGGGTCGTGAATCAGCGCGCAACAGAGCCCCAGTTTCTGCTTCATGCCGCCGGAGAGCTTACCGGCGGGGCGGTCGGCAAACGCTGCCAGGCCGGTGCTGTTCAACAATTCGTCGATCCGCCAGGCGCGTTCGTCTGCCGACTGACCAAACAGACGGCCGAAGAAATCGACGTTTTCGAACACCGACAGCGTCGCGTAGAGGTTCTTTCCCAGACCCTGCGGCATGTAGGCAATGCGAGGACAGAGCCGGCGGCGGTGACGCCGATCGGCGATGTCGCAACCCAGCACTTCGACGCTGCCGGACTGGATCTTGCGCGTCCCCGAGAGCAGCGCCAGGAGACTCGACTTGCCGACGCCGTCGGGGCCGATGAAACCGACCATGCGTGCCGCCGGGATCGCCAAGTCAATCACGTCGAGTGCCAGAACGCTGCCGTGGCGATAACTGAGGGCCGACAGCAGCGCCACCGAGGGGGGCGCCGGGGTCATTGCGGCAACTTCACCTGCAGCTGTTCGGGCCATTGCGCGGCGGCGTCGAGAGTCACGTAAGCGACCCCAGGGAGGCCCGTCTTGACCTGCGTGCGGTACTTCCGGAGTACTTCCTGATCGATCTGTGCCTTGCAGCGGAAGACCAGTTTCTGGCGCTCGCTACTCGTCTCCACGGCCTTGGGCGTGAACTGCGCTGCACTATCGACAAAGCTGATCTTCGCCGGGATCACGTATTGCGGTATGGCGTCGAGCACCAGCCGGACCTCGGCGCCGATAGCCACCTTGCCGGCGACGGTCGTCGGCAGGAAGAAGCTCATGTACACGTCGGAGAGGTCGAGCACAGTCAGCACCTTGCCGCCGGCCGGCAACACTTCACCGGGCTCGGCTGTCCGGTACTGGACGCGGCCACCGCGCGGCGTTTTGAGCGTGGCGTCGTCGATGTCGGTGCGGATTTTGTCGGCGGCTGCTTTCGCCGCCTCTATTGAAGCTCTTGATTCCGCCACCTGCGATTGCGACGCGGCGATCGCCGACTGCGTCTCCAGGGTCTGCGACTGGGCGGCCTCGATTGCCGCCTCGGCCTCGGCGACCTTGGAACGTGCCGCATCGAGTGCCGCCCTGGCTACCTGCAACCGGGTCTTGTCCGCGGACAGCCGTTGTGCGCTGATGAAACCCTTGGCCACCAGTTCTTCGGAGCGCTTCAGCTCACCCTCGGCAAAGACCACTTCACTTTCACTCTGCGCCACCATCGCCAGGGCGGTGAGTCTCGCCTGACGCCGTTGCGCGACCAGCGCGGTTGCGCTGCCCTTGGCTTCGTGCTTTTGCGCGGCGATCGCCAGCGCCGTCGAACTGGCACTTTCCGCCTGCTTCACCTTGGCTAGCAATTGGTGGAGTTCGGCCTCCAACGCCTGTGTATCCATGCGCGCGACGACCTCTCCGGGCTCGACGAAATCACCTTCCTTGACCAGCACTTCCTGTAATCGTCCAGCGGAGCGGGTCGCGATGTCCACTTCCGTGGCCTCAATTCGCCCATTGCCAGCCACGAAGCCTTCCGGCAGAGCGGCCGGCTCGAGTCGCTGCCAGAAGTAGGTAGCGACGACGATGACGATCACGACAAGACCAAGAGAAAGGAGTCCGCGCCGAAGCTTGCTGTTCATGACTGGATATTCCGGGGGGTGATCAGTGAAATGGGGGACTGGGGGTGATCAGTGCACGGGCTGTTGGGCGGCGATGCAGGCCAAGTTGGACGCCAGAAACGGCCGCCAGGCGATGCCCGTCCAAGGCGCATTTTAACGCCGCGAGACCAACCAGCGTCGTTTCCGGGTTCGCAGGAGCGACGTGCTGGGAAAGTCGCAGCGCAACTGCGGGTGGAAAGGGGCGTTTTCGTGCGGAGCAACCGCCGCATGATCGAACGCGATTGGATGTGCACTCGTTGCCACCAGCGCGGTTCCCGGGTGATGAGCGTCGTCATCGAGCGGCTCCTCAAGAACGCCTCTCTATTCGATCTGGTGCGAGACAAGTCGGCGGGTCAGGTCTCGGCCAATACCGGACGGTCGGCCAGTAGCGTCGCATGCGTGCGAATCCCCCTTTGCCGTACCATGGCCCAAGGTCAGCTCTCGGCCAGGAGGATAGGGCGAGGGAGCGATGATCACCATCCTCTCCATCTATCCGCTCGGCCTATGCCGCCGTTGTCAAGACCGATGGCGATAGCCGGTTTCATGGTTCTGGCGTTCCCGTGTCTTGGTTGCCAAGTTCAAGCTCACTCCTGGCAGCCGCGGCAAGCGCTTGGTACTTGGCGCGGAATGCGTCAAGCGTGTCCTCTTCGATCTCCTCCAGATCGAGTAGCGCATTGTGTGCGCCCTTGGTCGCTCTGATCAGTTCGTCGAGCTTCACCTGAATGGCTTCCGTGTCCCTGTTCTGCGTGTTTTGGATCAAGAACACCATTAAGAACGTGATGATGGTCGTGCCCGTGTTGATCACCAGTTGCCACGTATCACTGAACCTGAACATAGGGCCCGTGACTACCCAAACGGCAATGACTCCCACCGCAAGTGTGAAGACTCGCGGGCGCCCGCAGAAGTGAGAAGCGCCTTTTGCAAACTTCGTGTACCAAGAAGCTCTAGCCATGGAACGGACCTCGTTTCAGGTGTTGTTACTGCGAACGGTCAAGTCTTGGTTGCGGCTGGGCAATGCGATGTAGGTCAGCGGCTGGGAATCCCCTCCCGGTAGCCATTGACCACAGGCCAGCTATCGAGTCATGCTGGCGTGACCGTCCTCGCCCGCCCGGCTACTCATGGCATCGCCAGAAACGCAAGCTACCGGCGCAGTTCGCCTGCCGCATCGGGGTTTGACGCTTCAACACGATTCGGGATCGCGCGTTGTGAAGCGTCCTACAGGGGCCGCGCGACATGCACCGTATCCGGCTCGTCCCAGTCACGATGCGGGGTGAAACCCAACTGCCGCGCGAATTTCAGCATCCGGTGATTGGTCGCCAGGATGATTCCCTCCATGCTCGTCAGGCCACGTGCGCGAGCCGTATCCATCAGCGTCGCCATGAGGATTCCCGCGACCCCCGAACCCTGCCAGGCGTCGTCGACGGCGACGGCGAACTCGCAACTCGCGCCATTCGGATCGACGATGTAGCGGGCCACGCCGATTTCCGTCTCCTTCCCATCCTGCGGCAGCGTTGCTACGAAGGCCATGTGCTTGTCGTAATCGACATCGGTCAGGTAACGCAGCTTGGTCGTCGGCAGTTCGTTCAATGTCACCATGAAGCGCGAGTAGCGCGACTCGGGCGACAGATGGCGCACGAAGTCGGCCTCGATCGACGCGTCGTCCGCGTTGATCGGGCGAATCGTCACTTCGCTGCCGTCGAACAGGTAGCGTTTACGAACCAACTCGGCGGGATATCTGGCCATGGTCATCGTCAGCCGGGCGAATGCGGTGCGGGTCTGGCGCCGAGGTAGGCCACGATCGCGTTCAAGGTTTGCACCTTGCCGTAGTCGGACTCCGGGATATCGACGCGAAACTTTTCGCGCAATGCGAGGATGACGTTGAGCCAGTCCATGGAATCGAGATCGATCTGGTTGCGCAGGGGTTTGTCCGCCTCGATGCGCTCGGCATCAAGCTCGGGGGCGATGGTGCGCACGACGGAGAGTACGGCGGCGCGAAGTTCCTGGTCATTCATGGTGCTTACGCTCCAGTAAACACTGCTCGGCGACCGGCCGCACGGTACAACATCGGAAATCCTGAGCGGCGCTCAGAGACTGAGTCGCGCCCAAAATGCAGTTTGTTACCGCTGCCAGTCGCAGCGGTCCTCGAAAATGGCGTTGGCGGTTTTTCTCGCCTTGCTGGTCATCGTTACGGCAGACAGCCCATCGACGCCTGGTGGCACGGCGCCTTCGGTGGCATGCTTCAGCCATACTACACAAGCATTCCCCCTGCGCAAACTGTCGCGCGTCTAAACTGACGCTGTAGCCATCATCGACGGAGCCGTTCGCCAAGATGCACCCAGAATTCATCCGCAAGTCGCCACAGGAATGGCGTGTGCCGCCGCATCTCGCGGATTGGCAACGCGAGCACGCGTGTTTCTCGTGGCCGGCTGTGCGCCAGGAACTCACCGGCGCGGCGCAGGGCGAACTCAATATCGGCCGTCTGGCGGTGGATCGGCACCTGGCGACGGCGGTACGCGGGCGAGTAGCGTTTCGCTTCATCAGTCGAAACGACGTACGGCGCGACGTCAGCTTCGAGGAACTCGCACGCCAGACCAACCGCTTTGCCAACGTGCTGCAGCGACTCGGCGTCGGCAAGGGCGAGCGCCTGTTCATTCTGGCAGGTCGGGTGCCGGACCTGTACACGGCGCTGATCGGCGCACTGAAGAACGGCAGCGTGGTCTCGCCGCTGTTCTCCGCCTTTGGTCCCGAGCCGATACGCACGCGCATGGCCATCGGCGAAGGCAAGGTGCTGCTGACCAGCGAGTCCCTGTTTCGTCGCAAGGTGGCCGGCATTCTCGGCCAACTGCCGGCGCTCGAGCACATCCTGCTGATTGGCGACGATGGTGGCCGGACCAACGTCCCCGGAACCCTCGATCTGGCGACACTGATGGAGCAGGCCACGGATGATTTCGCGGCCGTTCCCACCTCGGGCGAGGACATGGCCTTGCTGCATTTCACCAGCGGCACCACGGGCGCACCCAAGGCCGCGATTCATGTCCACGCGGCGGCCATTGCCCACTATGCGACCAGCAAGTACGCGCTCGATCTGCATGAACAGGACTTGTTCTGGTGTACCGCCGATCCGGGATGGGTCACCGGCACTTCATACGGCATCATCGCGCCGCTGCTGCACGGCGTGACGAGCCTGGTCGACGAGGCCGACTTCGACGCCGGGCGCTGGTACCGCTTGCTGCAGGAGCACCGGGTCAGCGTCTGGTACACGGCGCCGACGGCGATCCGCATGCTGATGAAGGGCGGCGCGGAACTCGCCCGGCAGTACCGCTACCCGGAGCTGCGTTTTATCGCCAGCGTCGGCGAGCCGCTCAATCCGGAGGCCGTGTGGTGGGAGCAGCAGGTGCTGGGGCTGCCAATCCACGACAACTGGTGGCAGACCGAGACCGGCGCCATCATGATCGCCAACGTCCTGGCCATGGACATCAAGCCCGGCTCGATGGGCAAACCCTTGCCGGGCATCGATGCCCGCCTGATGCGTAGGCACGCAGGTGGCGGCATCGAAGAGGTCATTGCTGACGACGTCGAGGGAGAGCTAGCGCTTCGGGTCGGCTGGCCGTCGATGTTCCGCGGCTATCTCGGGCAGGAGGAGCGCTACCGCAAGTGCTTTGCCGGCGACTATTACCTGACCGGTGACCTGGTCAGGCGAGACGCGGAGGGCTACTTCTGGTTCGTCGGCCGCGTCGATGACCTGATCAAGTCGGCCGGACACCTGATCGGGCCATTCGAGGTCGAGAGCGTCCTGATGGAGCATCCGGCCGTTGCCGAAGCCGGGGTCATCGGCAAGCCCGATCCCGTGGCCGGCGAGGTGGTCAAGGCCTTCGTCTTGCTCAAACCGGGTTTCGGCGAGAGCGAGTCGCTGCGCATGGAACTGCTCGGCCACGCACGCAAACGCCTGGGCGCCGTCGTGGCGCCGAAGGAGATCGCGTTTGTGTCGACCCTGCCGCGTACGCGCAGCGGCAAGATCCTGCGCCGCCTCCTGAAGACGCGCGAGCTTGGACTGCCCGAGGGCGACAGCTCGGTGCTGGACGACTCGGGGTGAGCGCGCTTCGGCGCAGACCCGCTTTCTCGGTCAGCCCGGCAGCGCAGCACGCGAGCGCGATCAGCGAGTCGATCCTCTCCTGCGTGCGAGCCACCCGCGCGGCGAGTTTGGCGTGTTTTCTGGCGTCTTCGGGAAAGCGTTTACGCCGACAGAGCAGGCGTCCCTGCTCCGAATGCGAGCCTTTCGCATGACTTCCTGACGTCAGTAATGGCTCAGGGAGCCGACGTTCAGGGCAGCCAGAGAGCTGTCGAAAGCTCTGCATAAGGGTCGAAAGGGTGAGTAGCGTTCTTCAGGAAGCGGTCGCCCAGGGTCGCCGGTCCAGACTATTTTGGCGAAGGCTGTCGAACGGCGGCAATGCGAAGTACACCATGACACTCATGGCGCATTACCCCAACGACCGCTCTGGCCGATCAGCGACCACAGAACCGACAGGGCTGCGGTCTTCTTTGAAGCCGAGACCTGCCGTTCAAAACCCTCCGTTCTGCGCTGGTGCAATGGCGGGGGTCGTAGTGGAGGCTACGCAAGGAGACCATGACTTGCGCGGGGTCGCCCTCGTGCCGCGTCTAGCGCTATTCCCGCCATTTCTTCCGGTTGTGCCTGTGCCGCGGCTTTGTGGCTGGCGGCCTGGATGCGCTGGGGGAAATGAGCAGTCGTTCTGTTTCCTGGACGACAAACTCGGCGTATCTTCACCACATTGCAGGAAGCATTTGTGTTCGCCAGGCGTGAAAAGTGCGCTTTCGACGGCAGCCGCGCGATGACGCAGCGGCGGTGGTCTTGTTCGTCGCCGGCCCCGGGTGCGGCGAGTTCCTGGCCCCCTGTCAGCCCGAACCCTCCTTTCCACTGCGCCATGAGAAGCTCGTCAATGAAAACCATCGTTTAATGAACCCAGCCGCCCGCATCACCATCATCGGCGCCGGCTTCGGTGCGCTCTCCAGCGTGCTTGAAATCCGCCGCCGCGATGCCAACGTCGAGATCACCCTGATCGCACCGCGCGCAGAATTGCACTACCTCCCCGGTATCATCTGGATTCCCTACGGCCTGCGCACGCGCGAACAGCTGATCGTGCCGTTGGCCAACTTCTTCAAGCGCATGCAGGTGCGACACGTAGCCGCCGAGGTGACAGGCCTACGCGACGGTGGTCGGGTCGTCGAGACCACGACGGGCGAGGTCGGCAACGATGCGCTCGTGATCGCCAGTGGCGGGCGCTTCATCAAGAAGCTGCCAGGTATCGAGCACGCCATCACACCCTGCGAAGGGATTGCTGCGGCCGAAAAGATCCGTGACCGCCTGCGCGCCATGCCAGGCGGCACCATCGCCGTGGGTTTTGGCGGCAACCCCAACGAACCCGGAGCGGTGCGCGGCGGCCCGATGTTCGAGTTCCTCTTCGGCATCGACGAGCAGCTCAAACGCGAAGGCCGGCGGGAGAAGTTCGAGCTCGTGTTTTTCAATCCGTCGATGGAACCGGGCCAGCGCCTCGGCCCGAAAGCAGTGAAGTACCTGCTGGCGGAAATGGCGAAGCGCGGCATTCGCACCCACCTCGGCCACAAGATGCAGCGCTTCGAGGCCGACCGGGTGGTCACCGAAGGCCGCGAGTTCGCGGCCGACCTGATCCTCTTCATGCCCGGTATGACCGGCAACCACTGGTTCGATCAGACCGAGCTGGCGCGTTCGCCCGGTGGCCTGCTGCAGGCCGATGCGCAGTGCCGCGTCGTCGGCACGCAGAATATCTATGTGGTCGGCGATTCCGGCAGTTTTCCTGGCCCCGAGTGGATGCCCAAGCAGGCCCACATGGCCGACCTGCAGGCTGCCGCCGCGGCCGAAAACCTGCTCGCGGGCCTGCGCGGACAGACGCCCAGCGCCACCTTCAAGGTCGAACTGATCTGCATCATCGACGCCATCGACCGCGGTACGCTGGTGTTTCGCAATCCCCGGCGCCAGATCATCCTGCCCTCGTCGCTGCTGTTCCATTGGGCCAAGCGCTTCTTCGAAGGTCTGTACCTGAGGAGATACCGATGAACAATCAGAGGAGCGCGATCGCCGTCACACCATGCAGCCCAGCGTGGAACGCGACAGGCCCTCAGCGCTACTGCCCATCCACCGTTTTCAGGCGACGGTAGAGAGTCCGTTCTGACAGGCCAAGGTGGCTGGCGAGCGCTTTCCGGCTGCCTTTGAAGTGGCGTACCACTTCCTCGAACGACACCGAATGGCTATCGGGGAAGTCGTGCTTCGCTGGCGGCGGGATCTTCGGCTGAAGTCCGCAATGGGCTGGGCCGCCGCCAACTCCAGTGGCAAGGTGCTGCAGATGTATTTCATCGCCATCGCAGAGCAGGCAAGCGCGTTCGAGAATGTTGCGCAGTTCGCGCACATTGCCCGGATAGTGGTAGCCGCGCAGCCAGGCGGCCGCCTCCGGTGACAGGCGGCTGCGGAGGTGACCACCAGAGACGCGATCGAGCAAGGTCTCTGCCAGTAGCAGGACATCATCACCGCGCTGGCGCAACGGCGGCAGGTGATCGGGAAGATATTCAGCCGGTAGAACAAGTCCTGCCGGAAAAGACCTTCGCTCACCATTTCAGGTCAGTGGACGATGGGTGGCGGAGACCACCCGGACTTCGGCCTTGCGCAGCTCCGGGGAACCCACCCGACGATAGGTGCCGGTTTCCAGTAGCCGCAACAGCTTGACCTGGATCGAGAGCGGGATATCGCCCAGTTCGTCGAGAAACAGCGTGCCGCCCGACGCCGCCTCGACCAGCCCGGTCGTTCGTGTCGTCGCACCGGTGAAGGCACCGCGCTCATGGCCAAACAAGGCGCTTTCGAACAGCGTTTCCGGCAATCCCGAGCAATCAACGGCAACGAAGGGGTGTTTGGCGCGCCGGCTGAGCTGATGGATGGCATTGGCGACCAGTTCCTTGCCGGTACCCGACTCCCCCTGCAGCAACACGGAGGCGTCCGAAGGCGCCACCCGTGCGACCAGTTCCATCATCTTCAGGAAGGCTGGCGAACGACCGATCAAACCCTGTACGTCACCCAGACTGGGTGCTCCCGGCAAGGGCTCCAGCTTCTCGACGTAATAAACGATTGCGCCGCTGGCGTCGCGGATCGGCGACAGCTCAATGTTTTCGA
The DNA here is from genome assembly GCF_907163155.1 of Candidatus Accumulibacter sp. ACC012. Lineage (NCBI taxonomy): Bacteria > Pseudomonadati > Pseudomonadota > Betaproteobacteria > Candidatus Accumulibacter > Candidatus Accumulibacter sp. ACC012. The sequence continues at coordinate 830,647 of NZ_CAJQUC010000003.1, forward strand.
AGCTCTCGCCGCGCGACGTGTAATGGAGATGCAGCACGCGCTCGCGCTGGCCTGATTGCAGGCTGCGCTGTAGCGGACACGACTCGCCCGCCTGGTCGCAGGGCACCGTGTATCGATGCGACACCTCGAAGCACTTGCGGCCAACGACCTCTATTTGATCGACCCAGTTGGCTCGATAAGCCGCGTTTGCGGCCAGGATCCGATAGTCGCGGTCACACAGGATGTGCGGTTCGGGAAAGGTCTCCAGGAACGAAACCAGTTCTGCCAAGGATGCTTGATCGACTGCCATGGATGTCACCCGTTCTGCCATATCCGCCAACTCGACTGCCAAATACTGCCATATCGGCAAGAGCCTGGCAAAAAAAATCGTCAGCGTTTGGGCGGGCAGACTCGCAAGTCATTGTTTTTTTGTCGTTCGTTCTCTTGCTTGAAGGCTGGCACGAATCTTGATAAGTGTTCACTGATATTGGCTCCTTTCAGTCGGTAGAAAAATCAGCGAGACCGGCGACCGGAGAATAGACCACTTACCATGGGAAATCAACATGAACCAAATTGTCTGCCAAGGCGAATCATTCGTCGTCACCGACAGTCCGGCTCGTCGGCGGTGGCTGCTGGCTACCGCCGGACTCGGCGGCGCGCTGGCATTGACAGCAGTCGTTCCTTTCGTCGCCAGCCTGCTGCCTTCCGAACGGGCAAAGGCCGCCGGCGCCCGGTGGAAGTCGACATCGGCACGCTTGCGCCCGGCGAAATGATGGTCTGTCGAATGCGCGGCAAACCGGTATGGATTCTGCACCGTACGCCAGAAAATGCTCGCCTCTCTCGAGAACGCCGAAGCGAGGCTCGCCGATCCAGGCTCGAACGTAGCGCAGCAACCGAACTACGCGCACAACCAGCAGCGCTCCCTCAAGCCGGAATACCTCGTCGCGGTTGGCATCTGCACCCATCTCGGCTGTTCGCCAAGCAAGGCTTTCGAGGCTGGCGACCCGGCGCTGGGTGCGGACTGGCCCGGCGGCTTCCTCTGCCCCTGCCACGGATCGACCTTCGATTTCGCCGGCCGCGTCTTCAAGGACAAACCTGCGCCGACCAACCTGGAGATTCCACCACACAATTACCTCACCGACAGCCGCCTGCTGATCGGCAGCGACACACGCGGGCAAGCCTGACCGGCTGAGAGCCGATGACACGGCGTTTCGCCACAGCATGCGGCCGCTTCGCCCTGACGCTACAAAACGGATATGAAAGGAGAAATCATGCAAATCGCCGTCACCAGCCAGAACCGCAAGACAATTACCGAGCACGCCGGCAAGTGCCGCAAGTTCTGGATTTACGAGGTTGAAAAGGGCGTGCTGACCGGCAAACGCCTCGTCGAGATTGGTATCGAACAGAGCTTGCACGCCAGCGCCGCGCAGCTTGCCGAACCGCTGGCCGGAACGAATACGCTGATTACCCGCGGCATGGGCCCCGGCCTCTATGAACGCCTGATGCAGAGCGGGATCCTTCCCGTGGTGACGATAGAGGAAGATCCCGATGCCGCCGTGTCCGCCATGCTCAGCAATACCCTCAGCCGACTGCCCGTTGCGCGGCGGATTGATCTTGCCTGCCATGAGCACGGCCATTTCTCCCACATCGCGAGGCAAAGCCCATGACCACCACAACTCCGACCCTTGACATTGGCGCCCTGAAGCGCCTGCGAATTCTCTGCGTCTCGGAAACCGGCTGGTTCGATACGGCCACTGTCTTCGACGACATTCGCACCGCTGGCGGTGCTCAGACTGATCAATACGCCATCCCGTGGCCGCCGTTCGGATCACTGCACGCCGAAAACGCCGCCGGCTTTTCGGCGCTGCTGGAAGCCGAGGCACTCGATGGCAGCGTGCGCCGCCTGCTCTTCGATACCGGTTGGAACCCCGACTGGATGGACCGCCGCTTCGCCGAAGAGGGCATCGACCGCCTGCTGCAGGAGCGCAAGATCGAGGCCTTGATCGTCAGCCACGAGCATTTCGATCATTTCTGGGGGATTGGCTCGACGCTCAAGCACTGTCCAGGATATTCCGATCTACCTGCCGGAAGGCTTCCATCCGGCCGGCCTGGCATTCATCCAGCCAGCAGGGTCACACCGGAAGAGTGATCACCGTGTCCACCGAGCAACCGCTGGTACTGCTTCCGGGTCCTGGCTCTGGCCAGTTTTCCGATGAGTACGCTGCTTGCAGGTGCACGGCGAGAACGTCCTCTATGCCAATCTGAAGAACCAGGGTTTGACGATGATCACCGGCTGCGGCCACGGCGGAGTCCTCAACTTGCTCGACTACGCGCGTCGTACCTTCGCCGGAGGCGAGCACATCCATGCGATCTATGGCGGGCTGCATCTGTCGCCCCTGGAAGATTGGGACAAGCAGCGGGATGACATCGTCAAGGCGCTCGGTGGCTATGGCATTGCCAAGATAGGTTGCAACCATTGCACCGGCCGCACGGCCGTCGAGAAGATGCTGGCCAGCGGCTTGCCGGTACAGCGGGGAACGGCCCGAAACGGCTCTCAGACGGATTCGTTCCTGGGCAACGGAGACGTGCTCGAACTCGGGGACGAGGTCACAGCGAAGCTATAGGGTGTCGCTTGGGATCCGCCAAGACCAGCGCCATGAGCCGCGCCATCACGGTGCCACGCTGTCTTGCCGAGTGACGCCGGCTTACGCGTCCCTGAACAACGCTTCCAGCCATCGCAAATCTTCGTTCAACCACTCTGGATGGCAATCCCGCATGCCCCTGAAGGGAACGTCGACCCCTTGCTTGTGCAGTTCCTCTTGCAGGATGCGCATCAGAACGCCCGACTCCACCGCAAGGCGGCCGGGATCAGCCGTGCCGCACTGCAGATGAACGGCACAACCCGGGCTCTGCGGATTCCCCCCGAGGATGGCCAGCAATCGACAGCCATTGTTCTGGTAGTCCCGAAGGGTGTTGGCCAGGTCCCGGCTGATCACCAGACAGCACTGGCAGCCCGCTGGGGTATCGAGCACGTCGCGGATGGATTTTCCCGGCGGCCTCTGGCGCGCAAGCCCCAAAAAACGCATCTCCGGACAGGGAATCTGGACGATACCCACGTCGTATCGCAGACAGAGTCTGAGGACGGCTTTGTTGACGGCCGGGTAGCTGGCGGCGCCGGCATCGCGGGCATTCTGATTGAGGGAGCATTCGATGACAGCGACCAGTCTTCGACTCCGCCCGTCGCGGGGAGCGAAACCCAGCGCCATGGCTATTTTATTGACTACGGACATTTTCACATCGGCGGGTTGATCGGCGGTGCAGGGCTGTCTGCTTCGGCGTTCGCCCTGCAGTGTAGCCGTTCTGGACAACGGACCGCCACCGCTACAAGTCACTGGACATTTAGGTGGTTACACCGTCGCCTTCTCGCTCGCACAGAACTGCGGCACATTCACTGGCCGCGCGCCGAAACCCGGCGTGTGGCTTCATACCACATTCGGAACCACCATGACTCTTCGACGCATCCATACCCTGCACCGGCCGGCTGCCGGCCGGACACTTCTTCCGCCACTGATTTTCGTTCATGGCGGCTACGCCACGGCGCGCTGTTGGGACGAGTATTTTCTGCCCTATTTCAACCACCGAGGATTCGACTGCCATGCGCTGGACCTTTCCGGCCATGGCGACAGCGAGGGCCGCGAGCGGCTTGACCGGTTCGGAATCGACGATTATGTCGAGGATCTGACACAGGTCGCACGGCAACTGTCTGCACCGGCAGTCTTCATCGGTCATTCGATGAGCACGGTCGTCGTCGAACGTTTTCTCGAACAGAACACAGCGCGCGCAGCGATCCTCATGGCCCCGGTCCCTCCCGGGGGCATACTCGGCGCATCGATGAAAATTGCCCTGACCCAACCCGCTTTCTTCAGCGAACAGCTTCACCCTGCCGGCGGCGAGCAAAGCGCGCGCACGATGCGCGGCGTGTACTACTCACGCGAGACCGAGATCGACGATCTGATGCGCTTCGCCGCTTGGTTCCAGTCCGAGTCCCGCCGCGCCATCCTGGACCTGTCACTGCTGGCGATGCGCCTTGGCAGGCGCCGGCCGGCGCTGCCGGTTCTGGTCGTCGGAGGCGAGGCGGACGCGGTCTTCCCGCCTGCTCTGCTGGGCCTGACTGCCTTGCGCTGGCAAGCCGAAGCGGCGGTGATCCCGGCTGCGGGCCATACGCTGATGCTCGATGCACATTGGCAAGCGGCCGCCGACAACATGGCTGACTGGCTCGCCCGGATGCTGCCAGGCGCGACCGCGCAAGCGCGTGATTGACAGAGATTCTCAGGGGGCTCGGAATGTTGCCATGGATAGTCGGATTCAGCTTATTGGGCAGCGTCGGGGCTGTGGGTGGCGCGGCCTTGTTTCTGTTGTTTCCCGAAGGCATCCGAAGAGGTCTCGTCCCGTGCCTGATCAGCTATGCGACGGGCACACTACTCGGCGCGGCTTTCCTTGGCATGATTCCCGCAGCCCTGAAACAGGCACCGGCAATTGCCGTCAGCGCGACAGTACTGGCCGGTATGGTGCTGTTCTTCATACTGGAGAAGCTTGTGCTCTGGCGCCATTGTCACGACAGTGGCTGCGAGGTGCATGGCCGCGCTGCGCCGCTTATCCTGATCGGCGACGCTTTCCACAACTTCGTCGACGGCATGGTGATCGCCGCAGCCTTCCTGACTTCGATTCCCCTGGGGATCGCCGCGGCGCTGGCCGTGATCGCGCACGAGATACCGCAGGAGGTCGGCGATTTCGCGATCCTGTTGGACAGTGGTTATGGCCGCCGGAAGGCGCTGCTGCTCAATGGCCTTTCATCAGCCAGCACGCTGCCCGGCGCTGTCCTGGCCTATTTCTGGCTCGGTGAAATGGGCGCCGCGGTGCCCTATATTCTGGCGCTTTCAGCCGCGAGCTTTATCTACATCGCCGCGGCCGACCTCATTCCGGGCCTACACCGACAGGTGAGCCCCTACCGCTTCGGTGCGTCAGCTGGTGCTGCTGCTCGCGGGCATCGCTACCATCGCCATTTTTCACCACGGAGGATGACTCGTGAACGACCTGTCCGAAGCAGAAATCCATGCCTTGAACGAGGCACTCGACGATGAATACCGCGCCTGGGCAACATACGACCAAGTGATTGCCGACTTCGGCAACGTGCGCCCGTTCACCAACATCCGGGCGGCCGAAGCGCGCCATATCGAGGCGCTGTGCGCGCTGTTCGGTCACTACCGACTGCCCGTTCCCGGGAATCCCTGGAACCTGGAAACCGTTACGCGCTACGCCAGCCTGCAGGAAGCGTGCGAAGCGGGCGTGGTCGCCGAGATCGCCAACGGAGAAATGTATGATCGACTGCTGAAGGTGATCCAGCACCAGGACATTGTTGCCGTATTGCGTCAATCTCCAGGACGCTTCGCAGCAGCGACACCTGGCTGCGTTTCGACGTTGTGCGCAACGTTCTGCGGGTTACGGACGTCGGGGACCTCGACCCAGCCGATAGCAGGACTCTGGCGCGGCACGCTTGCAGCACGACGACGATCACCGACCAGGCAACACCCGAGAGTGCCGTTGCGCGCTTGATCACATACTCTCGGGGTGCGACCACGGCTACCAGAAAGTCCTGCTGCCGACAACGACGGTTGAACGGCGATGGCTGGTTACGGCTACTTGTGCGCGATCGGCTTGTCGGTGAAGACGTAATCCTTCAGTTCCTTCGAAAACGCTTGATCCTTGCGACGGATCCACTCCAACACCATCGAGGCATGCTCTTTTTCCTCGTCTCTATTGTGTTCGAGAATCGCCTTCAGGTCTTGATCCTTGCAGGCATCTGCACGTTGGTTGTACCAATCGACTGCCTCAAGCTCCTCCATTAGAGACACGATTGCTCGATGCATGTCGCGCGTTTCATCAGGATAGTTCTTCAACGGGTTCGTGGTAGCCAACACTTGACATGGACGTTTCCTCTCCGGTTGAGGTGCCCTTGGTTTTTCGTATTCCAAAGGGTGGTGGGTCATGCTACCTGTCTTTCCTGGTGCTGGGTACCTGACGCGCAGCGCATGAACAAAGTGTTCGCCTGCACTGGCGTGTCGGGAACAGCCTGCACTGGTGCATGGATGTGGTCTTTGGCGACGATCAGATGCGGGCTTGCACCGATTATGCCGCGCACAACTTGGCTGTCCTGCGCCAGTTCGTCTTGAATCTCCTCCGCCTTCCCCCGGTGAAGCGCAAGGGTGGCCTCAAGACTCAGCGCCTTATCGCCGCTACTTCCGATTCCTTCCGTGCCGAGCTCCTGGGTCTTTTATAAGATTCATGCGATTGTCCTGTCCTACCTGTAGGCGGTTTGTTGAGCTGAGGGATCTCGCCAGCGGAGTCCGAGGCCATTTCTCTCGTCGTAAAGCGCAGGCCCGCCTGAAGGTCGGGGGCCACTCTTGCTGATCTGAGATGCGACAAGATGCCACACGACGATTGGTCGCTGGCCGGGCATACTTGGGATAGCCGTAGTCGTGATTACCGACGATCGAATGTTTCCACCCGCTTTCCACGGAGGTAGGTATGCAGTTCTTCAAGACTGTCTTGATGGCCCTGGCGCTGATCGTTTCCGGTTTGTCGAACCCGTTTTCGCCGGGGATAAGGATCCCTTGTTCATCGCTTTATCGAGCGATGCGACACGGCGGGTTGGCCACGTTCTGCATTTTGCCGAGCTTCAACGCGCCAGAGGACACTCGTTGACGATTTGGCTGAACGAGAGCGGCATCCTTCTCGCGTCCAGGAAGTACACGGAGAAGCATGCCGATCATCAAGCGGCGCTCGCCGAACTGATGAGCAAGGGTGCGACGGTATTGATATGCCACTACTGCATGCAGCAATTCGACGTCGAAGCGTCGGACTTGTTGCCGGGCTTCAAGATCGGCAGCCCGGATCTGCTTGGTAACGCCTTGTTCAAGGACGACACCAAGACCTTGTCGTGGTGAGCGCCTGACCACGAGCCATCGGTTCTGGCACTGCATCGACCAGCGCCGGTGAAGAAAGGAGAGAAGAAAGGGACTGGGCGGGATGCGAATGACAGGCGCAGTCTGAAACCTTCCGCCATGCCTGTCGAAGCTCCGGCCGCGACGAGGCGGCATTCAGCCAGCACGGCCGGCTCACTATCGGCAAGGTACGCGATGAGAACACGACTCACCGGCTTGGCTTCGGGTCTTGCGCCTGATCTGCCTGCTCACTGTCGCCGCTGTCTATTGCTCGCCAGTCGCTGCCGATGCGTCGCTGTGGATCGACCACGACGCCGCGGCGAACGGCAGGTGCATTTGTACTTCTTCTGGACCTCGGAGCTGCCCGCATTGCCAGGCGGCGACTCCGTTCGTCGAGGCGCTGTCGGCCCGCTATCCATGGTTGCTGGTGCACAGTGGCGACGTCAGCAGCGACGCGGAAGCGGCCAAGGCGTATGTCGCCATGGCGGAGGCTCTGAGTCAAGAAGCGAGTAGCGTTCCAGCCTTTATCTTCTGTGGCCGCATGACCGTCGGTTTCGATCGGCCGGAAGGAACCGGGCACGCGCTGGAGGAAGGACTGCGCTTGTGTCGCGAAACGGGCATGCCGGCAACGTTTGAGCCCGCTGCGGCAATGGCGCGGGTGCCGAGTGTCGATCTCCCGTTGCTCGGCAGGGTGACGGCCGAGCAGCTGTCGTTGCCAGTTTTCACCCTGATCATCGCCGGACTCGATGCTTTTAATCCCTGCGCCTTCTTTGTGCTCCTATTCCTGCTTTCGCTGCTCGTCCATGCGGGCAGCCGCCGACGCATGCTGTTTCATCGGCGCCGTCTTCCTCTCCTTCTCGGGCCTGATCTACTTCGTGTTCATGGCCGCCTGGCTGAACGCTTTCCGCTGGCTGGGCGAGATCGCGATGGTTACGACGGTGGCAGGGATGCTGGCGATAATCATCGCGCTGATCAACATCAAGGACTATTTCTGGTTCAAGAAGGGGATCTCGCTGAGCATCTCCGACACGGCCAAGCCCAGGCTCTACCAGCACGTGCGCGGGCTGCTGCGGGCGGACAGCATGCCGGCGCTGACGCTCGGCACGGTTGCCCTGGCGGTGGCGGCGAATTCCTATGAGCTGCTGTGTACCGCCGGATTCCCGATGGTCTATACGCGGCTGCTGACCCTGTCTGACTTGTCCCCCTGGCAGCACTACGCCTATCTGGGACTCTACAATCTGGTCTATGTGATGCCGCTGATGATCATCACCCTGGTGTTCACCTGGACCCTCGGCTCGCGCAAGATGTCCGAGAGCGAAGGGCGGTTCCTCAAACTGCTTTCCGGCAGCATGATGCTGGGACTGGGCGTTCTGCTGCTTGTTGCACCGGCGGCGCTCAACGATCTGCGCGTGGCACTGGCCTTGCTGGCCGGCGCGCTTGGTGGTTCATGGCTGGTGCACCGGCTGATGTGTTCTCGAAAATCGTTCTCGATCTAGTCGCCGCCAAAGGGCGCGTTTCGAGAACGTCTGCCTTAGCGTGCCTTGTTGTCCGTTTTCCGAGCGGAAAGAGCGGTTGCCAGGGGCAGGAACAGCGTCAGCGGAGAGTCGGGCAAAGCGATAAATCCATGATGCCGGTAGAAGGCCACTGCCGCCTCGTCTTTACCGTCTACCATCAGGGCATAAGCAGCGATCTCCGAGCGAGCGGCACGGTCGAGCGCATCGGCCAGTAGCGCACCGCCTAGACCTTGCCCCTTGAATCCCTGATCGACGGCCAAGCGGCCCATGCGTACCGCTGGCACGGTCGGGTAGCGCGGTAGCTTCTTGCCGGTGCTGGCCGGAAGATCGGCGAGCAACAGGCTTGCCGACGCCAAGGTGTAGTAGCCCGCGATGCGGTGCCCCTCAGCCAACGCGACAAAACAGGCGGCAACGCGTCGGCGAACATCCTGAGTGACGTGTTCCCGCAAGTAGCGGTCTAGCGGCTCGGAAGTACTGTTGAACTTCGTTCGGTCATGTGTCGCATCGAGCGGCGCGAGCCGGAACGGCGCGCTATTCACTCAGCGCGCAGCAGCTTGCTACGACGAGCGAAAGCACGTTCCAGGGCCGGCGACGGCTGAGGTGGCGACAGCAGCGCCTGAGCAAAGCACTCCTGATCGGCCATGGACAGGCGGATAACTTCGGCTTGCTCGATGGCGCGTTGTGCTGCGTCTTGAACGGCGGTGATCACGAAGTCGGTCATGGTCCGCCCCTGAAGTTCAGCAGCGCGCTTGAGCATCGAATGCAGATCGGTGCTGATCCTGGCTTCGAGGCGGGCGGTAGAAATGGCTGCGGGCATAGTCTTGTCCTCCTGACGATGAGAGTACGGCAGCCTGCCGTACTCGTCAATTTACCTTATCGTACGATTTTTCCCGTTTCGTGAGCAGATTCCATTGTTGAGCCCGTTAAAGCCGTCAGTTCAGCGAAGAACGTCGCGGTGTTCATGGCCGCCAGCTTCTCGGCGACAGCGGTCGCCACGAACTGGTGTTAGCATGAGTCAGCAACACGAAATTGATGGATTCCGGGTCGAATGCGAACGGCTTGCGGTTGCGCGCCGGTGCCTCGCGCCTGCCCTGCACCATGCCGCAGTCACCAGGAGCGCGTGTCTGCGGTCTCAGCCAAGTAGCACGAACCGGTTACTTCGCAGGGCTGCGCCGCGCCGAGAAAGGTGATGTTCATCTTGTTTCTCCACCCGCTGGAGCGATCCGTTCCGGGCTGTTTGTCGCCAGCCTGTCGAGCAGGTCATGCATGACACGATTGATGGCATCGAACCGGCTTGCGTCCGCAAGGATTTCCTGCGGCATCTGGATGTAGCGGCCTTGGACGAGTTCGTTGGCGCCGTGAGCGATTAGCTGTTGTGCGCTGTCCAGGGTCGTTTCCAGGTGAAACTGCAAGCCGACCACCCGCCCGTCGTAGACGAAGGCCTGGTTCGCGCAGCCGGCGCTGCGAGCGGCACGCACCGCGCCGGTCGGAATGTCGTAGGTGTCGCCATGCCAGTGGAACACATCGATTTGCCGTGGGAAGGCTTCAAACAGGCCGTCGCCAGAGACGGCCTCCGTCTTTTCGACCGGAAACCAGCCGATCTCCTTGTCGGCGTTGGCGCAGACCCTTGCGCCAAGCACATCGGCAACCAACTGCGCCCCGAGGCAGATGCCGAGCACGCGCCGGCCGGCGGCGATGGCCCGTTCGATGAAGCGCTTCTCGTTCACCAGCCAGGGGTAGTCAGCCTCTTCGTAAATGTTCATGGGGCCGCCCAACACCACCAGCAGATCCACCGTGTGGATGCCTGGCAGGGGATCGCCACGGTAGAGGCGCGTTGCGCCGAGTGCGTGCCCACCGCGCCGAATCCACTCCTCGATGCTTCCGAGTCCTTCGAACGGCACGTGCTGCAGATAATGGATGTTCATCGCGTTCCTCCTTGTCCCGCGCTGACGTTCCGGCGCGCCTGTTTCTCACCTAGGGTCAGGTTTGAGCCGGTCATATACGAGGGGGTATGAAACCGGCTGCCCTTCCGAAACCTGTGCCACGGAGGAGATGACGAGTTGTCCATTCCCGCCATCGCTCTGGTAGCTCTGGACGAATTTCTTTTCGAGTGTCGTCATCTCGACCACCACCACGGCGTCTTCCCAGCCCGCGACGGCCACCCGCTGCTGCAGTCCGCCGCTGGCGGAAACGCTGGCGCCGCGAAAATCGTTGAAGAGGCGCTGACGTCAATCGCTCTCGTCGGCGATCAGCAGCCTCGGATCCTGATGGATGACCTCGAGACCCTGCTCGGCGAGCCACACCGAGTTCCTGCCTTCGCCATCGGCGAGCGACAGCGCCCTTTGTCCGTCCTGCAGCAGTCTTGCTCGGTGTGCCAGGAAGCGGTTCTGTGCCAAACAAATATTGTTCGCCAGCTTCGTGGTAACGATTGCGCCACATCGCTTCCGGACTCATTGAACGAATATCCCCGGTCATCGATCGTTGTGCTGAAACCCACAGCGCAGCATCCCAGAATGGTTTCTGCAGCCATCCGTGGCAGCAGCGAGCACGCCGCGTCTTCGCGCTTGCCGCGCTGGAAATTACCTCTCGGGCACTTCGATATAGTGCGCGGCGAGCCACTCACGATCAAGTTCCCAGCGCGCGTCCTTGATACCGGGCTGCGCGAGGACGATCGCGCGCGCTTCAGCCTGTACTTCGCCGAGCAGCGTTTGCGCGGCAGATGAACGCCGGATCGTTGGCATTCCTTGGTATCGATTTCCGGATAGAGAACGGCCAGCGCCTTGAACGCCGGTACCTGGACGTTGCGCGGCGTACTGATGAACGCCGTTTCGCCAGTGACTTTCAGGATCCGGAACTGGTAGGGGTAGCTCTTCAGCTTCGCGCTGCCCTGCGCAGCAATGACTGCCGTCAGCTGGCGAGAACGCGAATCGGGGCGCGGATTACCCAGTCGAGGCCAACGAGCAACAGCAGGATGATGATTATCCAGTAGCGCCTCTTCACCTTACATCTCCTATTGTTGGTTACGAGAGTTCTTTGCCGTGTCGGTCGGCAAGTGGTCTTGTGGCACCGTCCAGAAAGTCGATCACCGTTTCGAAGTGGCGCTCCATTTCCGCGTACTGATCGTGGCTGCCAGGGATCAGCAGCAAGCGTACCCGCTCATCACGGCGCCTGGCGAAAATTTCCTGCGCTTCGCTGACCGGTACCGTTTCGTCGTTTGTGCCGTGTACGAGCAGCACCGGGCAGCTTGCCGCGCGGATGGTGTGGCAGGGTGCGATGTCCGCAAAACGCTGGCCGATGACGTGCTGGACGTAGTACAGAATGTAGGCCCCCAGCGGCCAATAGGGAATCCGCCTGCGCTTTCAGCCAGCGCCGCATGATCGCTGCCGGATCGGCGAAAGCGGCCAGCGTCACGGCGGCGACCAGGTCCTGTCGTTGGCTGGCGAGCAGCAAAGCCGCCGCCGCCCCTACGGAATGCCCGATGACACCAACTCGGCTGTGCATCGACTTCCGCCTGGGCGCGCAAGCCAATCCACCGCGTGCGCCAGATCTTCGGCAAAGCGCGGCAGTGAAGCAAAGCTGTCGCCATCGCTGCGGCCGTGGCTGCGTGCGTCGAAGAAGAGCAGTGCGTAGCCTGCCCCGTGCAGGGGTTTGGCCAGCGGCAACATCATTTCGGCGTTGCCACCCCAGCCATGCAGGATTGCCAGTGCCGGTGCGCATTCGCCGGCCGGGATGAACCATCCGAACAGAGTCTTTCCGCGCACGCTGGAGATCGCCACCTGGCGCCACGGCAGTCCGTCGGGAACCCCGCTTTCGGCAACGCGCGGCGCGGCCAGGCTGCGGCGAATTAGGTGATTGATGGTGAGCAGGGCGACGACCGCGACCGACAGCATGGCGAGCGCCGTAGAGATGCCTCCCCAGGTGCTTGCATCACGCATACTGGACGGCGCTCCCCGATTGCCAGACCGCATTGCCGCCGACGGCCGGGCTAGCCGACTTCAATCGCTTCGTCAGGGTTGGCAACTTGCGCCTGCCGCATAACGTAGGACGGGGACAGGTGGGAGTTCTCCCCTAAAGTTCCGGAATTAAACATATCATATATCAGATGTTGCTAATAGGGTTTAGGTCGTTTCGTGTGGAATGGGCAAAAGCCGGGCGAATGGTGAGGCGGGCAAATGGGTGAGCTTTCCAGCAATGAGGTAGGCCATGGCGATGAAATTTTCGACGCGGCGATAGCCGCGTGCCCGAGCGCGCGCTTCCTGAAGGGCTCGATTCATCGCTTCGACGCGGCCGTTGTGCTTGCCTGCCTGGAAACCGTTGAGAACGCCAGGAAGATGCTTGGTGATCGTTCTGCCGAGGCGTTTAAAGGGTTCGAGTCGGCACCGACTGGCCCAGCTGAGCCAGCGCTTCAGCAGCGGCTGCGCTTCATCAGGCGTGTCGGCTGTGATGTAGATGGCGCGCAGCGCCTGCTTGATTCGCCAGGCCCGTGCCGTCTTGAGGTTCGAGCGCTGCAACCAGTGCATGGTCTCGGTTTGCTTGACCGTCCAGTCGGCGGGTTTCTTGTGCAGCCCCCAGCGCGTGCCCTTGAGTTCGGGTGCGGTTTTGACCTCCGCACGTCGCACCTCGTCCAGAGCCGTGCTGCTCAGAGCAACGACGTGGAAGCGGTCGAAACAGACCTCGGCGCCTGGAAAGTGCTCGGACGCGCCGGCCTGGAACGAGCCGCTCATGTCCATGCTGACATGGGTGATCGCGGTCGGCTGACCACCATGCTCGGTAAGGTCGCTGGCGAACTTCCCGAGCGTGGCCTTGTCCCGGCCCGGCGTCGCAAACAGCAAGCGTTGTGCATCGAGATCATAAAAAACAGAGACGTACGTCTGGCCGCGCTTGCTCGCGGTCTCATCAACGCCGATGGCGCGAACCGCTGCGTGACTCTCCCGGGCACGCGCTTGGCGCACATGATGGTCGATCACGCGCCACAGCCTGCGACTGCGCACACGCAGCAGCCGACCCGCCGCCAGGACCGACATGGTCGGTGCCAACATCAGCGTCAAAGCCTCAAACAGAAGCGTGAAGCGACTGCCTTCACGCGCCCAGGGCACGGCGATCTGCGTCACCTTGCGACAACCGGCACAGGCCACTCGCGGCACCTCGGCGTGCAGGTGCGCTTCGAACTGGAAGAAATCCAGATGGCGCCAAGAGCGCGCCAAGCGGTCGTGAAGCGGCTGCGCCGCTGCCCCACAAGCCGGGCAGGCATAACTGGCTGCGCCAAACCTGACCTGGAAATCGATCCGTCCGGACTCTGGCTTGAAGATGACTTCATCGACTTGCCAAGGAGCCACGAGACCCAGAGCCTGGGTGAACAGCGTTTCAATCATCGGGAACCGGTCGCAAAAGGAAAGGCCGCCATTGTCCTCCATGCCGAGGGCGGCAGACTGCCTTCCTCGGCCCGGAGGAAGCGTAAGCGAGCGGGCCGCGATGTAAAGGGTTCGGCTGCGCCCGGACTGCGTCCGCCCTTGACATCACCGCTCGCTCAAAACGTCAAACCCGTCGTCCGTTCCACACGAAACGACATAGACCCTGCTAATAGTGCACCAACGCCGCGCCATCTGACAAAGTAGAATTTGAGCTCCCCCCGAAATTTAGTCTGCCAAGGGTGAGAGGTAGAAGTCAATCACTTTTGCAATGAAAGATGGAGATACCGGCACCCGCATACACGCCGGAGTTCAATGATGGTCTGCAATGCAGGGTGGCGGAGAGGTAACGATGCGCGTTCGCTGGGAGACGAGTACCAGGTACTACGAGGTCCGCTTGGTGCGTGACCTGCTTCAGGATTGGGTGCTGATCGTCGCCAGGGGCGGCAAGACCAATCGTCTTGGTGCGCTCCGGACTCTCTTCGTATCGAGCGAAGCGGAAGGCATGAAGATAATCGAGACCATGGAGAAGGTCAGAATTCGCCGCGGGTACGTTCGGGTGCCTGTTTAGCCGTCCGGACCCTTCGCGTGAGCGCAAGCCTTGCCACTGTGTGTTTCACACCGGCGGTCGTGCGATGCCGGTTGCCCACACAAATCGAGGAGATCATCCCGACCTTCCGGCGGATTTATCACATCCGCGACGGGCGCACTTACCAGGGGTAGAACAAGCAGTTGTGTCACCAGCCTCCACCTTGGAGCAAGCGGGAGCTTCATTTGCTCATCCACTTGCGCAGCAGGCGCTTTTTTAGGGAGGCGCGTTCCTGCGGATTGCGTCCCTTGTGGTTGGCGATGCGATCCGCCGTTGTGACCGGACGCTTGATGGGCCAGAGTAGGGGCGGCCAGCCATCATTCGTCGCCGTCCAGGCCTCCATGGCACAAGCTGTCTGGGTACAGCGCCGTCAATTGCGATAGCGTTGCCTGTACCTCTTCCAGATTGGCCATCATGTGGGAAACCTGCTCATCCAGATCGCTGGCCAGCTCGAATAGATAGGCAACCTGGCTGCGCGATACCGCGTTGATGACGGCCGAAAAGTCGAAGCAGCCGTTCGGCGCAATGTATTCCTGTACGTCCGGTCAAGGCGCTATTCCGGCCGTCCGCGCCATTTGCCGTCAACGGCCGCTCTGGCCGACAACCAGACGCAGGGCGCCCCTTTCCGAATGCCCGCTTCGCTGATTGTCGTCGCTCTGCCGGCGCTCATCGCCGCCAAGTATTGCCGCCAAATTTGCGCGGTTCGACGCCACAGGATGGGTCAGCACAGAATCGAGGACGAGAAAGCATTGCGCAAGCAGGACCGGCGCCAGACCTCGGCGACCGACGGGACCGATCGCCCAGACTGGAGCACCCCGGTATTCCGCTACACCTCCAAGGTGAGCCGCCAAGTCCTGCGGTTCTTCAAGCACTGTTTTCACAAACCCGCCTTCCAGGCGCTCTATGAGGCCCAGCTGAGGCCATTGTTGTGGCATACCTATGAGGCGGCCGGACACCGTTGCGTTGGTGGCTTGGGCGATGAGGAAGTACAGACGGCTGAAGGGCCACAAGATACGGGCGAGCAGGTTTCTCGAACAGCTTTCCGAGAAGAAGCCGTATCTCTTCGTGCATTGGCAGAAAAGGCATGGCCGGTGCGTTTGCTTGATGGGAGCGGTGTGAATCGAGAGGTTCACGCACCGTTCTGCGAGAGGCCGGGGGTGCAATTCCTCCGGCCGACTTGCCAGGCGAAAGCCTGTCTTCTAGTCGACGCGAATTCCCCGCATCCCGGAGTCAGGCACCGAGAAGGTCAGTGCTGGGCACTCGATCGTCCCGGATGAATGGCATCAGAACATGTGCTGACCGCCGTTGATCGAGATATTGGCGCCGGTGACGAAGGCCGCCTCTTCGGATGCCAGATAGGCCACCAGGCCGGCGACCTCTTCCGGCTTGCCCAGTCGCGATTGCGGGATCTGTGGCAGGATCTTCGAATCGAGCACTTCCTGCGGGATCGCCATGACCATCCTGGTGCCGATGTAGCCGGGGGAGATGGTATTCACGGTGACGCCTTTCTTGGCCACCTCCAGTGCGAGCGCCTTGGTAAACCCGTGCATGCCCGACTTCGCTGCGGCGTAGTTGGTCTGCCCGAAAGCTCCCTTGGTGCCGTTGACCGAAGAGATGTTGATGATGCGTCCCCAGCCGCGATCGGTCATGCCGTCCATCACCTGCTTGGTGACGTTGAACGTCGAATCGAGGTTTGTATGGATAACGGCATCCCAATCCGCCTTGGTCATCTTCTTGAAGGTCATGTCGCGCGTGATGCCGGCGTTGTTGACCAGGACGTCGACCGGACCGAGGTCCTTCGTGATCTCGTCCACGCACGCCTTGCACGAGTCAAAATCGCAGACGTCGCATGGGTAGGCCTTGAAGCCGTAGCCCATGTCGTTCATTTTCCGCAGCCACTCTGTGGCCGTCTTGTTGCTCGGGCTGAAAGTCGTCACCACCTTGTCGCCCAAGGCAGCCAACTTGATGCAGATCGCTTCGCCGAGACCACCCATTCCGCCTGTAACAAGCGCTATTCGCTGCATATGCGTCTCCTCTCCGAGATTGAGCCGAGGGCTGTTGTCCACGACTTGGCACACCCTTTGACTTTGCCCGATCACCTCTTGGGGTTCTTGCAGGAGGCTCCTGACAACGCCTTGATGCGCAATCATTCCGGCATCCCGACGATGTCTCCGATTTCAGTGCAGGCGCGGCACCCTGGCGCTTCACCCCGGGAAGCATTTCCTGCGGCATTACACTCTACCGCGGGAGCAGCGTGAGGCTTCTGCTGATTTCCATGTGGCCAAAGTCAGGATGTGAATGCTGCTAACCGAACCATGCCAGAAGTTGCCGTCCGCGTCCGCCTTTTTTTTGCCCTGACCTCGCCAGAAGCGGTTTTGCCGCGCAAGTCTCACCCGGGGACTACCGGGCGCGGCGCGTGCCGGGCGAATTCGTGGCTGTGGCGGTAACGGCGCGCATGCTGCGTAGGCACCAAAGCAGGTGAGGTGCAATCGTCTTGCGGCTGTCGCAGAAGGGATCGAGACGGCGAAGCCGGCCGCGCGGGGGCTTCGGGAGATCGCTTCCCATCCGCAGCAGAGGCGAGCAGCCTCACATGATACGAAACTGCATCGTCACGCGTTCATCCTTCCAGATGTCGTCCGGGCTGATCGAGTTGCGGTTGAACTTGAACGAGACATCGGCCTTGCGGAACGCCTCGTAGACCAGTTCAGAGCAGATGTACTTGCGGTCCCGGTTCTTGCGGCCGCCGCGCCGGAAGAGAATGCGCATCGCGATGCGCAGGATCTCCCAGCTGTCGTAAGGCCTGGTGAGTTCATCCATGGGGTTAATGGTCGCAGCTGGCGCCTCTATCTAGCAGCCTGTCGGACTTCCGTCGTGTTATGATGTATGGGTTTTCAATATCTTGCGGAACACGTCAATGGCGTTTCACCCGATAGACCGAGGCACCGACTTTCTGCTGCCGCCGTCGGTACAGGACTGGCTGCCGGAAGCGCACTTGGCGCGCTACGTCGTGGAGGTCGTTGAGCAACTCGATCTGTCAGCGCTGGAACGCGCGTATGCAGGGGCCGGCAGTGTCGCGTATCACCCGGCGACGCTGCTGTCGTTGCTGATCTACGGCTATGCCACGGCGACCTTCTCCAGCCGCAAGATTGAACGCGCCACGTATGACTCGCTGGCGTTCCGCTTCATTGCCTGCAACCGGCATCCGGATCACGATACGCTGGCCAACTTCAGAAAGCGCTTCGGCGAGGAGTTTCAATCGGCCTTTGTGCAGGTGCTGCAGATCGCACGTGAGAACCAGTTGGCCAAATTTGGCACGGTCAGCCTGGACGGGACCAAGATCCACGCCAACGCCAGTCGGCACAGCGCCTTGTCGTACGCTCATGCCGAGAAGATCGAGGCCCAGCTCAAAGCCGAAGTGCAAGAACTCATGACGCTTGCCGAGGCGGCGGATCAGTCCTCGCTGCCGGACGGCGTGAAGCTGCCTGACGAGATCTGCCGCCGGGAAAACCGGCTGGCCGCGATCGCCGCCGCCAAGGCCACGATTGAAGCCCGTGCGGCAGAACGCTTCCAGCACGAGCAGGCGGCATACGAAGCCAAGCTCGCTGCCCGTGCCGAGAAGGAAGCAGCCCGCGGAAAGAAATCCGGAGGCAAGCCGCCGCAGCCGCCGCAAGCCGGTCCGGCGTGCCGACGATCAGGTTAACCTGACCGATGAAGAGTCGCGCATCATGCCCCGCCCCGGTGGCGGATTCGAACAGAGCTTCAACGCCCAGGCCGCAGTCGATACCGAGTCGATGCTCATTCTTGCCACACACGTCACGCAGGCGAGCAACGACAAGCAACAGATTGAGCCCATGTTGGAGAAGATCGCGGCCAATCCCGCGGGCTTGAATCAGCCCGAGACCTTGCTCGCCGATACGGGTTACTACAGCGAGCAGAACGTCAAGGCGTGCGTCGTAGCGAACATCACGCCGCTGATCGCTCGCCAGCGCGACGAACATCATCCGAATTGGCGAGATCGTTTCAGCGAACCTGCGGCGCTGGCCGACGACGCTTCCGCCGTCCAGGCGATGGCGCACCGGCTCAAGACCCGCGCCGGGCGTGCTGCCTACGCGCTGCGCAAGCAGACCGTCGAACCGGTGTTCGGCATCATCAAGTCGGTGATGGGTTTCGGCAGTTTCTGCTGCGCGGACTCGACAACGTGTGCAACGAATGGACGCTCGTTTGCCTGGCGTGGAACTTGAAGCGCATGGCCGTATTGCGTCCTCAGTGAGGAGAACCCTTGGGAATCGGCTGCGTTGCGTGCGAAAAAGCCTCAAAAACCGCTTTTAACCTCGTCTGTCGTCTCGCATCGCGAAAATTATGCCGCCCCGCAGGTCGGAGTCCGACAGGCTGCTAGACTACGGTGACACCACCTTCGACCCTTTGGGAAGGCATTGGGTAGATGATGAGCAGCCGCTCATCAGCGCACCAAACGCCCTGGCTTGGTTGCGCTTACTGCAAGCCTGCGAGATGGATGTACTGCCGCCCCCGGAAGTCGTCGCGTCGATCTCGGAGTGGCGCATACCAAGCCAGAAACTTGAAGAAATCCCACCGCATTTCCTGCGTGCCGTCTGGAAGTCTGCTGTTGCCGCGCAATACGAATGGCTACCGCTTGCGGAATTTGTCCGGCGGGAGGTCCTTCCTGTAAGCGAATGGTTATTTGGCAGTGGAGCGCACATTGATGCCGATCCGGCCCTGTTCAAGTCTGCCTGGTCTGCGTTGCTTCGTCGTGCAACCGCGTTAGCTGAGCAGAAAAGCCGGCCGGCGGGATGTGCTGCCCCATGAGTCAGGACGAATGGAACCCCTACATCCGCCGCGTAGAATGGCGCCAATACGAATTCTTGGCTCTAACGACGGCAGCGCAGCTTAAGGAGGAAGGCACCGCGATGAATCACTGCGTTGGTGATTACGACGAGAAGTGCCGCTCCGGCATCGCACGAATCTACTCGGTTTGCGAAAGAATGAGCGGCAAGCATGTCGCCACGTATTCACTACAACTCGTCACGTATGGTTCAGGCGGTTACGTCTGGGAGCATGGGCAGGTTAAAGGCTCCCGCAATTCCGACATTTCACCGGACCCCTTGACAGCGGTCGACGCGGTGCTGCGGTCGTATCTCGAATTGCCCTTCTCGCGTTTCCAGATTCCGGAGCCGCTCGCTTGGGACGAAAGTGCTTATCTAATCCCCATCTGAACAGTTTTTGCCGCGACGCAGGTTCTGTGCCGAAGTCTCTTGGACGGCACTCAGGCCGACGAGCGGGCCAACTGCCAACAGCGCTGGGCGACCGATTCCGGATTGGTTACCTGCCGTTCGCGCTCTTCGATTCCTACGTCCGGTCAAGGCTCCCATGCCGGCCGTCCGCGCCATGAGCCGCCAACGGCCGCTCAGGCCGAGTTGCTGTCCGCGAGTAGCCGTGTCGGATGACTGCTCGAAGCTGAAAGCGGTCGCCACCAATTGCCTGAAGCTGGTGTTTTCAGCCTTGCCTGCCAGGTCGATCTGGGCCTCTTTCCTTGCAATAACCATCGCAACGTCTAGGATAAAGTGGTGCCGGGCCCCCCGGGTTTTCAAGGAGAAAAAATGGGCAACATCACTCGCTTTGACCCTGACGATACCTTCGACGATCTCTTCCGCGGCTTCTGGATGCGTCCGGTTCGCGCTAGCGGACAACAGGACATCCAGATCAAGCTCGATGTCAAGGAAGACGACAAGGCCTACACGGTGCATGCCGAAATACCGGGTGTGAAAAAGGAGGATATTCACGTCACCATTGACGGTGGCCAGGTGTCGATCAGCGCTGAAACCAAGAAAGAAAAAGAGGTCAAAGAGGGCACCAAAGTGCTGCGCAGCGAACGCTACTACGGCAAGGTTTCGCGTTCATTTGCATTGGGCCAGGATGTCGACGAGAGCAAGTCGGAAGCGCACTACAAGGACGGTGTTCTCGAGTTGTCGTTGCCCAAGAAGACCGTTTCCTACCACTCGGAAACTGACCTATCACGTAGGCGTTGAACGCGACAGTTATCGCCAGCGACGGATCAAGCGGCGCGGGACTCATCAGAGACATCGGTCCGGTGAGCCCTCCCGGTAAATGCCCTACCGTTGCGGCCTCGCTCAGGCGACTTTGATGGTGTGAACTTTCGCCGTGCCAGGGCTCCGCTTTGATCAACTCGATCCTCAGGACGCCCCCTTCGTAGGTCGCTTTCGAGGCGTCAGCCAGTACTCGAACCGGCAGGGGCACGACGCGGCGGAAACTGCCATAGGCACACTGCAGCATTCGATAGCGGCCTTCGGTCGTTTCCCGCTCGAAGTGCTTCTCACCGGAAACGACCAGAACGTCGTCGCGAATTTCGACCTTCATCGCCTGCTTGTCCATGCCTGGCACTTCCAGACGTACCACCAAGCGTTTGTCGTCCTCGAACATATTGCTCCCCAGCATCGCCCAGCCACGAGTTGGCAAGTAGTAGGCGTCATCGACCTCGGTCTGTGCCGGCAAGCTTGACTTCTCCCCTGATGTGAAGTGGGTAAGGGCTCCGGAGGCAGAGCGGGTGAGATGTCGCCAGCCTTCGGCCAAGTTCTGCCACAGAGAGCCGACGCCCTCTTTTATGGATTCGATACTCATGTTTGACCTCCGCGTCTGGTGCGCTTGAAGTGCTTGAAAAGAGGAGTGCCGCGGCTGCAGATGCGTATCCTCCGGTATATCCAGCGCGACGGCGGAGGTGTCTTCGATGACCTCCGTGGGCGGATCAGGGCCGCGTCGCTTCAATGGTCAGTTTATGGCAGCGCTCGCGGTTTTCAAGTCCCTACTGACAAAATAGCGTCTGTCTTCATGTTGCAGGAACAACCGATGGCGATCAGGCCGAACGAGGCGCTGGCGGCGCCTACGATGATGACTTGAACGGCGAGCAACAAGCGACCGCGTGGGCGCCTTCAACCTCGCCAGGAGCGCGCGCGATGAGAGTTTTCCAAATTCAGGACGACTGGGGTATGGACCATCTGCAGTTGGCCAGTCGGCGCGATCCGCAGCCCGGGCCGGGGCAGGTGTTGCTGCGGATGAAGGCGGCTTCGCTGAACTACCGCGACCTGGTCGTACCGAATCGCGGCTACGGGTCGTTACCGGGAACACTGCCGCTGATTCCGATTTCCGACGGTGTCGGCGAAGTCGTCGAGGTCGGTGTAGGGGTAAGCCGGGTGCGCGTCGGCGATCGCGCATGCCCCTGCTTTCTACCAGGGCTGGCTGGCCGGCGCCCCCGATCTCGATCGGCTGACACAGACGCTTGGCGGGCCGGTCCGACGGGATGATGGCCGATCTCGTGTGCCTGCCCGAAAGCGGCGTCGTCAAGGTGCCCGCTCATCTCGCCGACGAGCAGGCGGCGACGTTGCCCTGCGCGGCGCTTACTGCGTGGAGCGCGGTCGTCACCTACGACACGCTCGGCCCCGGATCGCGCGTACTGGTGCAGGGAAGCGGCGGTGTGGCGCTATTCGCGCTGCAGTTCGCGAAGCTACTCGGCGCGCACGTGACGGCTATTTCATCGAGCGATGCGAAGCTGAAACGCGCGCAAGCACTTGGCGCGGATGCCGGATCAATTACGTGACGACGCCGGAATGGGCTAGGCCGGCGCGAGCGATCACCGGCGGGCGCGGCTTCGATCACATCGTCGAACTGGGTGGCGAGAAGACCTTGCCGCAATCCTTGCGCTGCATCAAGCCGGGTGGCACGCTGTCGATGATCGGCGTATTGTCCGGGTCGAGCCTGGCTGCGCCACTCGGGCTGGTGGTGACGCGCCAGATCCGCCTGCAGGGGATCACGGTCGGCCATCGCGACGGTTTCGAGGCAATGCTGCGGGCGATCGAGCAGCATCGGCTGCAGCGGTGGTCGACCGCGCCTTTGCCTTCGAAGAACTCAAGGAAGCGATGGGCTGGCTGAAGAGCGGCGCCCATTTCGGAAAGATCTGCATCCGGCATTGACGGTGCGAGTGGTCGCCGGTCAGCCGCGGCTGACCCCGGCCTGCGCGATCGGCGATTGTCGAAGGAGAATTTGATGTCCCGCGCTGCTCAGCCACACTCCCTACATATCTCCTATCCCGAGGAGCTGCACGCCAGGACCGTGCAGCTTCTGGATACGCTCGAGCATGCCGAAGACCCGACGGTGCACAGCGGGGAGCTAGGTGACTGGTGGTAGAACTGACCAACAGTGGCATGGACTACTGCTTTCTCAAGCCACTCCTGCTGGCCAAGGTCGGCTTCGTCATACAGCAGTCGGCCAATCTCGGGTAGCTGGCGCCACCCGGATCATGGCGCCAATGATCCGCAACATCATTGCGCGGTTGGACAGGCGCCAGTTATTGGTCGTTGGCGACCTATATCCGGCGCCTGATGGGTACGCGGCGTGCTCGCTAGCAACCTTACATGGAGTCAGCTAACGAAACGGGAAAAATCGCACGCTAAGGGGGAGCGGCCCGTAGGCGTCGGATGGCCGCGCTCGGCAGCCGGCCAGGAAGAAGCATCGCGTCGCCAGAAAACCAGCGCGCTCGAACGGCGGATTACTGATGGGTAACGAGCCGCTTCTCTTTACCAACCGCTGGCCCTGGCCTGGTCAGAGCCTCGGACGATCAAGCCTCTTGGTCGATCATTGAGACGGGGTCTTCCAGTGGTTCCAGGTGGGTCGTTACGTGAGCGCGTGGCAAGAAGTGATGGATCTCGACCTCGATGCGCTCCGCCCAAGTGTGGCCTTCCTGTACCGTCCACTTCCCCGTACCAAAACGTGCAAGACGAACGAAGTGTACGACTGCCTGACTGGCGAGTGCGCAAGGCATGGAAATCCAGCCCCTGGTCGCGATACCCCGCCAGTAGCGTTTGGATCTGCTCAAGTTTTTCCAATCGGTAGCGATACATCCATCAGACCGGCGGCGAACGCCGCATTAGCTGCAAACCGGTCCAGACGATGTTCACCGCAACGAGCAAGGCGATGACCAGGATCCACCCAAAGCCAAGCCGGGTCAACCAGACCAGGCCGACGCCGGCAATGACGCCCGCCGAGGTCCACACATCGGTCATCAGTGATGCGCATCGGCTTCCAGAGTAATGGAATTGTGCTCTCGGCCCACGGTCATCAAAATCCTCGCGGTTGCCAGATTGATCACCGAGGCGACCACAGAAACGCAGTAACCCGATCCCCACATCTTCGAAGCGACTGGGGATTCCATAGGCGAAGACTTGGCCGTATCAGGCCATGCTGACGGCGCCAACTAGGAGCAGCACCCTCAAAAGCGCTGAGAAATATTCAGCCTTTCTGGAGCCGTAGGTGTGATTGTCTTCCGCGTGGACGCGCGCGCCGCCGCCAAGTCAGGCATCCAGAGCGCCAGCACGCCCCTGCGAGGTTCCGAATGCTCCATGGCATCCGACAATAGCCCGACCGAACCCGGTCAGCCACCACGCCAAGCCTGTCAGCAGAATGTGGGCAACAGCCGCCGCGAATGGACAGCCATGCGTGCGTCCAGCGACGGGGAAGTGCTTCAGCGCTTTTCCAATTACTCGGTTCTTTCACGATGATGTTGTGCCACAGCCGTAAGCGCTCGTGCCTGCGGGCACAGGACACCAGATCAGTCATCGTCATCGTGACCTTGCGACCACGCGTTTTCCCGTCCTTCTTGCCGTCTCGTTCGCCGCCGCGGCCTCTGATGTCATGCTCCGTCGGCGCTTCGGTGACACTCGACGCAA